>CAKTUH010000001.1 GCA_934621885.1 uncultured Collinsella sp.
AGGGCATCTGGGGTTCGAATCCCCAGCTCTCCGCCAGTATGAATTGAAAGAAGGGTCCCATTTGGGGCCCTTTTTTAATATCAGCTACGTTAGCTGGGGATTCGAACCCTAAAAATGAGGCGCCCCGCTGGACGCCTCATTTGGTTTGGATGTGATATTGCCCCGGCCCTATACCTCGGGTGCCTTGGCTACGGTCTCGCTTTCTGCCGTGAGTGGGCGGTTGTCGATGCGGCGACCCAGGCGGTCGAGCTTCACGAGCAGCCACTCGATGGGATTGGGCCCCGAGCCTTCCTCGTCGGCAACCAAATCCATGACGGCAATCTTGGCGCCGTCCTGCTTGAGCGTGACGCTGCCCACCTTATCGCCCACATGCACCGTGCCCGAAAGGTCGTCGTAGGTAACCTTCTCGGTCACCTCTCCGGCAAGCGAAAAGACCGTTGCCTGCGCCGCGGGATCGGCGAGCGTGGCGTCGATCGTCTTATCCGTCCAGTCGGTCTGGCTAATGCGCGCCATGAGCGGGTTGCCGTTGGCGGTCTTTTCCTGCGTATTGGCAATCGCGACCGTCACCTTGTGGCCGTAATACCAGTTGGCGAGCGCGGCAGTATCGACAAAGCGCTGGTCGGTGGTGCTGGAGTTTAAAACTACGGTATAGACCTCATCGCCGTCGCGGTTGTAGGCGCCCGTAAAGCAATAGCCGGCGTCGTCGGTGGTTCCGGTTTTGCCGCCAATGTTGCCGTCCTGACCGAGCAGCTCGTTGTGCGTGTCCATGGAGTGCGAATGGTCGGAGCCATCGGCGCCCGTGACCTCGATCCAAGAATCCTCGCTTGCCACGACTTCACGAATCGTGTCGTTCTTCATGGCCTCCTGCATCATCAGCGCCACATCATGTGCGGTCGAGTGCATGTCGCCGGCCCACTCGTCAAAGTCCAGGCCATGTGGGTTCTCAAAAAGCGTGCCGGTGCAGCCGAGCTCTTTGGCGCGTTCGTTCATGGCCTTCACAAAGGTCGCCTCGGCGTCTTTGGACTTGGGGTCGATCTTTTTGCCCACATATTCGGCAAGCACGATGGCAGCATCGTTGCCCGAGGGAATCATCAGGCCGCGCAGAGCCTGCTCCACGGTGAGCTCGTCGCCTTCGAGCAGGCCGGCAGTCGAGTTACCTACGGTGGCGGCAGTGTTGCTCACCGTGACCTTTTCATCCATTTTGCAGTTCTCGACGGTCAGGATTGCAGTCATGACCTTGGTAATCGACGCGATCTTAACCTGCTCGTCGGCGCTACGGGCGTAATAGACGGTGCCGTCCTTGCCCATGACGATCGCGTTGGTGGCATCGATGTCGGGCAGGTTTTCGGCCGTGATGCCGCGGACGTCGGCAGTTTTGCCACAAACGTTGTCGGTCGTGAGCACTTGTGCGCGGGCCGCCACGGGCGCGCCTACAACAAGGGCGATGGCGCAAACGAGCGCGGCGGTGAGCGCATGAAGGTGGACGTTTATACGGGAGGGGTAAGAAGTCACGGCTATTCGCTTTCGACGACGGATACATAGTTGTTCAAGTATATCCTGCGAAATAGTACGCCGTGAATCCTTTACGAAATGGTGGCGTCTGTGGCGCGAATGGCGCGTCAGACGCTATTCAGCTAATCGTCTGAGTCGTCTTCAAGCTTAAGCTCGAAGATGTAGTTAATGCTGCTGTCATCGTCGGCTCTATAGGTGACCCCATTGTGGGTGCAGCCTGAGTAAAGTGAATCATCAAATATCTTTTTTGCTGCCGTATAGGTGCCAACTGTGGGGTCACAGGCAAGAATGATTGCGCTGGAAAGCTCTTCGAGGGTCTCGTCGCAATTGTATCCATCTGCATCTACGTAGAGCTTGACATCGCAGCCATCGTCATCGAAGTACAGGGATGCAACGTCGTCGCCGTCTTCGTCGCTAATTTCATAGCAATCGTAATAGCTGTTGTGGTCGCCGTAGTCATAGTTATTGTCCGAAAAGGAGTTTGCGTTGTAGATCACAGATGATATTTCCGGAACAGCAGGATTTGCGTCCGCGCTGTGCGATGAGATGGCTGGGCCAACAGAGCCCAAATAGCCGATCAGGCATGCGCAAAGAGTGGCGGACAGCATTACGCATGCAGCTTGTTTTGGAAGATCCAGCTTTTTAAACTTGTCGAGCATTGGGACTGCTCCTTACGAATCGAGCCTCCAGCAGGCTTTCTTGTAAATATTGCTATTGATTTAGAATACGTTGCTTGTAGCTCTCGTATTCTTCGGGAGTAATTGCTCCTGCGTCAAGAAGTGTTTTGAGTTCTTTTAGCATGACAATCGTTTGTTCAATTGGGACCTGCATGGAATTGTTATGCGGCTGATTTGAAGCAAGTGAAGTGCCTGCGGCAGATAATTCAGACTGCTCGGTTTCGTTTTCGACGCATTTAGATTCAATTGGCCGCTGGATAAATAACGCCATAGACAATAGCGTCCAGAGGGAAACATATTGGAGTAACAGGCTTACGTTGTATGTGGGATCAGCTGTTCCGCGGACAATGGGGGTCAACTTGAGGCCCCAACAGAATCCCGCAATGAGAACGAGCGTGCTAAAACAGTAAGCCGGGGCTAGCTCAGTTCTGTCGAGAAATTTCGCGCCGATTAGATATGAGGCAATAGTGAGAAGGTCGAGTGGCAGGAGATAGAATGGCGATGATTGCAGCAAGATAATGATGTCGGATAACGCAATGGAGATAAGCGCTGCGTAAAGAACCGATTGCTTTCCGGCACGCTTCGTGAAAAGGTATATCCCGATGAGAAAAATGGGTAGCGCCGTCATGACAAAGCGCCAGGCAATTTTGATGAAGATCAATAGGGCTGCTATTGGTAAGAGCACAACTTCATAAAGATGCTCGATGTCGCTCATGCCTGAGAGGAGGCTGTTTAAATCGATGGCGCCAATGAACCCGTTTTCAAATGTCCCGTCATTAAAAAGAAAGATGTAATAGTAGGAGAAGAATAGATAGCAAACGGCCGCGACCGCGGCTGCAGATGCAAATTTATTGTTCTTGAGTAGGTATTTTACCTGGGCAATCATAATTAAAACCATCCCTTGTGGCCGAGGATGTATTGGACTTCAAAGTCACTATCGGTTTTTGTGAGGTAGATGATTCCCTCGATGAAGGAAATCAAGTTCATGACCAAAGGACCGATAATCAGCAGTGATCCGAGCAGCGTGCCGAGCAACATTGCTATGCCCTCATTTTTGTAGCCGAGATAAAACTTGTGGATGCCAAAGGCGCCAAGGCATATTGCAAGTAACCCGGCGACAATCTTGCTTTTTTGGGATCTTGAATCCGCTGGTGGGTTACTGTCTGAAGGGTTGGGAAAAAAGGTGCCCCGCCCATCTTGGACTATGGGCGTCAGATAATTGCTCCCGTCAAAATGACGGTCGAGGATTCTACGCTTTTGTTCGTCAAATTCTTCCTGGCTAATTGCTCCCATCTCTTGTAGGTCTTTAAGGGATTGAATCTGGTCGAGTACTTCCATTGCATTCCAATCGGCAGAAGAAAAATGTGAAAGCTTCCCATGCATTAAGCTAAGAATATCCTAATTTGGGATATCCAGATATGGGATATAGCTTTGACGGCATGAACGTTGACGCTAACAAGGTGTGCGGTCGTTGCCTCGCTCGCATGAGACAAGAATCTGGCTTGACCCAGGTCGATATCGCGCGCACTCTTGGCGTGCCGCAATCGTTTGTGTCGAAGGTAGAAACAGGCGAGCGCTCCCTCAGGCTTTACGAACAATTTGATTATGCGCGCGCATTGGGTATTTCTGCCCTAGCCTTGTCTGAGCGCCTGCAATCAGAGATGAATATGGCGGGTCTCAAGGGATTTGAAAAAAGAGATGGTAATTAAATACCATAGCCGCTCTGTTGCATCTACTTAAGTCGCATTTTGCTGGCCGTGGCCCCCGTTTGTGCCCGAACGGGCACAATGTGCTTAAGGTCGGCTTAATCGGTCGCGCTTGTTGTGTGTGGCGGGCGAGCCCTCGGGCATAATGGAGCGCGAGAGGAGCATGCATGAACGAGCGCATTTTGGTGGTTGACGACGAGAAGGCCATCGCCGACCTGGTTGGCATCTACCTTACAAAAGAAGGCTTTAACGTTGAGGTCGTCTATAGCGGAGCCGATGCGGCCAAGGCAATCTTGGAGCAGGAGTTCGATCTGGCGCTGCTCGATGTCATGCTGCCCGATATCGATGGCTTTGAGCTGCTGCGCACGATTCGCACAAACCATACCTACCCCGTGATTATGCTGACGGCGCGCGACGCCCAGCAGGATAAGATCGAGGGGCTATCGCTCGGCGCAGACGATTACGTGGTCAAGCCGTTTCGCCCGCTGGAGCTCATCGCACGCGTCCATGCCCAACTGCGCCGCTACACCAGTTACGGCAGCCGTGCGCAGGCGGTCGAATCTCCGATCGTTCAGCTCGACGGTCTGGAGATCAACCGCGATGCTCGCTCCGTGACGGTGGACGGCGCGCCGGTGCGCCTCACACCCATCGAGTATTCCATCCTGCTGTATCTGGTCGAACATCGAGGCAGCGTGGTGGCCGTTGAGGACCTGTTCCGCGCGGTGTGGAACGAGGACTTTATGCCCGGCTCCAACAACACGGTGATGGTGCACATTCGTCACCTGCGCGAGAAGATTGGCGACGACGCTCAAAAGCCGCGCTTTATTAAAAACGTCTGGGGCGTCGGCTACATGTGCGAAGGCTAGGTCTGGGCAAACGGTAGGGGCTGCCCTTCGCTTGCCGCTTGCACTATTTTCACTATTTGCACTAAAAGCACTAAAGACACTAGAATCACTAAAAGCACTAGAAGCACTATTTTCACTAAAGCGTGACGTGGTTGATAGGGAGTGGCGAATGGTTAATGGTGGAGCAGTGATCAATCCGTTCAAGCCGACAGCCGGCGCCGAACCGCCCGTTCTCGTCGGACGCGAACGCGTCGTTCGGGACTTTTGTGACGGCATTGAAGAGGGCGTGGGAGCCCCTGCCCGACTCATGCGCATTACGGGACCCCGTGGTTCTGGTAAGACCGTCTTGCTTACCGAGCTTGGAGACGTTGCAAAAACGTACGGATGGACGGTTATTGATGTTGTGGCGAGTGGCAATTTAACCGACAAGATAAAGCGTGCATTGCGCGATCGCTTGCCCCGTGCTGACGTTAGTCTACGAGCGAACTTGGGACTCATCTCCGCCCAGGCGGATTTTGCCGAGCCCGCCGACCAGCCCGATATTCGTGAGGTACTTACAGAGGCGGCGACGCGGTTGACCGCTAAAGGCAGTGGACTGCTGGTGACGGTCGACGAAATCCAGGATGGTTCGGAAGACGAAATTCGCGAACTCGCGGTTGCGGTGCAGCATTTGATTCGCGAGCGTCAAAACATTGCTTTCGCCTTTGCGGGTATTACAACGGGTGTTATGAATCTTATCAATGGAAGGTCCCTGACCTTCCTGCGCCGTGCCAAGGCGGAGGAGCTGGCCGCGATTCCAGTTGCTGAGGTTGCCGACTCGTTCGAGAAAACTTTTTCTCAAAAGGGGATTGATGCAAGCGAGGCTCTCATCAATAAGATGGCTTACGCGACTCAAGGCTATGCGTATCTGATTCAACTTGTCGGATATGGTGTGTTTGCCGAGGTAAAACGCCATGCGACGGAGTCCCTGACGCTTACGGAGAAAGATTGCGATAACGGTATCGCGCGTGCGTACCGGGATTTTGACGACGCTGTACTGCTCCCCGCGCTCGATGAGCTGCCGCAGCGCGCCATAGAATACTTGCTCGCCATGACGCAGGACGAGGAAAAATCGGGAACGGGAACAATCGCAAGGCGCATGGGGCTCGACCCCGCGCAGCTCACGTCGACGCGAAGATTGCTGATTGGACGACAGGTTGTTGAGGCTCCCAGCAGGGGATTGGTTCGTTTTGCAATTCCGCGCCTTCGCGAGTATTTGGTAGATAATCGCGAAGAGCTGCTGTCGCGGTTCTAAGCAGGTGTTCGCTGGCAGCTAGACGCCTTGTTTGTGAGGATTTTGACATGACAAAAGACGATAGGCAGGCGTTTGAGGTGCCCGACAGACTCTTCGAATATGTGAGGGCAGTCGTCGATAATCGCGCGCTTGCAACAGTGCTGCTCTTTTTGCTGAGCCTGTTGTTGATCGGTATCGACAATATCGTCGGTATCTTGGCGGTGCTACTCATCGGCTTTTTGCTGATTGACCGTTTTGAAATCGTGCGCCGTTGCGTGGTGATTGGCGGTGCAGCATGGGTCATCACGCTGGCGATTGGGGCGATGGCGCTTGGCGGCATTGAAGGACCGGTGCTGTTCGATGCCGGCTTTGTGTTCAACATGCTCGGCTTTGTCCTGGCGCTTGCCGTGTGCGTTGTGTTCTTTTGTGGTCGCGCACTGTACTACCAAGGCTATGAGCAGGGTGAACAGCATGCCGACCGCGTGCTTGCCGAGCGTGTCCAGGAGCGCCTGATCGATCACCCCGACGCGTGGGACAACATCGACGGCGATTTTCTAGAAGTCGAGGGCGCGCTCAACAAGGTTCGTGATTGCGAGCGCAAAGTCCAGCAGGCCCTGCGCGACGAGTCACATCGCAAGGATGATTTGGTCACCTACTTGGCGCACGACCTACGCACGCCGCTTGCCAGCGTGGTAGGCTATCTTTCGCTGTTGCAGGAGGCTCCCGATCTGCCGGTTGAGCAGCGTGCGCGCTTTACGGGTGTGGCGCTCGACAAGGCTCACCGGCTCGACGCGCTCATCGAGGAGTTCTTCGACATCACGCGCTTCGATTTCCACGACATCGTGCTTACCCGCGGCTACGTCGACCTGGGATTGCTGCTGGCGCAGGTGGCCGACGAGTTCTACCCTATCCTCAACGAACAGCACAAGGAGGCCCAGGTCGATATCTGCGAGGATCTGACGGTGCTCGTGGACGGCGACAAGATGGCCCGCGTGTTCAACAACATTATGAAAAACGCCATCGCCTATAGTTACGAAGGATCGGTTATTACGATTGAAGCCGGGCGCCAAGACAACGGCGGCGTGCGGGTGCGCTTTATCAACCAGGGCGATCCTATTCCCGAGGCAAAGCTCAAGGTGATCTTTGAGAAGTTCTATCGCCTAGACGCGGCACGTGCGACCAATCGCGGCGGCGCCGGGCTTGGCCTTGCCATCGCCAAGGAGATTGTCGCGGCACACAGCGGCACCATTGCGTGCGAATCGACGCCCGAGCACACGGTGTTTACCATTGCCCTGCCTGCTGCATAACCAGCGTGCCCTTACAAACACTTGACAATGCGCTCACGTGCGTATGAGCCGCGATTTCTACTATCGATACTGCTGAATTGATATCGATATGGAGGTATGCGGTATGACGGCTGCTGCGGCGATGGAGCCTACGGAGCTTGAGGAACTCATGGAAGCGCAAGCCGAGGCCGCGCACGAGCGCGAAGTTGGGGATGCGACTCACCCCACGGCGCAGGACCTTGCCGCCTCGCCGACGCGCATCGATGTTGAGGGCCTTGACCTGTTTTACGGCGACCATCATGCGCTCAAGGACGTGAACATCAAAATTCGCGACAAGCAGATTACCTCGTTTATCGGCCCTTCGGGCTGCGGAAAGTCAACACTGCTGCGCTGCTTTAACCGTATGAACGACGGCATCAAGGATTGCCGCATTGAAGGCAAGATTGCACTCGACGGCCAGAATATCCTGGGCGATTACGATGTCTGCCGCTTGCGCCAGCGCGTGGGTATGGTGTTCCAGCGCCCCAATCCGTTTCCCATGAGCATCTACGACAACGTCGCCTACGGTCCTCGCGGCATGGGCGTGCGCGACCGCGTCGTGCTCGACGAGCTGGTCGAAGACTCCCTGCGACGCGCCGCACTGTGGGACGAGGTCAAGGACAAGCTCAAGGAATCGGGTCTGGGTCTTTCGGGCGGACAGCAGCAGCGCCTGTGCATCGCCCGTGCGCTGGCCGTGCAGCCCGACATTCTGCTGATGGACGAGCCGACCTCGGCGCTCGACCCCGTATCGACGCTGGTGGTGGAACAGCTGGCCTGCGAGCTCAAGGAGACCTGCACGCTGGTGGTCGTTACGCACAACATGCAGCAGGCTGCGCGCATCTCCGACTCGGTCGCGTTCTTTTTGCTGGGCGAGCTGGTGGAGCATGCGCCCACTGCCCAGCTCTTCAAAAACCCGGCCGATCCGCGCACGGCGGATTATTTGACGGGCCGTTTTGGCTGATACTATCTAGTGCAGGCGCCTTTAGGGTTAAGATGCGGTCATGCCGGCCGCAAAGGGGTTCAACATGATTTACTACGTCGAGGACGATGACAACATCAGGGATTTGACGGTCTATGCACTGCGCAAGCAGGGAATCGAGGCCGAGGGCTTTTCGTGCGATGGCGAGTTTAAGGCCGCCGTGGCGCGACGGGTGCCCGATGCTGTGCTGCTCGACATCATGCTGCCCGATACCGACGGCTTGGCGATTATGCGTCGTCTGCGTGCCGATCGCCTGACGGCGACGGTGCCCATTATGATGCTCACCGCCAAGGACACCGAGCTCGACAAGGTCATGGCGCTCGATGGCGGGGCCGACGATTACCTGACCAAGCCGTTTTCGCTCATGGAGCTCGCCAGCCGCTGCCGTGCGCTGCTGCGCCGCGGCGGTATGGTCAAGCAGGCGAGCGATGTGCTCAGCGTGGGCGATATCGTGCTTTCGCCCAGCCATCGCGAGGTAACTGTTGCCGGCGAGCCGCTCAAGCTCACCCTGCGCGAGTTCGACCTGCTCGAGTACCTCATGCGCAAGCCCGGCGTGGTCTTTACCCGCGAGTCGCTGTTGCAGAGCGTGTGGGGCTGGGACTTCGACGGCGGTTCGCGCACCGTCGACGTGCACGTGCAGACGCTCCGCCAAAAGCTCGGCGAGCATGCGAACGCTATCGAGACCGTGCGCGGTGTGGGCTATCGCCTGGCCGAGCCTTCGGCCGATGACGATGCCGAAGAAGCCGGCAGCGCGGCCACCGTATCGGAGGAGTAACCCGTGGTCTTCGCCCCCCAGGGAAAACGCACGCTGTCGCATCGCGTGTTTGCGACGATTTTTGTCTGTGCTATGGCGGTTATCGTGGCGTTTACGGTGCTGGGCGCATTCTTTGTGCAAAACACCTTGGCGGATGCCACGAGTGCCAATCTGGCGCAGGAAACTGAGCTCATTGCTGCCGCCCTCGACGAGCAGCAGGAGCCCATCCCGTTCTTGCGTAGCCTCGATCGCGAGGACTTGCGCATCACGCTGATTAACAAGGATGGATCGGTTGCCTACGACAACGAGGCGTCTCCTTCCATGTTGCCCAATCACGGCGATCGCCCCGAGGTCGCCGAGGCCTTCGAGAGCGGCTCGGGCTCCGCGGAGCGCGCAAGTTCTACGCTCGATGAGATCATGTTGTATCGCGCCGTGCGTCTTGATAACGGTCAGGTTGTTCGTCTGGCGCAAGCTCAGCCCGGCGTTGCGGCGATTTTGCTGTCGATGGTGGCGCCGATGTTGCTTATCGCGGCAGCCGGCGCGGTGCTCTCGTTTTTCCTAGCACGCCGCGAGTCCCGTGCCATTATTGCGCCGTTGCAAGAGGTAGATCTGGACCATCCACGCCGCAGCTACGAGCATGCCTATGCCGAGATGGTTCCCATGCTCGAGCGCATTGAGTCGCAGCGTCAGGAGCTTAAACGCCAGATGGCAGTGCTGGCGGACAACGACCGCATGCGTCGCGAGTTCACGGCAAATATCACCCATGAGCTCAAGACCCCGCTTACCGCGATTTCGGGCTATGCCGAGCTTATTGCAAACGGCATGGTCGAGGGTGAGGACGATCTGCGCACCTTTGGCGGCCGCATCTACCGTGAGGCGGGCCGTTTGGCGGCGCTCGTCAACGATATCCTCACGCTTTCGAACTTGGATGAGGCCGAGCGTGCGAGCGATGGCGAGGCGGTGCCCATTGGCTCCACGGAGCCCATTGAGCTTTCGCGTGCTATCTACGCGGTCGAGCAACGTCTTGAGCAGGTCGCTCGCCAGGCGAATGTGACGATAGACCATGAGACCAAGCCTGTGGTCGTCGAAGGCGTAACGCGCCTGATCGATGAGCTCATCTATAACCTGGCGAGCAACGCCATTCGTTACAACCGACCCGGCGGTACGGTGACGCTGCGGTGTGGAACCAACGACGAAGGGCATCCGTATCTGTCGGTTGCCGATACGGGTATTGGCATTGCGCCCGAGGAGCAGGGTAAGGTGTTCGAGCGTTTCTATCGTGTGGACAAGAGCCGCTCCAAAGCGCGCGGTGGAACGGGTCTGGGCCTAGCCATCGTCAAGCATGCCGCCCTGTACCATCATGCGACGCTCGATCTGTCGAGTGAGTTGGGCGTGGGTACGACCATTACGGTGACATTTCCCGTGCAACAGGACGAGCCGTTTGCGTAACGACGTGGTAAACGCGTGAACATGACGCCGCATCGGGGTTGCCGGTGCGGCGTTATTGTTGCGCAACAATGGTGTAAGCGCTGTATCTTATGTATAGAGTTCTGACTTGGCAAAAAGATGCGATATCATACGAGCAGTTTTGTCGATATGAACTAGGGAAATGAAAGGCAAGCTGCATGACCCTTCTCGAACTGTTCCAGCTGCTTAAAAAGCACCTCAAGCTGGTCATCGCCCTTCCGGTGGTCTGCGCGATCGCCATGGGCGTCGTGTCCTTCACCATGATGGACAACACCTACACCGCCACGACGAGCATGTACATTCTCGCCAAGACCGATGGTAGCCAGACGAGCTACTACAACGATCTGTCGGCGAGCCAGATGCTCTCCAACGATATCGCAACGCTGCTCGATAGCGACAGCGTCAAGAGCGGTGCTGCTAAGGAGCTGGGTCTTTCCAACTTGGATGATTACAAGGTGAGTGTTACGAGCGAGACCACGACTCGTGTCATTTCGCTGTCCGTGACCGGCGCCAGCCCCGATGGCGCTGCTGCCGTCGCCAACGCCATTGCCAACTCGGTGTCTACCGTGGCTCAGGACGTTGACGCCGCCCAGGCCGTCAACGTGATCGATAAGGCAAAGATCCCCAGCCAGCCCAGCGGCCCCAACCGCAAGCTCTATATCGCGGTCGCCGCTCTGGCCGGCCTATTCGTCGCCGTTGCAATTGTCGTGCTGCTCGACATGCTCAACACCCGCGTCCGCTCCGTCGACGATGCCGTCGAGCTGCTCGGCGTGCCCGTTATCGGTCGTTTCCCCGTTGTGAAGGGCGGTAAGTAATTCATGGCCCGTAAAAAGAAAACCAGCGATACCCTCGCCTTTAGCAACGCAGCCAAGACGCTGCTGGCTAACATTCGCTTTGCGAGCGTCGATACGCCGATCAAGTCCATTACCGTGACGTCCTCCATCCCCAACGAGGGCAAGTCCACCATCGCGGTCAACCTGGCTCAGGCCATTGCGACCAGCGGCAAGAGCGTCCTGCTCGTCGAGTGCGACATGCGTCACCGTACGCTTGCCAACCTGCTGGGCCTCCGTCATTCCGGTGGCCTGTACGCCGTCCTTTCCGACCAGATGTCCATCGACGAGGCTGTTGTCGAAACCGGTCAGCCTAACTTCTTCTTCCTCGATGCCGAGCCGCGCATTCCCAACCCGGCCGATATCATCGCCTCGCGCCGCTTTGCCAAGCTGGTCGCCGCGCTGGAGGAGAAGTACCAGTACGTCATTTTCGATACGCCGCCCGTGGGCACGTTTGTCGATGCCGCCGAAGTTGCTGCGATTACCGATGGCACCATTTACGTTATCCGCGAGGACTTCGCTAAACGCAACGAGATTCTTGCCGCCTTCGATCAGCTCAACAAGGCCGAGGTGAACGTGATCGGTACGGTCATGAACTGCTGCGAGACTTCGAGCCATGACTACTATTACTCCTACTATGGTGATGATAAGGGTCAGAATAACGCTGTTGCCGGGGTCAACCCTGCTGTTGGCGGTGCCGCTGCAACGGGCACCCCTGCGAAGGCGAAGCGTTTTAAGAAATAGCAACGACGCAGATAAGAGGGCGATATGCGAGACATCCACTGCCATATCCTGCCCGGTGTTGACGACGGCGCGGCGAACCTCGAGCAAAGCTTGGCGATGCTCGAGGCGGCCCGCGCCGTCGGCGTTACGCACATGGTGTGCACGCCGCATTGCCGGGACCCGTACTTTGACTTTGACAAAATGTGGGAGGCCTATCGGCTGCTTTGCGCGCATGCGGGCGATATGCATGTGCAGATGGGCTTTGAGGTCAATCATGCCAAGCTCATGGATTTGGGCATCGAATGGGCCGATCGCCTGCATTTCGATGGCTCAAACGAGTTTTTGCTCGAGCTCTCGACGCGTGCTGATTCGTATGACTTTGAGGAATACGAGAACACGATTTATGACCTGCAGTGCCGCGGCTACCAGGTGATCATTGCGCATCCGGAGCGCTATAGGGCCATCCAGAAGGACGTTGGCATTGCCGAGCGTCTGGTCGATATGGGCTGCAAGCTGCAGGCTTCGGCAGATTTTATTGCCGGCGGGCGCTTTGGTCGCGAGAAAAAGCCGGCGCAGCGCCTGTTTAAGCAGGGGCTGTACAGCTATATCGCGAGCGATGCTCACAACGTGGGCCACTACGATTGCCTGGCAAAAGCGCGCGCGAAGTTTAGTGTGGGAGCTCATTTCCGCTAAAATCTGTCCCCAACGTTCGAATTGAATGAAGGGGCTGCTATGGATATCCAACTTAAGACGGGTTGCTTTGAAGACGCGGCGCTGGTGCGTCGCACCGTTTTTATGGACGAGCAGGGCTACGAAAATGAGTTTGACGCTATCGACGAGGCTCCGAGCTGCATCCATGTGACGCTCTACGTTGACGGCGAGCTTGCCGGTTGTTCGCGCGTGTTTCCCGAGGAGCTTGAGCGCGTGGCCGACGCGGAGGCTCCGGTGTCGCCGGCGTGCGATATGGACGAAGGCGTCGCGGCGGGGGAGACCTACATTATGGGCCGCGTCGCGGTGCTGTCTTCGATGCGTCGTCGTGGTTTGGCGAGCAAGATTATCGAGGCCAGCGATGCTGCCGCGCGCGATGCCGGCGCCAAGCTCATAAAGTTGCACGCACAGGAATACGTGCTACCGCTCTATGCCAAGGCGGGCTACACGCAGATCGCCCCGGTCGACTACGAAGACGAAGGCCAGCCTCATGCCTGGATGGCAAAGCGCGTGGGCGACAGATAGGGACGTTCCTTTTCTGCCGGCAGCTGGGGACACTCCTTGGCATCTGCCGCACCGGTCGAGCTCAACATACAGTTTTTCGATTCCGTATGTATATATGCGCGCTAATGGGTTATAAAATCTAAGTCTGAACATAGCAGGTCTGCAATGCGGCTCGGGCAACCGAGCCGTTTTTGCGGACAGGGGTAGCGCGAAAGGACTGCACATGCGTCAATTTAAGACCGAGAGCAAAAAACTGCTCGACCTCATGATCAACTCCATCTACACCAATAAGGAAATCTTCCTGCGCGAGCTTATCTCCAACGCGAGTGATGCCGTCGACAAACTCAACTTTAAGAGCCTGCAGGATCCGAGCGTCAAGCTCGACCAGGGTGACCTGGCCATTCGCGTCTCCTTCGATAAGGATGCCCGCACCATCACGATCTCGGACAACGGTATTGGCATGACCGCCGAGGAGCTCGAGCGCAACCTGGGCACCATCGCCCATTCCGGCTCCGAGGAGTTTAAGACCGAGAACGCCGAGCAGCAGGGCTCCGATGTCGACATCATCGGCCAGTTTGGCGTGGGTTTCTACTCCGCCTTTATGGTCGCCAGCCACGTGAAGGTCGTCAGCCGCGCTTATGGCGAGGATACCGCCCACGTTTGGGAGTCCGACGGTCTTGAGGGCTACACCATCGAGGATGGCGAGCGTGCTGAGCACGGTACCGACGTTATCCTCACGCTGCGCGAGAACGAGAAGCTCGACGCCGACGGCGAGGCCGAGACCTACGACCGCTTCCTGACCGAGTGGGGTCTCAAGAGCCTGATTCAGCAGTACAGCAACTATGTGCGCTACCCGATTCAAATGATGGTGAGCAAGAGCCGCCAGAAACCCAAGCCCGAGGACGCGCCGGATGATTACAAGCCCGAGTACGAGGACTACCAGGAGCTCGAGACCGTCAACTCCATGACGCCGATCTGGAAAAAGCGCAGCTCCGACGTTGAGCAGAAGGATTACAACGAGTTCTACAAGTCCACGTTCCACGACTTTGACGATCCTGCGCGCACTATCAGCTTCCATGCCGAGGGTACGCTTGAGTACGATGCACTGCTGTTTGTGCCGGGCCGCGCCCCGTTCGATCTGTACAGCAAGGACTACGAGAAGGGCTTGGCGCTCTACAGCTCCAACGTGCTGATTATGGAGAAGTGCGACGACCTGCTGCCCGACTACTACAACTTTGTGCGCGGTGTCGTGGACTCTGCCGACGTGACGCTCAATATTTCGCGTGAGACGCTGCAGCAGAACCGTCAGCTCAAGGCCATTGCCAAGCGCGTGGAGAAGAAGGTCACCGCCGATCTTGAGGACATGCGTGACAACGACCGCGAGGCTTACGAGAAGTTCTTTGAGAACTTTGGCCGTGGCCTTAAGTACGGCATCTACTCGAGCTATGGCATGAAGGCCGACGAGCTCGCCGACCTGCTGCTGTTCTGGTCTGCCAAGGAGCAGAAGATGATTACCCTGGCCGAGTATGCCAAGGGCATGCCTGCAGACCAGAAGGCCATCTACTATGCAGCCGGCGATTCGCGTGAGCGTCTGGCAAAGATGCCCGTGGTGAAGGGCGTGCTCGACCGCGGCTACGACGTGCTGCTGCTGACGCAGGACGTGGACGAGTTCACCTTCCAGGCCATGCGTGAGTACGTGGCGGCGGATATGCCCAAGGTCTACGAGGATGACGCTGCTCGTGAAGCTGCCGAGAAGGCGGTTGCCGACGGTGCCGAGCCTGAGGTCGAGGATCGTCATCTGGAGCTCAAGAATGTCGCCACCGGCGATCTTGACCTGGCGACCGAGGATGAGAAGAAGGAGGCCGAGGACGCCACCAAGGAGAACGAGGGTCTCTTTAGCGCCATGAAGGAGGCGCTCGGTGACAAGGTCGAGAAGGTTGCCGTTTCCGCTCGCCTGACCGATGCCCCGGCTTGCATCACCACTGAGGGCCCGCTGTCGCTCGAGATGGAGAAGGTGCTCCAGAAGGGTCCCGAGGGCGCGCCCGACGGCATGCCCAAGAGCCAGCGCGTGCTCGAGCTCAACGCCAAGCACCCGGTCTTTGCCAAGCTCGTCGCTGCCCAGAAGGCCGGCGATGCCGACAAGATCAAGCAGTACTCCGGCCTGCTCTACGACCAGGCCCTGCTGGTCGAGGGCATCCTCCCCGAGGACCCCGTAGCTTTCGCCGCGGCCATTTGCAACTTGATGTAGTTTGGGGCTACCAATTAACTAGTTAGAACGAGAGTGGATAATCTCCCGCTTTTGGCTCGAATACGGGCTTGAAGTGGGAGATTTTCCACTCTCGTTATATAGGCATCCGAAAATCCACTCTCGTTGCCAAAACATCGGCGTGACCGTTGGGTAGCTAATTTGTGCGGGTTGTGGTTTTGTGAGCTGCGGGAATTTGAGATACTGTACATCTGTACGTTAACTCATCTTCGTAGTATATTGCTACCCGCAAAACTCAGCACCATTGTGCTGCGAGACGCTAAAGTGCCTCCGTACAATGGTTGTTAATAGCATGATTCGGCTAAACGACAGGATGGATGGTCCAAGCGTGAGTCTCGGCAGCAAACTATCCGATGCAAAGGTATCCTTTGCGATCTTTAAACGCGACATCAAGCGATTGATCGTGAACCCCGTCGCCCTGGTGGTTACCCTGGGCGTGTGCGTTATTCCCTCGCTGTATGCCTGGTACAACATCGTTGCCAACTGGGATCCGTACGGAAATACCCAGGGCATTAAAATCGCCATCGCCAACAACGATCAGGGCACCCAGAACGACCTGGTGGGCGAGCTCAACGCAGGCGATAAGGTAGTCGACCAGCTCAAGGAGAACGACCAGCTGGGCTGGACCTTCGTCGACTCGGCGGCAGATGCCAAAGAGGGCGTCGAAAGTGGCGAATACTATGCTGCCATCGTGATTCCCAAGAACTTCTCCGACAATCTCGTCTCGATGCTCGACGGCAATTACCATCAGCCGAAGCTCACCTATTACGTCAACGAGAAAAAGAGCGCCATTGCGCCCAAGGTCACCGATACCGGTGCCAACACCATCGAGGAGCAGATCAACTCTGAGTTTGTCTCCACGGTGGGCGAGACCGTCGCGGGCATTGCCAAAGATGCTGGCATCGACCTTAAAGACAAGGCAATCCAGACCCAGGATTCGCTGGCGGGCTCGGTGTCCGAGGCGTCTGATACCCTGGGCGAAGTACGTGATTCCATCGGCGACATGAACACCGCCATCGGCAAGACAAGTAGCTCGATTGCTTCGGCCGATGCTGCGTTGGCGGGCCTGCAGGGACAGGCGCCTTCGCTAACGCAGGCAATCGCTCAGGGTAATGATCTGCTGGGCGAAGCTCGCACCACGGCTGGCAAGTCCATCACCTCGCTCTCCAAGGCACTTTCGGAGGGCAGTATCGTGTTGAGCAAGACATCGGCTTCTGCGAACGCCGCGATTGGCAAACTCACCGGTACGGTTACGTCCACGACCACTCGAATCGACAACTCGCTCGAATCGCTTCAGGCGACGATCGACCACAACAGCGCTGTCATCGAGCGCCTGCAGATTCTCGCCAACGATACATCGACGGGTTCCGAGGACGTTGATGCCTTCATCGCGTCGACCATCAATTCGCTTCGCGAGCAAAACCAGAAGCTGCAGAGTATCAAGGATGGCCTTTCTGCACAGTCGAGCGCCATGGCAAACGACGCTACGGCAATCTCGAACGCGAGCAGCGCACTCAACGCGGCGATTCAGACTGGCACGACTAACCTCGGCCAGGCTCAAACCGATCTGGGGCAGAACGCACTGCCGAAGGCTTCGAGCGCACTTGATTCCTTTGCCGCCGTCTCGGGCGATCTGACCGGTATCGTGTCGGGCCTGACCCCCACGATTGCGAGCGCACGCGGCACGCTGGCGCAGCTCGATGCCACACTCAAGCAGGCCAAGACCACGCTGACCCAGACCGACGCCTCCCTTGCCAAGGTTCAGGACAAGCTCGCGACCGCCGCCAACGACATCGCGGCGCTGCAGACCTCTGAGTCTATGGGCGAGCTGGCCGACCTGATGGACGTCGACGTCGATGACGTGGCGGACTTCATGGCATCGCCGGTGGAGCTGACGTCTAAGTCGATCTATCCGGTCAAGAGCTTTGGCTCTGGCATTGCGCCCTTCTACACCAATTTGGCCCTGTGGGTGGGCGGCTACGTGCTCATCGCCATCTACAAGCTCGAGGTCGATCGCGAGGGCATCGGCACCTTTACGGCGCGCCAGGGCTACTTTGGCCGCTGGCTGCTACTGGTGATCCTGGGCGCGTTCCAGGCCATCATCGTTACGGTAGGCGACCTAGTCATTGGCGTTCAGTGCGTCAATCCGCTGCTCTTTGTGCTGGGCGGCATCGCGATCTCGTTTACGTACGTCAACATCATCTATGCGCTGTCCACTACCTTTAAGCATATCGGCAAGGCCATCGGCGTCATCCTCGTCATTGTGCAGATCCCCGGCTCGTCGGGCATGTATCCCATCGAGATGATGCCCGGCTTCTTCCAATGGCTGCATCCGCTGCTGCCCTTTACCTATGGCATTAACCTGCTGCGCGAGACCGTCGGCGGCATGTACTCGTTCAACTACCTGTTCAACCTGTGCATCCTGGGCGTCTTCCTTATCATTGCGCTCTTTATCGGTCTGCAGCTGCGTCCGCTGCTGCTCAACCTCAACCTGCTCTTTGACAAGCAGCTTTCCACGACGGGTCTTATGATCTGCGAGTCTAACGACCTGCCGCGCCAGCGCTATTCGCTGCGCACGGCCATGCGCGTCATGCTCGATTCCGATTCGTACCGTCGCGAGCTGCTCGATCATGCCGTGGCGTTTGAGCATCGCTACCCGTACTACATCAAGGGCGGTTTCGCCGCTGTGGTAGGCGTGCAGGTCCTGCTCTTTGTGCTGTCGACGGTGCTCGATATCGACAATAACGGCAAGATCATCCTGCTCGTCATCTGGATCATTTCGGTTATCGCCATCTGCGGCTGGCTCATCAACATCGAGTACATCCGTGCGAGCCTCAATACCCAGATGCGTATCTCGGCGCTTTCGGACGAGGACCTTCGCCGCGAGATGCGCGAGCACACGGCTGCCATCCCTGCCGCCCGTCGCATGTTTGGTCTCAACGCCAGCGAGCGGGGCACCAAGGACAGCGATCAGCCCACGAGCCGTCTGCCGCATATCGGTGCGCATCGTAAGGCTCAAGATGCCGACGGCGTTGACAACGTAAACGGAAACGACGGGGGCACCACCCCGCTTGGCAAGCACTCTAAAGGAGGTGAGGCATAAATGAAAAACATCCTGCACCTGTTTAAGCGCGATGTCCAAAACGTGTCTCGCTCCGTAATCGGCTTGATTGTCGTGATGGGTCTCATTATCGTGCCGTGCCTGTACGCGTGGTTTAACATCGCCGGAAGCTGGGATCCGTACGGCAACACCGGCAACCTTAAGATCGCCGTGGTCAACACCGACGAGGGTTACGAGAGCGATCTGATTCCCGTCGAGGTCAACGTGGGCGAAAACGTAACCGCCACCCTGCGCGGCAACGAGAACTTCGACTGGGTCGTCCTCAACGACCGCGATAAGGCGATTGAGGGCGTTAAGTCGGGCGCGTACTACGCTGCCGTCGTTATCCCTAAAACGTTTAGCGCCGACATGATGACGCTTTTCTCGACCGAGGTGAAGCACGCCGATATCGAGTTTTACGAGAATCAGAAGGCCAACGCCATCGCACAGATCGTGACCGAGAAAGGTTCGAGCGCAGTCCAGAGCCAGGTCAACGAGACGTTTACCGAGACCATCACGACCATCGGTCTTAAGACCGTGTCCAGCTTGCTCGACTATATGAGCACCGACCAGGTGAGCAACTTTATCGCCAACCTGTCCTCGACGTTGGGCGATTCGGTCGAGGACCTGCAGGATGTTCAGGCGAACGCGACGTCGCTCGCGGGCATTTTGAGCTCCACGTCCGATTCGCTCGCGTCGGCGGGCGGCATGCTCAAGCAGACGGGTACCATCGATGAGTCGACAAAGCAGCTGATGGAGCACGCCAAGAGCGGCATCAATGATTCCAAGGAAGCGCTCAAGGCCGCCAACGATGCGGTTGACGCGGCCATTGACGGAAGCTCGGGGTCGTTTGACAACGTGTCCGCCGAGCTCGCGAAGGCATTCGATGCCGCGAATCAGCATGTCGACCTTACGGTTTCTCAGCTCAACGAAGCCGCTGTGGCGCTCAATACGCGTGCCGACGATATCGACGCGATGGCCGATCAGCTCCGCAACCTTGCCGACCAGGTGAGTGACGACAAGCTCAAAGACGGTCTCAAGTCTGCTGCGACGTCGCTGGGCAGAATTGCCATGGAGTACCGCAACAATGCGAAGGACCTGACGGCCACGGCGAAGTCCCTCTCGGACAGCATGGCGGAGGTCAATGCGTCCCGTGCCGAGGTCGACCAGGCCATCGCCGATGCCAAGGCGGGTATCTCGGGTGCCAAGACCGATTACGATTCCACGTTCTCGGTCAAGGCTAAGGAGCTTAAGAAGACCATTTCGGGCGTTCTGGATTCGCTGAACGGTATCTCGGGTGACCTGGATAGCGCTGTGAGCGGTCTGACTGATGCTTCCGGCTCGCTCGCGAAGGGCCTGTCCAAGGCTGCAAAGCTCGTCAACAAGGCTTCCGATCAGCTGGGCGAGGCGTCGGACAAGATCAGTGCCTTTAAGGATGGGCTTGATAGCGCCCTGATGTCGGGTGACCTGGCCATGATAAAGACGATGATCGGCAGCGACCCCGAGGGTCTCGCCGTGTCGCTTTCCGGCCCTGTGGCGCTCGACCGCAAACCGGTCTATCCGATTCGCAATTACGGCTCTGCCATGGCTCCGTTCTACACGATTCTGTCGCTGTGGGTCGGCTCGATTGTCCTGGCAGCCATGATGAAGGTTTCGGTTAACGATGAGCTCATCAACGAACTCATCCCCGTGCGCCTGCACGAGATCTATCTGGGCCGTTACCTGTTCTTTGGCGGTTTGGCCCTGCTGCAGGCAACACTCGTGTGCGCGGGCGACATTCTGTTCTTTGGCATCCAGTGCGACAACCCCCTGCAGTTTGTGCTTGCCGGCTGGGTCGCGAGCCTCGTGTTCTCCAATATCGTCTACACGCTCACGGTGTCGTTTGGAGATATCGGCAAGGCCCTCGCCGTCGTGCTGCTGGTCATGCAGGTCGGCGGTTCGGGCGGTACGTTCCCCATCGAGATGACCGGCCCCGTGTTCCAGGCGATCTATCCGTTCCTGCCGTTCACCCACGGCATCAACGCGATGCATGCCGCCATGGCCGGTGCCTACCATATGGAGTACTGGATTGAGTTGGGCATCTTGGCGAGCTACCTGATTCCGTCGCTCGCCCTGGGCATCGTCTTCCGTCGCCCAGTCATCAAAGCCAACGACTGGATCATCGAAAAGCTGGAAAGCACCAAACTTATCTAGTTCAACAAGGTAATCCTTGATGTTTTGGCAAAGCCAGCGAGCGAGCCGCATTTGCGCCAAGGTGACGTGAAATGAAAGGGCGCTGACCTTCTGGTCGCGCCCTTGAAATTGAACGTCAGATTGGTGTGAATGCGGCTCGCGCAGCGTCGACCATTCCGCCGTTCGTTAGAACGGCGGAACAAAACGCTTTAGCGGGCTGGATTGCGGGGTGACGTTGGTTGTTGCTACAGTAGCGGGGCGTGCCGGGGGTCCGGTGCGCCCTGTTTTTATTTGACCATGAGGCGGCATGCGGCCATGCGCGTGCGGACACCACGCCCAGATTGAGCGCGAGGATGCCCTATGCCCCAGCATGTCACTGACAATATCGAAATGATGCCCGATAGCCCTGTTGCTCGCGAGGACCTAGGTGCGGGCGGTATTTCCCGGGGCGCCGGCGCACGTTCTCCGCTGTTCTGGAAAGTCCTGCTGTTTTCGGTGGCAGTCGTCTGGGGCTACTCCTTTACGACCATGAAGGACGCGCTCGACACCATTCCGGTGTTTGAACTGCTCTACGTGCGCTTTCTGCCTGCGGCGTTGGTCATGTTTGCCATCTTCCACAAGCGCATCATCGCGCACCTCAACGCCCGCAACCTTATCGTCGGACTTGGAATGGGCGCACTTATGTGGGCCGCCTACGCTCTGCAGACAGTCGGGCTGGCGCACACCACGGCGGGCAAGAACGCTTTTTTGACGGGCACTTATTGCATTCTGGTCCCGTTTGCGAGCTATTTCCTAAGCGGCGAAAAGCTCACTCGTTACAACTTGGGCGCCGCGTTGCTCTGTCTGGCGGGCATTGGCCTGGTGGCGCTCGATAGCGTCGAGTTCAACATCGGCGATGCCATTACGCTGGGCGGCGCGGTCTTCTTCGCCATCCAGATGGCGGTGACCGCCAAGTACGGTCGCAAAATGGACATCAACGTCATCACGTTTTGGATGTTCGTGGGCAATGGCGTCTTGAGCCTGGTTTCGTCGCTGCTCTTTGAGACCCAAGCGCCCGTGTCTGTATGGACGTCGAGCTTTACCGCCGTGATGGCCTTCCTCTCGGTGGGCTGTACGTGCGTGGCGCTGCTCATCCAAAATGTCGGTCTGGCACATGTCCCGGCCTCGACGGGCTCGCTGCTCCTTTCGATGGAGTCGCCTTCGGGCGTGTTGTTTTCGGTGCTGCTGATGGGGGAGGCGCTCACCTCGCGCCTGCTCGCCGGCTTCGTGCTTATCTTCCTGTCGATTATCTTGAGCGAGACGCACTTCGATTTTTTGCGTCGAAAGCCGCGCCCGCAATTGTAAACAACTTGTTGCGCCGCCCTCCTGGGGCGGCATTATTTATGCCTCGCCCTTAAAGTTGTACCTTGCACTTTACGCTATCAAAGTGCTTACTGCAAAAACGTTACTGGAGGGCATCTATGGCACCAGCTTTGTCCGATCTTCAACCGCAACCAGCGCCCAAGGCCACCGCGGCGGCGCAGGCCGCTATCGGTGACGGTCTTGTTGCAGAAGCTCAGGCGTTTGCCAACGAGCTTGCCGCATGGCGCCATGATCTCCATCAAACGCCTGAGCTCGGTAACAACCTTCCGCAGACGTCCGCCTTTATCCAGGCGCGTCTGGACGAGATGGATATTCCCTATGCCGTGCTTGTTGACGGCTCCTGTGTCGTTGGTCTCATCGGCGCCGGTGCCGTCGCAGCGGCCCAGGGCAATGGTACGTGCACAGACGAGCAGGCAGGTACGGTCATCATGCTCCGTGGCGATATGGATGGCCTTCCCGTTGCGGAAGAATCGGGCGAGCCTTTTGCCTCCACCAACGGCTGCATGCACGCATGCGGCCACGATATGCATGCGACGGCGCTGCTTGGTGCGGCTCGTTTGCTTAAAGGCCGCGAGGCCGAGCTCGTAGAGGCCAACGCCACGGTTAAGCTGCTGTTCCAGCCGGGTGAAGAGACCTTTGAGGGCGCCCGTGCCGCCATCGCCGATGGTCTGCTCCAAAAACCGCGTCCCCAGGCCGCCTTCGCCATGCACGTCAACAGCCAGTCGCCGCTCGGCCTGGTGCTCTACGGAAGCCCGGCGCTCTCGGGCGTGTACGGTTTTCGCATTACGCTCCAGGGCAAGGGTGGTCATGGCTCGAGCCCCGAGATCTGCATCGATCCCATCACGGCGGGCGTGCATGTGCACCTGGCGCTTCAGGAGCTCATCGCTCGCGAGGTGCCGGCTGCTAAAGAGGTCGCACTTACCGTGGGCAAGTTCGCTGGCGGTCAGGCCGCAAACGTCATTCCCGACACCTGCGTGCTCGAGGGAACGCTGCGCGGCTTCGATGTCGAGCTCATGGCACATCTCAAGGAGCGTATCGCCGAGGTCGTCAACGGCGTGGCCGCAACGTATCGCACGCCGGCGACCATCGAGACGCTCTCGGACGTTCCGCCGCTCGTGCTCAACGACGATATGACCCAGGCATCGCTTGGCTATGTGGGTGCGGTGCTGCCCAAGGCTGCCTTCCTGCCGCTGTTCCACGCCATGGCGAGCGAGGACTTCGCGCTCATTTCGAGTGAGGTCCCGAGTGCGTACTTTACCGTGGGCGCTGCCGTGACCGACACGGACGAGCATTTTGCCCAGCACCATCCCAAGGCGCGCTTTAACGATGCCGAGCTGCCACTCGGTGCTGCAGCCTATGCCGCCGTCGCCCTGGGCTACATCGCCGACCACCGGTAGCACCCAACCTTGCCTTTCAAGCCTGCGGGCATGGCCATAAGGCCTATGCCCTTGTCTTTCAAGGCAATCTTGGGCACTACCGGCGCCCGGCGCAGGCTATTCGTTTGTTTATAAAGGAGCAGTATGTCCCAGCAACGTAAGTTCTTCCCCGGCTGGCTCGTGGTGGCCTCCGGCTTTGTGATCATGGCCACGTGCTACACCATCTTCGTCAACTGCATGAGCCTGTTTCAGCCGCTCATCGTCAGCGACCTTGGGATTACGCTTGCCCAGTACAACATCTCCAACGCCATCTCTACCGTGGTGAGCGTTGTGGGCTCGCTTGTCATCGGCCATGTCGCCGACAAGGTGAGCGGTCGAGTCTTGGGTTCGCTTACCGTCATCGCCACCTCGGCGGTGCTCGTGGGCATGAGCTTTGTCGGCGAGCTTTGGCAGGTTTATGTGCTCTTTGCCGTCTCGGGCTGCTTTGCCGTTGCCTCGACTCGTCTGCTCATTAGCTTGGTGACCGCCAACTGGTTTACCGCCAAGCGCGGCCTTGCCATCTCCATCGCGCTTTCGGGCTCGGGCTTTGGTGGCGCCATCCTCTCGCCGATCGTGAGCTCGCTGATCGTGAGCGTGGGCTGGCGTTCCGCCTTCCTGGTGCTCGCTGCTATCTGCATCGTTGCAGCGCTGCCCATTACTGCCTATTCCTTCCGCACCAAGCCTTCCGAGATCGGTCTGAAGCCGCTCGGCGAGAACCCGGGCGATCCGTCCGTTTCCACCGCGGGCGATAAAAACGAGAAGGCCGCCCCCGAGGTCAGCGTTGGTTGGTCGCGCATCAAGAAGAGCCCGGCATTTTGGCTGCTCGTCGTCGCTTTCCTCTTTATGGGTCTGGTTAATGGCGCCATCCTGCCCAACCAGGTTACGAACATGACGAGTGTTACCGTCAACGGCGCCAAGATCGTCACTGGCGGCCACGACCCCATGTGGGCGGGTACCGTGCTTTCGGCCTACATGGTCACGGTCGTTATCGCCAAGATTTCGCTCGGTGCGATCTACGATCGCTTTGGCCTGCGTTTTGGCAACATCCTTGGCTCTGTTGCGTGCATTGTCGCCTGCATGGCGCTGTGCTTCCCGACGACAGACCTTGGCCCTATTGTGGCCGCCGTGAGCTTTGGTATCGGAACGTGCATGGGTACCATCACGCCCACTATCGCCGCGTCCAAGCAGTTCGGTATGGCCGACCTGGGTAAGGTCACGGGCACTATCACCTCGCTCGAGATGGTCGGTGGCACCGTGGGCGCCATTGTCTCGGGCGTGCTGTTCGATGCCACGGGCTCCTTTGCGAGCACCTGGATCGTGTGCCTGGTGTGCTCCGTGGTCATGCTTGTATTCTTGCTGGCGTCCGAGCCCATCGCTGCCAAGCTGCGCGCGAGCGTGGCAGGGGAGTAGACGCCTTCCACGCTTTTCTGTTTGCCCCGTTCTGCCCGTGGCTACCCTGGAAGCCGAATGGATGCTCGTACCGTCATTCGGTTTCCAAGGCAGCCACGGGCCCACGAAACGGATCACATGCCGCGGCGGTGCATCTGGCCGAACGAGTCCCCATACCCTCGTTCGGTCAGATGCACCGCCGCGGTTTGTGTTTGTGCCGTATAATGACCACTACCTATGACGCGATACAAAAGAAAGGTGTTTGCCCATGCAGGCACAGAAGGCGGAGGGAACCCGCGACCTTATCGGCGCCGAGATGCGCGCCTGGCAAAAGATGCAGCAGATTGCGGCCGGCGTGTTCGAGCCGTTTGGTTTTAAGCCCATCGAGACGCCCGCGATCGAGCAGGTAGACGTGTTTGTCCACGGTATCGGCCAGTCGACCGACGTCGTGCGCAAGGAGATGTTCCGCGTGTTCAGCGGCGCCAACCTGGAGCGCGTCTTTACCGAGGGCACCGACACCAAGCTCAAGCCCAAGCAGCGCCTGGCCCTTCGTCCCGAGGGAACTGCCGGCGTGGTGCGCGCCGTCGTGGAGAACAACCTGGTACCCCAGGGTTCCACGCCGTTTAAGGCCTACTATGCCGAGGCCATGTTCCGCGGCGAGCGTCCCCAGAAGGGCCGTCTGCGTCAGTTCCACCAGGTAGGTATCGAGTGGCTCGGCGCTCCCGATCCGGCAGCCGACGCCGAGTGCATCATCATGCTCATGGAGTTCTACAAGCGCCTGGGCTTCGATCTTTCCAAGCTTCGTCTGCTCATTAACTCGATGGGCGACGCCCAGTGCCGTCCGGCCTATCGTGAGCAGGTCAAGCAGTTCATCCTCGACCACGCCGACGAGATGTGCGACGAGTGCCGCGAGCGCGCCGAGCTCAACCCGCTGCGTGCCTTCGACTGCAAGAATGACCACTGCCGCGAGATCATGGCCGACGCTCCGCTGATGGGCGACAACCTGTGCGACGAGTGCCGCGAGCACTACGAGCAGGTCAAGCGCTATCTGGATGCCGCCGGTATCGAGTATGTCGAGGATCCCACCCTGGTGCGCGGTCTGGACTACTACACCCGCACCGTCTTTGAGGTCGAGGCCCCTGGTGCCGGCGTCGGCTCCATCGGTGGCGGCGGTCGCTACGACGGTTTGGTTGAGCTCGAGGGCGGCAAGCCCACGGCTGGCGTCGGCTTCGCCGTCGGCTTTGAGCGCGCCCTGCTGGCCCTGCAGGCCTTCGGCAGCGACTTGGGTGCCGAAGAGGCCCCGTGCGTCTACGTCGCCAACGCCGGCAAGGAGCTGCGTCAGAACGTCTTTGCCATCACGCAGGAGCTTCGCGCCGCAGGCATCGTGACCGAGGCCGATTACCAGGGCCGCTCGCTCAAGGCTCAGTTTAAGCAGGCCGACAAGGTGGGCGCCAAGCTCATCCTGGTCCTGGGCGGCGACGAGCTTGCCGCCGGCAAGGTCAAGGTGCGCGACATGGAGAGCCACGACGAAGTTCTCGCCGATCTGGACAACGTTGTCGAGGCGGTTTGCGAGCGCCTGTAGCGCATCATGTTGAGCTGCGGGCCTGCAAATGTGCCCTGCTCATGGTGAGCGATTGTTACGGGGGTGTTTCGCTTTTATGCGGAATGCCCCCGTTTGTGTATGCCGCCTACCGAGAAATACGACCATTTGGGGCAAAAACCCTTGCAATGCAGAAAATACTTTTGTGTGGTAAAGCGCAATCAGTGTCGAAAGTATTTCTCAAGTGCCTATAATGAATACCGCATGTTACGTGCATAGAAGGAGGAATGGGAGGAAACGTGGCTGAGAACCTAAGCAACCAGTCTGTACCCGAAGCCGCGGCGCGCGTCGCTGCCGTGGTCAACCGCCTCGTTAACCGTATCGGCTCGAATGCCGAGTCCAAGGAGCGTCTCGCCGAGATCGAGATCCCCGAGGAGCTTCGCGACAATCTGGCGCTGTTCCTGCGCCTGGAGCGTCGTGTACTTAGCGAGTATGATCCCGAGATCGCGGACCTGTTCGACAAAATCCTGTCGGCCGAGATTGCGGCCAATGCCGGCAACCCCGGTAGCCGTGCTGCCGACGAGGCCGTCGATGAGCAGGGCGTGCCTACCGCCGACGAGTCCACCGCCGTTGCGTTCCGCGAGGTTGTCGATCTGATCGACAGTCTGCCGCTCGACAAGCAGCAGGTTATCGTCCGCGCCTTTACGAGCTTCTTCCATCTGGCAAACCTGTCGGAGGAGAATTACCGCGTGGCGCAGCTGCGCGAGCGTGAGGCCGGCGCATCGACCGATACCGAGGTCGATCCCGCCAACGAGCTTACCGTCGCCTATCACCAGCTGGTAGACGAGATGGGCGTCGAGGGTGCCAATGAGCTGCTCGGCAAGCTGGAGTTCCACCCCGTCTTTACCGCACATCCCACCGAGGCCCGTCGTAAGGCCGTCGAGGGCAAGATCCGCCGTATCTCCAACCTGCTGGAGGAGCGTCCGCGTCTGGGCGGCTCCGACCTGGTGGAGAACGAGCGCCATATGCTGCAGGAGATCGACGCCCTGGTGCGCACGAGCCCCATCGCGCTCAAGAAGCCCACGCCGGTCGAGGAAGCCGATACCATCATCGACATCTTCGATAACACGCTGTTCGACATCATTCCCGTCATCTATCGTCGCTTTGACGACTGGGTGCTGGGCGACAAGGCCGGCACCGTGCCGCCGCTGTGCCCGGCGTTCTTCCATCCCGGCAGCTGGATCGGTTCCGACCGCGACGGTAACCCCAACGTCACCGCTAAGGTGAGCCGCGAGGTCGCCGCCAAGTACTTCACCCATATGGTGCTCAAGCTCGAGGACAAGTGCCGTCGTATCGGCCGCAACCTGACGCTCGAGGCCGAGTACAGCAAGCCGTCGGCCGAGCTCATCAACCTGTGGAACCATCAGGTCGAGATGAGCGCCCAGTACACGGCCCGCGCCGAGCTCATCTCCGAGCACGAGCCGCATCGCGCCGTCATGCTCGTCATGGCCGACCGCCTGAACGCCACCGTGCGCCGCATCACCGACACCATGTACCACAGCGCCGATGAGTTCCTGGAGGATCTGCGCGTCGTCCAGCGTTCGCTGGCCGCCTGCGGTGCCGTCCGTGCGGCCTACGGTCCGGTCCAGACCATCATCTGGCAGGTCGAGTCCTTCGGCTTCCATATGGTCGAGATGGAGTTCCGTCAGCACTCCGTGGTGCACGCCCGCGCCCTCAAGGATATTCACGAGAACGGTATCCACGGCGACCTGCAGCCCATGACGCGCGAGGTCATCGACACCTTCCGTGCCATCGGCTCCATCCAAAAGCGCTACGGCAAGAAGATGGCGCACCGCTACATCATCTCGTTCACCAAGAGCGCCCAGCATGTGGCCGACGTCTTTGAGCTTGCCCACCTGTCCTTCGCACACGAGGAGGACGTCCCCGAGCTCGACGTGATCCCGCTGTTCGAGCAGCTCGAGGACCTCGAGGGCTGCGTCGACGTGCTCGACCAGATGCTCACGCTGCCCGTGGTGCAAAAGCGCCTTGCCCAGACCAATCGCCGCATGGAGGTCATGCTGGGCTACTCCGACTCCTCCAAGGATGCCGGTCCTACCACGGCCATGCTCGCCCTGCACTCCGCACAGGAGCGCATCGCCAAGTGGGCCGAGAAGAACGATATCGACCTGGTGCTCATGCACGGTCGCGGCGGTGCCGTGGGCCGTGGCGGCGGCCCGGCCAACAAGGCCGTGCTGGCGCAGCCCAAGGGTTCGGTCAACTGCTTCTTTAAGCTCACCGAGCAGGGCGAGGTCATCTTTGCCCGTTACGGCAACCGCACGCTGGCTCAGCGCCACGTTGAGTCCGTTGCCGCCGCAACGCTTTTGCAGTCGGCCCCGAGCGTCGAGAAGACCAACACCGAGACCACGCAGAAGTTCTGGGATATGGCCGAGAAGCTCAACGCTGCAAGCCACGAGCGCTATCTGGACCTGCTGAACACCGAGGACTTTACACCGTGGTTCTCGACCGTGACGCCGCTGACCGAGGTCGGTCTGCTGCCGATCGGCTCGCGTCCCGCCAAGCGTGGCTTGGGTGCCAAGTCGCTCGACGACCTGCGTACCATTCCGTGGATCTTCAGCTGGAGCCAGGCACGCATTAACCTGGCCGCTTGGTACGGCTTGGGCACCGCCTGTGAGCAGCTGGGCGATCTGGACCAGCTCAAGGCTGCCTACCAGGAGTGGCCGTTCTTCCGCACCTTCATCGACAACATCGAGATGTCGATTGCTAAGACCGACCAGCGCATCGCCAAGATGTATCTGCACCTGGGTGATCGCCAGGATCTGTCCGAGAAAGTCTTTACCGAGATGCAGCTCACCCGTAAGTGGGTCCTCGCCATCGTCGGTGACGAATGGCCGCTTCAGCGCCGCCGCGTGCTCGGCTGCGCCGTCCGCGTCCGTAACCCCTACGTCGACGCCCTGTCCATCGCCCAGGTTCGCGCCCTTCGCGAGGTGCGTATGAACCAGGACGAGATGGCAGAGGAGAAGAAGGCCGAGTACATGAGCCTGATTCTTTCGACTGTGACGGGAGTCTCGGCAGGATTGCAAAACACGGGGTAATAGATAGCCCTGGAGTCGTTGTCCGGGGCCGCCGTGTGTTTACTTTCCGGCGCGTCCTCGGACATGCAAGAAGCCCTCGCTGCGCACTTCGTGCGGCGAGGGCTTCTTGCGTCCTGCGGAATGCGCCGGAAAGTAAACACACGGCGTCCCCTACGATGTCCGGTCTTCTGCGGATTACTTGCTAGAGGAAAGATGGTGCGCTTCGCGCGTTTTGGATGGGGATCTGTCCCGGCGGCGCGTGCGGCGCTTCGCGCCTAGCGCCTTATCGGTCGGGATTGAGATGCATTTGGCGCTTCGCACGTTTTGGACGGCGGTCGTGGTTCCTTTTTGGGCTGCGGCCGCCTTTTTGTACTTGTCAATTGTGAACGTTCTGTTAATGGGTTGGTGGGTGGTTGGTTGATATCGGTAAGCGGCGTATCCTTCCTACGGTTTATCTAGTGTGTTAGATGAAAGGAAGAGGGCGCTCGTCATTGTTTGAATGTGAATTGCCGTTTGACCACAAGAAGCTGCATCTGGAGCTTGAGGACAAGAACTTCGCAGGTGTGATGGAGGGTCATCAAAACGAGTTTGAGACTACGAAAACGCAGCAAGAGCTGGTAGAAGAGTCGCTTGCCAATCCTTATGGCTCGCCTTCGCTCGAGGAGCTTTGTACTGGCAAGAAGGATATCGTTATCATTAGCTCCGACCATACGCGTCCCGTTCCTTCGCGTGTGACGATGCCTATTCTGCTGCATCACATTCATGCCGCTGCGCCCGAGGCTCGCGTGCGTATTCTGGTTGCGACCGGCATGCACCGTCCCTCGACGCATGAGGAGCTCGTTAACAAGTATGGCGAGGAGATCGTTGCCAACGAGGAGATCGTCATGCATGTCGCGACCGACGACAGTATGATGAAGAAGATCGGTACTCTGCCTTCTGGTGGCGAGTGCATCATCAACAAGATCGCCGCCGATTGCGATCTGCTGCTTGCCGAGGGCTTTATCGAGCCGCACTTCTTTGCCGGCTTCTCCGGCAGCCGTAAGTCCGTGCTGCCCGGTATTGCTAGCTACAAGACCATCATGTACAACCACAATGGTCAGTTTGTGAACGATTCCCATTCGCGTGCCGGCAACCTGTGCCACAACCACGTGAGCGAGGACATGTTTGCCGCTGCCGAGATGGCCCACCTTGCCTTTGTGCTCAATGTGGTGCTCAACGGTAAGCACGAGGTCATCGGTTCCTTTGCCGGCGACATCCACAAGGCGCACGAGGCCGGCTGCGAATTTGTGAAGAGCCTCGCTGGCGTTGAGCCTGTCGAGTGCGAGATCGCCATCACCACCAACGGCGGCTATCCGCTCGACCAGAACATCTACCAGGCCGTGAAGGGTATGTGCGCTGCCGAGGCGACGCTTCCCGAGGGCGGCGTGATTATCGACGTCGCCGGTTGCGCCGATGGTCACGGCGGCGAGGGCTTCTACCACAACATCGCCGACAACGATCCGGCTGAGTTCGAGCGCGCCTGCATCGACCGTCCCAAGGACGAGACCCTGCCTGACCAGTGGACGAGCCAGATCTTCGCCCGCATTCTGGCACATCACCCTGTGATCATGGTCACCGATCTGTGCGATCACCAGATGATCAAGGACATGCACATGACCCCGGTCAACACCCTCGAGGAGGCGCTCAAGCTCGCCTTCGAAATGAAGGGTGCAAACGCCAAGGTTGCCGTTATTCCCGATGGCCTGGGCGTTGTCGTCGCGCAGCACTAGCGCGCGACTCAAACGAATCGTTTATAACCGACAAGAAAGATAAGGTTTTATGCTTACCAAACTCCTGTGCGAATTCGGCGCGACGGCCCTCATGATTGTCTTTGGCGTGGGCGTGCACTGCGATACCGTGCTCAAGGGCACCAAGTATCAGGGCTCCGGCCATATGTTTGCCATCACCACCTGGTCTTTTGGCATTTCGGTCTGCCTGTTTGTCTTTGGCGGCGCCGTGTGCATGAACCCGGCCATGGTGCTTGCCCAGTGCATCGTCGGCCTGGTGCCGTGGGGCAACTGCATCCCCTTCATGCTTGCCGATATGCTCGGCGGCTTTGTGGGTGCCGTGATCGCTTGGTTTATGTATGCCGATGAGTTCAAGGCCTCCGAGGGCGTCGTCGACCCCATCGCTCAGCGCAACATCTTCTCGACCAACCCCACCACCGAGGGCACCAACTATGCCCGCAACTTCTTCTGCGAGGCTATCTGCACCTTTGTGTTTATCAGCGCTATCCTTGCTGCCGCCAGCCGCGCTGGCGAGGACGTCCTGATGCTCGCCATCTGCGTTGGCCTGATCGTCTGGGCCGTTGGTATGGGCATGGGCGGCATCACCGGCTTCGCCATGAACCAGGCTCGTGACCTTGGTCCGCGCCTTGCCTATCAGGTGCTGCCGATTAAGAACAAGGCCGACAACAACTGGAAGTACGGCCTGCTTGTTCCCGGTATTGCTCCGTTTGTTGGTGCTATTGTGGCTGCACTGTTTGTGCATGGTTTCTTGGGCATGTTCTAGCCCAAGGCTACATAGCTGTCCGCTGGCCGCATAGGGTAACTTCCCAGCGCGTCCTCGGACATGAAAGAACCCCCGCTGCGCACTTCGTGCGGCGGGGGTTCTTTCGTCCTGCGGAATGCGCTGGGAAGTTACCCTATGCGGCCAGCTGAGGGATCTTAGTCGCGTCGGGACAAGCAACACTACATATATATCTGAATTTGGATGGGATGGGCTTGTTGCTGGTGGGGGCGTTGGGCTGCTGTTGGCACTTTGGGATGGGTTGTGCTTTTGGTAGGGCGGAGCATTGGGGTGCGAGCGGCACTTTGGGATACGTGGTGCCTTGAGTTAGGGTTTGCGTTTTGGGGTGGAGTGGTTACTTAGGTGAAGAGGGGTTGTATGGCTGATAGGTAGTCTTTGGCTACGTCGGCTTTTTCTGCTTCGAAGTTGTGCCAGGCCCACCATTGGACTGTTCCTACGAAACTTGAGGCTATGTGGTGTAGTAGAAAGCTGCGGTCCATGCTGGCGGCGGGGCCTGTGGGGTTGGCGGGGACGGTTTCGGTTGCTCGGGCCATGATGGTCTTGCGGAGGCTGTCGGCGAAGACGCGTGAGCCGGCGCCGGCTACCAGGGCTCGTACGCCTTGGCGACGCTCCCAGAGGTTGTTGAGGATGTGCTCGACTTGCACGAGCGGGTCGTCGAGGGGCGCGCCATCGTCGTCGAGGGCGTGGGTGCAGATATCGCTCACGAGCTCGGCGAGTAGGTCGTCTTTACTCTTGAAGAGGCCGTAGAACGTCGCGCGGCCCACTTGGGCACGCGCGATGATGTCTCCGACGGTGATCTTACCGTAGTCTTCCTCGCGAAGGAGCTCGGAAAACGCCGTGACTATAGCGGCGCGGCTTTTGGTTTTGCGAGCATCCATTCTTACGCGTCCACGTGGACGAGCAGGCAGCGGAGCGTGCCCGAGCAACCCTCGTAGGGGCGCTTGCCTGCGCCGTAGCCTACAGCTTCGATGCGATAGCGGGCCGGCAGGTGCTCGGACGTGCGCAGCGCGGCGACGATGGCGGCGCCCGTGGGCGTCACGAGTTCGCCGGCGACCGGTGCGGGCGTGAGGGCGATGTTGCCTGCCTGGCATAGGTTGACGACGGCGGGCACCGGGATGGGCATAAGGCCGTGGGCGCAGCGGATGGTGCCGTGGCCCTCGGAGAGCGACTCGACCACGATATCCTCAATGCCAAGGTCATCGAGGCAGATGGCGACCGAGCAGACGTCGACGATGGAGTCGACGGCGCCTACCTCGTGGAACATGACGGTCTCGGACGTTTTGCCGTGCGCCTTGGCCTCGGCGGCGGCGAGCGCAGTAAAGATAGCGAGCGCGCGACGCTTGGCGCCATCGCTCAGCTGCGAGCCGTCGATGATCTCGGTGACGTCTGCCAGGGAGCGGTGATGATGAGCGTGGTGGTGACCGTCGTGGTCATGGGCATGTTCATGCATGTGCTCGTGGCAGTGGACATGCTCGTCCTCGTGATGATGTTCATGCTCGCCATGGTCGTGATGGTGGTGATGAGCGTGTTCGTGCGCGTGCTCGGCGGTCGCGTCGTTGCCGTAGAGCCAGGCCATGTCGTGGTCGTGATTCTCCAGCTCGGCCGCAAGCTGAACGTCGAAGTCACAGGCGTCGATGCCGTGCTTGTTTACGCGCGTCACGGCAACCTCAAAGCCGTCGACTGGAAGCGTGGCGAGCTGCTCGCGCAGGTGCTCCTCGCTGGCGCCCAGATCGAGTAGCGCTGCGACGGTCATGTCGCCGCTGATGCCCGAGGTGCCGTCGATGATAAGCGTGTGCTGATGGTTGGACATGAAACGCTCCTTAGCGGGCGCAGAGCGTGCCGGCGCTCAGATGATTGATAAGACTTGCCTGGTAGGCGGCGCCGAAGCCGTTGTCGATATTGACGACCGAAACGCCGCTCGCGCAGGAGTTGAGCATGGCGAGCAGTGCGGCCACGCCGCCAAAGCTCGCGCCGTAGCCCACGCTGGTGGGGACGGCGATCACCGGACAACTCACCAAGCCGCCGATGACGCTTGCCAGGGCGCCCTCCATGCCGGCGATGGCGATGACCACCTGCGCCTGGGCAAGCTCCTCGGCATGTGCGAGCAGGCGGTGCAGACCGGCGACGCCCACGTCGTAGAGGCGATCGACTTCGTTGCCGTAGAACTCGGCTGTTAACGCGGCCTCTTCAGCGACGGGCAGGTCGCTCGTACCGGCGCAGGCCACGACGATGCGTCCATTGCCGGTGGGGGAGGGCTTGCCGCCCACGAGCGCGAGCTGTGCGTCCGGGACATATCTTAGGTCGATATTGTCATCAAGAAGCTCAGCGGTGCGCGCTGCCTTGTCGGCATCGAGACGCGTGACCAGGACGTGCTCCTGGCCTGCGTCGCGCAGCGCTTCGATGATGGCGGCAATCTGCTCGGCGGTTTTACCGGCGCCGTAGACAACCTCGCCAGCTCCCTGACGCACCCCGCGCGAAAGATCGAGCTGTGCAAAGCCCAGATCGGCGGTCGGCGCCGTTTGGATGCGCGTGAGGGCATCGGCCGGTGCAACGCTTCCGTCTGCCACGTTACTTAGCAATTGCTCAAGATCGCGTTTGTCCATATAAGTTCCCTTCGACGCTTAATAGTTTAGCACGCGAAGGGTTCTTTCCGAACATTAGAGCAAAATTGTTCGGAAATCTAATATGTCAGATTTGATGGAGTTGTGAGGCTAAATCGCTAGTCGCGCAGAATGATGTCCATGGCGAGCATCAGATTGCGCTCGTCGATGGCAAACGGGGCGGCCTCGCGCGTCTTGGGCTTGGCGCAAAACGCGATGCCGGTGCCTGCCGCCTGGATCATGGGGATGTCGTTTGCTCCATCGCCGATCGCCACGGTGTGAGCAATGTCGACACCGCACTCAACTGCCCAATCCAATAGTTGGATGAGCTTGGACTCCTTGGTTACGATGTCGGCCGCCAGCTTGCCGGTGAGCTTGCCGTCAACGACTTCCAGGCGGTTGGCTAGGCAAAAGTCGATGCCCGCGGCGGCCACGATCTTATCGGCGACCTCATGGAAGCCGCCGCTCACCACGCCGACCTTCCAGCCCTTGCTGTGCGCCGAGCGCACGAGCTCCAACGCACCGGGGGTAAACGTTACGCGCTCAAAGGTGCGCTCGAACACGCTCTCGTCCAAACCGGCAAGCAGCCCCACACGCTCCTCGAGCGCCTGCTTAAAGTCCAGCTCGCCGCGCATGGCGCGCTCGGTGATCTGCGCCACCTGCTCGCCCACGCCGGCTTCCTCGCCCAACAGGTCGATAACCTCCTGGTTGATGAGGGTGGAGTCGATATCCATAACAATGAGGCGTGCAGTCATGACGGGCCTTTCCAAGTGCTGTTGTATTGGGGCATATTGTCGCACGTGACGCGCGCGGGCGGGCGCCGCAGTGCGTCAATTGTTTCGTCTCCGTCAAGTCTTTGAGCGGGAGCCACTTTTTCGCGGTACATCGGCACAGGTGCGATAAGATAGAACGCCATGTCTGGCTGCGCGGTTTACGCAGGCTGGGCAAATCTGTACGACGCCGCCCGGAACGACACGGGGCGGCACAGATCCATAAAGGAGGATCACTGGTATGAGCCAGACCCGTCCCATCGACGAGCATTCCATGCACACCCGTACCTGCGGCGAGCTTCGCCGCGAGAACGTGGGCGAAGAGGTCACCCTCACCGGTTGGGTGAGCCGTCGCCGCGATCACGGCGGCCTTATCTTCTGCGACCTTCGCGACCGCGAGGGCATCACGCAGCTCACCTTCGACCCCGAGCACTCCGACGGCGATGCCTTTAAGATTGCCGAGACCATGCGTCCCGAGTGGCCCATCAAGATTCACGGCGTCGTGCGCGCCCGTGGCGAGGAGACCACCAACGCCAAGCTCGCGACCGGCGAGATTGAGGTCCTGACCGACCACGCCGAGGTGCTCAACACTTCCGTCACCCCGCCGTTCCAGATCGAGGACGGCATCGAGACCAGCGAGGATACCCGTCTGCGCTATCGCTATCTGGACCTCCGTCGTCCCGAGATGATGGCCAACCTCAAGCTGCGCTCCGACTTTACCTTCGCCATTCGCGAGGCGCTACACAACCGTGAGTTCATGGAGGTCGAGACGCCCTCCCTGTTCAAGTCCACGCCCGAGGGCGCTCGCGACTTTATCGTCCCCAGCCGCATCCAGCCGGGCAACTTCTACGCCCTGCCGCAGTCCCCGCAGCTCCTGAAGCAGCTGCTCATGGTCGGTGGCGTCGAGCGCTACTACCAGGTTGCCAAGTGCTTCCGCGACGAGGACCTGCGCGCCGACCGTCAGCCCGAGTTCACCCAGGTCGATATCGAGATGTCCTTCGTGGACCAGAACGACGTCATGAGCGCACTCGAAGAGGTTCTTGCCGATGCCTTCGGCCGCATGGGTGTCGAGATGCCCACGCCGCTGCGTCGCATGGACTACTGGGAGGCCATGGACACCTATGGCTCCGACAAGCCCGATACCCGCTATGGCATGCACCTGGTCGACCTGACCGACATCTTTGCCAACTCCAAGTTCAAGGTCTTTGCGACTGCCGCGAACGAGGAGGGCTCCGTCGTCAAGGCCATCAACGCTAAGGGCGCCGGCGCCTGGGCACGTGCCAAGATCGATAAGCTCGCCGGCGTGGCCTCCACGTTTGGCGCCAAGGGCCTGGCCTGGATCGCCTTCCGCGAGGACGGCTCCATCAACAGCCCCATCGTCAAGTTCTTCTCGGACGAGGAGATGGCCGCTTTGCGTGATCGCATGGACGTCGAGCCCGGCGACCTCGTGATGTTCGCCGCCGGCCCGCGCCTGCTCTCCGACGAGATCCTGGGCGGCATGCGCTCTCACATGGCTAATGCGCTCGGGATCAAGCGCGAGGGTCACGACTTCTTGTGGGTCGTCAACTTCCCGCTGTTCCATTGGGACGAGGACCGCAAGGCCTATGCCGCCGAGCACCAGCCCTTCACCCTGCCGACCGAGACCGACATCGCCAAGATCGAGGCCGACCCGCTGGCAGCCGGTTCGTGCACCTACGACTTTGTCATGGACGGCTTTGAGGCCGGCGGCGGTGGTATGCGTATCCACAACGCCGAGATGCAGATGTCCATGCTCAAGCTCCTTGGCTTTACCGAGGAGCGCGCCGAGTCGCAGTTCGGCTTCCTCATGGAGGCCCTCAAGTTTGGTGCGCCCCCGATGGGCGGCTTCGCTCTGGGTCTGGACCGCGTGTGCATGCTGCTCACCGGCTCCGACTCCATCCGCGACGTCATGGCGTTCCCCAAGACGGCCAGCGGCTCCGATCTCATGTCGGGTGCCCCGAGTGCCGTTAGCGGCGCCCAGCTCAAGGACGTCAGCCTGCGCCTGATGTAGGCGAACGGCTACATATTGCCTGTAACGAGGGAAGGACATGCGCCTTCCCTCGTTTTTTGTGCGCGGGTATTGCGAGAACATGGGCGGAACGGGCGGCGCGGAAACGGGGGGCAGAATGAGCGCTCAAAACGGGGCGGGCTTTCCGCAACAGTTGTTTGGCGGAAAGCCCGGCCCAGTTTCTTACAGCGAATCTCTTTTGACGAGCTGCATGTGCATCACGGAGGTGGTGGGCTCGGCGCCCTTGATCATGTCGAGCGCAATGTTGGCGGCCATGTGGCCTTCCTCGCGTAGCGGCTGCCGGATAGTCGTGAGCGCGGGGGTGCAGCGCGCCGCAATCTCGTGATCGTCGAAACCAACGACGGAAACATCCGCCGGAACAGAAAGGCCTGCCTCGTTGAGCGCGGTGATAACGCCGTTCGCAATACGGTCCGAGCCGCAGAGCACGCCATCGAAGGCGATCTCGCGCGCGAGGAGCTGGTGCATTGCCTGATAGCCATCTCCGCTGTTCCATCCGGTGTAGATAACACTCTCGTCCGGGAGGTCTTTGCCCAAGACAGCGCGGTAGCCGCGCAGGCGGTCGATGACGGCGGGGTTGTCCTGCGGTCCCAGCACGGCGACGATCTCCTTGCGTCCGCGTTCTTTCATAGCGAGCGCGGCAAAGCGCCCGCCTTCTTCGTCGTCTGAGTAGACCGTCGAGAACACATCGCGATAAGGATGGCCCTCGAGCTGGCCGCACAATACGGTGGGAACGCTCAGCTCGCGCAGCACCTCGAGCAGCTCGCTGCCCTTGTAGGGAGAGACGTCGATGACTGCGTCGAACGAGCGGCGCTCAAAATGCTCGCGTGCGCGGTTGCGCTCATGCGTAGAAGACGCCTGCAAGATAACGGGCAGATAGGACGACTCCGACAGTTCCTCGGTAATACCGCTCAGGAACTCGCTGTATGTGGGGTCGCTGAACAACTCACTCAGAGGCTCGGTCACGAGCACGGCGATGATTTCCGTGCGCCCGACGGCAAGTGCTCGGCCACGAGCGTTGGGGACAAAATTGACTTCCTTGGCCGCCGCGCGGACGCGTTTTTTGGTTTCTTCGCTGATGCGGGGCGAATCGTTGAGGGCGCGCGATGCCGTGGAGCGCGACACGCCGGCAGCTGCGGCAACCTCGGCAAGCGTAGGTGCGGTGCGAACTGGTTGGGTCATGGCATCTCCTGGAACATGCGGTCGGTGTTGTTACTGATACGGGCTGGTGCGGATACAGCTTACTATAGTGCGCCTGAACAGCGTTCATGATATCCGGCCACTGGCAGCATTTCGCATCCAAGCTGCTGCTGAACATGTTTTGCAAAGGTGGGGCATAGATGGGCACGGCCGTTGTCCGCCGCCCTGGGAACACTGTTTTGCGTCGAGCTTCGATACTCAGAGTGACATAAGTGTCGCGGTTGTACAACCGGTTGCACCGTTAATCCGGCGAAATCGACCGTTCAGCAGACAACCGGTTGCACAGTATTTTGCATCGCCCGTAAGATAAGGACAACCGGTTGCACAAGAATCACTACGATGACGAAGGAGCATCACCATGGACGCCATTAACGATTGGGAAAACCAAGCGCTCACCCACAGGAACCGCCTGGCACCCCATGCGTACTTTATGGGTTTCGAGACCGCCGATCTCGCTGCTACGTACAGCCGCGAGCTGTCGCGCGGGTTTGTCCAGCTGTCCGGCTCGTGGCAGTTCCGCCTCTTTGAGGGCCCTGCCGCCGTCTCCACCGAGGCACTTTCTACCTACGAGCCCGAGTGGGATCACGTGGAGGTTCCGCACCTGTGGCAGGTAGACGGCTACGGCAAGCTCGCCTACACCGACGAGGGCTTCCCGTTCCCGGTCGACCAGCCGTTTGTTCCCTCCGATGACTCCACGGGCGTTTACCAGCGCATCGTCAACCTTCCCGCCGTTCCCGCCGGAGCGCGCGAGATCATTCGCTTCGACGGCATCGAGAGCTACGGCGAACTGTACGTCAACGGCCAGTTTATCGGCATGACCAAGGGCTCGCGCCTGTCCGCCGAGTTCGACGTGACCGACGCGCTCGTCGAGGGCGACAACCTGTTTGCCGTTAAGGTCCTACAGTACAGCGATGGCAGCTATATCGAGGACCAGGACATGTGGTGGGCCTCGGGCATCTTCCGCGATGTCTACCTTATGCAGCGCCCTGCCGCGCACCTGGTCGACTTTAGGTTCCGCACGCACCGCGAGGGCGATGCCGCTCTGGTCGCGCTCGATACGGTCGCCGAGGGCGCAAGCCGCGTTGTGTTTACGCTCAGCGACGGCGAGAACGTGGTTGCTACGGGCGAGTGCGTCGACGGTCACGCCGAGTGCACCGTTGCCAATGCCCACTTCTGGAACCCCGAGGACCCCTTCCTCTATGATCTGACGTTTGCGGTCTACGACGGCGACGAGGTCAGCGAATACGTGCCGCATCGTCAGGGTCTCGCCGAGGTCACCGTCGAGGGCAACCATATCTACCTCAACGGTACCTACTTTAAGATGCACGGCGTCAACCGCCACGATCACGATGACCACAAGGGCCGCGCCGTGGGTCTCGATCGTATGCGCCGCGACCTCGAGCTCATGAAGCAGCACAACATCAACGCGGTGCGTACGTCCCACTATGCCAACGATCCGCGCTTCTACGAGCTGTGCGACGAATACGGCATCATGCTGGTCGCCGAGACCGATATGGAGAGCCACGGCTTCGAGAATATCGGCAACATCGCCCTAGTCACCGACGACCCGGCTTGGGAGCCGGCTTATGTCGACCGCGTCGAGCGCTTGGTGATGCAGGAGCGCAACCACGCGTGCATCATCATGTGGTCGATGGGCAACGAGAGCGGCTACGGCTGCAACATCCGCGCGATGTATGCCAAGGCCCACGAGCTTGACGGTCGTCCGGTCCATTACGAGGAGGACCGCAACGCCGATACCGTCGACGTCATCTCCACCATGTACTCTCGCGTGTCGCAGATGAACGATTTTGGCGAGCATCCGTTCCCCAAGCCGCGCATTAACTGCGAGTACGGTCATTCCATGGGCAATGGCCCGGGAGGCCTGTCCGAGTACCAGGAGGTCTTCGATCGCTGGGATTGCATTCAGGGCCAGTTCATCTGGGAGTGGTGCGATCACGGTCTGGCGGCTGTGACCGAGGACGGCGTGGCCTACGACATGTACGGCGGCGACAACGGCGACTATCCCAACAACAGCAACTTCTGCATCGATGGCATGGTGTTCCCCTGGCAGCAGCCGAGCCCGGGTCTGACCGAGTACGGCCAGGTCATCTGCCCGGTCCGCATGGCCTATGACGCCGAGGCGGGCGAGCTGACCGTCACCAACAAGCGTTGGTTTACCACCCTCGAGGATGTCTGCCTGGTGGCGGAGACCCTGGTGGACGGCGACGTGGTGTGCCGCAAGACGCTCATGCCCGGAGCGGTCGCTCCCGGTGAGTCCGTCCAGCTGCCCCTGGCCGTTCGCGAGGCTGCCGCAGGCGAGACCCTGCTCACCGTGCGCGCCTACACCATGGCGGCCCACGCCTGGTGCGAGCCGATGTTCCAGCTGGGTGCGAGCCAGTTCGCCATCGCCAATCACCCGGCGCCGGCTATCGTGGCTCCCGTTCGCCCCGAGCTTACGGTCGAGGAGACCGAGCAGGACATCTGTATTCACTCCCTCAACGGCAAGCTAACCTTCAGCAAGGTCAACGGCACCGTGAGCGAGTGGAAGGCATCCGGTCGCGACGTTATGACCTCCGGTCCCCAGGTTGGCTTCTGGCACCCGCTCGTCGACAACCACGCCCAGGAGTACGACTCCCTGTGGAAGGACAGCTTCATTGATGTGATGCAGACGTCCACCCGCAGTGTCTCTTGGAAGCAGGAGGGCAACGCGGTCGTCGTTACCGTGAGCCAGCGAATCGCTCCTCCCGTCCGTGCGTTTGGCATGCGTGTCGAGCTCGTCTACACCGTGCTGCCGAGCGGTCGCGTCGACCTTAAGGTCTCCGGCGAGCCCTACGGCGATTACTCGGATATCATCCCGCGTATCGGCATCTCCTTCGAGGTTCCCGGTTGCGACCGCGCCGTCGAGTGGTATGGCCACGGCCCGGGCGAGAACTACCCGGACTCGCTGCGCGCCAACCCGGTCGGTCATTACCGCACTACGGTCGACGACATGTTCACGCCGTATGTCATGCCCCAGGATTGCGCCAACCGCGAGGGTACCCGCTGGGTCGCCCTGCGTTCCAGCCACGGTGACGGCCTGGTCGTGACGCGTCCGGACGACGCCGCTTCCAACCCGTTCTCGTTCTCGGCATGGCCCTATACCTGCGAGGCCATCGATAACGCCAAGCACGTCTACGACCTTGTCAAGGGCGACACGGTCGCGGTCAACATCAACGACCAGCTGCTCGGCCTTGGCTCGAACTCTTGGGGTTCCGAGGTGCTCGATTCCTATCGCACCCGTTTTGAGAGCTTCAGCTTCGAGGTGTCCCTGCGACCGCTGACGTCTGCCGATCTGGCTCAGGCGCTGGCACCCATTAAGGAGGCATAAGTCATGCATCTCTTTAACTCTCGCGCCGACTTCGACGCTCAGATGAAGTCCGTCAAGAAGTGGATGCGCACTGGCCAGGCGCTCGACGGCGTTGCCGACCTGCAGCACGACGTGGCCTATTCCATCGGCGACTCGTTGGTGTACTGGTGGGTCTATGCCCGCGAGGCGGCTACCGCCGATCTGGTCGGTCACCGTCGCTACCATGCCGTCCTCGCTCCGCTCGACGGCGACCTGACCGTCGAGGTTGCCCCCAAGGCAGATCTCGCCTGCACCCGCGCTTACAGCGATATCGATGATCGTGAGCGCTTTGAGGGGGCAGGGGAGAAGGTGACGATTCCCGCCGGCGGCGTTGCCGTTGTCGAGATCGACGAGGCGTATCGCATCCTCGCCGACACCACGGATCCCCGCGTCGTCGTGCTCCACGTGACGGTCGAAGGTTATTCCTTCCCCAACAAGTAGTATTCGTCCGCCTGGACGTTTGCTTTGCGCCGTTAAGGGGGATGGCTTTGTTGACTCCCTTTTCCCATTCCCCTTAGCAGGTGCGCCGTCCGTGATTGCACTTGCAGCCCGGACGGTTTTATATGAGATATAACGGATGATTGGGAGGGCTTATGAGCTCTGAAAAACGAGGAACGATCGGTTCGTTCGCTCTGCTGGGCATGACGGTCGCCGCCGTGTTCGGCATCAAGAACATCATCAACAACAATGCGGCCATCGGCTTGGCAGCCGCGCCGTCGTTCTTCTTCGCCACGCTTCTGTACTTTGTCCCCTATACCCTGGTTACCGCCGAGTTCGTCGGCCTCAACAAGGACTCCGAGTCGGGCGTGTATGCCTGGGTCAAGACCTCGATGGGCGGCCGCTGGGCGTTCCTTACGGCGTTTAGCTACTGGTTCGTCAACCTGTTCTATTTCGCGTCCGTCCTGCCCAACGTCATCATCTACGCGAGCTACGTGTTCTTTGGTGCCAATGCCGAGCTTTCGCAGCTGTGGATCACCATTATCGAGATCGTTGTCTTTGCTATCGCCACGTGGGTTTCGACCAAGGGCGCTAAGTGGATCGGCTCCATTTCCTCCTTCGGCTCTACCGCGGCTCTTGGCCTGACCGCCGTGTTCATCCTGCTGTCCCTGGCTGCTGCTTTTGGCGGCGTCGAGTTCGCTACGGCTCCCACGCCCGCTAACATGGCTCCCGACATGAGCAACTTCGCTGCTACGTGGGGCTTCTTCGGCACCCTTGCCTGGATCATCCAGGGCGTTGGCGGCGCTGAGTCCGTCGGCGTGTTCCTCAACGACCTCAAGGGCGGCGTCAAGGCCTTCGTGCGCACCGTCGTTATCGCCGGCCTGACCATCGGCCTTCTGTATGCAGGCGCTTCGCTGCTGGTCAACCTGTTCATTCCCGAGGGCGGCGTTGCCATCTCCACCGGTATCTTCGATGTGTTCGGCGCTGTCTTCGCTCACTTTGGCATTCCCATGGAAGTGTCCACGCGCGTTATTGGCCTGATCCTTCTCGCCGCTACGCTGGGCTCCCTCATGATGTGGACCTCCGCTCCCATCAAGGTGTTCTTCACCGAGATCCCCAAGGGCGTCTTTGGTAGCAAGATCGTCGAGCTCAACGAGCACGGCATTCCTGCCCGCGCTGCTTGGCTGCAGTTCGCCATCGTCGTTCCCATCCTGATCATCCCGGCCCTGGGCTCCGGCAACCTCGACGACCTCCTCATGATCGTCACCAACATGACGGCCGCTACTGCTCTGCTCCCGCCGCTGCTGATCCTGCTTGCCTACTTTATGCTGCGCAAGAACTTTGACGCTGCGCCCCGCGACTTCCGCATGGGTTCGCGCACCTTCGGTCTGGTCGTTGCCGCCTTCCTGCTCGTGGTCTTCTGCTTCGTGCTTGTCTGCGGCACCGTTCCGCTGGACCAGCCGCTGTGGCTGACGCTGGTCTACAACGTCGGCGGCGTGGTTGTCTTCCTGGGCCTTGCCGTGATCTGGTACAACCGCTACATCAACCGTTTGCGTGAGACCGATCCCGAGGCCGCCGAGAGCGAGCTGCGTCCGTCTGTCCTCGACATGATGGAGTAACGACCGAGATTCATCTACGGCTGTGGAATAATTCGATTCCCCTTCCCATGGAGGGGCCCTTCGGGGCCCCTCCTTTTGCGTTTTGGGGCATGCTATTTGACCCCGTGGTCAAAAAATGCCAAATATGAGTACTGTTGCAAAAGTAGTGCCATATTTTTTGGCATGATTTGAGCGAAAACGGGCTTAGAATCAATTTATCTAACCCCCTATAGATACGATTTGGTGGCTTCTAGACCCTTAAAATCGGCCAAAACGGCCATTTTGCTCTCGATTTTGCTGCCACTAAATTGGTGACAGTACTCATATTTGCCACTTTTTGCCCACAGGGTATCCGAAAGGGTCCTCGACAAGCATCTAACGGTACAATAACTACCACGTGGCTGGGTTTGCCGGCCGAATGAGCGATGCCGCGGGAGGGGACATGGTCGAGTTTACAAAGACGATTAAAGATCCGTTGGGACTGCATGCCCGCCCGGTTGCGCTGCTTTATGACATCATCGCCAGGCATCGTAGTGACGTGTCGGTCAGTATTGGCGACCGCCATACCGATGGTCGCGACGTTATGGGCCTCATGGCTCTCTACGGCGAGTGCGGCGAGGACATCATCTTCCGCGTTTCGGGCGTAGACGAGGCTTCGTGCGTCACGTCGATCAGAAACCTTTCGCTCTAAGCGCAGTGTAATGTGACAAAGGGACAGTTCCTTTGTCACATGAATTGGTATGACAAGGCACCGTAAAGGGATACCTTTGCGGCGCCTTCTTTGTTTCGCATGGGAAACTTTTTCGAAAACTGAATAGGGACCCTTCCCAAAAAGTTAACCGCGTGCTAGTTTACTAAAGCGAACATAGACGTGGCTAACTTTCGCCGTGTCGATGTTGAGGACGATTCGATGTTAGGAGCCCAGTCATGTCTAGCGGACCGCAGATGCCGGCTATGCCGCTTTCGATGGTGAAGGCGGGCGAAACCGTGCGCGTGTCTCGTGTAAAGGGCAACGAGGACATGAAGCACCACCTCAAGGACCTCGGCTTTGTCGAGGGTAGCGAGATCCACGTGGTGAGCTCGAGTGGCGCCAACATCATCGTCACCGTGCTGGGCGCTCGCTTTGGCATCGATTCCAAGGTGGCCATGCACATCATGACCGTCGGTTAGTCGACGGTATTTTTGCAAGTACTGAAAGGGGGACAAGTAAATGAAGACGTTGGGTGACGTTAAGGTGGGCGAGAGCTCTACCATCGTCAAGCTTCACGGTGAGGGCGCGCTTCGTCGCCACCTTATGGACCTGGGGCTCATCAAGGGCACGTCGTTTAAGGTCGTGAAGGTCGCACCGCTCGGAGATCCGGTCGAGATCAACGTGCGCGGCTACGAGCTTTCCATCCGCAAGGAGGAGGCCGCCGTCGTCGAGGTCCAGTAAAAGGGCCCGCGGCGCACATTTCTGCAGATAAAGTTAGGTTTTTCTAACTTAACGCAGCATCTTTGAAGCACATTATCCAGCCCGTGCGGAGAAAGCAGCGCGGGCAAACAAGGAAGAAGGATTGAATGGCGGATTCTCAGATCCATGTCGCACTGGCGGGTAACCCCAACTGCGGCAAGACCACGCTTTTCAACCTGATCACCGGCGCCAACGGCTACGTTGGCAACTGGCCCGGTGTCACGGTTGAGAAAAAGGAGGCCAAGCTCCTGAGTGATAAGAGCGTCACGATTACGGACCTCCCCGGCATCTACTCGCTTTCCCCCTACAGCCCCGAGGAGCAGTGCTCGCGCGATTACCTCATGAGCGGCGAGCCCGATGTCGTCGTCCAGGTAGTCGACGCCACCAACCTCGAGCGCAACCTGTACCTGGCGCTTCAGGTCATCGAGACCGGTCTTCCCGTGGTCGTCGCCCTCAACATGGCCGACCTGGTCGAGAAGAACGGCGATAAGATCGACACCGACAAGCTTTCCAAGAAGCTTGGCTGCCCGGTCATGATGATTTCGGCTCTTAAGAACAAGGGCATCACGGAGCTGTTCGATCAGGTCAAGAAGTCCGCTGCTACCAAGGGCCAGGTGCCGGAGCATAAGTTCGACTCTTCCATCGAGGACGTTCTGACCCACATCGAGAACAACCTGCCGGATAGCGTCCCCGCCAACAAGCGCCGCTACTACGCCGTCAAGCTGTTCGAGCGCGATGCGGACGCCTGCAAGCTCATCAACCTTACCAAGGAGAAGGCTGCTCGCGTGGAGCAGCTGGTCGCCCAGTGCGAGCAGGACTGCGACGACGACGCCGAGTCCATCATCACCGGCGAGCGCTACGGCGTCATCGCCCACATCATCGACGAGTGCATGACCAAGGCTCCTGCCAAGATGAGCACCTCCGAGAAGATCGACCGCGTGGTTACCAACCGTATCCTGGGCCTGCCGATCTTTGTGGTCATCATGTTCTGCGTGTACTACATTGCCGTCTCCACCCTGGGCGGCACGGTGACCGACTTCACCAATGACCAGCTCTTCGGTACCGATGGCTGGTACGTGCTCGGCCAGGGCCGCGATGCCTACGACGCAGCCGTCGAGGCTGCGGGCGACGATGCCGATTCGGTCGATCCGGCGCAGTATGGTCCCTATGTCCCCGGCATTACCACCATGGTGCACGATGCCCTCGTGGCGGGCGGCACTGAGGACGGCGGTCTGGTCGATTCACTCGTCTGTGACGGTATCGTCGGCGGCTTGGGCGCCATCTTCGGCTTCGTTCCGCAGATGTTCCTGCTCTTTGTGATGCTGTCCTTCCTGGAGGACTGCGGCTACATGGCCCGTGTTGCCTTCATCATGGACCGCGTATTCCGCCGCTTCGGCCTGTCCGGTAAGTCCTTCATCCCCATGCTCGTGTCCTCGGGCTGCGGCGTCCCCGGCGTCATGGCTACTAAGACCATCGAGAACGAGAAGGACCGCCGCATGACGGTCATGACCACCACGTTCATCCCCTGCGGCGCTAAGCTGCCGATCATCGCCCTGCTCATGGGTTCTATCATCGGTGACTCTTCCACCACCGCCGCGTGGATCAGCCCGCTCTTCTACTTCCTGGGCGTCTTTGCCGTCATCGGTTCGGGCCTGATGCTCAAGAAGACCAAACTCTTCGCCGGCCGTCCCACGCCGTTTGTCATGGAGCTGCCTGCCTACCACTTCCCGGCGATCCGTTCTTGGGCGCTGCATGTGTGGGAGCGCTGCTGGGCCTTTATCAAGAAGGCCGGCACGGTTATCTTCGCTTCTACCGTCGTGGTTTGGTTCCTGTCCAACTTCGGCAGCTACAATGGTGCCTTCGGCTTCCTGCCCGCGATGGAGGGCATCCCCGAGGAGTTCATGGACTACTCCGTGCTCGCTATGCTCGGCAACCTGGTCGCTTGGATCTTCGCGCCGCTCGGCTTTAGCACCTGGCAGGCAACCGCGCTGACCGTCTCGGGCCTCGTTGCCAAGGAGAACGTTGTCGCTACCGCCGGCTCGCTGTTGTCCGTTGCCGACGCCGCCGAGACCGACCCGAGCCTGTGGACCGCGTTCGCCGGCATGTTCCCGACCATGGGCGCCTGCGTTGCCTTTGGCGCCTTTAACCTGCTGTGCGCTCCGTGCTTTGCCGCCATGGGCACCATCCGCAATCAGATGGACTCCGGCAAGTGGACTGCAATCGCTATTGGCTACGAGTGCGCCTTCGCTTGGGTGATTGGTCTGTTCATCAACCAGTTCTACAACCTGCTTGTTCTGGGTCAGTTTGGTGTCTGGACGGTTGTCGCCATCGTGCTGCTGGTTGCGATGCTCTTCCAGATCTTCCGTCCCATGCCCAAGCATGTCTGGACCGACGAGGACGAGACCAACACCGCCTCCGCTGCTGTTTCCGCCTAGTTCCGAATAAGGACGAGCCCCTTTCCACGAAGCCCGGGTATCCCGACGATACCCGGGCTTTTTTGGTGCACCAGCTAAGTTGCGGTGGAATAGTCCCTGTTTGGCGGCCTGGATGGCGAATCTAGGAACTATTTCACCGCAACTTAGGTGGTGGGGGAGATGTGGCGTTTCCGCATTTAAAAGCGACCAAAATAAACCTGTCCCTATTTGGCAGGTGGGGGATGGTGTAAAGTAAGTGGTGGTTAACTAGAGGAGGCTTGCTATGGCACCTATCGATATCGTTGTTCTGGCTGTGATCGGTATTGCGTTTGTCGCCGTGTGCGTGCGCATCTACCGTAAGGGCACTTGCGCCGACTGCGCCCAGGGCGGCGTTTGCACGGGGCATTGCTCCAACAAGAAGACCTGCGCGGCGCTTAAAGGCGTGGACAAGATTGCCGAGGATCTTGGTCGCGGCATTCAGTAATAAAACCCAGGCTCAAACGCCCCGCGAGCATCCGTTCGCGGGGCGTTTTTCGCATTTGGGGGTAGGCGCGGCGAGTGGACGAGTGATTTTGGGGTATCGTTAACCGTATTGTTAATTAGCAACTTACCAACACCGGAGTAACTCTATGAGCGCTCGCGTAACCATGAAGGACATAGCCGCCGAGCTCGGCGTTTCCATCAATACCGTGCACAAAGCCCTGACGGGCAAGGCCGGCGTGAGCGAGTCCGTGCGCGCCAAAGTTAACGATAAGGCCGAGGAGATGGGTTATCACCGCAACACGAGCGCTTCGAGCCTGCGTCGCAAGGACATCAACCTGACCTTTTGCCTGCCGTGCGCATCGCGCGAGGGTGCTTACTTCTATCGCTACCTGTGGGAAGGCTGCAATCGCTTTGAGCAGGAGGTTATCGACCAGGGCATTAGCGTCGAGCGCGTCGAGTTTGTCGTCGGCGGCTATGCCGATGCACTCGAGCAAATCGATGAACGCCTGCAGGTGGGCGAGAAGATCGACGGCCTGCTCGCTTACGTTCCGGGCGACGACCGCGCGACCCATCTGCTGGAGCAGATTGCCGAGGCGGGTGTGGCGATTGAGCTCGTCGATGGCGACCGTCCGCACCTCGACCGCCTGGGCGCCAGCTTGGCCGATTATTCAACGGCGGGAAGTCTGATGGCCGAGCAAGCAGCCAACCTAGTACATGCCGCCGGCGCCGATGCCCGTGTGCTACTCTTGGCTGGCGATCCCTATACCGATTCGCACTATCTGACTGCTCGCGCCTTCCATACGTACCTGCGCGAGCACAATGTCCCCTGGCAGGTCGAGGATCTTACCGGTGCGCACGCCCAGGTCAAGCAGCTCGAGCGCGAGCTCAAGAACCGTCTCAATGGCCCGGATGCACCCGAGCTTATCTGCAGTGTGTTCGCGGTGGGCTCCGAGCTGGTGGCCGATGCGCTCATTTCGGCGGGCAAAGCGGGCGAGGTCATGGTAATCGGCAACGACCTGTTCCCCGAGAGCGCGCTTGCCCTGCGTCGCGGTATCTTTACCAATATCGTCTACAAGGACCCGGTGGGTTTGGCCTACCGCGGTGCCAAGACGCTGGGCGATTATTTGCTCTGGGGTAAAACGCCTGCGGATCCCGTGCAAAAGGGTGCCGTGGAGATGGTGTTTGCCAGCAACGTCGATCGCTACTGCAAGCTCGCTGGTATCTAGTCGGGGGCGGGTACCTCCGGCGAGGCTCGCGGCCACATCCGTATAACCTACCTACAATCAGGTCTAATACTTTTCCCGAGAAGTGAACGACCTTATTTGGACCCCTGAAGCATCCACACTTTTTGGCGCCTAAACCGCAGGATTCCAACGGCAAAACCGCAGGAAATGAGCCGTCAAAAGTGTCGATGCTCCGGGGGTCCGTTTTGGCTCGTTCACTTCTCGGAAAAGTATTAGACCTGAAAATAAGATCGTTGGGCCCCACACCCAGTAACCGCTGGCCCGCCAAAATCTACCGTTCACCCCGTGATTGTTAGGTGAACGTTCACCTATACGTAACAAATGCACTAAGATAGTGAACGTTCACCTAGAGGATAACGGGCGCACGGTGCACCCGCTCCGCCAACAGAGGGGTTGTTTGATGAAAAACTTCATGGACGATCAGGATTTCCTGCTGAGCACCAAGACCGGCGAGGAGCTGTTCCACAACTTTGCCGAGGGCATGCCCATCGTCGACTACCACTGCCACATCTCTCCCAAGGAGATCTGGGATGACAAGCGTTTTGAGAACATCACCGAGGTTTGGCTGGGCGGCGACCACTACAAGTGGCGCCTGATGCGTGCCAACGGCGTCGAAGAGCGCTTCATCACCGGCGATGCCCCTGCTCGCGAGAAGTTCCAGAAGTGGGCCGAGACCCTGGGTCGTTGCGTGGGCAACCCCGTCTTTGAGTGGAGCCACCTGGAGCTCAAGCGTTTCTTTGGCTACGAGGGCGTCCTCAACGGCAATACCGCCCAGGAGGTCTGGGACCTCGCCAACGCCAAGCTCGCCGAGGCCAGCTTTACCTGCCGCAACTTGATCAAGCAGTCCAACGTCCGCATGATCTGCACCACTGACGACCCCGCCGACAGCTTTGAGTGGCACAAGAAGATTGCCGCCGACGATAGCTTCGATGTTCAGGTCGTCCCGGCCATGCGCCCCGACGCCGCCCTGCGCATCGAGCGTGGCCAGGAGTTCGCCGACTACTGCAAGCATCTCTCCGAGGTCGCCGGTGTTGAGGTCAACGACTTCGAGGGCATGAAGGCCGCTATCTCCAAGCGCTACGACGTCGCCCACGAGCTGGGTTGCCGCGCCTCCGACCACGCGCTCGACTACGTTATGTATGTCCCGGCTACCGCCGAGGAGATCGAGGCCATCTTTGCCAAGGGCCTTGCCGCCGAGCCGCTCACCGAGGAAGAGGTCCTCAAGTACAAGACCGCCTTTATGCAGTTTGTCGCCGGCGAGTATGTCCGCCTGGGCTGGGCCATGCAGCTGCACTTTGGCTGCAAGCGCGACAACAACCGCGCCATGTTCGCCAAGCTGGGTCCCGACACCGGCTATGACTGCATCTCCAACTACACGCCGTCTGACCAGCTCGCCGATTTCCTCAACTCCATCCAGGAGACCTGCGGCCTGCCCAAGACCATCCTGTACAGCCTGAACCCCATCGATAACACCATGATCGATACCGTCATGGGTTGCTTCCAGGAGGCCCCGACCGCCGGTAAGATCCAGAACGGTTCCGCTTGGTGGTTCAACGACAACGAGGTCGGCATGCGGGAGCAGCTCACGGCCCTTGCCAACGAGGGCGTTCTGGGCAACTTCGTCGGCATGCTCACCGATTCCCGTTCTTTCCTGTCCTATCCGCGCCACGAGTACTTCCGTCGCGTGCTGTGCAGCGTGATCGGCGAGTGGGTCGAGCAGGGCAAGTACCCGGCCGACATGGAGCTGCTGGGCACCATCGTGCGCGACATCAGCTACAACAACTCCGTCCGCTACTTCGGTTTTGACCTGGACACCGTCGAGGCCTAAGTCCACACCGAGCCACACCGAACCCGGGCGCGCCGTTGCCACACGCGGCGCCCCCGGCAAGCTTGCACGCTAACAAACGCCTAAGGAGAAACATAGATGGAGAACATCAGCTACGAGACGCTCGAGAAGATCGGCTACGAGGGCTACCTGCTGCCCAAGGACGCCCCCGAGAAGGTCCTGCAGTTTGGCGAGGGCAACTTCCTGCGCGCTTTCGTGGACCGCTTCTTTGACATGGGCAACGAGGCCACCGGCTGGAACGGCAAGGTCGTCATGGTGCAGCCCATCAGCGGCGCCTTTGGCTTTGCCGACGGCATCAATGCCCAGGACGACCTGTACACCGTGCTGGTGCGCGGCAAGGAGAACGGCAACACGGTCGACGAGTCCCGCGTGATCAGCGCCTGCAGCCGCTGCCTCAACCCGTATCGCGAGGCCGACTACCGCGCCATCATGGAGGTCGCCGCATCCGACGACCTGGAGATCATCGTCTCCAACACCACCGAGGCCGGCATCGCCTACGATCCGTCCTGCAAGGCCGACGACATGCCGCCCGCGAGCTTCCCCGCCAAGCTCGCCCAGGTACTCCACACCCGCTGGGCTGCCGGCAAGCCGGGCGTCATTGTGCTCGCCTGCGAGCTCATCGACCACAACGGCGAGGAGCTGCTGCGCATCATGAACCAGTACGTGAACGACTGGGGCTGGGAGGACGAGTTCTCGCAGTGGATGGCCAACGACTGCACCATCTGCACCACGCTCGTCGACACCATTGTCCCGGGCCGCATTCGCGATCCCAAGGAGGCCGCTGCCGTGGCTGAGCGTCTGGGCTACGAGGATCCGTTCCTGGCCGTGCGCGAGCCCTTCCAGATGTGGGGCATCCAGGGCGACGAGTCGCTCAAGGAGCGTCTGCCCTTCGTGAAGGCCGGTCTGCCGGGCGTCTTTGTGACCCCTGATGTCACCCCGTACAAGAAGCGCAAGGTCCGCATCCTCAACGGCGCCCACACCGCCTTTGTCCCGGGTTCCTGGGTTGCCGGCTTTGATATCGTGCGTGACTGCATGCACGACGAGACCGTCCGCGGCTTTATGAACACCATGCTCTACGACGAGGTCATCCCGACGCTTGCCGCCGATCTGGATGTCGAGGACTGCAAGGCCTTTGCCGCTGCCGTCGAGAACCGCTTCGATAACCCGTTTATCGACCACGCGCTGCTCTCCATCTGCCTTAACTCCACCGCCAAGTGGCGCGCCCGTGACCTGCCCACGCTCAAGGACTATGTTGCCGAGACCGGTAACCTGCCCAAGTGCCTGTCCACGAGCCTGGCTACGCTCATCGCGTTCTACACGCAGGAGCTCGTTGCCCGCGAGGGCGACGGCCTGCACCTGCGTCGCGCCGACGGCACCGAGTACACCGCTCAGGACGACGCCTTCGTGCTCGATTTCTATGCCGCCCACGCCGGCGTCGACGATGCTGAGCTGGTGTACGACGTGCTCACCAACGAGCAGATGTGGGGCGAGGACCTGACGCAGATCGCCGGCCTTGAGGAGTTTGTCGTCAACGCGCTCGCCGTCGTTCGCGCCGAGGGCGTCAAGCAGGCATTCGCCAACGCCCAGGCCTAAATCCTTTTGTGCGCCTGCCGGCTAACCGGTGGGCGCCGCTCGATTTTTGCTCAACCTGTAGGGTTAGGACTCTTTGTAATGAACACTATCCAGATCAATCCGGCCGATAACGTGATCGTTGCGCTGTCGCCGCTCGCCAAAGGCACCGCCGTCGCGGTTCCCGGCGTGGGCGAGGTCGTGGCCGTGGAGGATATCCCGCAGGGCCACAAGATGGCCGTGTGCGCGATTGCCGCGGGGGAGGACGTCATCAAGTACGGCCTGCCCATCGGGCACGTGACGAGCGACATCCAGCCCGGCCAGTGGCTCCACACGCATAATGTGAAGACCAACCTTTCGGGTGAGGTCGAGTACACCTACAACCCCACGCACCCGGTCGTGGATCCCGTTGAGCCCGAGACCTTTATGGGCTTCCGCCGCGCCGACGGCCGTGCCGCCACGCGCAACGAGCTGTGGATCATCCCCACGGTCGGCTGCGTCAACGAGGTTGCACGTGCCATGTGCGAGCAGGCTCAGGATCTGGTCGGGGGCTCGCTCGAGGGTGTCTACTACTTCCCGCACCCCTTCGGCTGCTCGCAGACCGGTGCCGACCACGCCCAGACGCGTCGCCTGCTGGTGGCGCTCTCGCGTCACCCCAATGCGGCGGGCGTGCTGTTCCTGTCGCTCGGTTGCGAAAACTGCACGCATCAGCAGGTGCTCGACGAGCTCGGTGACTTCGATCACGAGCGCGTCCGTTTCCTCACCTGCCAGGACGTTGCCGACGAGCAGGTCGAGGGCCACAAGATCCTGGCCGAGCTGGCCGACCTCGCCAAGCAGGCCAAGCGTGAGCCCATCCCGGCCTCCGAGCTGGTCATTGGCCTTAAGTGCGGCGGCTCCGATGGCCTTTCGGGCATTACCGCCAACCCCACGATCGGTCGCGTGAGCGATATGGTCGTCGCGCGCGGCGGCACGTCGGTACTGACCGAGGTGCCTGAGATGTTTGGCGCCGAGAGCATCCTGCTCGACCGCTGCGAGAACGAGCAGGTCTTTAACGCCGCCTCCGACATGCTCAACGGCTTTAAGGACTACTTTATTAGCCACGGCGAGGTTGTCTACGAAAACCCGAGCCCCGGCAACAAGGACGGCGGCATCACCACGCTCGAGGACAAGAGCTGCGGCTGCGTGCAAAAGGGCGGCTCTGCGCCCATCGTCGACGTACTGCCGTACGCCGGCCAGGCCACCAAGCATGGTCTGAATATGCTGTGCGGCCCGGGCAACGACATGGTGTCGACCACGGCGCTCACCGCCGCCGGTTGCCATGTGATCCTGTTCTCGACCGGCCGCGGTACGCCGTTTGGCGCACCGGCGCCCACGCTCAAGGTGTTCACCAACCAGCGCCTGTGCGACCACAAGGCCAACTGGATGGACTTTAACGCCGGTGTGGTGGCTACGGGCGAGCGTACGCTCGATGAGGCTGCCGAGGACTTGTACCAGCTGGTGCTTGAGACGGCGAGCGGCAAACTTACGAGTGCCGAGCGTCGCGGCTGCCACGAGATTAGCATCTGGAAGGACGGCGTCTGCCTGTAGGGGCAAGCGCATCCGAGCATAGTTCCTATATAACGGTCCCGTCGGGAGTAGTCCCGGCGGGACCGTTTTGCTTACGGCGTGCGTAAAAAGGAAATTACAATAAACGTTCACCTTTTTTCTATTTGTCCAATATGACACCTTTACCAGCAAAAAATAGGGCCATGGGCCTCAATTGTGTCCGTTCAGCGGTAAAAACCGACCGTTCGGGGATAATATGCAAGTGAACGTTCACCTGATGCAAGCAATCGCGCATAATCTAGCTAAACGTTCACCCTGAACGACATGCAGACAAACGTCGGTATGGACTCCAACGTCTTGTTCCAAGACAATCGAGAAAAGAGAGGGAGCTCGATGACTAACAAGATCGGTAAAAAGCGCAAGATCACATTCTGGACGCGCCTGGGCTTTGGTATGGGCGGCATGCTCAATTCCGGCGCCCTGAGCTTTACGCACAGCTACATGGTGCTGTTCCTGTCCACGGAGTGCGGTCTGTCCGCAGGCGAGGCGGCTCTGATCAGCTCGTTCGCCATTTACCTCAACGCCATCCTTTGCCCGCTGATGGGCTTCGTGGCCGATAACTTCTACGCCACCAAGGTCGGCCGCATCTTTGGCCGCCGCCGTTTCTGGATCCTGCTGGCTATCCCGATGATGATCGCCGAGCCGCTCATCTTCGTCGCCACGCCGTTTGGCTTCCCGTACTACTTCGCGCTGTACCTGATCTACAACGTCGCGTACACGTTCTGCACCGCCAACCTGTCGCCGCTGACCATCGAGATGACCGACGACTTCAAGGAGCGTACGTACCTCACCGGCTACAAGCACCTCTTTGGTAACGCCGCCGGCTTCCTGATGGCTGCACTCGTCGGCTTCGGCTTTGGTACCTTCGGCGAGACCAACCCGTTCAGCTACTTCATCATCGCCTCGATCAACGCTTCGGTCATGGCAATCTCGCTGCTCTGCGTCTACCTGTCCACCTGGGAGCACACCCCCGAGGAGGTCGCTCAGGAGAAGATCGAGAGCGTCGGCGAGGGCATCAAGAAGTTCTTCATCGACGTCGTTTCCACCTTCCGCAACAAGTCCTTCCGTAAGGTTCTGTACGCACAGGTCTCCACGAAGCTCGCTGCTGCCTGCTGGTCTGCCTGCCTGTCCTTCTTCATCGTCTACTGCCTGCAGATTCCTAAGTCCTACGAGTCCGTGATGGAGATGCCCGGTAAGGTCGTCGCTATCGTCTGCACCGCTATCTGGGTTGCCCTCATGGCCAAGAAGGGCTTCCACAAGTCTTGGTACCTGGCCAACGTCGGTTGCGCCGCGTGCATCATTGCGTACAACTACTTCGCCTTTGGTCAGATCAACGGCACCTCCACGGTCGCCATCGCCATGATCGCCTACCCCATCATCTTCGCCATCTGGAAGTTCTTCTACGTTGGCTTCCAGTATCTGCCCGACGTCCTGCTCAACTACATCCCCGATGTCGATGAGCTCATCACCCTGCGTCGTCGCGAGGGCATCTACAGCTCCGCTCAGCAGCTCTGCCAGCAGATCGCCCAGGCTGTCGCCGTCAACGCATGGGCTATCGTCCTCGCTGCCTCCGGCTTCATTCAGACCGCCGGCAACAGCGACGCCGTGACCCAGCCCGCCACCGTGCCTCTGTACATCTGCGGCTACATGCTCATCGGCTGCGCCGGCTTCTTCCTGCTCGCAGCTGTCCTTGCCCGCGGCATCAAGATCGACAAGGAGCAGTGCGACATCCTCTGCGACGAGATCAAGCGCGTCAAGGAGGGCGGCAAGATGGCCGACGTCCAGCCCGAGGTCAAGGCGCTCTGCGAGGAGCTCTCCGGCTTCAAGTATGAGGACTGCTTCGCTCACAACAACGTTGGCTTCCAGGACGGCAGCGTGACGCCCGCCGAGTAGGGCTAGCCTATCGTTCAAACCACAGGGCCGTGCCACCGGATATCCGCCGGCAGGTACGGCCCTTTTTTGCAACAGCGTACAATTAACTCTTAGAGAATCTTTTTGAGGGAGAAATCCATGGAGACGAACGTTATCTGGCGCAACGCCCGCGCGGCCGTGATCGAGCTCGACGACGGCGGCTACTTTACCTGCGCCGATACGTGGGAGATCTTTGTCAACGACGAGCCCGCCGGCACCACGAATAAGGTCGAGACCTATGTCGACGGCCTGGTTCCCGGCAAGCGCAACCTGGTTCGCTTTGTCTGCGGCGAGCGCGAGCTGAGCGTCGGCGTCACCACGCCTGCCGAGCCTTTTACCATCGACGTTCGCGACTGCGGCGCCAAGGGCGATGCCGAGCACGACGACACCACCAACATCCAGGCCGCCATCATGGCCTGCCCCAAGGGTGGCCGCGTGCTGATTCCCGCCGGTAACTACCGCATCAAGTCCCTCTTCCTTAAGAGCGATATCAATATTGAGCTTGCCAAGGGTGCCGTGCTGTTGGCCCGCCACGATCGCGCTGCGCTGGCCTACATCCCGGGCACGGTGAAGGGCGAGGAAGGCGCCGGTTATGCCGGTACCGACATGACGCCGCTGGGCCGTTGGGAGGGCGAGAGCTTTGCAACCTATTGCTCTACCTTTACCGGCCTGAGCGTGAGCAACGTGTGCATCTATGGTCGCGGCGCTATCGACGGCCAGACCGATTTTGCCGAGGACAACTGGTGGAACAAGGACTTTAAGAATATCTTCCGCCCCGAGGAGGGTCGCGAGATTGCCCGCCCGCGCATGATCTTCCTGTCCGAGTGCCAAAACGTGAGCCTGGTGGGCTTTACCGTTCGTAACAGCCCGGCGTGGAACATTCACCCCATCCTGTGCGAGTACGTCGACGCGCTCTGCCTGTCGATCGAGGGTCCCAAGAACTCCCACAACACCGATGGCTTCGATCCCGAGAGCTGCGGCTTTGTTCGCATCTTGGGCTGCCAGTTCTCGGTGGGCGACGACTGTATCGCCATCAAGAGCGGCAAGCTGGGCATTGAGCCCGAGCTTCGCCCCGCAACGCACGACGTGCTGATCTCGCACTGCTACATGCACGATGGCCACGGCGCCGTGGTCCTGGGCTCCGAGGCCGCCGGTGGCATCAAGGACCTTACCGTGAGCAAGTGCCTGTTCGAGCGCACCGATCGCGGCCTGCGCGTCAAGACCCGTCGCGGTCGCGGCAAGGACGCCGTCAACGAGGGCATCACCTTTGAGCACATCCGCATGGACGAGGTGCTCACGCCCTTTGTGGTCAACTCCTTCTACTTCTGCGACAAGGACGGCAAGACCGACTACGTCCAGAGCCGCGAGGCGCTGCCCGTCGATGACCGTACGCCCGGCTTTGGCGCCACGACGTTCCGCGACATCGAGGCTACCAACTGCCACGCAGCCGCTGCCTACATCACGGGCCTTCCCGAAAGCAAGGTGACGCGCCTGACGTTCGAGGATGTCCACGTGACCTTCTCGCCTAACGCCGAGCCTTTTGTGCCGGCTATGGCCTGCGGTGTTGATCCCATGGTTCGCCAAGGCATCATCGCACAGAACGTCGCCGTGCTCGACTTGCAAAACGTTTGCATCGAGGGCCATGACGGCGAGGAGCTGCAGCTGCAGAACGTCGACAAGGTTATCCGCGCTTAAAACAAGTTCGTAAGAAGTTGCGCCGGCGTCTATGTTGACGCCGGCATTTTTGTATCGCTATCACCGATGAAAGAAGTCCTCATGCCACAAGAAACTACGAAGCGCTTTGCGGGTGCCTCCTTTTTTGCCAACCCCGTTCTGCCGGGGTTCCATCCCGATCCGTGCCTGTGCCGCGCAGGCGATGACTACTATATGGTCACCTCGACGTTTACCTGGTTGCCGGGTGTGAGCCTGTACCACTCGTGTGACCTGGTGCACTGGGAGAGTCTGGGCGGTATTCTCGATAAGCTCGATTTGAGGGGAATTCCCGAGTCCGGTGGCGTCTGGGCACCGGATCTTACCTATGCCAAGGGCGAGTTCTACCTGGTCTACTCTGTGGCAAAAACCGTGAGCGGAGCCTTTAAAGACGTTGATAACTATCTGGTGCGCGCGCGGAACATCGAAGGTCCTTGGAGCGAGCCCGTCAAGTTGGGTGCCAAGGGGTTCGATCCCTGCTTGGTTCATGCGCAGGATGGCTGTCGCCTGGTGGTTCCGCAGTGGGATTGGCGTCCATTAGAGGGCCATTACAAGTTTAACGGCGTTCTTATGTACGAGCTCGATACATATACCGGTGGCGTCGGTGACCCTAAGCGCATCTTTGACCACACCGGCGATGTTCCATGTGTGTGCGAAGGGCCGCATGTGTTAGAGCACGACGGCTGGTTCTATCTGCTTGCTGCCGAGGGCGGCACGGGCGTCAATCACCGAACGATTGTCGCGCGCTCTCGAACTGTCGACGGCTATTACGAACCCATGCCGAACAATCCGCTGGTTTCGGCGGCCGGTACTTCTTCGATTCTTCTAAAGAGCGGGCACGGCAATCTTGTCGAGGCTCCCGATGGCTCTTGGTACGCCTGCCATCTTTGTGCTCGTCATCTTCCGGGGGCGTCGACGTCTCCTTTGGGGCGCGAGTCGGCTTTGCAGCGTGTTGATTGGATTGACGGTTGGCCGCGCCTTTCCGCTGGCGGCAGCGAACCCCAGTTGGCGGTTCCGGCTCCTGCCGGTGTCACAGCCGGCACCGAGAGCGAGCCGTACCGCCGTGACACCACCTACGAAACGGCGTTTGAGCCTGATTGCGATCTGTGGCGTGAAGAATGGTTGACCCCACGCGTTATAGACGATCTGCGTGTGCGAATCGACGAGGCAGACGGGTTGGTCCTTACGGGAAACGATTCTCTGAGCTCGTTGTTTGACCAAACGCTTGTCGTCCGCCGAATCCAAGATTTTTCTTTTGAGGCCGTGACCCATGTGGACGTGGCGCCGGGTAACTATAACCAGGCGGCGGGCATGGTCGCAATGTACGATTCGCGCTGCTATGTTGCCCTGTTGGTGGGGTTTGACGAGAAGAATGGAGAGCGCGTCGCAGATGTGCTCGTCTGCGATAACGGTTCGTATTCGATGCCCCTGGGCACCGATGGACGCAAGACGCTTTCCCCTGCGGGAAAGATCGGCCTTCGTATCGTCGCCCACGCGGGCAAACTGTGCTTCGCTGTCGATGGCGGCGATGGATGGGAGGACCTCGGTTGCTCATTTGCCGAGGAAAACTTGGGCGACGAGCACATTTTGGGGCCGCATTTTACTGGCGGCATGTTGGGACTCGGAGCGGTCGATCTCGCATACGGCAAACTCAAAGCAACCTTTAGCGATTTTTCGTATCGAGCGCTCGACTAGGTCAATGCGGCAATTGCGACAGGTCGCAAGGCGATTGACGGGCGATGCCCGCGATTGTTCTGCAATAGAAAGCATGGTGACAAATGAGTGACAAAGAGCGGCTCTTTGAGGTATCGCTCGTGCGCGAAGGCGCGTATCGCAGCGTTTCGGCAGCTCTAGAGGCGGTGAAACGGTGCGTGCCCGATAAGACTGTGCCGGTGCGCGTGCTGGTGGCGCCGGGCGAGTACCGAGAGCGGGTCGAGATTCGCCGTCCGCATGTGACGATTGAGGGCGAGACGGCCGATAGCGTACGCATCGTGGGCGGCCTGGGCGCCAAGATGCCCTCTGGGGACGGTAGCGGCCAGGACGGAAAGCTCGGCACCTTCCGTACGTATACGGTACTGGTCGATGCCGATGACGTGACGCTTGCAAACCTTACGATCAAAAACGATGCGGGCGACGGGCGCGAGGTCGGTCAGGCAATTGCCCTGTATGCCGATGGCGACCGCCTGGTTGTCGACGCCTGCCGCATTTTGGGACATCAGGACACGCTGTTTGCGGGTCCGTTGCCGCCGCGCGAGGTTAAGCCGGGCGGGTTCATTGGTCCCAAGCAGTTTGCACCTCGTCGTGTGGGTCGGCAGTACTATCGCCGCTGCCTTATTGCCGGCGATGTCGACTTTATCTTTGGTGGGGCGTGTGCCTACTTTGAGGGCTGTGAGATTCGGTCGCTCAATCGCGATATGGACGTAAACGGATACGTAACGGCGGCATCCACGCCCGAGGGCGAGCCGTATGGATTCGTGTTCCATGGTTGTTCCTTTACGGCAGACGAAGGCACTGCTCCAGGGTCGGTCTACCTGGGTCGTCCGTGGCGCGAGTGGGCCCAGACCGTGTTGATCGATTGCTGGCTTGGCGCCCATATTTCACCCGAGGGCTGGTGGGATTGGAACAAGCCGGCCGCACACGATACCGCTTTGTATGGCGGCGGCGCCTTGTTTGGTCCGGCAGGGGATACGAGCGCCTGGGCGTCGTGGGCACATCGCCTGGGCGATCGGGATGCAGAGCGCTATGCACGTGGGCACGTGCTCGCCGGGGCGGATGACTGGGATCCCGAGGGCGGCGACGGCGATGCGGTGGAGACAGCCGACCTGTCTGCCAACGGTCGTACGGTGCATATCGAGACTTACTACGAAGACGAGCCTGCTCTGCGCGCCCGACTGAAGCGCGAGGGGCGCAAAGCCGCCTTTGCGGGCAAGACGCCTGCGGATTTTGAGGCGTGGAGAGTTGCGACCAGAGCCCGTCTGTACGATGTCTTGGGTCTTTCGCTTATGGATCGTGCCTCGATTGAGGTTCGTGAACTCGGCCGCGTACAGATTGCCGGCGGCATTGTGCGCACCCATGCATTGCTGCAGGTTGAGCGCGATGTGTGGATGCCGTTCTACCTGTTGGAACCGTCTCGCCCAAAGCTTGACGAGCAGGGACTCAAGCACTGCTATATCTGCCCACATGGCCACCAGGGCGCGGGCGCCGCAAGTATTGCCGGCGTTACGGGCGTGCCGGCGGTTGATGATGCGGTCCGCAAGTTTAACTACGACTACGGCCTGCGCTTGGCGCGTATGGGCTATGTGGCCGTCTGCCCCGATGCCCGCGGCTGGGGATACCGCCGCGACTGGAAGGGTCAGGGTGATGATGAGGCAAGCTACCTGCGCGGCACGTGTCTTAACCAGGCTCGCATGGCGGAGCCGCTGGGCCTGTCGGTCGCAGGTCTCAACGCCTGGGACAACATACGACTGATCGATTATCTAGAAGCGCGTGGCGATATCGCCATGGACAACCTGGGATGCTTTGGTTTTTCGGGCGGCGGCTATATGACGCTGTATCTTGCTGCGCTCGACCCACGCGTGCGCAAGGCGTTTGTCTCGGGCTATCTGTATGGTGTCGACGATTCGCTGATGCACCTTAACGGTAATTGCAGCTGCAATTACACGCCCGGACTCTGGCGCTTGCTTGACATGGGCGATATCGCCTCGCTCATCGCGCCACGTCCACTGCTGGTGCAAAGCTGCGAGGAGGACCATCTAAACGGCGTTCGCGGTCTAGCAAATGTCGATGAACAGCTCGATATCGTGCGCGACGCCTACGAGCTGCTGGGTTGTGGCGAGGGATTGCGTCATGAGGTTTGTCCGGGTGGACACCATCTGGGCGTGACGCACCTTGCCGAGGATATCGAGTGGCTTGATTGTCATGTTGCGGCTGGCACCCGTGCATAGGCCCTCGGTATGCTGCGGATGAACGATAGATACCTATAAGACCGCCGACGGGCGGGTGAGGAGAAGATTATGGAAACGAAGGGCTTGAGCGAGTCGACCATTTGCTGTTTTGGCGACTCGACGACCTGGGGCGATAACGGCTGCGGTGGGGGAGGCAACGATATTTCGTGGACCTCGCACCTGGGCGCGCTGTTGGGTGGCGCTACGGTCGAGAACTTTGGCATCAAGGGCTCGCGCATTGCCATCAAGGCCGACCGCACCGATTCGTTTGTCGAGCGCCTGGACGGCATCGATGACGCGGCCGATGTCTACATTGTCTTTGGCGGCGTTAACGACTTTAGCCGCAACGTGCCGTTGGGACAGCTGGGCAGCACGGACGTGCACGAGTTCTACGGTGCACTCGACTACCTGATCCGCACCATCACCGCGCGCTCGCCCCAGGCGAAGCTGGTGTTTATGACCCCGTGCAAGACGAGTGGCAAGCACGAGAAGGATATCCCGGCAAGCGGTGAGCTCAACCACCTGGGCCTGACGCAGATCGCCTACGTAAAGGCGATGCTCGAGGTCTGCGATCACTACTCGGTGCCGGTGATCGACCTGTACGCGCAAAGCGGCATCAGCCCGTTTTTGCCCGAGCACCGCGAGCTATATATGCCGGACGGATTGCACTACAGCCCGGCCGGCTATGAGCGTCTAGCGCATCGAATTGCCGCGGGGCTTGTTGCCGTTTGCCGCTAAAAGCCTGCCGTTCGCGGGGAATGTAGGGTTAACGTTCACCCTACATTCCCCGTTCGCGTTACACTAAGGTTAACGTTCACCCATCATCAACGTCAGAGGGGACAGCAATGGGTTGCAATCAGATTCTGGATAGCTACATCGAGCAGCTGATCGAGACGTCTACGCCGCAGGCACCCGCTTGGAACATCGAAAAGCTCCGTGCCGGCAAGGAGAACACCTGGAACTACATCGATGGCTGCATGATCAAGGCACTCATCGAGCTGTACGAGATCACGGGTGAGCAGCGCTATCTGACGTTTGCCGACGACTACATCGACTTCTTTGTCCAGGAAGACGGCACCATCAAGCATTACAACCCCGAGGAGTACAACCTCGACAACGTCAACGCGGGCAAGACCCTCTATAAGCTGTATGACCTGGTCGGCAAGCCCAAATACCGTGCCGCCATGGACACCATTTACCGTCAGCTCGAGACCCAGCCGCGCACCAAAGAGGGCGTCTTTTGGCACAAGGCCGTCTACCCCAACCAGATTTGGCTCGACGGTATGTACATGGCGCAGCCGTTCTACATGCAGTACGAGCTGAGCTTCCACAACCGCCGCGCCTGCTCGGACAGCTTCCATATGTTCCAGGTCGTACACGATCTTATGCGCAACCCGCTCAACGGCCTGTACTATCACGCCTACGATGCGAGCCGCAAGCAGTTCTGGTGCGATCCGGTCACCGGCCTTTCGGCGAACTTTTGGCTGCGTGCCGAGGGCTGGTTTGCCATGGCGCTTATCGATACGTGGGAGCTCATGCCGCCCTCGATGTCGGCCGAGAAGGACGAGATCCGCAAGATGTTCCACGACTTGATCGACGCCATGCTGCCGTATCAGGACGAGAAGACCGGCATGTGGCACCAGGTCATCAACCTGCCCAACATCGCCCCCAACTATCTGGAGGAGTCGGGCAGCGCCATCTTTGCCAACGCCATCATGAAGGGCGTGCGCCTGGGCGTGCTGGGCGAGCGCTACTACCAGTATGGCCGTCGCGCCTTCGACGGCATCTGCGAAACCTGTCTGTCCGAGCATGATGGTCAGCTGGCGCTCGACAACATCTGCCTGGTTGCCGGCCTGGGCAACACCGCACACCGCGAGGGAACGTTTGGCTACTACATGAGCGAGCCCATCGTCAAAAACGATGCGAAGGGCGTGGCACCGCTCGTGCTCGCCTATATCGAGACCATGCATCATGACAAGCTTGCTGGCAAGCGCGACCCGCTCGCTCCTTCGGGCGTGTGTTCCATCGAGGATCCGTTTGGCGGATACACCCCGGGCATCAACGCTTGCAAGGGATGTGAATAGCGTGGGGGCTATTACTCCGGGCGTGCGCCTGCACGACCTTCCGCAGGGAACGGTCGAGGAGCGCATTCGCATGGCGGGCGAGCTCGGCTTTTCGTGCATTCAGCTGCCGAACAAGGTGCTCTATAAGTCGATGGGCATCAACCGCTTGGGCCTTACGCGCGAGCTTGCCGACCACTTGCGCGCGGTGCTCGACGAGGCAGGCGTCTCGGTCGCCGTGTTCGGCTGTTATAAGAATCTAGCGACCCCCGATCGCCAGCAGCTCATGGACAACTTTGCCGAGTACGAGGCATGCCTGAACTTTGCCAAGATGCTCGGTGGCTGCCCGGTGGGCACCGAGACCGGTCGTCCCAACGCTCAGAACCGCGTGGCGGACGATCGCATGACCGACGAGGCACTCGACGCATTTGTGGAGGGTCTCAAGTATGTCTGTGGTCGTGCCGAGGCAATGGGCGGTCAGATTTTGATCGAGCCTGGCTGGAATGAGACGGTCAACACGCCCCAGCGTTGCCGCGAGGTGCTCGAGCGTGTGCCGAGCTCGGCGCTCGGTGTGATTTACGACCCGGTGTCGCTGCTGCATCCCAGCGTTGTCGGTGAGGCGCAGGAGATTACCTCGCGCATGCTCTACCTGTGCGGCAGCAAGGTTCGCGTACTGCACGCGAAGGACTACGAGGTCGTGGATAACGAGGACGAGGCCGGCTGGTGCGATGGCACGGGCTCGCGTTTGGTGTGCCATGGCGTGGGCGAGACGGGTCGTTACGACTTTGAGCCCGTCGTTGCCTGGGCCGCTGCCGCCTGTCCGGGCATTCCGTGTGTGGTCGAGAACAGCGTGCCGGCGACGGCGGCCGGTTGCCTGACGACGCTCGAGCGTATGTCTGCCCGTTGCGAAGGCGCGCATCGGGAGATGTAGCGTGGCTGGCGGCCGCTATGGACGGCTGGGCTAGCCGGTACTGGGCAGCAGCTGGAACTGCCCGTTATTGTGTTGATGCGAATCAGAGGGGAATCGCGTGGCTATCCACATTGTCGAGGAAGCAAATCGTTGTCTGGGTTGTAAAAGGGCGTTCTGCCAGATCAAGGGCTGTCCGGTGCAGACGCCTATCCCGCAGGTCATCGATCTGTTTAAGCAACGTCGTCTGGAGGAAGCGGGCGAGCTGCTGTTCCAGAACAACCCCATGAGCGCGGTCTGCTCCATGGTGTGCAACCATTCGGGCCAGTGCGAGGGCTCGTGCGTTCAGGGTCGCAAGGGCACGCCGGTGCATTTTTCGAGCATCGAGAACTATATTTCCACGGCGTACCTCGACCGCAAGGAGTGGAAGCCTGCGCCGTCGTGCGGCAAGAAGGTCGCTGTGGTCGGCTCCGGTCCCGCCGGCATTACCGTTGCCATTAAGATGGCCCAGCTGGGCTGCGCCGTTACCGTGTTTGAGCAGCGCCCCGAGATCGGCGGCGTGCTGGAGTACGGCATCCCCGAGTTCCGTCTGCCGCGCTCGCTGGTGCAAAAGTACCGCCACGTGATGTGCTCGCTCGGCGTGCGCGTGCGCCCCTCGACCACCATCGGCGGCGCGCTGCATATCGACGATCTGCTGCGCGACGGTTATGACGCGGTCTTTGTGGGCACCGGCACTTGGCGTGCCCGCAAGCTGGGAATCCCCGGCGAGTCGCGCGGCAACGTGCTGTTTGGTATCGACTATCTGGTCGACCCCACAAGTGTGGCGATCGGGCAGAACGTGGCGGTTATCGGCGCCGGTAACGTCGCTATGGATGTTGCCCGTACCGCGCTGCGCTCGGGCGCTCGCAAGGTCACCGTGTATGCCCGCTCGCGCCACATCTCGGCAATTGACGACGAGGTCGAGCTGACCGAGCTCGACGGTGCCGAGATCGTGTGCGGCAAGGCCATCTGCGCTATCGACGATAACGGCCCCGTGTTCGAGACGGCCATCTTCGACGAGGACAACAACGTGGTGGGCTACGAGGAAGAGCTCGACCATGCCGCGGCCGATACCATCGTCATCGCGGCCTCGCAGGTGCCCAAGGACAAGCTCGTGCTTACGACGGGCGGCCTGGAGACCGATCATCGCGGCCTGCTTTCGGTCGATGAGCACGGCATGACCACCGTGCCCGGCGTCTTTGCCGCCGGCGACGTGGTCAACGGTCCGCTTACCGTGGTCCATGCCGTGGCCGGCGCCAAGCTTGCCGTCGAAGGCATGACATCCTACCTGGGCCTCTAACCCATCCCACCCTTATCAGTTGCGGTGAAATACGGACTGTTTTGGCTGTCAAACGCCTCAATTGCTCCGTATTCCACCGCAACTTTTTTGTGGGTCGAGCAAAAGGTAGGGGAGTGCGTGCGGCTGTGCGCCGGGCGGTTGCTGGTACGATAGGGGAATCAGCAAGTGCCGCCACGCGGCTCAAACGAAAGGAAGCCTGTATGGAGTCCTCCGCCTATCCGATGCTCTTTAGCCCGATCAAGGTCGGTACGACCGAGGTCAAGAACCGTGTCTTTATGCCGCCGGTGTCCACCAACCTGGCTGACCACGGCTATGTGACCGATGACCTGGTCGATCACTACCGCGCACGTGCCAAGGGCGGCGTGGGCCTCATCATCACCGAGGTCGTGACGGTCGAGCCCACCTATACCTATCTGCCGGGCGATATGTGCTGCTATGACGACACGTTCATTCCCGGTTGGGAAAAGCTCGCCGCCGCCGTGCACGAGTACGGCTGCAAGATCATGCCGCAACTCTTCCACCCCGCCTATATGGCCTTTAACATTCCGGGCACGCCGCGCCTAATCGCCCCGTCCTTTGTGGGCCCGTCCTATGCCCGCGAGGCACCGCGCCCCATCACGGTTGACGAGATTCACGAGCTCACGCACCAGTTTGGCGACGCTGCCGTTCGCATGCAGAAGGCCGGCGTCGATGGTGTCGAGGTCCATGCTGCCCACGCTCACGGTATGCTCGGCGGCTTCTTGACCCCGCTCTACAACAAGCGCACCGACGAATACGGCGGTTCGCTCGATGCCCGTATGCGCTTCTTGCTCGAGGTCATCGCCGAGATTCGCGAGCGCTGCGGCAAGGACTTTATCATCGACGTCCGTATTTCGGGCGACGAGTACACCGATGGCGGCCTGACCCTCAACGACATGATCTATGTCTCGCGTCGCCTGGAGAAGGCCGGCGTCGATATGATCCACGTTTCGGGCGGTACCACCATTAAGCGCGGCTCCGCTATTCCGGCCGCCGGTACCCAGCAGGCCTCGCACGCCGCCTGCTCGCGTGAGATCAAAAAGCACGTGAACATTCCCGTTGCCACGGTCGGCCGCATTAACGAGGCGTGGATTGCCGAGGAGCTGATCGAGGACGGCGCCGCCGACATCTGCATGATGGGCCGCGCCAACCTGTGCGATGCCGAGTTCTGCAACAAGGCGGCTTCCGGCAACGCCGATGATATCCGTCCCTGCATCGGCTGCCTGCGCTGCCTGAACGGCATTATGTTCGGCAAGCGCATCTCCTGCACCGTTAACCCCGATGTCGAGCGCGACGAGGCCGGCTACGAGCCTGCCGCCGAGGCCAAGAACGTGCTCGTTGTGGGCGCCGGTCCCGCTGGCATGGAGGCGGCGTTCATTGCCGCCAAGCGCGGACATAACGTGGTGCTCGTGGACAAGCAGGATGAGCCGGGCGGCGAGATGCGCATCGCAGCCGTCCCGCCGGCAAAGCAGGAGCTCACCCGCGTGATCAAGTACCAGTATCGTCGTCTGGCCGAGGCCGGCGTGAAGTGCATCTTTGGTACCGAGCTTTCTGCCGAGGACATTCAGCGTGACTACGCCGGGTACGAGGTCGTCCTGGCCTATGGTGCCGAGCCCATCGCTCCGGCCTTTATGCAGGGCTTTAAGCAGGTCATGACCGCTGACGACCTGCTGGGCGGCAACGCCTTCCCGGGTAAGAAGATCGTTATTGTGGGCGGCGGCACCGTCGGCTGCGAGACGGCTGACTACCTGGCCCCGCTGGTCAACGACCTGTCGCCGGCCAACCGCGACGTCACCGTCATCGAGATGACCAAGACGCTCGCCGCCAACGAGGGCGGCGCCGGCCGCGCGGTCCTCATCACGCGTATGCTCTCCAAGGGCGTTCACGTGCTGACCGAGGCCAAGGTGACCGAGATCACCGAGGACACCATCAGCTACGAGAAGGATGGCGAGGTCCACACCATTACCGGTGCGGACACGCTGGTGCTGGCCATGGGTTACCGTCCCAACACCAAGCTTGCCGACGACCTGGCTGCGGCCGGTGTTACCACCCACGTGCTGGGCGACGCCAACAAGTGCGGCAACATCCGCGACGCCATCGGCGACGGCTACAAGATCGCCTGCGCCCTCTAGTCAACCCCTTGGTGCATGGGGGTCAGGTTACTTTGCACCAACTTGGTGCATGTAGACCTGACCCCATTGCATCAGTTGATAGCAAAAAGCGGCGGCCGTCCCGTGTTTTGGGGCGGCCGCCGCTTGCGTTTAGCTGCGATGGGTCGCGATTAGAGACCCAAGAGCTCCTTGACCTTGGCGATGATGGCCTCGTCGGTGGCGTTGGCGAAGAAGTACTCCTGGAAGTGCTCACCGGCGAGTGCGCCCTTGACCAGGTCCTGGTCGATCTCGCCCAGGACATCGACGAGCGGACGCATGGTCACAGCGCGGACGCCGTCGAGGATCTTCTTGTTGCGCTGCTCGGGCTCAACACGCTCGGCAGGATAGCCGTTGCCCGAACCAAAGCCAAAGAGCTTCTCAAAGGTGTACTCGAGGTTGAGCTCCTGGCCCCAGCCGTTCTTGAGGGCGAAGGGCATGGCGACGGCGTTACCGTCGTTGACCTGGGCGAAGGTGTAGGCGTCCAGCGGGTCGGCGACATGGCCGCAGAGCACGCCAGGGAAGGAGTTGCAAGCGAGCATGGCGCCCTCGCCGGTGCCGCAGCCGGTCACGACATAGTCGGCAGCGCCGGAGTTGAGCAGCACGGCGGCCAGGATGCCGTTCTGAACGTAGGTGAGCGGCTTGGAGTCGGCGTCGGCATACATGCCATAGTTAAAGACGGTGTGACCCATGGGCTCGACAACCTTCTTAAGGGCAGCCTCGATCATGGGGTTCTTGGAGTTCTGAGAGTTCTCATTGATCAGAGCGATCTTCATTGCGAAATACCTTTCCTATTTCTAACTTGCGGTGGAATAGTCCCTATTCATCCTGATAGATGGCCTATACAGGAACTATTTCACCGCAACTACTAAATGAACCTAAATGTGGGAGCGCGGTGAGCGAGCGGGCTTGAGGCGGAGCAGGTTGCCTTGAAAGAGGAGGGAAGCGTACTTGGGTACGCGACCGACGATTGAAAGGCAAGATGCCCGTCTCAAGCCCGCGCAGCGCCTAAGCAGGCTGTTTGCCGATATAGGCTAGAATTCCGCCGTCGACGTAGAGGATGTGGCCGTTGACGAAGTTCGAGGCGTCGGAAGCCAGGAACACGGCGGGGCCCTTCAGATCCTCGGGCGTGCCCCAACGGGCGGCCGGGGTCTTGGCGATGATGAACTGGTCAAACGGGTGACGGCTGCCGTCGGGCTGCGTCTCGCGCAGCGGCGCGGTCTGCGGCGTGGCGATATAGCCAGGCCCAATGCCGTTGCACTGGATGTTGGCCTCGCCAAACTCAGAGCAGATGTTCTTGGTGAGCAGCTTAAGACCACCCTTGGCGGCGGCGTAGCCAGCGATGGTCTCGCGACCAAGCTCGCTCATCATCGAGCAGATGTTGATAATCTTGCCGTGACCCTTGGCGATCATGCCGGGCAGGCAGGCCTTGGACACGATAAACGGCGCGTTGAGGTCGATGTCGACGACGCGGCGGAAGTCCTCGGCGCTCATCTCGAGCATGGGGGTGCGCTGGATAACGCCAGCGTTGTTAATCAGAATGTCGGGCGTAGTGCCAAAGTCGGCCTCGATCTTGGAGATGAGCTCGGCGACGACGGCCTCGTCGGTAACATCTGCCACGTAGCCATGAGCCTCAAAGCCCAGCTCGCGGTAGTGCTTCTCGGCCTCGGCGACCTTGTCGGCGTGACGCGCGTTAAAGGCGATTTTGGCGCCGGCCTCGCCGAGCGCCTCGGCCATGGCCATGCCGATGCCATAGGTGGCGCCGGTTACCAGAGCGACCTTGCCATCCAGGCGGAAGCTGTCCATAAGGTTAGACATACCGGTCCTTTCAAAAGAAACGTTTATCTATAAAAAACCTGCTTCTAATACAAGGTCAGTATAGGAGAAGCCGCCAAATAATACTTGGAGCTTATCCAAAAATAGGTGAACGTTCACTTCTGACAGTTAAACGGTATGTGAGAATGAGGATAGGCCTTAGGCGTTCTGCCCCTGCTTTCCCTCCGCGATCATGTTGCGGTTGTAGACCAGGTGCAGATACATCGCATCGTGCGCGGCGGTGGGGTTGCGTGCGGCGATGGCATCGGCCACGCCGCGGTGGGTACGGATGGTCTCCTCGACGAGCTTTTTACCGGTGACGTCGATAAAGAGGGGAACGGATGCCTTGAGCACGCCCATCAGACGGGGAACGACAAGGTTTCCGCAGCTCTCGGCAATGGCATTGTGAAACGCAGTGTCGGCGGCGGAGTAGTCTTCGCCAAGGGCGGCCAAGCGCTCGGACTCGTCGCAGAGCTCTTTAATGCAGGCAATTTGATCGTCGGTTGCGTGCTCGGCCGCCATGCTTGCCATCTGCGGCTCGATCATAAAGCGAACCTCGAGCAGGTCGCGCGCCAGACGCTGCTTGTCATCGATAAAGGTAAAGCCCAACGGGTCCTCGGCAACGCCGGGGTTGGACGCCACATAGGTGCCCGACCCCTGCTTAATGCGCACGATGTTGCGCGATTGCAGCAACTTCATGGCCTCGCGAACGGTGCTCCGACCGGCTCCTAGGCGCTCAACCAGCACGGCTTCCTTGGGCAAGCGATCGCCCTGGCCAAGGTTCTCGTCCAGGATCAGTTGAATGATTTTATCAGCAATCTGCTCGGGGAGTCCCGACTCGGCTCGTGCCACGTTTCACCTCATGTCTAAGAATTCATCAGAGCTATTCTAGCCCATCAACGATGAGGTGCAGGTCGCTGCTCCCACGATCGACGAACAATATCTACCGTTTACCGCCAAAAACCGACCGTTCGCTAAAATACATCAGATGTATTTCAAAAAAGTTTCCCTTTGAAACATCAGACCTATTTAAAACGCGCTATAGTCGTAGGCGAATTCAAAAGGTCTGATGAATTGGAGGAAAGATGTCAGACCCAACGTTTATGGCAGACCCCACCAGGCTCGTCATCGCCGCCATCGTGGGCATTGCGCTGCTGCTTGCGCTCATCATCAAGTTCAAGCTGCACCCCGTGCTGTCGATGATGGTCTCGGCGCTTGCGATCGGCATCGGCGCGGGCATGCCGCTCGATTTGGTGGCAGACACCGTCACCAAGGGCGTGGGCACCACGCTGCAAAACATCGCCTTGCTCATTGGCCTGGGATCGATGTTTGGTCAGATCCTGGAGGAGAGCGGCGGCGCCAAGAAGATCGCTCAGACCTTTATCGATACCTTCGGTCAGGGTCACTCCAGCTGGGCGCTGGGCATCACCGGCCTGGTCATCGGCACCACGGTGTTCTTTGAGGCCGGCGTGGTCGTTCTGATCCCGCTCGCGTTTAGCGTGGCATCGCAGACCAAGAAGTCGACCCTCTACTACGGCATCGCCCTGCTCGCGGGACTGGCAGCCGGCTATGCGTTCGTGCCACCTTCGGCCGGCTCGGTTCTGGTTGCCGGCACGCTCGGCGTCGATCTGGGCACCATGATCCTCGTCGGTATCCCCACCGCCTATGTCGCCATGGCCGTCGCCGGCGTCGTCTGGGGCCGCAACGTGGGTGGCCGCATCTTTACGGACGTCCCCGAGCACTTCACCTCTGCCGAGGGTGCGAGCGACGACAAGGAGCTTCCCTCCTTTGGCATGGTGCTCGCGATCGTGCTCACGCCGCTTTGCCTGATTCTGCTGGGCACGCTGTCCTCGTACATTCCCATGCCCGAACAGGTCGCCTCGATCCTCGCCTTCCTGGGCAAGCCGTTCGTTGCCCTCACCATCGCCACGCTCATCGCCATGTATCTGCTGGGCGCCCGCCGCGGCTACTCCGGTGCCGAGCTCAAGGCCCTGCTCGACCGCTCGCTTAAGCCCGTCGGCATGATCTTGCTGGTCATCGCCTGCGGCGGCGTCATCCGCTGGATGCTGCAGGACTGCGGCCTGGGTCAGGTCATCGGCCCCGTGCTCGAGAGCTGCCCGCTTCCGCTCGTGGTCGTCGGCTTCCTCATCGCCGCGCTCGTCCGCGCTTCGGTCGGTAGCTCCATCGTGTCCATGACCATGGCTTCGGGCATTATGGCCGCCATGCCTGCGGTCGCCGGTGCCTCGGTGCTCATGCGCGCCGCCATCTGCCTTGCCATCTGCGGTGGCGCCACGGCACTCTCGCACGTCAACGATGCCGGCTTCTGGATGTGCTCTTCGTTCCTCGAGATCGACGAGAAGACCACCCTCAAGTCTTGGACTGTTATGGAGACGATCATCGGTCTTACGGGCCTCGCCTGCGCCCTGGTGATTTCGTTCTTCGCCTAGTCAAGCAACTCATGCCGAGCCGTACGCTCGGCACCAATAACTATCTGATCTATTAACCGACGATTGGTACAACCGTTCAAACCAAAAGAGGAGTACACCATGGACGAGAAGACCAAGGCACAAATTCAGCAGGAGGCCGCCGAGCTGGTCGCCAAGCTGCAGCCGCGTTCCGGCAAGTTCCGCACCATCAGCCCCGAGATGGACCCGCTGCGTCTGGGCTCTGGCTGGACCATCGAGGACCTGGACAAGCCGCAGGTCATCATCGAGTCGACCTTTGGCGATTCGCATCCCGGTTCCGCCGGCCTGTTCGAGCTCGTCGAGGAGGTTCGCGCCGGTGTCGCTGGGGCTGGTGGCCACGGCGCTCGTTACTTCTGCACCGATATCTGCGACGGCGAAGCCCAGGGCCACGACGGCATCAACTACTCGCTGCCTAGCCGCGACATGATCGCCAACATGATTGAGATTCACGCCAAGGCTACCCCGTTCGACGCCGGCGTCTTTGTCGCCAGCTGCGATAAGGGCCTGCCTGCGAACCTCATGGCCATGGGCCGCGTCAATATTCCTTCGATCGTCGTCACCGGCGGCGTCATGGATGCCGGCCCCGACCTGCTGACTCTAGAGCAGCTCGGCGCTATCTCGGCCCGCTACGAGCGCGGCGAGATCTCCCGTGAGGAACTCGAGTTCGCCAAGCACAACGCCTGCCCCAGCTGCGGCGCCTGCTCCTTTATGGGCACCGCCTCGACCATGCAGGTTACCGCCGAGGCCCTGGGCCTTATGCTCCCCGGCACGGCTCTGCTGCCTGCCACCAGCTCCGACCTGCGTGAGTTCGCCCGCGAGGCCGGCCGTCAGTCCGTGTGGCTCTCCGAGCACAACCTGTGCCCGCGCGACATCGTGACCAAGGAGTCCTTCGAGAACCTCATCATGGTCCACGGCGCCATCTCCGGCTCCACTAACTCGCTGCTGCACATCCCCGCGATCGCCCGCGAGTTTGGCATCGAGATGTCCGCCGACGACTTCGATCGCTTGCACCGTGGCGCCCACTACCTGCTCAACGTTCGTCCCGCAGGCGAGTGGCCGGCGCAGTTCTTCTACTATGCGGGCGGCGTGCCGCGCATCATGGAGGAGATCAAGTCGATGCTCCACCTCGACGTTATGACCGTCACCGGCAAGACCCTCGGCGAGAATCTCGAGGACCTCAAGAACAACGGTTACTACGAGAAGTGCGGCCGCTACCTGGAGAAGTGGAACCTCAAGCGCGAGGACATCATTCGCCCGTTCGACCAGGCCTTCGGCACCGACGGCTCCATCGCCATCCTCCACGGCAACCTTGCCCCCGAGGGTGCGGTCGTCAAGCACACTGTCGTTCCGCGCGAGATGTTCCAGGCCACGCTTAAGGCTCGTCCGTTCGATTGCGAGGAGGACGCCATCCACGCCGTCCTGACGCACGAGGTCAAGCCCGGCGACGCCGTCATCATTCGCTACGAGGGCCCCAAGGGTTCCGGCATGCCCGAGATGTTCTACACCACCGAGGCTATCGCCAGCGATCCCGAGCTGGGCGCGAGCATCGCCCTGATCACCGACGGTCGCTTCTCCGGCGCCTCCAAGGGCCCGGCTATCGGTCACGTTTCGCCCGAGGCTGCCGTGGGCGGCCCGATTGCCCTGATCGAGGAGGGCGACCTCATTCAGATCAACATCCCCGAGCGTTCGCTGTCCATCGTGGGCATCGCCGGCAAGGAGATGGAGCCGGCCGAGGTCGACGCCGTCCTGGCCGAGCGTCGCGCCGCTTGGAAGCCCAAGGCTAACCGCTATACCTCCGGCACGCTCAAGTTCTTTACCGAGCATGCAGTCTCCGCCATTCAGGGTGGCTACATGGAGTAGCGCCCGGGCGCATCGAATTCTTCTCTCATAGATGCGCGGCAGAAAGGCCCCGAGTTCACACGAGCTCGGGGCCTTTTCGTTTGATTTGCGGACGCATTGCCGGACGCAAACCGTTTGCGTCCGGCATACAGTCGTACGAAAGCGAAATTTTCGTCGCATTTCCGTACGCAAATCAGACGAAAACCGTTTGCGCCTGGTTTAAAACCGTACGTAAACGGTTTTCGTCTTATAATACAGTTCGGATAGGTATTAAAAGAGGGGGACCGTGCGTATGGTTGTCAGGGAGAGCCCTACCGTCGAATACAAGGAAAGCGTGACGCCGACGTTTCTTAAAACGGTGAGCGCCTATGCAAACTATGGGACGGGCAAGATAGAGTTTGGCGTTGACGACGAAGGCGTTGCTGTCGGTCTCGCGGATCCGGTTGCGGAGTGTCTGCGCATCGAAAACATGATTAATGACAGCTTGGATCCTGCGCCTCGTTACTCGCTCGAACCCGACGAGAAGCACGGTACCGTTACCCTTACGGTTTATGAGGGACAGGACAAGCCCTATCGAAGTAAGGGGAAGGCCTACAGGCGAAACGATTCGGCAACGGTGGAGGTTGATCGGTTTGAGTATGGCAGACTAACGCTAGAGGGCAGCAATTTGACGTTCGATGCGCTCGCTTCGGCTCGGCAAGACCTGAGCTTTCATACGCTCGAGTATAAGTGTGTTGAACACCTCGGCATTTCCGAGCTAACGCCGGATATCATGCGTACACTTCGTTTGCTCGGCAGGGACGGCTATACCAATGCTGCAGCGATTTTGGCAGATGAGAACGAGTTCCCGGGTATTGATTGCGTTCGATTTGGTGAGAGCGAAGATGTGATTTTGGATCGCGAGACAACAGTGGGTGTATCGGCGATCGAGCAGGTAGACAGGGCGGTTGCCATGTTCGCACGCTACTATCGTTATGAGCGCATCGAAGGTTTTGAGCGCGTTCAGACCGACCGTATTCCCCTTGAGGCATTTCGCGAGGCGGTTGCAAACGCCCTGGTGCATCGGACGTGGGATGTGCAAGCGAATGTTCAGGTTGCCCTGTACGATGACCGCGTCGTTGTGACTTCACCCGGGTCATTGCCCGCTGGCTTGACGACGGAGCAATGCCTGTATGGGCAGATATCCGTGCTCAGAAACCCCATCGTTGCCGAGGTCTTCTTAAAGCTGGACTATATCGAGAAGTTTGGAACGGGAATTGCGCGCATCAGGCGTGCTTATCGCGATTCGATTAACCAGCCAATATTTGACGTTCGAGGCGGTATGGTGACTGTCGCGTTGCCCGTTACCGATATCTTTGATGGGTCCGAGGAAGAGGTCCAGGTTCTCAAGGCCTTGTCGGGTGGACGAATTATGTCGCGAAGCGAGATCGAGAAGCAGGCAGGGCTGAGCCGCGCTCGGACGCTGGCGGCGCTCGAATCCTTGCTCGAGCGGAACGCAATCGTAAAACAGGGGACGGGCCGCGCCACAAAATACGAGCGAGCGTAGCTCAAAAGGGCTGTGTTACAAGGCAGGCCCCAAGTCTTAATTGACTTGGGGCCTGCTGCATGCCGACTATCAACGGATCGATTTATGTCAAGTTATAGCAAGATATAGCAAGGTATAGCGAGATATAGCAACGTATAGCGCGGTTTGTGGGCTCTTGCGACTGCGCTACTCCCCAAACGCCATGTGGATAAAGCGTTTTGCGAACAGCTTATTGGCTACGTTGATGACGTGGCCCAGGAACAGTGCCGAGATAGCGGTGGTTACACCAAAGCCGCCCAGGTTGTGCATGAGCACGAGTGATAGGGCGAGGGATGCCGCGACGTGTGAGCAGTCGAATACGACCTTAACATCGCCAAAGCGACGCTTGAGCTTTTCGGCAATTACCTGCACCAGGCCATCCGGCGCGTTGGGCACGACGCCCATATTGACCACCAGGCTTACGCCAAACGCGGTGACGGCAAGCGAAAGCAGCATAGTCGCGACCTGCGCGGGGAGTGCGGTGGGGTGCAGAGGATTGACTGCCATAAAGAAGTCGGTGAAGCCGCCGATAAGCGTGGAGAAAAAGAGCTCGAGCAGAATGCGCGGCTGGAACTCACGGCGAAGAATAGCCAATTGGGCTGCAATGTAAGCGACGTAGGTCACGGTGATCCAAAAACCGAGCGTCTTGCCAGTGAGCATGGACAGGGTCGTGGCAAAGCAGGTGAGGGCGGCCACGCCAAGGCCCGATGCCGTCTGGAGGCTCATGCCGAGGGCCAAAATGGCAACGCCGACCAGATACATGAGCATCCTGGTCGCGGTGTGGCACCAATCGATGTTCTCGCCATTCATTACAATGAGCGGTCGCATACTGCTGCCGTCCTTTCGGTTGTAAGGAGTTAGGCTGACCTGGGCCGGCGCGAAGAGGGTTATCGGAGGCACTGCTTTTAGCAAGCAGAAGAGCCGGCCCCTGGTCAGTCATGTGGGAATGCCTTGCGTTGCCGGAATGGGACTGAAGGGCTTGGCAAGGCGGGAGGAAAGCAAAGAGGCTGCGTGCACATCAAGATGCCAAGATGGTAGGGTGCGTCTTAGCATCTTGATGCGCACGCTTAACGAAATCGGTTTCGTTGCTGCCTAGTATACTCAACCACAAAAATTTGCAAATATAAATTTGAAAGAAAAGGTGAACGTTCACCTAAATGAAACAACTCATTAGTTGTATGATGGCGAAAGTTGATACGAAACCGATTTCGTATCAACTACGCATGCGTTGTCTCTATCCGTATTTGGGTGGTGCAAACAGGGGGATTGCACCTGCTAAAAATAGCGACATTCATTTTTGTCCAGATCGAAAGGACCATCATGGAACAGCACAACGATTGCTCGTATTGCATGTGCGGGACCGATAATACGCTCGTCGATGCTTTTGGCATCCCCATGCTCGACCTGCCCGCCAGCAAGCTCATCCTGTTTAAGGAGCAGAGCCACAAGGGCCGTGTGATCGTTGCCTCCAAGCAGCATGTCGACGACATTTCTTGCATGTCCGAGGAAGACGCGGCTGCCTTTATGGCCGACGTCCGTCACGTTGCCGCCGCGCTGCACAAGGCGTTCAACCCCGACAAGATCAACTTTGGCGCCTACGGCGACACTATGCATCACCTGCATGTCCACATCGTCCCTAAGTACAAGGATGATTCGTTTGAGTTCGGCGACGTGTTTGCCATGAACCCCGGTCGCGTCACGCTCGAGCCGGCTCAGTACGACGAGATCGCCCAGGCAATCATCGCCAACCTGTAAGAAGCCTTTATCCCTCTTGTAAGTTGCGGTGAAATGCGGACTGTTTTACGGCCCAGGCGGCGCAAACAGTCCGCATTTCACCGCAACTGCTGGAGGATGGGCACGGCAGCGGAGAGTAGCCAAAATGGCTCCATCCCAAATTAGCTGGTTTTGCAAAAGTAAGGCGGATTACGGGGCTGATTCGGTTGTGCCCAACCATAGGCGAAGTAGCGAAAATAAAACCGCAGGTAGAAGACTTGTCGAAATTCGATAATTGCCGGTATGGATGGGGGTTCTTGATTTAGCCCCGTAATCCGGGGTAGTTTTGAAATGAAGCTAATTTAGCCACAGCAAATAATTCGTTTTCGGAGCAAGTTGCGGTGGAATAGTCCCTGTATTTGCTGCTAAAGGCTAATGGCAGGAACTATTTCACCGCAACTTATGGGGGGCGGGGGATGCGATAGTATTACGGGGTGGTATTCGACTAACCGAGGGTTTATCCGAGGGCTTTATGGAACAGCACCAGCATTATCAGAGTCTGCAAGACCAGGCATACAACGCATTGCGCTCCAAGATCATTTATGCCGAGCTCAAGCCCGGTACGCGCCTTTCGGCGATTGGTCTGGAAAAGGAGACGGGGATCGGGCGCACGCCCATCCGCGAGTCCTTTGTGCGCCTGCGCGAGCAAGAGCTGGTGGAGACGCGTCCCAAAAGTGGCACTTATGTCTCAAAGATCAGCATGGAGCGCGCCGAGAACGCCTGCTTTTTGCGCGAGAAGCTTGAGAGAAGCGTGCTCATTAAATGCTGTTCGGCTGCCACACCCGAGCAAAAGCAGCGGCTTGAGCAGATCCTTGCCGAGTCCGAGTCGCTCGACCATAGCGAGACGCGCCGCTTCTTTGACCTAGACAACCTGTTCCACGAGACGTGCTTTGAGATTGCCGGTCGCCATATGCTGTGGGATTGGATGAAGAGCGTCAACACGCATTTTGAGCGGTATAAATGGCTGCGTGCGGTGTCGCAGGATCTGGACTGGGAGCCGATTCGTCGGCAGCATCGTCGAATCCTCGAGGCCATTAAGGAAGGCGACACCGATGCGGCGAGCTATCTGGCGCAGACGCATCTGCATCTAATGCCCGAGGAGCAGGGCCCAGTTATTGCTCTGCATCCCGACTACTTTGAGCTGCCCAAAGGCTCGTCCATCTAATCTATCCCCTCATAAGTTGCGGTGAAATAGGGACTGTTTTGCGGCCCAGACGGCGCAAACAGTCCCTATTCCACCGCAACTGCGTTGGGGCATGGCCGGGGCACAAAGATGCGGTGCCGTTTGGAGGAACAGACCAGAAGCAAGGGGCCGATTCCTCCAGACGGCACCGCATTTGTTTTGGCGCTCTGGGCCATGTTGAAGAGTTTAATCGGTCAAGAAAAAGCGGCTCGGGGGCGTGCCGCTTCCGTCACGTTCTATCAGCATACAAGACGGTTTCGGTTCTTGTCCGTGACGGAAACGGCACGCTTCCGAGCCGCTTCAAAAAAGGGGCGCGGTCTAGGTCGCGCCCCCCACGATAGAGAGCTACTTACTAGCCGCGGACCTTCTTGACGACGTCCATGGCCTCGCGGGCGATCTGCTCAACCTTGGAGAAGTCGCCGTCGGCGAACAGGGCCGGCTTGACCATCCAAGTGCCACCGCAAGCGATGATGGCGGAGGAGCTCAGGTACTCCTCGACGTTAGCGGTGCTCACGCCGCCGGTGGGCATAAAGCGGTGACCGACAAACGGAGCAGCGAGGGCCTTGATGGTGTTAAGACCGCCGTACTGGGCTGCCGGGAAGAACTTGGTGACCTTGAGGCCCAGGTTGACGGCAGCGGTGACCTCGGAGGGGGTTACGGTGCCGGGCAGCACAGGCAGGTCGATGTCGATGCAGTGCTTGACGACAGCCTCGTTGTAGCCCGGGGAGACGATAAACTTGGCACCAGCGGCGCGGGCCTGCTCAACCTGCTCGACGGTCAGGACGGTGCCGGCGCCGACGCACATCTCGGGCTCGGCCTCGGCCATGGCGGCGATGCACTCGGCGGCGCAAGCGGTGCGGAAGGTGACCTCGGCAGACTTCATGCCGGCGGCCATAAGGGCGTGGGCGAGCGGAGCGGCGTCCTCGACCTTGTCGAGCACGACGACCGGCACGATGCCCAGGGACTCAAGCGTGGTGTAGAACTGATCGAACATGATGTTCCTTTCGATGTGCGGCGCGCGTGGGCGCGTGGGCGCGTAGTTGCTAAGGGTGGATTGGCCTTAGCCGGCTTTGGGATGGTTATCGGAGGCACTGCTTGGGGTCACAAGCAATTCCAAAGCCGGCTACTTGGCCAGTCGTGAAGGAATGCCAGGCAAAACCGGAATGGGACTGGTGGTTTTGCCCGACCGGAGAAATCGGGGAGCGGGCTGCAGAGGTATGGGTATGGGAAACTGCAGCCCGCGGAATGGGGAACGAATTAACGGGCGACGCGGGTGCCACCGTCGGCGGCGTTGGCCACGGCGGCGATCTCGTCGGCGGTTACCAGGTTAGAATCGCCCTTGATGGTGAGCTTGAGGATCGAAGCGGCGATGGCGTAGTTGACGGCATCCTGCGGGTCGAAGTCGTTGATGAGTGCGTGGACCAGGCCGGCGTTGAAAGCGTCGCCGGCGGCAACGCCCTCGAGCACGTGCACGTCGTGAGCAGGGGAGAACCAGTGCTCGCCGCTCTCGGCGTCATAGAGCATGCCCATCCAGATGGAGCGCTCGACGCAGGAGATGTTGCGGACGACCGAGGCGACCTTCTTGCAGCCGTACTCGGCGCAGATCTGACGGGCCATCTCGACGTAGGTGTCGCGCTCCTCGATGCCGTGGGCAAGGGAGCCGGAGACGCAGGTCATGCCGAGGCCGGCGGGTGCGTCCTCGTCGTTGGCGATGCAGATGTCGACGAGCGGCAGGAGCTCCTTCATGGTTGCCTGCGACTTCTCGGGCGACCACATCTTGCCGCGATAGTTAACGTCGCACACGGTAGCGATGCCCTTGGCGCGGCAAGCGGTGAGGGCATCCTTGCAGGCAGCGGCCATCTCGTCGGAGACGGCGGGCGTCACGCCGGAGAAGTAGAAGACGTCGATGCCCTTGAGGATCTCGTCCCAGTTAAAGACGTCGCGCTCGGCCATGTTGATGGCCGAGTACTTGCGGTCGTAGACGCAGCCGTTGCCGCGCTGCGAGGCGCCGACCTCAAACACATAGGAGCCAAGACGGTCGCCCTGACGCACGACGCGCGTGGTGTCGACGTCGTAGACCTTCAGCGAGCGCAGGGCGCATTCGCCCAGGCGGTTGGCCGGAACGACGGAAACGTAAGCGGCCTTGTCGCCCTGGTAGGCCAGGGAAAGCGCGGTGTTGGCCTCGGCGCCGCCGTAGCGGACGTCGAACTCGGTGGCCTGCTCAATACGCAGGTGATCTTTGGGCGAGAGCCTCATCATGATCTCGCCGAAGGTAAGAACCGTTTTACCCATGGTCGCGTAGCTCCTTCTTGTCTGTGCGTACACCTTTGCTATGGCGTTGGCACGGAGGTGCCAAGACGGTAGGGTGCATCTTTGCACCTCCGTGCCAACGCTTACCGAAATCGGTTTACGAAATCGGTTTCGTTTCGAGTTGTAGTATACTCACCTACAGCGTTTTGCAAGCGAGATTTTTAAAAAAATGCCTAAAATGGCTAAGATTGCCGACAAATGGGAAACGAGGGGCGCTATGGCGCATATGAGAATCAAGGACATTGCCGCCGAGGCGGGCGTGAGCCCGGCCACCGTTTCGCGCTACCTCAACAACCGTCCCGGTCAGATGACCGAGGAGACCCGCGCCCGCATTGCCGAGGTCATCGAGCGCACGGGCTATCGTCCCCGTGCCGCCGCGCGCAACCTGCGTAGCTCGCGCACCAACCTCATCGGCGTGATCTTGGCCGACATCGCCAACCCCTTCTCGAGCGCCATGCTCGAGGGTCTTTCCGCCAGCGCCGCCGCGCGCGGCTGCTCGCTCATGACGGCTATTAGCGGCAACGACCCTGCCAAGGAGGCCGAGTCGCTCACCAGGCTCATCGATGCGGGCGTGGACGGCTTGGTCGTCAACACCTGCGGCGGCAACGACGGGGCGATCGCCGCAGCTGCGGGGCGCCTGCCGGTCGTGTTGCTCGACCGCGACATCGAGGACGGCGGCATCGATCTGGTGACGTCTAACAATCGCGAGCTGGTCGCCGGCCTGGTCGACGCCCTGGCTGCCGCGGGTAGCGAGCGCCTGTGCCTGCTCACCGAGGCAAGCGACGACAGCCCCGTCCGTCGCGAGCGTGCCGAGGCCTTTACCGATGAGCTCGCTCGTCGCGGTCTTGCCGGCGAGGTTGTCACGCTGGCCGACGGCGGCGCCGAGGGCATTAGCCGTCTGGACGAGGCCATCCGCGATTACGCGGGTAAAAAGCTCGGCCTTATCGCCGTCAACGGCTTGGTCTTCTTGCGCCTGACCGAGGCCCTGGCCCAGCTTGGCCCCTCGCTGCCGGCGGGGCTTAAGATCGCGACGTTCGACGACTACCCCTGGAACCATGTGCTCTTTGGCGGCGTGACCACGGCCGCGCAGGACACCCAGGCAATTGCCGAGCGCGTGGTCGAGCGTCTGTCCGAGCGCATCGACGTCGTCACCACCACGGTAGGCGAGGCCGCAAAGCTCGCGCCCAAGCGCATCGAGATCCCCGGCCACATCGAGTCCCGAGCCTCCACTTCGCGCTAGCCTGTGTGATACTATATAGACAATGTCATACAGGAGGTATCCATGGCTGCGTCTGTACTGAGTGTACGAGTGGACTCGTCAATTAAAGATTCATTTGCCGAGCTATGCGAAGAACTCGGCATGACTTCGTCTGTTGCGGTCAATATGTTTATGAGGCAGATGCTGCGCGAGCGCTCGCTGCCGTTTGTTCCTTCACTTGGTAAAAACATTGCGAGCGAAAACGTTGACGCAGACATTTTGGATATTGCTCAGATTAAGTCCGCCGTCCGCGAGGCGGCCAGCCCGATTCCCGCCATCAAAACCGTGGTCCTTTTTGGCTCGTATGCCCGTGGTGAGGCGCGTGTCGATAGTGATATCGATTTGCGTCTCGAAGTCGATCGCGAGCATGGCTTTGGTCTTTTCGCGTTGTCGGCGTTTGGCGAAGCGGTGCGTAAGGAGACCGGGAAGCAGGTTGACCTCGTCACAAGCGACCATCTTGATGGCGATCTTGCCGCGGCAATCGAGCGCGAAGGAGTGATCGTTTATGATCGCGCGTAAGTCAGACAGCCTTCGCGCGCAAGAGGTCTTGGAGGCCAAGCTCTAGCCGCCCGCCCTCGCACGTTTTTTGAGCGCTCCACACGCTTTAACCCTGCGGAAACATTTTTCTGCGATAGTATCTGCGATATAGAACAGTCGAAACCCGCCCGAAAGAAAGGGGAGCGACATGAACCAGCAGAACATCGATTACGTACTCCGCTCTGTAGAGCAGCGTGACATCCGCTTTGTGCGTCTGTGGTTTGTCGACATTCTCGGTCGCCTCAAGAACTTTGCCATCAGCCCCGAGGACCTCGAGGTCGCTTTTGAGGAGGGCATTGGCTTTGACGGCTCGGCCATCGAGGGCTTTGCCACGCCCGAGGAAGCCGACATGCTCGCGTTCCCCGATGCCTCGACCTTCCAGATCCTGCCGTGGCGCCCGAGCCACAACGGCGTCGCCCGCGTGTTCTGCGACGTGTGCACTCCCGATCGCAAACCTTTCGCCGGCGACCCGCGCGATGCCCTGCGCCGCATGTTCCACAAGGCCGAGAAGGCCGGCTACCTGCTCAACGTGGGCGCCGAGCTGGAGTATTACTACTTCCCCGACGAGCACACGCCCGAGCCGCTCGACAACGTGGGCTACTTTGACCTTTCGGTGAGCGACGCCGCCCGCGACCTGCGCCGCAACACGGTCCTTACGCTCGAGAAGATGTCCGTGCCCGTGGAGTACACCTTCCACGCCGCCGGCCGCTCGCAGCACGGCATGAGCCTGCGTCACGCCGAGGCCCTGAGCATGTCCGACGCCATCACCACGGCCAAGCTCATCATTAAGCAGCAGGCCTACGAGAGCGGTTGCCACGCCTCCTTTATGCCCAAGCCGCTGGCGGGCGAGGATGGCAGCGCCATGTTCCTGCACCAGTCGCTGTTCGACCACGACGGCAACAACGTCTTTTGGGGCGAGGACGACGAGAAGTACCATCTCTCCGACGTCGCCAAGCACTACATGGCCGGCATTCTGGCGCACGCGCGCGAGATCAGCGCCATCACCAACCCCACGGTCAACTCCTACAAGCGCATCACTACCGGCGGCGACTCCGTGCCGCAGTACGCCACGTGGGGCCTGCGCAACCGCGCGAGCATGGTCCGCATCCCGGTCTACAAGCCCGGCAAGCAGCTGTCCACTCGTATCGAGCTCCGCAGCCCCGACCCCATGGCCAACCCGTACTTGGTCAACGCCGTCACGCTGGCGGCTGGTCTCGACGGCATCGAGCGCAAGCTGGAGCTCCCGCCCGAGGCCACGGCCGAGACGCTCAAGCTCAACGGTCGTCAGATGCTCGAGGCCGGCTACACGCCGCTGCCGCGTTCGCTCAAAGAGGCGCTCGACGTGTTTGAGGACTCGCAGTTTATGAAGGATGCTCTCGGCGAGCACATCCACAGCTTCTTCCTCAAAAAGAAGCGCGACGAGTGGCATAAGTTTGAGTCCACGATCACCGAGTGGGAGATCAAGCATTATCTGGCGAACTCCTAATCGCGCCGGTTTGTTCCAGTACGATTGAGCTCATTTCCTTGGAGGCCGATATGTCCGAAAAGAGTGCCCTGTTCATGGCGCGCACGACGCGCTTCCACGAGTTTGCCCGCAGCCTGACGACCACCCTGGGTGTCGAGGTGAGCCTGGCCACTCCCGATTCGCCGACTGCGGCGCACGACTTTGACCTGCTGATCCTCGATTCCGACGGCATCCGCAGCGACCGTATCGATCAGATTGCCAAGTGGCTCGACGATCGCGGCGGCGTTCCCATGCTGGTGATCGTCGACGACGAGGCGCTCGGCACCCTGCGCCTGCCGAATCACGCGCATGCCGACTTCGTATGCCCCACGGCGACGCCCAACGAGCTCAAGGCTCGTGCGCAGCGCCTGATGGGCGAGGAGGAGACCGTCACCGCCGATGACGTGCTCAACATCGACAACCTCGAGATTAACCTGGCCACCTACCAGGTGACGCTCGACGATGAGCCCATCGACCTGACGCTGATGGAGTATTCGCTGCTGAGCTTTTTGGCGACGCACCCCAACCGCGCCTACAGTCGCGAGGTGCTGCTGCACCGCGTGTGGGGCTTTGAGTACTGCGGCGGCACGCGTACCGTCGACGTGCATATCCGACGCATCCGCTCCAAGGTGGGCCCGCAGATCGCGGCACACATCACCACCGTCCGCGGCGTGGGCTACCTGTTTAAGGACTAGATTTCCACCACAAAGGGGACAGGCACCTTTGTGGTGGTTTTGCCGCAGGTGCGGGTGCCTTTCTGGTTTGCAACAGAACTTAAGCCTTCCTAAAAGATTGCGTTCTCATACACGCGCACCCGCATATTGGGGTACAACTCAACGTGAACAATGATGGCCCGCCACATGTTTGGCGGGCCTTTGGTTATTAGACGAAAGGATCGCAGCTATGAGCGAGTACGATTCCCAGCGTCCCCAGGACGCGGGCAACGCCGGCGAGACTCAGCAGCAGCCGCGCGTGCAGGTGGAGTCGACGCCTGCTGGCGGCAACAACATTCCCTATGTGCAGGCCTACGACACGCAGACCGGCCAGCCGCTGGGTGGCCAGCGGGTCGTGAACAAGCACACGGTGGTCAAGACCAAGACCAAAAAGCTGCCGATCTTCATTACGGCGCTCGCCGGCTGCGCCTGCGGCGCCCTGCTGGTCATCGCGCTCATTATGAGTGGCACGCTCGATATCGGCGGCGGCAAGAACGCCGTGACGGCGGGCGCTTCGGGTTCGTCGACGCAAAAGATCACGATTGACTCCGAGGACACCACGCTGGCCGAGGCCGTTTCTGCCAAGGCGCTGCCCTCCGTGGTTTCCATTACCGCCACTTCAAGCGGCAACCAGGGCAGTTCGCTTTCGCAGTCTGCCGACGGGTCGGATAGCTCAGGTAGCGTCGGTTCGGGCGTTGTGCTCGATACTGAGGGCCACATTCTCACCAACAACCATGTGGTCGATGGCTACGACCAGTACGTGGTGACTATGGACGACGGCACCACCTACGAGGCTGAGTTCGTGGGCAACGATGCCTCGAGTGACCTCGCCGTCATCAAGCTCAAGGACGCCGACGCTTCCAAGCTCACCCCGATCGAGATCGGTGATTCCTCCAAGCTCAACGTGGGCGAGTGGGTTATGGCGATCGGCTCGCCGTTCGGCAACGAGCAGTCCGTCTCCACGGGTATCGTCTCGGCGCTCTATCGCTCCACGGCCATGAGCTCTACCAGCGGCAACACCATCTATGCCAACATGATTCAGACCGATGCCGCCATCAACCCGGGCAACTCTGGCGGCGCGCTCGTCAACGATAACGGCGAGCTCGTGGGCATCAACTCGCTCATCGAGAGCTATTCGGGCTCTAGCTCGGGCGTTGGCTTTGCCATTCCGGTCAACTATGCCAAGAATATTGCCGACCAGATTATCGACGGCAAGACGCCGGTTCATCCGTACCTGGGCGCCACGCTCTCGAGCGTCAACGCGCTCAACGCCCGCACCAACAAGCTGAACACCGATAGCGGTGCGTATGTGGCGAGCGTTGTGGAGGACGGCCCCGCTGCCAAGGCCGGCATCCAGGAGGGCGACGTCATCACCAAGCTGGGCGATGACGAGATCACGAGTGCCGACGGCCTGATCATCGCGCTGCGCAGCCACGAGGTGGGCGAGAAGGTCGAGATCACGCTCGTGCGCGGCAAGGAAGAGAAGAAGGTCACTGTTGAGCTGGGCTCCGACGAGGAGCTGCAGAACCAGCAGCAGGACGACAGCTCGACTGACACCGGCAACGGCGGCATCACCGACGAGCAGCTGCGCCAGTACCTGGAGGAGCTGCTGGGCCAGCAGGGCCAGGGCCAGGGTCAGGGTTACGGCCAGGGATTCTAGCGAGCCGTTTCACACACATCGAAGCCAGAGGGGCTGCCCCGCCATGCGCGGGACAGCCCCTCTTTCCATAATGATCCCCCGGGGACGGAGGAAAACAGATCACTTTGAGCTGGCGAGGAGCTCGGTTCGGAATGGTCTGGACAGTTAGTTCAGATACGTATAAATCTGGGGCAGTCCGGGATGCGTTTTGAGCTGTTTTGGGATGGAAATGGGGTTCTGATGGGTGCTCGGAAGGAGAAATAAGCCGATCGTGCCGCTCCGGGACGACCAAATGGGGTGAAATGGTGCCATTTGAGCTCGATTCGGTTCGCAGATTTATACGTATCTGAACTAACTGTCCACCCCGGTCCGACGGCTGCCGATTCGGTGCGGTTTGAGACCGCTATTCGGCCCCGTTGCGACCGGTGGTACTCTTGTATCCGTTTGAAATCGAGCGAAGGAGTGCCGCAATGGAGCAATCGAGCCTGTTTGGTGACGGCGTGGACATCGATACCGAAACGCCCGCGAGCGCGGATGCCGCTGCACCGACCGATGCCCGCGCCAAGGCGGCGGCGCGCGCGGCCGAGCTGCGCCACGAGCTCGACTACCATGCCTACCGCTACTACATGCTCGATGCGCCCGAGATTACGGACGCCGCCTTCGACAAAATGCTCGTTGAGCTGCAGGAGATCGAGGCAACCTATCCCGATCTGGTGACGCCCGACAGCTATACCCAGCGCGTGGGCGGCTACGTGAGCGAGCAGTTTACACCGGTCACGCACATGGCGCGCATGTATTCCATGGACGACGCCATGGACCTGGACGAACTCGACGCATGGCTCCAGCGCACCGAGGATGCGCTCGGTGCCGGCAACGTTACCTATACCTGTGAGCTCAAGATCGACGGCTTAGGCGTGGCGCTTACCTACCAGAACGGCACCTTCGTGCGCGCGGCCACGCGCGGCGATGGCACCACGGGCGAGGATGTGTCGCTCAACGTGCGCACCATCAAGGACGTGCCCATGCACCTGTCCGAGCCGGCACTCGCCCACATGGGCGCCGACCGCGAGCGCGCCATCGAGGTCCGCGGCGAGGTCTACATGCCCAAGGGCAGCTTTGTGCGCCTGAACGACGAGGCCGATGCCGAGGGCCGTGATCCCTTCGCCAACCCGCGCAACGCTGCTGCCGGATCCCTGCGTCAGAAGGATCCTAAGGTCACGGCGCGTCGCGACCTGGCCACCTTTATCTATGCCATCGCCGATACCGACCCGCTGCACGTTCATAGCCAGCGCGAGTTCCTTGACTGGCTGCGTAGCGCCGGATTTAGCGTCAATCCTAACGTGGCTCGCTGCGCCACGCCGGCTGAGGTCCACGGGTTCTGCGCCCAGGCGCTCGAGCACCGCGGCGATCTGGATTACGACATCGACGGCGTGGTCGTAAAGGTCGACAGTTTCCAGCAGCAGCTCGGCCTGGGCTTTACCGCCCGCGCGCCGCGCTGGGCCATCGCCTTTAAGTTTCCTCCCGAGGAGAAGCAGACCATCCTGCGCGAGATTCGCATCCAGGTGGGCCGCACCGGCGTGCTCACGCCGGTCGCGGAGTTCGACCCGGTGACGGTCGCTGGCTCCACCATCGCGCGCGCCACGCTGCACAACATCGACGAGATCCGCCGCAAAAACGTGCGCGAAGGCGACACCATCATCGTGCACAAGGCGGGCGACGTGATCCCCGAGGTCGTGGGCCCGGTGCTCGACAAGCGCCCGGCCGATTCGGTTGACTGGCAGATGCCCGAGGTCTGCCCCGTGTGCGGCAGCCCAGTTGTGCACGAGGACGGCGAGGTCGCCTACCGCTGTGTGTCCATCGACTGCCCCGCGCAGCTCAAGGAGCGCCTGCTCCACTGGGTGAGCCGCGGCTGCATGGACGTCGACGGCCTGGGCGACGAGATCGTCGACAAGATGATCGCCGCCGGTCTGATTCACGACGTCGCGGATTTCTACCAGCTTACGGTCGACGACATCGCCGGCCTGGATACGGGCCGCGTGTATGCCAGCTCCAACAGCAAAAAGGGCGTTAAGAAGGGCGATCCCATTCCGGTTGGTATCAAGACGGCCGAGAAGATTATCGCCGAGCTCAACAAGTCCAAGAGTCAGCCGCTCGGGCGCGTGCTGTTTGCCTTGGGTATCCGACACGTGGGCAAGAGCGTGGGCGAGGTTATCGCCGAGCGATTCCTGTCGATCGACAAGCTCATCTTGGCGAGCGAAGAGGACATCGCCGAGTGCGAGGGCATCGGTCCCAAGATTGCGGCGAGCGTCAAGCAGTTCCTGGCCGTGCCCGAGAACCTCGCCGTTTTGGAGCGCCTGCGTCAGGCGGGCCTGTCGCTCGAGGTTGACCTGGGTGCCGCGCATGCGCAGGCTGCAGCCGATGCCGGCGTGGCGGGCGAGCTTGCCGACGCACAGCCGCTCGCGGGGCTGACCTTTGTGCTCACGGGCACGCTCGTCAATCGCACGCGTGACGAGGCGGGCGCCGCGCTCAAGGTGCTCGGCGCCAAGGTTTCGGGCAGCGTATCGAAGAAGACGAGCTATCTGGTCGCCGGCCCCAAGGCGGGCTCCAAGCTCACCAAGGCCGAACAGCTGGGCGTGCCCGTGTTGGATGAGGACGCACTCGAGCAGATTCTGGCTACTGGTCAGGTGCCCCAGGTTTAAGGCATCGATAGACAAATTGAAGAACCGCCCGGAAAGTTTGACGCTTTCCGGGCGGTTTTATTAGGAGACCGTAACAGGCACCGTGATCTGCGTCACGTAGGTCGCCGGGTCGTCGCTGATAATGTCGTCGATGAGGGCGATTTCGCGCGAGGGGCCGGCGGGGGCCAGGTTGTGCTCGTGCATGTAATCGAGTAGGCGCTCGTAGTGCGGGGCCGCCTGCCCGTGCGTGCCACGGAAGCTGACGGTCAGGCACCGCGCGGCGGGCCGAACCTCGACATCGCCCAGGTAGTCATCCGTGTCATCGAGCAGCAGAAAGACCTCGTCGTAGCCATCAAAGTCACCGGCGTCCAGGCGTTCGGGCGCGATGCCCACGCCCAGATTGCCCAGATAGGCAAAGGTTTCGTGCTGTCCCTGCTGAAGCTGGCGGATATGCCATCCCAGCGAATAGGCGTCGGTGGGATTGACGCGCTCGTGCAGCGTGGCGCAGCGAAGTTCGGGTTCCTCGATTTCGCTAATGGTGTCGAGCTCAGCATTCAAAGCGCCATGAAGCAAGGCAAGCCGCTGGTCAATCTTGCGCGACATGCGCTCCAGCTCATGCCGCCTGTGCTCAATTAACTCCTGTTGCTTGGTCAGTTGCCGTTGCATCAAATCCATATCGCGCGTAGTGACAAACTCGCGAATTTGCGCCAACGGCAAGTCGAGAACGCGCAGGTTGCCGATGGTGTTGAGGGTGGAGAGCTGCCGCGATCCGTAGTAGCGGTACCCACTCGCCGGATCGACATATGCCGGCTCCAATAGCCCCATCTGTTCGTAATGGCGCAGTGTGCCCACGCTCAAATTGAGCAGGCGCGCTACCTCGCCAATGCGGAGCAGACCCTCGGTGTGTTCGCTTGGCATGTCGGTCACAGGACCGCTCCTTTCGGTAAAACAGAGGAGAGACGCCAGGCCTGCGTCGCCCCGCTACGCCACCAACTTGTCAAAAGCACCGCGGCGGTTGAGTACCGTAAACGCCACCACGCAAATGACTGCCGACAGAATCGACCCGCACGGCGAGGCGATGCCCATGGGAAACAGCGTGTCGGAATAAGCGTTCGATAGCAGCCATGCGCCCGGCACGCGAATGAGCGCCACGGCCAGCACGTTGTGCGCAAAGCCGATATAACTCTTGCCGTACGCAGCGAAAAAGCCGCTAAAGCAAATATGAATGCCGGCGAAGATCGCGTCGAAAATATAGCTGCGCATATAGCCGGTGCCGGCTGCGACCACCGCGGCATCCTTGGCAAAAAAGCCGAGAAACGCCGGTGCCACCAGCCACATGAGGGCTGTGATCAGGCAGCCGTACACCACCGAGATGGTCATAGCGTCCTTGAGCACCTGACGCGCGCGGTCGCCCTTGCCCGCGCCGGCGTTTTGCGCCGTGAGCGCGCTGACGGTGGCGCCCATGGAGCTCGGCACAATGAACAAAAAGCTGATCATCTTCTCGACCAGGCCCACGGCGGCGGCGTCGACCAGGCCGCGGTGGTTGGCGATAACGGTGATGAACATAAATGCCACCTGGATGCAGCCGTCCTGCACGGCCACGGGCACGCCAATCTTAAGGATGCTGCCGAGCACCTCGGGCTGGGGGCGCAGGTCGCTGCGTTTGACGTGGATGTTCGTGCGGCGGCTCTTGAGCCATACGAGTGCGAGGGCCACGCTTGCCGTCTGCGCGATCACCGTGCCGAGTGCCGCGCCCACGGGGCCGAGCCCCATATGGCCAATAAACAGAAAGTCGAGCGCGATGTTGATAGCGCACGCCACGCCGATCACATACATGGGCGAGCGCGAATCGCCCAGGCCGCGAAAGATGGCCGAAAGGATGTTGTATGCGGCGATGCACGGAATGCCGATAAAGCAAATGCGCAGGTAGGCGGCAGTGCCCTCAACCGCTTCGGCCGGCGTGCCGATGAGCGCCACGATCTGCGGGCACAGCGCGAGCAAGAGCGCGGCCAGCACCACCGAGACGCCCATAAAGAGCGTGATGGTGTTGCCGATGGCGGCCTCGGCGCGGTCGAAGCGTCGCGAGCCCACGGCGTGGCCGACGATGACGGTCGTTCCCATGGCCAGGCCCACGAGCGTCACGGTAATGATATAGAGCGTCTGCGCGCCGTTGCCCACGGCGGTGATGCCGGCGGCGCCGCTAAACTGTCCGATAAAGTACAGGTCGGCCATGCCGTAGAGCATCTGCAAAAAGTACGAGAGCATATAGGGCAGGGCGAAGACCGCGATGGTCTTGAGGACATTGCCGCGCGTGAGGTCGTGTTCCATGGGCAGGGCTTTCTGGCTTGGTTCGTTTACGTACCAGTGTAGTGAAAACCCTACAACGATTGTAGAGTCAAGGTTTATGTTAGCGGTGGGGCGAATAATTCTCGCCCGCAATCATTTCCGTTTGAATACGCTCGTGCGCCGTGTAGGCTTAGCGCCAACGCTAGCCTTGTAGAAATCGATTTCGCATCACTTGACACTGCCGCCCGGCGCGCAATAATACGTGCGTTTGCGAACAACGTTTGATGGGGGATGAACCTGCGTGCGCAATCTCAAAATCCTGTTTTCCTATTTGGGGGCATACCGTCGCGATGCCATACTCGGCGTGATGTTCGTCTCGGTCGAGACTGCGCTTGAGCTGTTTATCCCGGTCATCATGGCCAACATCATCGACGTGGGCGTGCCCGCGGGCGACGTCAACTATATGCTGCTGCAGGGCGCGTGCATGCTGGTGTGCGCGGCGTTTTCGCTGGTGCTGGGCCTGGGTTATGCCCGCACGTCCGCCCGTGTGGCCTCGGGCCTGGGTGCCAACCTGCGCGAGGCCGAGTATCGTAAGATCCAGACGCTCGCCTTTGGCAACCTGGACAACTACGATGCCAGCTCGCTCGTCACCCGCATGACCACCGACATCACCGTCATCCAAAATGCCATCGGCAACGGCTTTCGCCCCATGGTGCGCGGACCGGTGACGCTCATTGTCGGCCTGGTCTATGCCCTGGTGCTGTCGCGCCCGCTTGCCACGGTCTTCGCGATCATCCTGCCCGTGCTGGCGATTGTGCTGGGCGTCATCACCTACCGCGTGAGCCCGCTCTACCGCCAGCTGCAGACCTCAATGGACCACCTCAACGGTGTGGTGCAGGAAGACCTCACCGCCGTGCGCGCCGTCAAGGCGTACGTGCGCGCCGAGCACGAGGAGGCTAAGTTCGATACCGTCAATACCGAGCTCGCGCGCACGGCGACGAAGACTTTCGGCAACGCCGTACTCAACCTGCCGGTGTTTCAGCTGTCGATGTACGTGGCCGCCATCTCCATCCTGTGGATCGGCGGACGCATGATTATCGCCGGTGAGCTGGGCGTGGGCTCGCTCACGGGCTTTATGAGCTACGTGCTGCTGATCATGAACTCGCTCATGATGATTTCCAACGTGTTTTTGCTGCTCACGCGCGCGCTCGCCAGCGTGGAGCGCATTTCGCGAGTGATTGACGAGCAATCGCTCATCCAGGCACCTGCGGCAGACGCGGCCGTGCGCGAGGTTGCCGACGGAAGCGTTGAGTTCCGCGACGTGTCGTTTAAGTACCGTGCAGATGCTGCCGAGGACGTGCTCGAGCATATCGACCTTCGCATCGAGCCGGGTTCCACGGTGGGCGTGCTTGGCGGCACGGGCTCGGGCAAGAGCTCGCTCGTGCAGCTCATCGCGCGCCTGTACGACGCGACCGAGGGCGCCGTGCTCGTGGGTGGGCGTGACGTGCGCGACTACGACCTGGTTGCCCTGCGCGACGCCGTGGGCATTGTGCTGCAAAAGAACGTGCTGTTTACGGGCACCGTGCGCGAAAACTTGCAGTGGGGCGCACCCGATGCCACCGACGAGGAGCTGCTGTGTGCCTGCCGTGCGGCGTGCGTGGATGAGTTCCTGGACCGCATCGGCGGGCTCGACGGCGAGTTGGGCCAGGGCGGAGCCGGTGTTTCGGGCGGACAGAAGCAGCGCCTGTGCATTGCGCGCACGCTGCTCAAGCATCCGCGCGTGCTCATTTTTGACGACTCCACCAGCGCGGTCGATATGGCGACCGACGCCAAGATTCGCGAGCACATCGCGCAGATTCCCGACACGACCGTGATCATCATCGCCCAGCGCATCGCGAGCGTGATGGATGCAGATCGCATTGTGGTGCTGGACGACGGCCGTGTCCATGGCGTGGGCACGCACGAAGAGCTGCTGGCGGGTGACAACATCTACCAGGAGATTTACGCCTCGCAGATGGAGTTCGCTGGGGATACGACCGCAGATGCCCCGGCCCGAGAAGGAGGTGAGCGCCATGCCTAAGACATCAGCTCAGGCCCGTCCGGCCAATCTGGGGCAGACGCTCCGCCGCTTGCTCAGCTACATGGGCCACGCCAAGTTCTCGCTGCTGGCGGTGGGCGTGCTCGCCTCTATCGCCGCCATCGCAAGCCTTGCCGGCACCTATATGGTGCGCCCCATCGTCAACGGCCTGGCTACGGGCGGGGAGGAGCTGCTTACCAAGCAGGTTCTCTTTACGGCCGCCATCTACGCCGCGGGCGTGCTCTCGGCCCTGGGTTACTCGCAGATTATGGTGCGTGCGGCCCAGCGCGTGGTGTCCGACATCCGCCGCGACCTGTTTGCGCACATTCAGACGCTGCCGCTCAGCTATTTCGACAGCACGCGCTCGGGCGACATCATGAGCTTCTTCACCAACGACGTCGACACGGTCTCCGAGGCGCTCAACAACAGCTTTGCCAACGTGATTCAGGCGACCATTCAGGTGATCGGCACCACGGCCATGCTCATCATCCTCAACTGGCAGCTCACGATTATCACGCTCGTGTGCGACGCGGCCATCGTGCTGTACGCGCGCTATTCGGGCATTCGTTCCAAGCGTTTCTTTGCTGCCCAGCAGGCGTCGCTCGGCGACTTGGACGGATATGTCGAGGAGATGGTCTCGGGTCAAAAGGTCATCAAGGTCTTTAACCACGAGCAGGCTAACGTTGCCGGTTTTGACGCGCGCAACCAGGAGCTGCGCCGCACCGGTGGCGCCGCGCAGGCCTACGCCAACTCGATGGTGCCCATGACCGTGGTGATCGGGTATGCCAACTACGCGATCGTTGCGGTGGCGGGCGGCATGCTCTGCATCAACGGCCTGGCCGACGTAGGCGCGCTCGCGAGCTACCTGGTCTTTGTGCGCCAGGCGGCCATGCCCATCAACCAGTTCACGCAGCTGGGCAACTTCTTACTCAACGCGCTGGCCGGTGCCGAGCGCCTGTTTGCCGCGATGGACCTTGAGCCCGAGGTGGACGAGGGCTGCGTGGAGCTGGTACAGACGGGCGAGTCCGCATGGGCGTGGAAGATTCCCGAGGGCCGTGGCGTGGGCGCGTACGGGCATCTGCACGATGTGGCCTCGGTCGATGACGCGGGCCGTGCGGTGGCCGCCGACGGTACCGAGCTTGTCACCGGCCTGGTCCCGCTTGCCGGCGACGTGCGCTTTCATGCCGTGGACTTCTCCTACGTGCCGGGCACGCGCGTGCTCACGGACCTCAACCTGTTTGCCAAGCCGGGGCAAAAGATCGCCTTTGTGGGTTCGACGGGCGCCGGAAAGACGACCATCACCAACCTCATCAACCGCTTCTACGAGGTCGATGACGGCGAGATCACGTACGACGGCATCGACGTCAAGCACATTGCCAAGGCCAGCCTGCGCGGGTCGCTCGGCATTGTGCTGCAGGATACGCACCTGTTTAGCGGCACCATTGCGCAGAACATCCGCTTTGGCAAGCTCGACGCGACCGACGACGAGGTGCGTGCCGCCGCCGAGGCCGCCTGCGCCGACTCGTTTATCCGCCGCCTGCCGCAAGGCTACGACACGCCGGTCACCGCCGACGGTGCCAACCTGTCGCAGGGCCAGCGCCAACTGCTCGCCATCGCGCGCGTGGCCGTGGCCGATCCTCCGGTGCTCATTCTGGACGAGGCGACAAGTTCCATCGACACGCGCACCGAAAAGCTCATCGAGCGCGGCATGGACCGCATCATGCGCGGCCGCACCACGTTTATGATCGCACACCGCCTGTCCACCGTCCGCGACGCCGACGCGATCATGGTCCTGGAGCACGGCCGCATCATCGAACGCGGCACCCACGAGGAGCTCCTGGCCCAGCACGGCGAATACTGGCAGCTAGCGCACGGCTTAAAGGAGCTGGATTAACCCGTTCGGGCACGGTACTTTGGCCCTCCATGCCCCTTACTCCGCTTCAAACCGTCCCAACATTCGACGTTTTTCGCCAATATCGGGAAAAGCATCGAATGTTGGGACGGTTTTTCTGTCGTCCGATCAGGTGGAATCGCTAACTTGCATGCGAAGGTGTGCGAATCCGCGAGCAGGGGAATAAGGTTTGTTATCCGACCCATTGGAGGGCTCATGGACCTGCCGATCGTCCTGTCCCATAAGACTGCCTGGCTGTACCACAATGTGGCGCGCCCATCTGAGCCGCTTTCGCGAACAAGCAGTCTATACGATGAGGACTCGATCGCCGACGAGGCGCGGTCGACCGCGAACCTGCCCAAACTGGGGTTAGATGCCAAGGGGCTGAGAATATCTACGGCGGTCGAGATCGTTGCCGACTACCTGGTCTCACTTGGTATTCCACATGAGGAGCTCGATCGTATCGATACGCTGGTCAGCTTCGATTTTGAACGATCTCGGCCGGCGGGTCTCCGACGACATGTGTTTGGGGTGCCCATTCCTTCGGACCATCTTATCGAGGTAGCAGAGGGTCTCTTGGTGGTTGACGAGGCCATGTGTTTTGTCCAGGCGGGCTCGTGGATGAGTGAGCCCGAGCAGCTGGAATATGGGTATGAAATTTGCGCCCGATACCATTTGAATCATTTGTCGTCAGGCGATTATATCGAGATGGGGCAGAGGTATACCGTTGCCGACTTGATCGCTTATTGCGATGAGAACCGATCTCGTCAGGGGGCTACACGTGCGGCTGCCGTGCTCAAACGCGTGCACGATGGTGCGCGGTCGCCCATGGAGACGGCCACCGCGATCATGGTCGTCGCGAAGCGTTCCCAAGGCGGGCTAGGGTACACCAGGGTTGAGCTCAACCATCGGGTCGATGTTCCCAACGAGTTCAAATATCTCGCTAAAGCTGGGTATTTCGAGATCGATGTATATGCACCTGCGAGCGGCACGGGGATTGAATACAACGGTTCGGACCATCTTGATAAGCAGCGCAGTGCGTCTGACGCTGAGCGTATGACCGTTCTGAGCGCGCTGGGCTTTAGGATGATCGTCCTCACCGGGACCCAGTTTGCCAACCGGCTGCAATTGCATCGGGCGATGAATGCCATTGCGCTCGCTATGGGCCTCAAGTGCGACCGAAGCGAGACGTTCCAGAAACGGCAGAATGACCTGCGGGAATTCGTGATTCGGCACTGGAATGGTGGTCTCTAGGGGCGTCTGGCTTGTCTTCCGAGCTTTGCGAACACCTAAACCGTCCCAACATTCGACGTTTTTTGCCAATATCGGGAAAAGCATCGAATGTTGGGACGGTTTGAATGCTGAGGATGGGCTCGAGAAGCCCGTCATGCTCGAAACGCCTCGTCCTGTCGTACGCGTGTCGGCCTGGTTCCCGTGTGCGGTACTATATTCCCTGAAGAATAATGGCCTGCGCGAGGGGAGGGCCGTGTGGACGAGCGCATGCAACATGACGGTTTTGGCCGCGATATCAACTACCTGCGCATTGCCGTTACCGACAAGTGCAATTTCCGCTGCATCTACTGCATGCCTGCCGACGGCGTAGCACCGCGCGCGCATGACGAGCTACTCAGCGCCGAGGAAATCGCGCGCTTTGTGCGTCTGGTGGCGGGGGAGGGCATTCGCCGCGTGCGCCTGACGGGTGGCGAGCCGCTGGTCAGCCGCCGCATCATTCCGCTCATCCGCGACATTCGCGCGGTCCCGCAGATCCAGGACATCTCGCTCACCACCAATGGCGCTTTGCTTCCCAAGCTGGCGCCGCAGCTTAAAGATGCGGGGCTCGATCGCGTGAACATTTCGCTCGACACGCTCGACCCCGCGCTGTTTGGCAAGATCACGCGCCTGGGCCGGCTCGAGCAGACTATGGCCGGCATCGACGCCGCGCTGGCCTGGGGCTTTGAGCCCGTTAAAGTGAACTGCGTGGTCGTGCGCCGGCTCAACCAAGACATGGCGGCCCTCGCGCGCCTGACCATCGACCGCCCCATTCATCTGCGTTTTATCGAATACATGCCCATCGGCGACGATCACACCAGCTCACGCTGCGCCGTGGATCCGCATGCGCCCACACTCAATCCCGAGTTGTGGGACGCAAGCGACACCATTCCGAGCGACGAGTTGCGAGCGCGCATCAATGCCGGGGCCGCCGCGGCTGGTCTGGGCGAGCTTGAGCCGCTCGACACCACCGACGCCCCCGCCGGCGCTGGTCCTGCCCGCTATTGGCGCTTTCCGAGCGCGGCGGGTACGGTCGGCTTCATTAGCGCCATGTCCAACCATTTTTGTGCGAGCTGCAACCGTTTGCGCCTGACGGCCGACGGCAATGTGCGCCCGTGCCTGTTTAGCGATGCCGAGTATTCGGTCCGCGAGGCGCTGCGCCGTGGTGATGATATGCAGGTACTTTCGATTTGGCGCGATGCCGTGGCCCACAAACCGCAGGAACACGCGATAATTGAGGGCACGCAACGATTTATGTCCCAAATCGGAGGATGATCATATGGCCAAGAGCAGGTACGCCGACGCGACCAAGGCCGCTCGCAGGGCCGCGATGTCTGCCCACAAAGCCTCGTCTGCCAGCAAGGACGCCGCGTACGCGGCCGCGCAGCCGTCCGCGAGCGACAACGCCGCGCCCGCCCGCGACGCCCGCCGCGACGAGCTGACGCACGTGGACGCCAAGGGCGAGGTGCGCATGGTCGACGTGTCCGACAAGGCCGAGACGCACCGTATCGCCATTGCCGAGGGCACCATCCTCATGCATCCCGAGACGCAGGCGATGGTGCTGCAGGACCGCGCCAAAAAGGGCGACGTACTTGCCTGTGCGCGCGTCGCGGGCATCATGGCCATCAAGCGCACGAGCGACATCATCCCCATGTGCCATCCGCTGCTCATCACCAAGAGCAAGTGCGATATCGAGCCCATCGCTCCGGCGGGAACGCCGGCCGACGAGACGCTCGAGGGCTGGGCGCCGGCGCGCTCGGACGGACAGGTCGGCTTTCACGTGCTGGTCACGGCCGGCGTGACGGGCAAGACGGGCATCGAGATGGAGGCGTTGACCGGCGCGAGCGCCGCGTGCCTGACCATCTACGACATGTGCAAGGCAGTTGACCGCGGCATGGAAATCGTCGACGTGCGTCTACTGCACAAGGAGGGTGGCCGCTCGGGCGTGTGGAATCGTGTGGAGCGCCAGGCTGCTGCTGCCGAGGCTGCTGCTGATGGCACCGCGCCCGCGAGCGTGCCCGTTGCAGCTCCCGCACCCGCAGCTCCCGCCCCGGTCGTCCCCGCCATCGCGTTTATCGGTTACCAGAACTCGGGCAAGACCACGCTTGTCGAGAAGGTCATCGCCGAGCTTACCCGCCGCGGCCTGCGCGTGGGTTCGCTCAAGCATCACGGACATCACGGCTTTGATATCGACGTGCCAGCCAAGGACACCTGGCGCCATCACCAGGCGGGATCCAAACACGTGGGTCTCATTTGCGCCACGCGCTGGGCGGAGTACGCCGACACGCGCGAGGAGGACGAGATGCCCGCGCGCGAGCTGCTATCGCGCTACAACGACGTCGATGTGGTGATCATTGAGGGCTATAAGACCGAGGGCTTCGACAATATCGTGGTCGCGCGCTCCGGTGTCGACCGTCTGCGCGGCAAGAGCTCGCTCGATCTGGTCGACGGCCGCACGCTGGCCCTTGCCTGCAACGAGGCCCTGGCGCGCCAGGCCTTCGACGCCGGCTTTGCGACCCGAGCCATCAACATCAACGACGCCCGAGCCATCTGCGACCTCATCCAAGACCACCTTTAGACTTGACACTGCGCCGGCCCCAAGCACCCCATCTCGCCCCTCAAGCCGTCGCTCGCGTACCAAAGTACGCGTCGCTCCTCTTTCGGGGCGACCTGGGGCACTTGGAACCGGCTCGCTACGCTGCCATATCATTGGGCCACCACAGGCAGGCACCTTTGTGGTGGTTTTTGCTTTGGTAGATGTTTGGGACATGCCTTAAAATCTACCAAGTAGTTCGTGCTGGCAAAAACGGAGAGAAGGGGCTCGATGCGTCCTTAACGTTGCATACAGAAAGATTGAGCCGATGGCCGGCGGTCAATGCCCGCGGCCCGTATTCGTATGCAACAAGGAGCGCCCATGTCCCTATCTCTATTCTCAAAATCCCAACCGTTGCTGTCCGCGCAGGCCAAGCGCCTGGTGGCGATGCGGTTTCTTATCTACACCGGCTTCCAGACCAGCTACTTTATCGGCGTTATCGGAACGCTCACCTATGCGGACGGCGCTTCGGTCGTCGCGACGTCGCTGGCCGTCCTGTTTATGAACGTCTTCGTGATCCTGGGGTCCTTTGCGGGCGGTGCGGCGCTCGACGCCTGGGGCCCGCGCCGCCATTTTATGCTGAGCATCGTCGGCACGCTGGCAACGGGCGCGGCAATCATCGCCTTTGGCAGCGCGACCGGAACGGTCCTTGCCGGCGCGGTACTCTTGGGCTTTGTAATGGGGTTCGCCCAACCCATCGCCACGTCCTACCCGGCCTATCTCACCGACGACCCCGTCGAGCTCAAAGACATCAACTCTGCCATCACCATGTTCTCCAACGTGAGCATCATCGTCGGCCCCACGCTGGGCGGCTTTGTTGCGGCGGCCGCATCGTCGCGCGCGGTGTTCGTGCTCATGATGCTGTTCACCCTGCTTGCGCTCATTGCCGGCTGGGGGTTCAAGCCGCAAGCAGGTCGCGTCGCCGGACAGGCGGATGCCGATTCGGCAGAGGAGGGGAAGCGTGCGGTCCAAAGCCCCAGCACGTCCGCCCGCGCCACCTTCGCAGCCAGCATCAAGACGGTCTTCACCAACAGCGTCCTCGCCCTGCTCTTCTGCATCATCTTTCTTTCGAACTTTGGCTACGGCGCCTTCGACCCGCTGGAGTCGTTCTTCTATCGTGACGTCCTGCACGTCGGTGTCGAATGGATGGGCTGGCTCTCGTCGGCCTGCGGTGTGGGCGCGGTGTTGGGCGCCATCCAGGCGCTCCGCATGCCGCCGCGCCTCGTCAGCCTTAAAACGCTGCTCGTGGCGCTTATGTCCGTAGGCCTGGGAAGCCTGCTTTATGTGGGCACGCCGTACGTGGGCGTGGCACTCATCGGCCAGATTGCTCTGGGCGTGGCCTGGGGCGTCGTCAACCCGCTCCACAACACCATCGTGCAAACGACGGCGCCGCTCGAGCAGCTCGGCCGCGTTAACTCGGTCATGGGCTTTGGCAACATGTTCGCCGGCGTGGCCCCGTTGGCGATTGCTCCGTGGCTGGCGGCGACGTTTGGCGTGCAGCAGACGCTCGTTGGTGCGGGCATAGTCGTAACGGCGGTCCCCGCGGCACTGCTGCTGTTTGGACGCAAGTATTTTGATCGTGCTGCAGAACGGTAAGAAACCGTCACAACATTCGATGAAAATCGCGATTTTGCCGAAAAACGCCGAATGTTGTGATGGATTGTGCTGAGACCCGAGCACCACAAGCCACCACAAAGGGGACAGGCACCTTTGTGGTGGTTATTGCTCTAGCTGGCTTTGGCTGAACTTTGGCATACCATGTTGCACGCGCGAATGCGCATCCAACACCGCCACACTACCCAGAAAGGGCCCCCATGGACGCCACATTCAGCCACATCAAAGCCGTGTTCTGCGATATCGACGGCACACTGCTCACAAGCGAGCACACGGTGTCCCCGCGCACCGTGGCGGCCATCCGCGCCCTGCGCGAGCGCGGCGTGCTCTTTGGCCTGTGCACCGGGCGCGACGCCCACGCGACCGAGGCCATGTATGAGCTCTGGGGCATCGACGGCCTGGTGGACGTGATGGTGGGCTGTGGCGGCGCCGAGGTCATCGACCGCGCGCACGGCATCAACGAGCTGAGCTACCCGTTGCCGGGCGAAACCATCGCGCGCATCTGTAAGCACATGGCGGACCTTCCGGCAACGCCCGTCTGCCCCCGAGATGGCGTGTTCTACGTTCCCGAGACTAACGCGTGCGTCGAGCATCTGTCGCAGGTCGATGGCGTGCCCTATAAGGTGGTCGATTTTGCCGAGTTGTTGCGCGAACCGCAGCCCAAGGTGATGTTTACCATGGCGCCCGAGGTGATGCCGCAGGTCATCGAGCGCGCATCGACGTTCGTCGACGACACCGTCAAGGCGGCCGCCCTGCAAACCACGCAGCGCCTCTACGAGTTCATGGATCCGCGCGTGTCCAAGACGCGCGGCCTTGTGCGCGTGGCGGAGCTCAACGACATGGAGCTCCAGAACATCTGCGTGTTTGGCGACGCGGATAACGACACCTGCATGGTGGCCGACGCCGGCGTGGGCGTGGCCATGGCAAACGGCAGCGAGGCCACCCGCGCCGCTGCGGACTTTGTGACCGCGAGCAACGACGAAGACGGTATCGCGATCTTTATCCAGGAGCATCTGCTTTAGCGATAGGGCAAAAACCACCACAAAGGGGACGGGCACCTTTGTGGTGGTCGGGGGCTTCCAAGCCGTCCCAACATTCGATGAAAATCGCGATTTTGCCGAAAAACGTCAAATGTTGGGACGGTTTTGGTTGTGGGCGGGATGGTTTTCGCCGCAGGTCCGCCGGACCCGCCCTGCCAATCCGCCGTCCTCGTTACGTTTTCGCTGCATTTGGGTAAAGCGCCTGCTCCAAGCCGGCGTTGCCCTGTATACTAGAGCGGTTTAACTGTTATGCGGAAGGGAGCGCCTATGGCACTCAGCGAGAAAGACGTGCGCGGCATCGCCGAGTACGCAAAGATCGCACTGACCGATGACGAGCTCGCCCAGATGACGTCCTACATGAACGACGCCGTCCAGATGCTTGAGCCCGTCCTGCAATATGACTTACCCGACGTGGAGCCCACGTTCCATCCCATCGGAAGCCTGTCGAACGTGATGGGCGACGACCTGCGTGAGCCCGAGCGCGGCCTGCCGCTCGACGTTGCGCTCGAAAACGCCGGCAGCGCGCGCGAGCGTTACTTCCGCGTGCCGTCCATTTTGGGAGAGGGGGAGAGCGAGTAATGGCCCAGAGCTTCGATTCCCTTACCGCCGCCCAGATCGCCGCGGGCGTTGCCGCCGGCGACTTTACCGCTACCGAGGTGGCCCAGGCATCCCTTGCCGCCATCGAGGCGCGCGAGGGCGGGGTCCAGGCATTCCTGCAGGTGTCGCCCGAGCTTGCGCTCGAGGCCGCCGCGCGCGTGGACGCCGACCGTGCCGCCGGAAAGCCGCTGCCCCCGCTCGCGGGCGTGCCGCTGGCCATCAAGGACAACATGAACCTCGTGGGTACGCGCACCACCTGCGCTTCCCGCATGCTCGAGAACTACCAGAGTGTCTACACCGCCACCTGCGTCCAGCGCATGCTCGATGCTGGCTGCCTGCCCATGGGCAAGGCCAACATGGACGAGTTCGCCTTTGGTAGCTCTACCGAGAGCTCGGCGTTCCACCGCACCAACAACCCTTGGGATACCGAGCGCGTGCCCGGCGGCTCCTCGGGCGGCTCCGCTGCAGCCGTCGCCGCGGGCGAGGTCGCGCTCTCGCTGGGCTCGGACACCGGCGGCTCCATTCGCCAGCCGGCGAGCCTTTGCGGCGTGGTGGGCTTTAAGCCTACGTATGGCGCCGTGAGCCGTTACGGCGTGGTTGCCTTTGGCTCGTCGCTCGACCAGGTGGGCCCCTTTGGCCGCACGGTCGAGGATGTCGCGCTGGCCATGAACGCGCTTACCGGCGCGGGCCACGATCCGTACGACTGCACCAGCCAGGACTGTGCCGTCGACTTTACCGAGCACCTCAACGACAGCATCGAGGGCAAGCGCGTGGGCATCATCCCCGCGTTTATGGAGGCCGAGGGCCTGACGCCCGAGGTTAAAGCCGCTGTTCAGCGCGCCGCCCAGGAGCTACAGAACCAGGGTGCCGAGCTAGTCGAGGTCGACCTGCCGCACCTGGACGCCGCCATCGCCGCCTACTACGTCATCGGCCCTGCCGAGGCGTTCTCCAACCTGGCCCGCTTCGACGGCATTCGTTATGGCTATCAGGAGGAGGGCTGCGCCAACCTGTCCGACCAGAGCTCGCTTTCGCGCGCCCACGGCTTTGGCGCCGAGGCCAAGCGCCGTCAGATGCTCGGCGCCTACCTGCTGAGCTCGGGCGTGTACGACAAGTATTACTATGCCGCGCAGAAGGCCCGCACGCTCATCACGCAGGACTATGACGCCGCGTATGCCAAGGTGGACACGATCCTGATGCCCGCCTCGCCGCGCACGGCCTTTAAGTTTGGCGAGATCAGCGACCCCACGCAGATGTACCTGTCGGACCTGTACACCATCTCGCTCAACATTTGCGGCAACGGTGGCATCTCGGTGCCGCTGGGCCTGGGCGAGGACAGCAAGCTGCCCGTTTCTGCCCAGCTGGTGGGACCTGCCTTTAAGGACCGTCAGCTGCTCACGTTTGCCCGCGCCCTGGAGCGCGGCTTTGCCGATGCCGCCACGGGTGCGCCCGCGCTTTCCGTCGCGCCCGATTTTGCCGGGAAGGGAGGCGAGCTGTAATGAAGGAGCTTTCCGAGGTCCTGCAGGATTGGGAGGCCGTGATCGGCCTGGAGATCCACACCGAGCTCACCGCACTCGACACCAAGATGTTCTGCAACTGCAAGCTCAGCCACGATGACGAGCCCAACGCCAACGTGTGCCCGGTGTGCCTGGGTCTGCCCGGCGCCCTGCCGGTGCCCAACAAGCGCGCCATCGAGAGCATCGTCAAGGCCGGTCTCGCCACCAACTGCGAGATCCAGCGCCACTCGATGTTCTACCGCAAGCACTACTTCTATCCCGACATGGCCAAGAACTTCCAGACCACGCAGGGTCCGGTCGCCTTTGCCATGTACGGCCATCTGGACCTGGACGTGACCGGTCGCGGTGCCGCCGAGCGCCCCGACTGCGCGTTTGGCGAGGCCGAGGCCCAGAGCCTCGCGAGCGCTTCGGCCAACGCCGAGGGCCTGTCCACGTCCATGACGTCGACCATGCGCGAGGGCAACCAGCGCGCCGGTCACCTGGCCAGCTACGATGCGTCCAACCTGCAGATGCCCGAGCGCCGCGAGGACGGCTCCTACACGGTGCCCATCCGCATCCTGCGCATCCACATGGAGGAGGACGCCGCCAAGATGGTGCACGTGGGCGGTGCCGAGGGCCGCATCACCGCCGCGGCCGAGTCGCTCGTCGACTACAACCGCTGTGGCACGCCGCTGATCGAGCTCGTCACCGAGCCCGACCTGCGTACGCCCGAGGAAGCCCGCCTGTTTATGGAGAAGCTCCGTCGCATCTTTGTGACGCTGGGCATTTCCGACTGCTCCATGGAGAAGGGCTCCATGCGCTGCGACGGCAACGTGTCGCTGCGTCGCCGCGGCGAGACCAAGCTGGGCACCAAGACCGAGCTCAAGAACCTCAACTCGTTCAAGAGCCTGCACGACGGTCTTGCCTACGAGATTTGCCGCCAGGCCGAGGTGCTCGAGGAGGGCGGCATCATCTATCAGGAGACCCGCCACTGGGAGCCCAGCCGCAAGCGCACCGTGGTCATGCGCGTGAAGGAGACGGCCGACGACTATCGCCTGTTCCCCGATCCCGATCTGGCACCGTTCGACCTGGACGATGAGTTCATCGATCGCTGCCGTGGCGAGATTCCCGAGCTGCCCGATGCCAAGCGCGCCCGCTTTGAGGCCGACTTTGGCATTAAGGCGGCCGACGCCGAGCAGATCGCCGGCGACCCCGAGTTTGCCGAGTTCTTTGAGGCAGCCGTTGCCGGTATGGCCGGCAAGGAAGCTCAGACGGTCGCAAACCTGCTGGTCAACGAGATGATCGCCTACCTTAAGGGCGCGGGCGTGTCGCTTGCCGAGTCCGGCATTGCACCGGCTCAGGTGGCTGCCCTTGCCAAGCTGTTGGCGACCGATGCCATCAGCTCCAACCAGGCGCACGAGGTGTTTGAGGCCATGGCCCAGACCGGCGACGACCCCAACAAGATCGTCGACGAGCGCGGCATGCGTCAGGTGAGCGATGCCGGCGCGCTGCAGCCGATCGTGGACGAGGTGCTGGCAAACTGTGCCGAGCAGGCGCAGCAGTACCGCGACGGCAACCAGAAGGTCATCGGCTTTTTGGTGGGCCAGTGCATGAAGGCGAGCCGCGGCAAGGGCAACCCGAAGCTCTTCAACGAGTTGCTGAGAACGTCGCTCTCGTAAACGGGAACCCGGGAGCCCCGGCAGGGCGGGTGCTTCCTCAAAATTTCGAACAGTCCTGCGCAAGACGAAGGCCACATTAAGTGGCCTTCTTTGCGTGCGGAACTCATTTTGAGCAAGCACCCGCCCTGCCGGGGCTCCCGGGTTCCGTGACGACTCGGCCGTTCGGGTCAGGCGGGCTGATGGGAAAGATGGCGGCGGAGACGCTTTTCGCGTCTCCGCCTTTTTGGATGTGACAAAGGGACTGTCCCTTTGTCACATTTGGGAGCGCCAGGTGGTGGGGGTGGTGTTGGTGTATTGCTTGAAGGCTTGGGTGAAGGCGGATTGTTGGGGATAGCCTAGGCGCTCTGCTACCTGCGCTATGGTGAGTGAGCTGTCGGCCAAAAGGTCCTTTGCTCGCTCCATGCGGCGCCTTCGAATGTAAGCGCCCAGGGACTCGCCGGTTTGGGTTTTAAAAGTGGTACATAGTTTGGAACGGCTCGTGTAAAGCCGCTCGGCCACCTCGTTCACGCTCACGCGCTTGCCCTTGTCGAGTGCGCTCTCGACCATCGCTGCCGCTTCGTTGGCAAGGCTTACACTAACGCGCGTATCCGCTGCTCGTTGTGCCTGCTTGTGGGCAGCGCGCGAGTAGGCGAGCTCGGCGACCATGGTCTCAACAATACCTTGCATATAGAGGTGCCCACCCACGGTGTGGGCGCGGTCCTCGTTAATCCGGCGTAGCGTGTGGCAGATGGCAGATGTCGCCTCTTCGTGCCATGGCTCGGCAAATGCCTCAAAGATTCCTGCGAACTCGGTGGGATAGCGGTGTTCCAACTCGTCAAAATATCCAGGCAAAAAGAGCACCGAGCGCGAGTGGTAGAGCTGCCCTGCAAACAGCGGGCTCAGCTCCTCGCCACAGTTATCTTGGATAAAGCTGCAAACGGCATTGTTTGGCCACGGCCCGTGCAAGGGTTTAAGGTTCGCGGGCGTTATGCCAGCCTCGGGCATGCATGTAAGTGTGGGCGCGCTGACCTCGCTCACGCAGGCGTACGGCTCGGGTGTGTATTCGGCCAGGTACATATCGTGCGTCGGGGTAATGAAATGCTCCATAACGATGCAGTTGGGGGAGAGGGGCATAATCCATGCGCGGCCGCGTGCGCGGTCGTTTGCCACCTCGCCGGTAAAGACGGCGCCCTTGCCGGTAAGTTCCAGACCAAATTGCTCAAACTGCGGTGCGTAGAGCTCGGTTATGTCGGTCGCTGCCCGCCGCATTTGCAAAAGCGTCCCCTTCCTTTGCGAAAACGTCCATGCCTGGCTTGATTGTGAGCCATGGCTAACAATCAATGATAAGTTGATGGCGGTTAACTCTCAAGCCGTTAGAAGGGAATCTCATGGCAAAGGGATCAAAAAAGGAAGGTGGCGGTATCGGCGAGCTGCTCGCATATGCCGGCGACCGTAAAATCCTAACGTATTTGGGCATGGCGCTCTCGGCGCTCTCGCAGCTGCTGAGTTTTGGCCCGTACGTGTGCATTTGGTTTGTCGCGCGCGACCTTATCGCCGTGGCGCCCAACTGGAGCGAAGCCACCGGTATCGCGATGTATGGCTGGTGGGCCGTGGGCTTTGCCCTGGCAAGCATCGTTGTCTATTTTGCGGGGCTCATGTGCACGCACCTGTCCGCGTTTCGCTGTGCGTCCAATATCCGCAAGACCACGAGCGATCACCTGCTTAAGCTGCCGCTCGGCTACTTTGACACACATGCCACCGGCGAGCTGCGGCGTATCGTTGACGGCTGCGCAGCTTCTACCGAGACGCTGCTTGCCCACATGCTGCCCGATATCGCGGGTGCTGCCGCCATGGTTGTGGGCCTGCTCGTTCTGCTTTTTGCCCTCGATTGGCGTTTGGGCGCGGCGTGCCTCATCTCGGTCGTCATTTCGTCTGGCGCCATGGCCACCATGATGAGCGGCAAAGGCGCCGAGTTCATGAAGGCCTACATGGGTGCGCTGGTCAAAATGAACAAGACCGGCACCGAATACGTGCGCGGCATCCCCGTGGTCAAGGTATTTCAGCAGACGGTGTACTCCTTTAAGGCTTTCCACGATGCGATTGCCGAGTACGCGCAGATGGCACAAAGCTATGCGGGTACGTTCTGCCGAGGCCCGCAGGTGCTCAACCTTACGGCGCTCAACGGCCTCGTGGCATTCTTTTTGCCGGTGGCGCTGCTGCTGGCGCCGGGCGAGACGGACTTCGCGCGCTTTATGACCAACTTCACCTTTTACGCAATCTTCTCGGCCGTGGTGCCGACGGCCATGACCAAGCTTATGTTTGTGGGCGAGGCATCTCAGATGAGTGCCGATTCGCTGGCGCGCATCCGGAGCATCATGGAGTCCGAGCAGCTTCCCGTGTCCGCCCAGCCCAAGCACGCCGCTGGTAGCGACGTGCGGTTTGACGACGTAAGCTTTACCTACGAGGGCGCCGAAGCACCCGCCCTCAATCACGTGAGCTTCAACGTTTCCGCAGGCAGCACCCTTGCGCTGGTGGGCCCCTCGGGCGGCGGCAAGTCGACCTGCGCGAGCCTGATCCCGCGTTTTTGGGATGCTTCTTCGGGCCGCGTGCTCGTGGGCGGCGTGGACGTTCGCGACATGGATCCGCACGAACTCATGGATCAGGTCGCGTTTGTGTTCCAGACCAACCAACTGTTCCGACAGACGCTTGCCGACAACGTGCGCGCATCCAAGCCTACGGCCACTGACGACGAAGTGCTCGCGGCCCTCTCTGCTGCCCAGTGCGATGACATCGTGGCCAAGCTCCCGCAAGGCATTAACACCATGCTCGGTGCCGGCGGGGCATATCTTTCGGGCGGCGAGGTCCAGCGTGTGGCGCTTGCCCGCGCCATCCTTAAGGACGCACCCATCGTGGTGCTCGACGAGGCCACGGCTTTTGCCGATCCCGAAAACGAGGCGCTCATACAGCGTGCCTTTAGCAAGCTGGCGGCGGGCCGCACGGTCATTATGATCGCGCACCGGCTTTCGACTGTGGTGGGTGCCGACCAAATCGTGGTGCTCAACCAGGGCAGCGTGCAGGAGGCGGGCAGCCATTCCGAGCTTTTGGCGGCGGGCGGCCTGTACGCCAAGATGTGGGCCGAGTACGAGCAGGCCGCAAGCTGGAAGATTGCCGCTGCGACCACAGATAATGCTGACGCGAAGGGAGGCGAGGCCTAAATGTTCGCCTCATTCCAAAAGAAGTATTTCCTGTCCGACAAAGGCATCGCCGGCGTTAAGCGCGGCATATTCTGGACCACGCTCACCAACCTCATCACCATGGCAGGCATGGGTTTTCTGTTCTTGGTTATGGCTGGTTTTATTGAGCATCTTACCAGCGGGACCGATCTGCCGGTTGCGCTGCCTATTGTGGGAGGCCTCATCATCTTCTTTGTGTTGCTCTTTGCCTCCAACTGGCAGCAGTACTACTACACCTACTGCATCTTTTACGAGGAGTGCGGCAATCAGCGCATGGAGATTGCTGAGCGCCTGCGCAAGCTGCCGCTGTCGTTTTTTGGCCGTCGCGACCTGGCCGATTTAACCGAGACCATCATGGGCGATGCTCAGGCCATGGAGCACGCTTACAGCCATGTGCTCGGAGAGCTTTGGGGTGCCATCATTGCGAGCGCCATCGTGTTTGTGGGATCGCTATTCTTTTGCTGGCAGCTGGCGATTGCGGCGTTTTGGAGCGTACCCGTGGCCTTCGCCGTGTTGTTTGTGACGCGTGGACCCATGACCCCGGTGTTTGACCGTGTTCGCGCCGAGAAAGTCAAGGTTACCGAGGCGATCCAAGAGACGCTCGACTGCGTGCGCGAAATCCGCGCCACCAACCAGGAGACCCATTATCTTGAGGGCCTCAACGCTGTTATTGACAACGAGGAGCGCGAGACCACCAAGGGAGAACTCGTTAACGGGCTTTTGGTCAACTCCGCCTTCGTCATTTTGCGTCTGGGGATCGCTTCCACGCTGGTCACGGGCGCCGCGATGGTCGCCGCCGGCCAGGTCGACTTTTTGGTGATGTTTGCCTTCCTGCTTATGGTGAGCCGCATCTATGCACCCTTTGACCAGGCGTTAATGCTGATGTCCGAGCTGTTTGTCGCCGAGTCATCGGCTAAGCGTATGCGCTCCATCATGGAGGAGCCCGTGGCGCAGGGCGACGAGAAGTTTGAGCCTGCGGGCCACGACGTGGTGTTCGATCACGTGGCATTTGGTTATGGTGCGGGCGAGGACGGCCGCGCCGGCGAGAAAGTTCTTACCGATGTGAGCTTTACCGCTAAGGAAGGCGAGGTCACGGCACTGGTCGGTCCTTCGGGCTCTGGCAAGTCTACGGTGAGCCGACTGGCCGCGCGCTTTTGGGATGCCACCGCGGGCAAGGTTACCGTGGGTGGCGTGGATGTTGCGGGCGTGGACCCCGAGGTATTGCTGCGCGACTACGCCATTGTGTTCCAGGACGTGCTGCTCTTTGACGACACGGTGATGGGCAACATCCGCCTGGGCCGTCGCGAGGCCACCGACGAGGAAGTCCTCGCGGCCGCGCGTGCCGCCAACTGCGACGAGTTCGTAAGCCGCATGCCGCAGGGCTATGACACCATGATTGGCGAGAACGGCTCCAAGCTTTCCGGCGGTGAGCGCCAGCGCATCTCCATCGCCCGCGCGCTGCTCAAAGATGCGCCGATCGTGCTGCTGGACGAGGCGACGGCGAGCTTGGACGTGGAGAACGAAACCGTGGTGCAGCAAGCGCTTTCTCGCCTGCTCGCCGGCAAAACGGTCATCGTGATCGCCCACCGCATGCGTACGGTAGAAAATGCCGACAAGATCGTCGTGCTCAAAGATGGCGTGGTCGCCGAGCAGGGCGCCCCGGCGCAACTCAAGGCGGCAGGCGGAGAATTCGCTCGCATGGTCGCCCTGCAAAAGGAGGCGGCAACCTGGCAGCTGTAAGAGTGTGACAAAGGGATAGTCCCTTTGTCACACTTCATTGAATATGGTGAAAGTGTGGCGAAACTGCCATAAAACTTCCGTAAATGTGATAAATATCACGTTTTACCCGGGGTAAAATGTGATAAATCTCACATTTACGGAAGTTTCTTTGCGGGAGGTCAGTCATGCAGCGTGATATCATCGTCAAGCTTAATACCTGGAAGGCGTCGGAGTATCGTAAGCCGCTCATCCTTAAAGGAGCGCGTCAGGTTGGAAAGACGTGGGCGCTCAAGGAGTTCGGCCGCGCCTCGTATCGCAACTGCGTATACCTGACGCTGGAGGAGCCGTCTCCCGGGGTTCAAAGCGAATATGCACAGTTTTTCGAGGGCACGCGTGATCCGCGGCGCATTATTTCAAATCTATCCTTGGCGTTTGGCCAGCCCATCGATCCCGGCGAGACGCTGCTTATTATTGACGAGATCCAGGACTGCCCCTCCGCAGTCGGTGTTCTCAAGTATTTTTGCGATGAGGCCCCCGAATATCACGTTGCGTGCGCAGGGTCTTTGCTGGGTGTTCGTCTGTCCCGCGAGACGAGTGCCTTTCCGGTGGGAAAGGTCGAGTTCATGGAGATGCACCCCATGAGCTTTTCTGAGTTTTTAAAGGCCGAAGGCGCCTCAAACTATGATGCGTATCTTGGCGGTCTGGATCAGATCGAGGCGGTGCCGGATTTCTTTCATGTCCGACTCGTCGAGCACCTTCGCCGCTATTTTGCATGCGGTGGCATGCCGGAAGCTCTTGGTCGGTGGGTCGAAACGGGTGACATTGCTCAGGTTGATAAAGTGTTATCCGACCTCTTGGATTCCTATGAGCGTGATTTTGCCAAGCACGGTGGTCGTGCACAGTTCGCTAAGCTTTCGCAAATTTGGAACTCAATTCCAACGCAGCTGGCGCGCGAGAATAAAAAGTTTGTTTGGGGTGCGGTTCGCGAGGGGGCTCGTGCCCGCGAATATGAGGACGCTCTGGAATGGCTCGCCGATGCCGGTCTGATCACGTCGGCGCGACTTAATACCGGCGGCGGAATACCGCTCTCGGCCTACGATGATCTCAAGGCCTTTAAGGTCTACTGTCTTGATGTTGGCTTGCTGCGCCGTATGGCAAAGCTCGATGCTTCGGCATTCGCCATCTCGGACGCGATTTTTTCTGAGTTCAAAGGCTCGTTTGCCGAGAACTATGTGCTTCAGGCGTTGCTTCCGCAGCTGGATGCCGCTCCGCGCTATTGGACTAACGAGAAACCAAGGCACGAGGTCGATTTTTTGATCCAAGTTGGAAACGATATCGTTCCCGTTGAGGTCAAATCGGGAGAGGTCGTTCATTCCAAGAGTTTGAAATACTATGCCGACAAACATGCGGAGACGACCCCGTTGAGAGTCCGTTACTCCCTTAAGAACCTGAGGCTTGACGATGGGGTGCTCAATATTCCGCTGTATTTGGCCGACCGATCCGTCCCTCTTATCAAGAAAGCGCTCGCAGCATGACAAAGGGACAGTCCCTTTGTCATGCTGCGGGGCAGTGCGGATCGTTGTCTAATACTTTTCCTAGAAGTGAACGACCTTATTTGGACCCCCGAAGCATCGACACTTTTTGGTCTCGCTTTCCTGCGGTTTTGTCGAGTTTTTCCTGCGGTTTTGCTGCCGAAAAATGCGGATGCTTTGGGGGCCTGATTTTACTCGTTCACTTCTCAGGAAAGTATTAGACCTCGATCAGTGGGGCGGAGGAGGGGAATTCTCTGATGCCACGGATGTGTGTCGCGACGAGTGGTTTGTCGTAAGCCGGAGATTTCCCGACTATAAATTTCCAAAAAGTTAGTTATGGCTGACCATAATTGTTGGATAAACTATTTTTCGATAGTGTGCTCGAGCAAGTTTGGTAACTCGGGTGCGGAGGCACCACGCCGCAATTCGTGCGGCAAAAGGGAGACGCAACATGAAGAAGTCGACGTTCAACACTTTGCTTGTCGGTGGCGGTTTTCTGCTTGGTACGGCTGGCATTAAGCTGCTCACCAGCGCTCCGGTAAAGAATGCCTGCGTGCAGGGCATTGCGTGCGGCATGCGCATCAAGAATGGCTACCAGGACATGGTCGAGCAGGCCAAGGCCGAGGTCGACGACATGGTTGCCGAGGCTGCCTACATCACCCAGAGCGAGGCCGCTGCGGATAAGGCAGCCGAGTAACGCTCCCAGGCACAAACGATGAATTTCTCGATTATTACCGAGATCCCCGGCAGGACCCGCCTCCAGTTGGCGGGTCCTGTGCCAGAGAGCGATCTCGATGCGCTTCTAAAGCTCAGCGGCGAAATCGACGGCGTGCGCAAGGTGCGCGTCTACGGCCGCATCGGCCAGATGGCGCTCGAATTCGACGAACCGCGTCGCGACGCCGTGCTGGCCGCCGTCGGCGCGCTCAACGCCCAGGCTATCGCCGATGCCAAGTCGGGTTACGTGATGCAGCTCGAGCCGCGCAAGCACAAGCTTGTCATGGATCTGGCGACGCTCGTCGGCGCCCACTACGCGCGCCGTTGGTTTTTGCCCACGCCGCTGCGTGCCGTCTTTGTCGTTGCCGGCTACATGGCCTTTTTGCGCGCAGCCCTCCACGAGCTCGCGCAGCCGCGCCTGACCGTTCCCGTGCTTGACGCGTCGGCCATCGGCATCTCGTTCGTCAAGCGCGACGTCGACACCGCGGGCCAGACGATGTTTCTACTCAACGTGGGCGAGCTGCTCGAGGACTACACGCGCGCCATGAGCGAAAACGAGCTCATCAACTCGCTGCTCGACGTGCCCGACAAGGCACAAAAGGTCGTCGGTGATACCGAGGTGAGCGTTGCCGCCACCGAGCTTGAACCCGGCGACCTGGTCGCCGTGCGTACCGGCATGTCCATCTGCATTGACGGCGTGGTCGAGCAGGGGAGCGCCATGGTCAACCAGGCGACCCTGACCGGCGAGCCGCTTGCCGTCGAGCGCAGCGCAGGCGACGACGTGTTTGCCGGTACCGTCGTCGAGGACGGCAGCATCCTGGTGCGCGTGCGCGCCAACACGGCCCAGACCAAACTGCGCTCGATCGTCTCGCTCGTTCAGACGGCCGACTCGCTCAAGTCCGAGGGCCAGTCGCACATGGAGGACCTCGCCAACAAGATCGTTCCGTGGAACTTCCTGCTCGCGGGCCTGGTCGCGCTCATCACGCGCAGCCTCATTAAGACCTCCGCGGCGTTGATGGTCGACTACTCGTGCGCGCTCAAGCTCACGGGTTCGGTCGCCGTCATGACTGCCATGAGCGACGCCGCCAAGATGGGCGTCATGGTCAAGGGCGCCAAGTACTTTGAGTCGTTTGCCAAGGCCGATACCATTGTCTTTGATAAGACCGGCACACTGACCGAGGCCCAGCCGCGCCTGGCTTGCGTGCTGACGACCGACGGTTGGAGCGAGGACGAGGTCCTGCGCCTTTCCGCCTGCCTGGAGGAGCATTTTCCGCATCCTGTGGCCCGCGCCGTCGTCAACGCCGCGGGCGAGCGCGGGCTCGAGCATCGCGAGCGCCATGCCGCCGTCGAGTACATCGTGGCGCACGGCATCGCCTCGTCCATTGAAGGACGCCGTGCGATCATCGGCTCGGCACACTTTGTATTTGAGGATGAGGGCGCGCAGCTCGAGTCCGACATCAAGGAGCGCATCGAGTCCCAGATGCAGGGCCTGTCGCCGCTCTATCTGGCTGTTGACGGCACTGTTGTGGGTGTGCTCGGCATCGAGGACCCGCTCAAACCTGGCGTGCGCGAGGCCATTGCCGACCTGCATGCGCTGGGCGTAAAGCACGTCGTCATGCTCACAGGCGACTCCGAGCGCACGGCCGAGCGCATTGCGCGCGAGGCGGGCGTCGACGAGTTTAGGGCCGAGCTGCTACCCGAGGACAAGTACGCCTACGTGGAGCAGATCAAGCGCGAGGGGCGCCACGTTGCCATGGTGGGCGACGGCGTCAACGACTCGCCGGCGCTGGGTCTGGCCGATGTGGGCCTGGCCATGGGCGGCGGAAGCGACATCGCTAAAGAGGTCGCCGACATCATCCTGGCCGATACGGACCTTGCCGCAATCGTGCGCCTACGCCGCATGAGCCAGGGGCTCATCGACCGTCTGACGAGCTCGTATTCCAAGGTGATGCTTACCAACTCGGCACTGCTGGCGCTCGGCATTACCGGCACGATTACCCCACAGACGTCGTCGCTGCTGCACAACGGCTCGACGATTGCGTACAGCCTGGGCAACGCGAAGGCTTACCTGCGTTAGCAGGCGTGTTCGTCCACGTTATCTGGCCTGCACCCGGATGGCATTGCCGCCATCCGGGTGCAGGCGTTTTGCGTTTGACCGCTTGCTAGCTTCTCTATATAGTGATGCTAGCAGAGCTAGCAATTGAAGGGAGCGTGATCGACATGGGTACTTTTGGCGGCATGGCACAGGTGAATGTTCGTGTGGATCGCCAGGTCAAGAACCGTGCCGAGGAAGCGCTGCGGCTTTCGGGCGGGTCACTGCCCGAGCTCATCAAAAAGGTGGTGGCCAAGGTCGCGCAGGGTGGCGGGCAGTGCGAGGAAGTGCTTGCGGCCGTCGACGACCGGCAACAGACCGTCGCGCCCGATACTCCGTTCGCCGCATCATGGGTGGCGGCGGATCAGCTTTACGCGGACCTGGGCATCGCTACGTCGCCCGTATCCGACGATCGCGGTTGGGACGCAATCTATACCGAAACCATGGACGAGCACTATCGCCAAAAGGGGATGATCCTGTGAGCGGGACGCCTCTCAAGATCATGGTAGACGCCAACGTATGGGTTGATTCGTTTTGCGTCGACCATGCCGAGGCGCTTGCCGCGCGTGCGTTTATTGGGCAGGCGACGGAGACGGGGGCGTTGCTGTTCTTCTCGGTGCATATCGCCAAGGACGTACTGTACGTTGTCCAACACGAGCTGAAGCGTAGCGTTCTTGCCAGTGGGGGAGCGCTCGACGAGGCATCTGCCCGTGCAATTGGCGATGCGGCGTTGGCGTTTGTTCGGAACATGACCGAAAACGCCACGGCCGTGGGTGCAGATGCGTCGGACCTTTGGCTGGCCGACAAATACTTAGCGCTCCATCGCGATTACGAGGACAACTTGGTGCTCGCCGCGTGTAAGCGCGCGCAGGTCGATTACTTGGTGACCAACGATCGCAAACTGCTCGAACATGCCGATCTTGCAGCAAAGACCCCGCGCCAGATGATGCCGATTTTGGCCTTGGCCGAACGCGGCGGCGCGGCTATCGGCTGACGCGAACTGTTTGCGGGCCTCTTGGACGACGATGCGCCAAGGGGCCCGCGTCTGCTATTTACAAAAGCTCGGCCTTGATGGCGGGACTTTCCGCGAGCTGCTCGGCTGCCTTTTCGTCGGAGCTGTCGAGTGCCGCCAGACTGCGGTAGACCCACTCGTTGACCTGGGTGTTCTTGACGCCTGCGGTCTGCATAAGGGCGCCTACCTCGCGGATTGCTGCGAGCAGATCGGCTTTGGGACCCGCGAGCTCGACCTCGATGCCGTGGTAGGCGGCCACGCCGCGGTTCTCACTCACGTGGTCGATAAAGCCCTCGACGGTCTCAAGCTGCTGGGCGAGAGCTGCATCATCGTCAACGTCCAGCGCGACGAGTGCGTTCGATACCGTGAGGGCGGGATGTCCGCAGGGGACAAAGCCTTCGATGACATCCATAGCTTCGGTAATGGTCGAGCCCAGGCCTGCGAGGGCATTGACGAGTTGCTGCTTGGTATCCATAACGGTCCTTTCGACGGGTCAATTTTGCTTGGCGAAAATATACGTGACGCGATCGGTAGCAAAAGTGCGAAGTGTGGCGCACATTGGGGTCTTCACAGCTCGTGCATAGAACAGCTGTCCGCTTTCAGAACGTGGTAAGATAACACTCCACAAGCGGGGCTCATCCCGCATGTTCCTTGAAAAGTCGACGGGTGTTGGGTGCTCGTGCCCAATGCCATCCAGACTTTCCCGACATTCGGGGGCGACTGGTTTCGACACGATAGCTCTGAGAGAGGAAGCAAGCCGAGGTCTCCTCGCCTCGTTAAACAGGGGTACCGTCAAATTGAATTGACAACAACTCTTCTTTTGAGCCTATGGCTCTCGCTGCTTAGTTTATAGCGGCGCGTCAACCCGGTGATTTCCCCGACACCGGCGCGACGTCATTTTAGGGGAATGCTCCTGCGCACGTAATCGGTATGGCGCAGGCTAAGACCGAACCGGCTAGGACGTCGCGAGCGTGTCGCTGCGCGCAAAGCGTCCGAGACAAAACCAGCGACTGAGCTTGGAGATGCCAATCAGGGGGCTTTCGTGGACCGGAGTTCGATTCTCCGCGCCTCCACCAATAGTTACAGGCAGGTAGGTATTCGTATCTACCTGCCTTTTTATTTCTAGTCCGTACCGCGGAGAATCGAACTCTATGCAGGGCGCGGGCGTAAAGAAAACGCGTTAGCGTTTTTAGCCCGCGGGCGAGGGCGGCGGCAGCCGGCCGAAGCCGGTGCGTATTTGCGAAGCAAATACGCGGATTCTCCGCGCAAACTTTCGACTCAAAACGGATGCGATGTATATCGAATTTCAGCTGGCCTTGCCTCGCATCAGCGAATCTCCGTACCGCGGAGAATCGAACTCTATGCAGGGCGCGGGCGTTAGGAAAACGCGTAAGCGTTTGTAGCCCGCGGGCGAGGGCACCGGCAGGCGGCCGAAGCCGGTGCGGATTTGCGAAGCAAATACGCGGATTCTCCGCGCAAAGCCTCAGCCAGATATCGATGCGATGTCGATCGGGCGTCTTACCCCGGCCTCAACCCATCAACGGGTTCCCCAAACCGCGGAGAATCGAACTCTATGCAGGGCGCGAGCGTAAAGAAAGCGCTACGGCAACGCAGGGTGGGACGCGCTTTCCTAACGGTCGTCCAACGGAAACTGCGTTCCAGAATATCGGCTCAGAATGGGATGCATTTTCCGGATGGGTTGCTAGCGGAAAGTTCATCCCGGAATCCGCGCTCAGAACGGGACACGCTTTCCCAATGGCGGTCCAAGCGGAAAGTTCATCCCGGAATCCCGCCTCAAACTGGGACGCGCTTTCCGCTCCATCTCCTCAACTCCAAAACCTGCGCGCCCTCCATTCCAAAACTGGGTAGAAGAAAGCCAAAACGCAATCGCAGGAGGTCAATCAATATGACTGCAGAAGATAAGGCAAAGAACGCCGGTAAGGTCGCGCTCGTTTTGGAGGGCGGCAGCTTCCGCGGGCAATTTACCGCAGGCGTGCTCGACGTTCTCATGGAGGCCGGCGTCGAGATTCCGGCGGTATATGGCGTATCGGCCGGCGCTCTCAACGGCGTGAACTACAAGTCGCACCAGATCGGCCGTGCCAACCGCATCAACCTGGCTTTCTGCAACGACAACCGCTTCATGGGCGCCGCATCGTTTGCGTCCACGGGTTCTATTGTGGGTTACGACTTTATCTTCAACGATGTCCAGGACCGCCTGGATCCCTTTGACAACGAGACGTTCGACGCGAGCCCCATCGAGATGTACGCCGTCGCTACGGACATGCTCTTTGGAACCGCCGCGTACCTGCCAGTCAAAAGCGCCGTACTTGACCTCGACGCCGTGCGCGCCTCGACGTCGCTGCCGCTGGTGACGCCGCCGGTTGAGATCGACGGGCACAAATACGTCGACGGCGGCGTGGCCGATTCGGTCCCCATCGAGCACGTGCTGGAGGAGGCGGGCTTCGATCGCGCGGTTGTCATTGTCACGCAGGACCGCTCGTATGAGAAAAAGCCCTACGAGTTTTTGCCGGCCGCGCGCGCCCGCTACGCCGACTACCCCTATCTGCTCGAGGCTATCGAGACGCGCCACGACCGCTATAACCTCCAGCGCATGCACCTGTGGAAGTATGAGCGCGAGGGCCGTGCGTTGGTCGTCGCTCCGCAAAAGCCGGTCGAGGTCGGCCATGTCGAGCACGATTCGGCAAAGCTTCTCGACCTGTATATCCAGGGCCGCCAGGAGGCAAAGCGCCTACTGAGTGATATCGAGGCATTTGTCGAGCGCTAGCGCCGCAACACTACGGCCCGTGGACGACATGTGCAGAAACTCTGGTCGGAGTCAAAATACCTGTTGACTCGGGCGGCGAGCGGGGTAATATGGACGG
>CAKTUH010000002.1 GCA_934621885.1 uncultured Collinsella sp.
GGATATCTGACGCAGACCTTTCCCACCAACGGCAAAGTCGTTGCGATTCCCATAGAGGGCAAATCGGCCGAAATGACCATTGCCGCCGCCTGGCTGCCACAACGCAAGAACGACCTGCTCGATGTCTTCCTAGATGAGTTCCTGATTACCACCGACTAAAGCCGACCCAGCAAATCATCTCGATCTGTAACAGTTACTCGGCAAAATGGGCCCCAAATGTTACAGATCGAGACAAACCAAACCCGCCTGTAAGAAAATCTCGATCTGTAACAGTAACTCGGCCAAATCCACCCCTCGTGTTACAGATTTAGACAAACGGAGGTCGTCCCGCCGAAATATCTCAATCTGTAACAGTTAGCCGCCCAAATCGGGTCCAGGTGTTACAGATTGAGATTTTGTTTGGGAAGTTGAGAATTGGACCGAAAACACGGTTCCCAAATAACAAAAAAGCTCGCCGGCTAGGCCGACGAGCTGCAAATTCTTGGTCGCGGGGGCAGGATTTGAACCTACGACCTCCGGGTTATGAGCCCGGCGAGCTACCAGACTGCTCCACCCCGCAATGTCTGGACGCCTCATGTGCGCAAGAAAGAATATTACGCGGGACTTCGGTAAACGGCAAGGAAAATCTCGTAGAGCATAATTCCTTCATATCTTGAACACCCGTGACGACGGAAAGACCAGGACCACCCGACGCTCCGGGATCAGTCTCGTGCGCACCGGCACGCAAAACTCCCTGCTCAGACGCTTAGCAACCGCCTGGCACTGCGCCTGCGCATCGGCATCCCCGCAAAGAGGAAGCTGCAGCTCAAACCCCGCGCGCGGAAACCCTGAGCGGCGCGCCAGCTCAACCGCCTGCGACGCGCACCCCACCCGCAGGCCATGCGCGCGGTAATAATCCGCCGCCACGCAAACCGGATCAAAGCCCGGCGACTCAGCCGTATGGGTCATCGCGGCCTGACGCCCATTCAACCCAAAATTGCCATGCGAGATAACGTCGGCCGCCGAACACGTGCCGTCCCACGTCACATCGACATGCGACCAGCGATGACGACCGCCCAGCTCATCGGCAATATCCACCACATTCCACGCGTGATTGCCCGCGGGATTCTCGGCATCGCCCGCTTGGCCCCACACCACCGCGCTCGCCACGCCCACACGATCGAGCAGGTACTTGTACGCAAGCGACCAACCGTCGCACACGGCATTACGCCCGATCAGCGCGGCGTGGGCAAAATGGCAATCGTCGGCGCCATCCACCTCGTCCGGCATCTCATGGGACGCCATCCCCTGGTAGGTGTAGGTAAAGTCTCGCAGCAGTAGGTCGTGAACCTGCAGCGCAATGGCACCCGCAGGAGCCGTGCGGTCCACGTTCCGCAGCAGGCGGGTAGCGCGACGCTCCATCTTGCGCAGCGCACGACCCGCGGCCTCGGGCTCCATGCGGTAGACAAAATCGAGCCGTACATCACCCGACTCCGGACCTGGGTCGCTCCCGCAAATGGTGCGGCTGGCGTAAATGTAGCCGGGCCGGTCATGGCACGCCAGGTGGTAGAGCTCCGCCGCACGGGCAAAGCTGCCCACACCCGGCAGCACCACCGAGGGCTCGCGACGGGCAACCGCATTGTCAATCAAATCGTACAACCCACGTTCGCGCTGGCCGAGCGTCTGACGATGGGCCAAATACGCGCAGGAAGCGACCGCCGGTGCGCACGCATCGTGCACCGCCCGCGCGGCCGCCCACCCGCGGCGCAACCCCTCGGCAGCGGCTCCGCCGGCCCCAAGAAGCCCATCGGCACACGCAGCAAACATCGCGCGCCCCTACGCAGCCGGAGCCTGCGCCATGCGCGCCACACGGCGGTCGGCAGCGCAGTACGGGCAGGCGGGCGCCCCCGCAGCCGTTACAAAACCGCGATGGAACACATGCCCGTGCCCACATTCAACCAGGTGATCACGGTAGTCACGCAACAGGCGACACCACTGGGCATCGGTCACGCGGCGTTCGGCACTATCGGCTCCGCTAAACAGCGAGCGCTCGTAGGCCTCGCGCAACAAGGGCGGTACATGGCTGAGCGGCAACGCCCAGGCAAACAGCCCCACCCCAGGCGCCGTGCCCACAAAGGGCGAACGCCCGTCGCGCACCTGACAGTCGACCGCGGGCGGCAGCGGATACTCGCCCTCCGCATCGGGCTCAACAGCGCCCTCAAAGGGATGAACACCGTTGCCCAACATGCGAAACACCAGCACTGCCAGGGCAAACAGATCGGTGGCCACGGTAAACGTAGGCTCGCCCGCCGCCTCCATCTGGGCATACGTGCGACCGTGGGCCGCGGCGATCAGCTCGGGCGCGGCCACGCCCGGCGCGCACGCCATGCACGGATGGGTACCACCGCGCTGCACATAGAAAGTGTCGGCGTCGATCAGGTGCACGCTGCCGTCGGGCGCCACCAGCACGTTGTCGCCCGAAAGATCCCCCACCACCAGCGCGTGTCCATTCACCACCGTATGGTGCAGAGCATCGAGCACACGCGTCAGGGCGATCAGCGCATCGACGCAGGTCAGCGCCGATAAGCCAGCGGCCACCCTGGGATAGCGGTAGAGCTCGCTTGCCGCCACGCTGCCCACAGGCGCGCGGCGCATCAAAAAGCCCATGAACTCCGCCGCCTCGGAATCGGCATACAGCGCCTGGCGCGGCCAGCACACGGCGCGCAGCACGCCGGCCTGCACGGCCATAATCTTGTCGTGCAGCGCGACCATGTTCTGAATCTTGGCGCGGCGCTCGGGCGTTGTGTCGCGGTAGAGCTTGGCCACCGTGGCGCCGTCGCCCACAACGGTGCGCACCTCGCCCTCGCCGCCCGCGTTGATCACATCGCCCAGCTCGACGACGGTGCCGTTGCTGTCGTACACGTACATGCGCCCCTCCTATTCCGTCTCGTCAAACGCGGTATCGTCGCCGGTCACGGCGACGGCCTCAAAATCATCGGGCTCGCCGATCACACAGTCTTCGAACACGCGATACGTCTCGGCGCGCTCGGCGGCGGCAGCGGTCGCCAGCTCGAGCGCGCGATCGAGCGCCGCGCCGCACATGAGCTGGTACTCGAGCTCCACGCTAAAGCCGCCGCCCACGGCGCGGGCAACATCGCCGGCGCGCAGGCGGAGCTCGTCGCGCCACGGCAGCACGACCAGGTGCCCGTCCGCGTCCGCAAAGGACGCGCCCGTCGTCGCCAGGCGCTCGGCCGTCACGTCCTCAACTTCGTCCTCGGCCTCGCCCTCGGCGGCATCCTCGGCAAGATCCGCCAGCAAGCCGTCCTCGGTATTGATGAGCGCCACCACCGTCTTGTCGTCGTCCACGCAGGTCGCGGGCAGCGCGCGCAGGTAGTCGGCCGCACCGCCGCAGAGCGCCGGCACGTCGTCCGCGTCGATATCGCATGCCATAAACAGGTCGATGGCCTCGCGGTTAAAGTCAGTCGGCGCACCATAGGAACCCGGCTCCCAGGTGGCAAACTTCTCGAGCATGCCGTCGGTCGCCATGAGCACGCCCGCGGCGCCCGCGGCAAAGCCAAACTCCCAGTGATAGGTATCGTGCAGAGGAAACACCTGGCACGAAAGCGGTCCGCGGTGCAGATGCGTCAGCGCAAACGGCGCGCCCGCGGCATCCACCGCAATCGCGCCGGAGTCGCCGGCGTTGCCATACCACACGCGCGCGCCATCCCACGCCACCAGGCACAGCGTGCAGGCAAACGAGGCAATGTCGGCGGCCGGCTCATTGGCGGCGACATCGGCAACGGCGCGAAGGGCGCGCTCGTACACGCCCTTCAACGCCGAGGCGTCACCCGGCACCAGCTCGCCGCGCACGAACGCCTCGGCAGCCGCGTCGACCGCAGCCTCACTTGCCAGATGGGCGCCCTCGCCGCTCAAAATCATGGACGAGACGCCGTCCGCAACGGCGGCGACGATCGCCTGGCGCGGCGCGGGAGCGGCAGGGGCCTCGCGCGACTCGGCCGCATCCCCCGCCTCTTCCGTGCGAGGCACCTCCACCACGCGCACGCAGTGGCAATCCTGGTTGCTGCGCTCTTGCAGCTTATGGCTGGGGCCGGTCACGCTGGCCTCGTAATGAATCAACATAGCTGTCCTTTCTATCCGTACCAGCCGGGCGCGGCGGGCTCTGGTCCGTCCGGCGCCGCGTCCGGGGTTTGCTTGGATAAACGCGCTGGTAGATGCCCTACTTGCAGAACTCTTCGAACGTGGTCACGCCGTCGGTGCACACAAAGCGAATGTCGTCGTCATCGCCGTCGAAGGTCTCGGACGTGGCAATCGCCGTGCCGGGCGCCAGCTGGCTCATGCCGCACGCGATCTCGCTCATAAAGTGGAAGAAGCGGTCGAACGGTACGCCGTCGCTCGCGTCAAAGTTAGCCTCAAAATAACCGCCGCAGCTCTTGGTGAGCTGCTCGGCCGTAGCGCGATCAAAGTCACCAAAGCCCAAGAACACCACCTTTACCTGGTCCTTTGCGACCATCTTGGCGATAAGCTCGGCAGCCTCGTCCACGTTGCCGGCAGGCTCGTCGCGGCCATCGGTGTAGATGAGCACGAGCGAGCGCTTAACATTGATGCCGGCACGCAGCTGGCGCTGGGCATGGTCGTGCACCAGGTTGAGGGCGCGCACGATGCCGTCGTTGAGACGGGTAAGACCGTGGGCCTTAAGCGTAATGTCGGGCAGGTCCTTGACGGGAACGAAGGCGGCGTCGGCCTCGTCCAGGTCGGATGCGGACGGGATGTCGGCGGCAGCGCCGGCGGGCCCGGCACCGTCCTCGTCGCCCTCGCCGGACACGATGTCGCGCAGGCGCATGACCTGGACATCGCTCGCCACGTTGACCATCGCAATGTCCACCAGCTCGCGGGCCTTGGCGTTTTCGCAGACCTTCTGCTTAAAGTGCGCGCGCCCGCGGTTCATCTGGGCCATGACGCCGGCGACAGAAGACGAGCAGTCGTTGACCGACACCACGCTCATGTGCGGCTCGTTGAGGTAGCCGGTGCCGAGGATAGTGGTCGGGACGTTTTCGAAGCGATTCACGAGTGATCCTTTCGGTTGGTGTGGCGGGCTCTGGATGCCCGCCTTGTTGGCGACAGTGTGGCAGGAGGCCGAGGCGCCGGGCCGCCGCGCGATTCAGCTGAAAACGAGGATGGGCGGCATCGCGGGGTCCGGTCTGGCTCGCGGCGGGCGGGCGCCCCATCAGGCCCTACCCCAGCACGCGGGCCAAGCGGCGCCCCAGAGGTGTCGGCGGCAACTCGGTAACATCGCGGGTGCCAAAGGCAAGCTGAGCTGCCACGGCGCCCGCGGCATAGAGATCCGTTTTGGGCGTATACGGCCCGCCCACATGGGCCTCGGGCGCCTCAAAGCCGCGGCTGAGCACGCATTCGCGCAGTGCCGGGTCGCGCGCGGCGGCGTCGGCCTCGGCAAGTGTGACCGCGCAACCAAAATCGATCAGATGCACGGCGCCGGCATCGTCGAGCAGGATGTTTCCCGGATGGATGTCGCGGTGGATAATCCCGGCGCGATGAACAATGGCAAGCACCTCGAGCAGCCGGTCATAGAGCGCGCCCACCATCTGTTCGCGTGCCACCGATCCCGGCTCGAGCCCGCGCGCATGCCGCTCAACCCATGTATCCGCCGGAAGACCATCGATGTATTGCTCGGACAGACACGCGAGCGGCTCAGTCGAAAGACGCGCATCGCAAACCGAGCCCAGCCGATACACATCGGCAAAACATGCATAGCCCGCCAGCGGCCCGGATAAAAACCGAGCCTCGCGCGCCAGCCGGGCAGCCGCATCCACATCCAGCGCAATCTTGAACACGCGCCCGCCGGCACGATACACCAGCGCGCTCGCATGCCGCGTGCCCGGTTTGGGGTAGATGAGCTCGGCAAACGGCAGCTCCGTTTGCACGGGGACTTCCGGCAGCGCGGCCATCGCGGCCGCGGCGGCATCCGCCAGCATCGTCTGCTGCGACGGCGTCGGCGCCAGCGGCGTGGCGATTGTCTCGTCGCCGACGGCCTGATCCCCCGCCTCGCGAGCCGCGCCAGGCCGCCGGGCAAGCACGCGCTCCACACGCGCGGCGAATCGATCGAGCTCGGTCTCGGCGCCCAGCCATCCACGCGCCGCGCGGCACAACGGCTCCCACACATTGTTCAATACACCTTGGACATCCATGGCATCCTCCGTCCGCTCGCCCAACTTGTCGGCGAGCCTACCCGGAGGCGGCCGCGCACCCGCGCCGCGCGTTTCAGCTGAACGCCGCCGCCCGCCGCTCACGGTCGCGCGCGTCATCATTGACGGCATCTGATACCCTGCGAAGCTAAGTAATCGCGAAAGGACACCCCATGGCCAGCGCCGCGCCCCACAATGCCTATGCCGAGCTGTTTGACCAGCTCGATACCCTGACCCGCTGCGGTTTTGGCGCGTGGTGCGCCCAGGCACTCGGCGACGAGGTCGCCTACGCCATTGACGTGGATTGGTATCGCGCGGGCGCGCAGGTGAGCGAGGTGCTCGCAGAGGCCGGCACGGAAGCCGCCTCGGAGCGCGTCCGCGACGAGCTCGAGAGCTTTTTGGGCGACTACTTTACGGTGCGTCGCCGCTCGGCCTCGCCCGAGCAGGTACTTTGCGGCAGCATTGCGGGCGATGCCGAGTTTCGCCCCCGCGCGCTAACCGGCAGCGCCGCGGCCTGCCTGCTGTTTTTGGAGCACGGAGGCCGCGACCCTTGGAGTGCAGTGGACGAACCGGCGACGAGCGAGGCCGCCGACCCCAACACCCGCGAACCCGATCCCGAGCTGCTGCGTCGCCAGATTGGCATGCTCTGTCTGCAATACGCCGTGCTCGAAAACGAAAGCGCCCTGCTGCGTAGCACCTGCATCAAGATGGGCTCATACGACCAGCGCGGCGGCATCGACCCTGCCACGCTCGCCTTTATCGACCGCGGAGACTGGGATGCTTTTCAACCCATCGTCCGTAACCGCAATTTCGCCAAGACGCAGCGCCGCATCGGCACGCTGCTGGACGCGCCCGGTTATTCGGAATCTTCGGATGCCGAGCTTCCGCTTGCCGAGCCGCAGCCCGGCAGCATTCCCTCAACGCCCAAGCCGGCCAATCGCAAGGCAGGCGCCGACTGGGTCAAATACCTGGCTAAACGCAGCTTTCTCACCGCTATCGAAGGCAATGTCGAGGTGCTGGCAGGACAGGCAGGCGCGATGCCCGCACATCGCGTTGAGCTCACCCGCACCGGCTGGCTGTGGAAGTTCACCCAAGGGCGCGCCGAAGATGCATCCGCGCGGCGTGCGCCGATCGCTTCGGACGACTCGGCCGCCTGGCAACAGGCCGGCCAGCTCCTCGCGCGCTGGATTTGGGAGTGCAGCACGGCGACTACGCCCGGCAAGACCATCCATGCCGTCGATGACGCCACGCTTGCCCTGGCCGCCGCTTCCGCCGGCAACGAAAGCGGCCTCGTCGAGTTTCGCCTGCTGCGACAGACGCTCCGTCGTAACTTGGGCAAGGCCTGCTGGATGTTCAACTGGCTGCAAAAGAAGGGCGGCCGTGCCGACCGCGGCGTCTTCGTGCTCGAGCAGGCGGACTATATCGTGAACCACTACCTGGGGCCGCAGCTCGCCGCCGTGCTGTACGGCATCGCCCACGACATGGAACTCGACCGCGCCGGCCTGGGCGCCGCTGCCGCCGAGCAGGGATTTGGCAGCATGCAGATTGAGCCGCCGGCAAGCGACGCCACCGTGCCCGCCGGGCTCAACCGCACGCTCGCGCTCGAGATTTCTATCGCGCCCGGCGGCGACCACCTGGCACCTGGCAGCGAGGCACTTTGGAAGACGGTGCCCCTCGACGGCTGCCGTGCGTGCCATTTGGGCCGCGACTCACGCGCACTCGATGCGCCCGGGGATGGCGCAGGCATCAAAGCCATTATCCTCAGCAGCGCCGATATCGGCAGACAGGCGCTCGACCTGCGCATACGCGAGGACGGCTCGCTACGTGCAACCGTCCACAACCCCGCCGGCGTCTGGATCGAGAACCGCCACATTGCTTGCAGCGAACAGGCCGACCTGCACCCTGGCGAGCACATCTTTATCCCCGGCAACGACCTGAGCTACGTGGTTGTCCCGCGCTGGCAAATCGTGGCGTAGCGCCGGCAGCGCGTATACAATGGTGCGCGTCCTTTTACGCCGACACCTGGAGTAGACATGCTGCTCGCTATCGATATGGGAAACACGCAGACGGCCATGGGCCTGTTTGACGGAGACGAGCTGGTGCAGTCGTGGCGCATGCCCACCGACCGCTCTTTTACCGCCGACGAGATCCACGTGCGCCTGATGGGCTTCTTTAAGATGTACGACCTCTCGCTTAGCGCGGTCGACGCGATCGCCTTTGCCGGCGTGGTGCCGCAGCTCTCGCGCGAATGGCACGCCGTGGCCGACCGCATCGCGGCAGACGCCATCGTCATCGGCCCGCAGACGGCCGCCGTGACCAAGCTGCGCGCGGCGCGCCCCCAGACCGTGGGTGCGGACCGCATCGCCAACGCCGTCGCGGCCGAGACCTTCTACGGCGCCCCGGCGATCGTGGTGGACTTTGGCACCGCGACCAATATCGACGTTATCGACGAAGACGGTTACTACATTGGCGGAGCGATCGCGCCGGGCATCCGCATTTCGATGGACGCGCTCGCCGCCCGCGCGGCCAAGCTCGCCAGCGTTCCGCTCGAGGCGCCCGAGCACGCCATCGGCCGCGATACCGAGGAGTGCATCAAGGTCGGCGCCGTAACGGGGGCCGCCGCCATGGCCGAAGGCCTGGTCGCGCGCATGAAACGCGAGCTGGGGCGCGAGGACGCCACCGTCATCGCCACGGGTGGCCTCGCCAGCATCGTCGCCGGTTCGACCGACGCCTTCGACGTGGTCGACGGCCAACTCACCATCAAAGGCATCTGCGAAATCTACCGCCGCATGCAGGAGCAGGGGTAGGACAGTGGCTTAAGTCGAGCATGCCCGATGCCACAGCCCCCGCAAACGTTCGCCAAGCCTATTCCTCAAAATCGAAAGATTTTCAGTTTTGAGGAATAGAGTGCTGACAATCCATTCCCCAGACAAGCAAGACCCTCCCCGGCACAGCCGAGAAGGGTCTTGTTGTCATCATTATCTTTGAGTGCGAGCGATCCCGCGCTACAGCCCGCGGATGCGCACGGCCTCGGGCGGGAACTCTTGCTCGCCGGCGTCGGTCTTGATGGTCGCGCGGCCCCAGATGTCCAGGCCCGCAAACACGCCGACCGCAAGCGGCAGGCCGTTGGGCGACACCGCCGCGACCTGACGGCCCAGCAACGGCACCATGTCGAAATACTCGCCCAGCACCGGAGCCAGCGGGCCGGCAGCGCCCTGCGGCGTGTTCGCAACGACTGCCCAGGCGTCCACGCGGGCGAGCAGGGCGGCGGTCAGTGCCTCAACCAGCGCCTCATCGGCCATATCCACGCCAAGCTCGCCTAGCGCCACACGCTCAATATCCACCGTCACCGCGGCAAACATGCCCGCGGCACCGGCGCCACCGTTGACGGCGACGCGCGCGAGCGACGTCTCAAACGCGGGCGCGCCGCACACGATGTCACTCGGCCACTGGATGCCCACCTTGCCGGCAAGGCCCAGGCCCGGCGTTGCGGCCGTGCCCGCGAGCGCGTCCATCATGCCCATTGCGGCCACAAACGGCAGGCCGTGGAAGGCGTGCATGTTCACATCGGGGCGCACGACCAGCGAAAACGTCAGCGACGCATCGCCCGCGCTCCACGCGCACCAGCCCGCGGACACGCCCTCGCGACCCGCGTCGCGCGCGGCATCGAGCTCGGTACCGGCAGCAACAGCATTCATCTCAATCATCTACATACGCCCCAATTCGCCCACGATATGGCCCACGCGATCCTCGGGCTCCTTGACCTCGACGCCGTTGTAGCGGAAGAACCGCGCCGGGTCGTGCATCAGGTCCTCGAGCGGCACCAGCACAAAGTCGCGCTCGCCGATCAGCGGATGCGGCAGGCGCAGCTTTTTGCCGCCGTGGGTCTCGCCGTCCATCCACAGCAGGTCCAAGTCGATGGTGCGCGGGCCGTTGGCCTTGGCCTTTTTGGAACGGTCGCGGCCCAGCTCGGCCTCGATCTTCATAAGCTCGTCGAGCAACACCAGCGGCGCCAGCTCGGTCTTAATCTCGATGACGGCGTTGGCAAACGCGTCCTGGCGCGTCTCGTAGGCCGGCTCGCTCTCGTAGATGCGCGAGCAGTTGGACACGCAGGTGAGCGGGATCTCGGCGATCATGTCGCGCGCGGCGCGGATGTTGTCGCAGCGATGCCCCAGGTTGGAGCCCACGGCCACAAACGCGCGGCGCGGCTGCGGCTTGGCGACCGCCCAGTAACCGTTCAGGAACTGCGCAAAGCCGGCGACATCGTGCACGCGCACGATGTTGGCGCCGGCCTGGATGGCGCCCAGGCACACGCCGAACGTGGCGGCATCGCGCTCGGCGGCCTCGGTCACGCCCGAGACGGCGCCCACAAAGCGCTTGCGTGACACGGCGCACATGAGCGGATAGCCCAGCGACGCCATCTTGGCGGTCTCGCGCTGGATGACGATGTCTTCGTTGGCCGTCTTGCCAAAGCCCGGGCCGGGATCGATGCAGATACGGTCGCGCGACACGCCGGCATGGATGAGCGTGCGGGCCTGGTCGGAAAGAAAGCCCATAACACGACGCATGATGGGCGCCGAATCGGGCAGGGTAAAGCGGCGGAGCTGCGAGGTGGGCACGTAGGCCTCCTCGCGACGGGCGCTACGGCGCATCATGGCGGCCAGGTGGTCGTTGGGCTCCGGCGCGGTCTCGGGAGTTGCGACGGCATCGGCGGCAGGGGCGACCTGCTCGGCGGCCGACACCGCTGGCTCGGGCTCGGGCGCGGGCTCCGGGTCGCCAAACGGCAGCGAGGGCTGCACCACACCGCCCGGAAGCTTGGCCTCCGTCTTGGGTTCGCCCAGCAGCTTGCCACGACGACGGCGGGCCGGCTTTTCGGCCTCGCGCGCAGCCTCGGCAGCCGCCTCGCGCGCCTTCTCGGCAACAAACGCCGCGGCCGAGGTATCGAGCTGCACCGTCGCATGCGTGCGCGCAGGCGCGGCAACCTCGCCGGCATGCATCACGATGACGCCGCAGGTACTCGTCGCGACAAACTCGATCATCTTGGGGTCGGTGAAGCCCGTCACGTCATTGACAATCGAGGCGCCGCAGCGCACAGCAGCCTTGGCGACCGCCACATGACGCGTGTCGATCGAGACGATGGCACCTTCCTTTGCCAGCGCGCGCACCACGGGCAGCACGCGGCGGGCCTCCTCATCGGGGTTGACCGGGGTAAAACCGGGGCGCGTGGACTCGCCGCCCACGTCGATGATGTCGGCGCCGGCATCGAGCATCGCCAGGCCGTACTCGATGGCGGCATCCGGGTCGAAGTGCTCACCGCCGTCGCTAAACGAATCGGGCGTCACGTTGAGGACGCCCATGATGCGCGGACGGTCAAAGCTGAGCTCGTACTTTCCGCACCGCCATGTCTTGCTATCGTTCGCCATGAACATCCTCCTAAAATGCCCGCGCCGCCGCGCTCGGGCGCTGGCGGCGGGGTCGCTTTGCAATCAGTCTTTCTATTGTATCCGCGCACGCGGGCTAGAACGCAAACGCGGCCGCGATGTCGCAAGAAATCAGCAGGTCGGCATTTGCGTCCTGATCGGTAGGTGCCAGGTTGCAAATGGCCAGCGTATCGCCGGTAAAGTATCGCGTAAGGCCTGCCGCCGGATACACCACGAGCGAGGTTCCGCCCACAATGAGGGCATCGGCCGCGGCGATGGCAGTAACGGCGCCGGTAAGCACACGCTCATCGAGCGGCTCCTCGTAGAGCACCACATCGGGCTTGATGCGACCACCGCACGTGGGGCACACGGGCACGCCCGCGGCATCCTCGTGCTCGCGCGCGCAAATCCACTCGGCGCTATAGACCGCGCCGCACGCCTGACAAATGTTGCGGTGGACCGAGCCGTGCAGCTCAAACACGCGCTCCGAGCCAGCCATCTGGTGCAGGCCATCGATGTTTTGCGTCACCACGGCGTCGAGCCTGCCGGCGCGCTCCAGCTCGGCCAGTTTTGCGTGGCAGCGGTTGGGCTTGGCGTTAAGCGCAATCATCTTGGTGCGGTAGAAGTCGAAAAACTCGGCCGGATGCGCCTCGTAGAAACTGTGCGAGAGCATAGTCTCGGGCGGATAGGCAAACTGCTGATGATACAGGCCGTCCACGCTGCGAAAATCGGGGATGCCGCTCGCCGTGGAAACGCCCGCGCCGCCAAAGAACACCACATGGTTATGGGTTTCGAACAGCTCCGCCAGCGCGGCGGAGGCCTGCTTGGGATCCGATATTGCCTGTGTCATATGTGTCCTCCGTCCTTGCCGCCGAGGCGGCGGCGTTCGCACCGTCGCTCGCGGACTCTACCCCGCTCTTGTTGCGCTAATCTTAAGCCTGCCAACCCCGTCGAAAGGACACCATGCCTCAGACTTACACCTTTGCTTCGTGGAACGTTAACGGCCTTCGCGCCGTGCTCAAAAAGGACCCGAGCTTTACCCAGATCGCGCAGGAGCTGGACGTCGATATCCTGGCGTTGCAGGAAACCAAACTGCAGGAAGGTCAGGTGCAGGTCGACCTGCCCGGCTATCACCAAACCTGGAGCTACGCCGAGCGCAAGGGCTATTCGGGCACCGCGGTCTTTAGCCGCCAGGAGCCGCTTCGCGTGTTGCATGCCGACGCGCTGCTGCCCTACGCCGGCGAAGGCGATGCGGCCGAGCTCGTCGCCCAAGCCGCGACCGAGGGCCGCGTCTGCGCGCTCGAGTTCGACGCGTTTTGGTTTGTCGATGTCTATACGCCCAACGCGCAAAACGAGCTCGCCCGCATCGACGTGCGCATGGCCTGGGACGATGCCTATCGCGGCTTTTTGAGCGCGCTCGAGCGCGAGACCTGCAAGCCCGTGGTGACCTGCGGCGACTTTAACGTGGCGCACGAGGAGATCGACCTTAAGAACCCCAAGTCCAACCGCGGCAACGCAGGCTTTTCGGATGAGGAACGCGGCAAGTTTACCGAGCTGCTCGATGCCGGTTTTACCGACACCTGGCGCGCGGCCAATCCGGACGTCGAGGGCGTCTACAGCTGGTGGAGTTACCGCTTTAATGCCCGCAAGAACAACGCCGGCTGGCGCATCGACTACTTCCTGGTCAGTGATGCAATCGCCGCCAACGTACGCGACACCGGCATCCGCGGCGACATCTTCGGCAGCGACCACTGCCCCGTCACCCTCACCCTGGAGCTCTAACCCCAACCGATCTCCCGGGGACGAAAGAAAACCGATCACGTTGCCTGTGCAAGGACATCCGCCTAACCCGTCCACCACGAAAGTGGCCTATCTACTACGTTTAAGCCGCTACCCTCAACCACAGCGAACAACGCAAAAACGAAACCGCAGGTAGAAAGCCTGCGGTTTTTCCTAAAACGCGGTTATGGTCAGGGGTATCGGGTCAAACGTAGTAGATAGGCCATTTTCGTGGCGGGCGCCCCCATATGGTCCCTCGGGGACGGAGGAAAACGGATCATTTTGGTCACCCACGGCTCGCGATGGTCATCATATGAGTCGCTCATTTCAAAACAATGCCGGTTTACGGGGCTGAATCGCGAACCTCCAACCACACGCAACTCAAGCAAATTAAAACCGCAGGTAGACGGATCGTCTACCTTCGAAAAATGCCGGTATGGTCGGCCTATGCCAATCCAGCCCCGTAAACCGGCATAGTTTTGAAATGACACCGAAGCTGCACTGATTCCCACCCCGGCTCAATCGCCGCTACAGCCCGTACTTCACGACGACGCGGTTGATGCGACGGCACCAGGGCTTGTACAGAGCGGCCAAGAACACGCAAGTTGCCAGGCCGTGCGTGATGTCGAACGGCACCGCCGTGACAAGACGTGCCACGGCGCCTGCCCAGGTGAGTGGTTGGACAAAGCCGATGATGTCATACGCGTTGATCACGACGCCGTAGAGCAAGCCCGAGGTAAAGCCATACGCCAGCAGTGCCGGCATGCGCACGGTTTCATCAGCGCGATCGAACGCACCCGCATGTGCCAATGCGCCACCGATATAACCCACCAGACCCCAGGCATACATCTGCCACGGCGTCCACATACCCTGGCCAAAAAAGAAATTGCTGGTCAGTGCCGCCAACGCGCCAACCATAAAGCCATTACGGCGACCAAGCGTCGCCCCTGCGATAATGGCGATGGCGCTCACGGGTTTAAAGTCGGGAATAGGACCAAACAGAATACGCCCCGCCGCGGCCAGCGCCGCCAACACCAACGTGGGCATAATCTGGCGCAGGCCTGGACGCGATGCCTCATAGCCCGCAAAAAACAGCGCAAGCACGAGCGCCACCACAACCAGCATGGCAAGCGCCGTCTGCTCAACGCCCGCCAGCAGCGCAGCAGTCATCACCGCCGGCACCGCCAGGAGCAGCGGGATTTCCATTGTTGCGAGTAAACGCGAGGCGCGATGATCCGTCATCCCATCACACCCTGTAGAACACGTTGTCGGCAAAGAAATCTGCCGGAGGCTCCATGCAGGCGATCTCGCCATCGAACATCATGGCGACGTCGTCGGACACCTGCTCGGCAAAGTCTAAGTCGTGCGTGGCCATGATGACGGTACCGCCAGCCTGCGCATGGTCGCGCAGGGCGTGAGCGATGATGCGGCGGCTGGCCAGATCCAAACCCTTGGTAGGCTCGTCGAGCAGCAGCAGCTCGGGGCCAATCAGCAGCAGTTTTGCCAGCGCGAGCAGCTGGCGCTGTCCGCCCGAAAGGTCGTACGGATGACGTGCCTCCAAGCCCGCCAAGCCCAGGCGCGTCGTCTGCTCCTGCGCCGTGGCCTCGTCGTATCCGCAGGTCGAAGCCCATTCCATCAGCTCGTCGCACACCGTTTCGGCGACCAGCAATGCCTTGGGGTTTTGCGGCAGCAATGCCGCCGAAGCCGCCCCGCGCACCATGCGGCCACGCTGCAGCTTGGCCGTCTTGGCCAGCACCGAGAGCATCGTCGACTTACCGCAGCCGTTTCCGCCCACAATCGCATGCACCGCGCCGGCCGAAAACGCTACATCGAGCCCGCGCAGCACCCAACCGCCCGCGCGATCGTAGCGAAACCAGCCCTCCGACAGGGTGGTAGCCGACCCGCCGTGCATTTTTTGGAGTATTCTGCTTCCATCCGTGCGCAGGAAGGCTTCCGAGCCGTTCTCGAGCGACGTTTGTGCCACAAATTCGGACGATTTGTCCAATTCCAAACTTTTTTTCGCGCTCGATACGTCCCCGGACGGCTCCAGAGAGCCCAAATTGTCCTCACGCCTGCTGAATACTCCGTTTTTTGCACATCGGATGGCACCCCACCCCAACATGTCATCGGAAAACAGCGATTCTCGGCGTCCTAAAGAAGCCATATCCGCCACCTCGCGCACCCGACCGCCCTCAATCCGGTACGCACACGTCGCATACTCGAGCATCGGCCGCGGTTGATGCGTAGCCACAACAACCGTGCAGCCCAGCTCACGGTTCACGCGAAACAGCGCGTGCAGAAAATTCTTCTCGGCAACGGGATCGAGCTGGGACGTGGGCTCGTCGAGTAGCAGCACACGCGGACGCAGCGCCAGGACGGCGGCAAGCGACAGCAGCTGCTTGCGGCCACCCGAAAGCGTATCGGTATCGCGATGCAGCCAGTCCTCCAGACCAAAGAAATAACTGGTCTCGGCAACACGGCGGCGCATCTCGTCGCGCGACACACCCAGATTCTCTAGGCCAAACGCCATCTCGTGCCACACGGTCTCACACACGATCTGGTTCTCGGGATCCTGGAACACGTAGCCCACGCGCTCCGCAGACGCGCGCACGTCCATGTCGGCAACGTTCTCGCCCAGCACGCGCGCATCGCCAGTGCGCTCACCCGTCGGGGCGATCTCGGGCTTAAGCAGCGACAGCAGCGTCGACTTACCCGATCCGGTACCGCCAACAAGCAGCGCAAATGCACCTTGGGGAACAGACCAGTCGAGCCCCTCGAGCACCGCAGCATCAGCCCCGGGGTAGGCAAAGCTCAGGCTCCGCACCTCAATCGCCGGCATATCCGGGCCGCACGCCGCGCCCGACACCGGGCCCCTATCCAACCGAGCCATCAGCCGAACCTCTTCTCATCGATCGCATGCAACACGCAGGGCAGCACCATCCAGGCAGCGTACACGACATAGCCCAGCCACGGCGCGGGCACCGAAAGCTGCGGGTAAAACGAATACTGCGTCGTCGCGGTCCATGCCACCGCCACCGCGGCGGCACCAAACACCGCAAGTCCAACCAGCGCGGCAACATCGCCGCGCCCCAGCCGATACCGCGCATACGTCGTACGGCGCGTCGTGGCGCCCCATCCACGGGAGCGCATGGCGTCCGCGCGCTCAAGCGAATCTTCCATGCCCCAGCCCATCAGCACGCTCGACGCCCGCAGGCACGATCGCACGGGATCGATGGGCGCACGCCCCGGCATATCGATCGCGTCCTGCACCGCCAGCACCGTGCGGCCGCGGCGCAAAAACTGTGGAATAAGCCGCATGCACATCGAAATCATGAGCGCGATCACCGGCGCGGCGTTGCCCAAAAGCGCAAGCACCTTGTCGTATTCGAGCATCGACACCGCGGCCTCAAACCACAGCACGCTCGCCACAAACAGCCCACCCATGCACAGTCCGTACATCATGCTCTCCAAATACACCACGCGCATGCCAATACGAAACAGCTCCGTCGAGCCCGATGCACTAAACAGCGGGTTGACCAGTGCAATGATCAAAATTACCGGCAGCTGCCAGCGAAGCGCCCCCAACGTGCGAGCAGCCCCGCGCGTCGCAAATCCATACGCCAACCCGCCCGCGAGCGACAGCGCAATCAGCACCGGTTGCATCGAGAACATGGTGAGCCCCAACGTCAGCACCATGTAGAGCGCCGGCACAGCCGGATGCGACATCGAGAATGCCGCGACGGGCTCGGCGCCCAAACCCTCTCGCATGTTGTCCATAGGCATCCCCGCTCTCCCGCCAAATCACCGACGCCGAAGCACTGCCGGCACCGCCCACAACCAGCGCAAACGCCACACCGGCGGCGCAAGCCTCAACCGCCGCAAACCAATCGTTACGCGCTCATCATATGCCTGCGGTATCATATTGCGCCGTGTATCGTTTCCAAACACACGTCTCTATAACGTAACAGGAGATCACATGGACGCAACCGCAATTATCCTCGCCGCCGGCGAGGGCACCCGCATGAAGTCGAACCACTGCAAGGTTTCGCACAAGATCCTGGGCAAGCCCATGGTCCAGTGGATCGTCGACGCCACCATCAAAGCCGGCTGCAGCCGCGTCGTGGTCGTCATCGGCAGCCACGCCGACGAGATGCGTGCCCTCATCGATGGCGCCTACGCCAACAGCGCCACCAAGGTCGAGTGTGTCGAGCAGACCGAGCGCCTGGGCACCGGCCACGCCGTCAAGGTCGCGCTCGAGGCCTGCGGCATCGCTGAGGGCCCCGTCGTCGTGCTCAACGGCGACCTGCCGCTCATCACCGCCGACACCGTCGCCAAGTTCGCGCAGACCGTCGCCACCGGCGAGCTCGCCTGCACCGTCATGACCATGACCCCGCCCGACCCCTTTGGCTACGGCCGCATCAAGCTGGGCGCCGACGGCCAGATCGAGCGCATCATCGAGCAGAAGGACTGCACGCCCGAGCAGGCCGCCACGCTGCTGGAGTGCAACGCCGGCTGCTACGCCTTCGACGGTGCGCAGCTTGCCGCCCACATTAACGAGATCGGCAACGACAACGCGCAATCCGAGTACTACCTGCCCGACATGCTCGAAATCCTCAAGGGTCATGGCCAGGCAGTCTCCATCTTCCACTGCGACGACTACCGCGACGGCCTGGGCGTCAACAGCCGCATCCAGCTCGCGCAGCTCACCGCCATCGCGCGTGACCGCATCAACGAGCACTGGATGGCCGAGGGCGTCACGTTCATCGACCCCACGCAGGCTTGGATCGGCCCCGACGCCACCATCGGCCGCGACACCGTCGTGTGGCCGCAGACGCACCTGATCGGCCACGTCACCGTGGGCGAGGAGTGCCAGCTCGGCCCCAACAGCCGCCTCACCGACACCACCGTCGGCAGCGGCTGCACCATCGATGAGACCATCGCCATCGAGGCCGTCATCGAGAATGGCGTCGACTGTGGCCCGCGCGCTTACCTGCGCCCGGGCACCCACATGCTCGACGGATCCAAGGCCGGCACGCACGTGGAGATCAAGAAGTCTACGATCGGCGAGGGTTCCAAGGTGCCCCACTTGTCCTACATCGGCGACACCACCATGGGCTCCGGCGTCAACGTGGGCGCAGGCTCCATCACCTGCAACTACGACGGCGTGCACAAGCACAAGACCGTCATCGGCAAGGATGCCTTCATCGGTTCCGACACCATGATGGTCGCGCCCGCCCAGATTGGCGACGGTGCACTCGTGGCCGCCGGCTCCGTCATCACCGAGCCGGTCCCGGCCGACGCACTCGGTCTGGGCCGCGCCCGTCAGGTAAATATTGAGGGCTGGGCCGCCGATTACCGCCGCCGTCTGCACGAGGACGACGAGGTATAACGTTTTATCAAGCACAAAAGGAGCTGTTCCATGGGGACGGCTCCTTTTTCTATTGTGACCTGCGCGACCGGATGAGTGGTCGGTTCGTGTCCGTTGACGGTAAAGACGTTATCAAGACTCGATAAACCCCGCCGCGCGGTTACAATGCAACAAGGCATCTATATGGCATTCGATGTATAAAGGAGAAGGGTAATGCCGATTAATGATCCCGAGAAGTCGGAGAATATGCGCAAGTCCATCCGCGTGTATTCCGGTTCCTCCAACCGTCCCCTCGCTCAGAAGATCGCTGAGTACCTTGGGGTCGAGCTTTCGGGCCTTACGCTAAAGCAGTTCGCCAATGGTGAGATTTACGCCCGCTACGACGAAACCGTCCGCGGCGCCGACGTCTTCCTGATTCAGTCCGTGGCCGGCGGCAACGTCAACGACATGCTCATGGAGCTGCTCATCGCCACCGACGCTGCCAAGCGCGCATCCGCCCGCTCCATCACCGCCGTTATCACCCACTACGGCTATGCCCGCCAGGACCGCAAGGCCGGCCCGCGCGAGCCCATCACCGCCCGCCTCGTCGCCAACCTGCTCGAGCGCGCCGGTGTCAACCGCATCATCACCCTCGACCTGCACCAGGGCCAGATCCAGGGCTTCTTTGATATCCCGGTCAACCACCTGTCCGCACTGCCGCTGTTTGGCCAGTACTACAACGACATGCACTTCGACACCGACAGCCTGGTCGTCGTCTCCCCCGACGTGGGCCGCGCCAAGGCCGCCAAGAAGCTGTCCGACATGCTTGGCTGCGACCTGGCCATCGCCCACAAGGGCCGTCCGCGCCACAACGCCGCCGAAGTCATGGGCATCATCGGTGACATCAAGGGCAAGACCTGCGTCATCAACGACGACATGATCGACACCGCTGGCACCCTGTGCGCCAACGTCAAGGAACTCAAGGCTATGGGCGCCGGCGACATCTACGTCTGCGCCACCCACGGCATCTTCTCCGGTCCGGCCATCGAGCGCCTGAACGACGCCCCCATCGTCGAGTGCGTCGTCACCGATGCCATCCCCGTCGAGGTCGGCGGCAAGATCAAGACCATCTCGGTCGCCGAGGAGTTCGCTCAGGCCATCTCCGCCGTTTACCACGAGGAGCCCGTCTCCACGCTCGTCGGCGGCGACTTCGCGCTGTAATCCAACGCGCATCGCATCATCTTTGATGTTTTAAAGGGCCGGAAGCTCGCTTCCGGCCCTTTTTCTATCCCTCGTCAACCCGCCCTGGACAGTTAGTTCAGATACGTATTTATTTAAAGCCCCAAAGAGCCGTTCGGAGCTTTCTGAGCTCCCCGGCGGACGCTATGCCGCCCAAAACTCATCGTTTTCGAGCATTACCGCTGCACATTTACCATCAAATCATCCTCGGAAGCCCTTAGAAACGCCTCGAACGCGCGATGCCTTATACGTATCTGAACTAACTGTCCAGCAGTTGTCGTCAACCCTCGCGGAAGAGCTCGATTTCCCGCAATCCCCACAACCGATTCCACCGATTTCATAACACCCAGCCGTTCATGGCACACAACACCCCACTGAGCGAAAAGAACGACGCGGCGACCGCGTTTCGCCAACGGCTTAGTACCTTGTAGTTATGACGACCGTGATTTCACATCTCTCCGCCCTCCGCGCGATTCGCCGCGCACGACGGGCGTACTCTGCCCTTCCCTGGGACTCCGTCGACAGCGGTCAGCAGGCGCGAGCTCTAGCTGACTGTATTCCCAATAATGACGCGATAGACTTTGCTGCGCTTTCGATACTTGACGCCTGGAATGAAGACGATTCCGAACTGCTCGATCTTCTTGTTTCAAACGAAGACAACAGACGCCCCGACAAACGACTTCTTCAGCATATTCTCTCCGCCCCGCTTCCTGAAGGTGCAATTATGCACGTTGAGGCCGACATCTACGCAACGTCTCCCGCCATGACGGCCATGCTTTGCTCCAAAAATGAATCAGTCGCCAAAACCTTGATGCTTCTTATGGAACTCCTCGGAACCTACTCCCTTCCGCCCGAGACAACCTACCCCATTGCCTATGACGACATCTGGCCCAGGGGCAACGGTTGCGAAGCGATGGGCGACCTCGATTGCCGGGGCGATGAACAAACGTCCGAAAAACAGAATGAACCTCGCTATGAGCAGGCTCACTACAAATGCGAGCCAGCCACGACCATCGAAGAGCTCGAAGCGATCGCACGGTTCGCTAAAAGCAGCTCCTACGCCTCGTTCCGCACGGCCGTCAAACTAGCCCGGGCTGGATCCGCATCCCCAGCCGAATCCCTAATGTTTGCCGTTCTCGGAACGCCCATGCGCTTTGGCGGATTCGGATGTTGCAGCCTCCCCATGGGAGGCCTGCTGCTCAACTATCGAATTGATTTCGACACCCTTGCGGTCAACATGTCCTCCGGCATCCCCTACGCCATCTGTGACTTATATTGCCCAGCCGCCGGCGTCGACAACGAATACAACGGAATTGGACATGAGCTTCAAAACGCTCGCATCCACGATGGCAATCGAAATAATGGTCTCAAGGCAATGGGCATCCACGTACTGGTTATCAATCGTGACCAAATGAAAGACCTTGTTGCACTCGAGGCCTTCGCTCAGACGATGCATCGACTCGCGGGGGTACGATTCCGTTACCGCATCAAGGGCTACCGCAAGCGTCAGGCCGCTTGGCTCAATGCTCTAAGAGCCGGAATCGGCCTCGCACCGGTCTAAAATCCGAATTACACGCATGCCGTTGAGCGGGGCTGGACAGTTAGTTCAGATTTGTATAAAGAAGAACATCGAATCGGGCTGTTTTACCGCCGTCTCCGTACAATTCGCCCCATCTAAAGGCCAGACTGGCCTCAAAACAGCGTCAGATAGACCAGCTGGAACGTCAAAACAGCGCCGCGGCATCGAATTAGGCAATCCGGTGGCCCAAGCTTTATACGTATCTGAACTAACTGTCCACCTCGGCTTTCGACGGCCGCCCAAACGCCCCCAAATAACCTCAATTGCCCACCATTTGACAGCAGCAACAGGGTCGCTCACCATAGCAGGCGACAAATCGACGAAAGGACAAACATGGCAGCTGCGCAGCCGCTTAAGATTCGCATGGTTGCCGGGCTTGGCAACCCGGGCGAGGAATATGCCGAGACCCGCCACAACGCCGGCTTTAAGGCAATCGACGAGCTGGCTCGTCAGGCCGGCGTCACGTACTGGAAAAACCAGGCCGGCGCCGAGGTCGCGCTCATCAATATCAACGACCCCGAGGAAGAGGGCGGCAAGCGCCAGATTGTGCTGGTCAAGCCGCAGTCGTACATGAACACCTCGGGCGGCCCCATCTCCAAACTCTGCCGCGAATACAAAATCAAGGCCGAGGAACTGCTCGTGATCCACGATGAGCTCGACATTCCCGCCGGCGACGTGCGTGTTAAGGTGGGCGGCGGCCACGCCGGTCACAACGGCCTGCGTTCCATCATCGACAAGATGGGCAGCCGCGACTTCAGCCGCATCCGCACCGGCATCGGCAACCCTCCCGGCAAGATGGCGGTGGCAGACTACGTGCTTAAGCAGCTGCGTGCCCGCGAGGCCGAGGACTTCCAGGACACCTGCGCCCGCGCGGCCGACGCCGCCGGCCTGGCGATTGTGCACGGCGTGGTCTATGCCCGCGACCATGTCAACGGCGCCGCCTCCGCCAACGGCAAGCACTAAAACCTATCATTTAGGGACAGGTTTATTTTGGCAGGTTTTACCTGCGGAAACGCCACAACGGCCGCGTCGCAATAAGCAACCCGCCGCCATACATACGCAACGCCCCAAAGGGGGCCGGCCTCATCACAACCCGAGGCCGGCCCCCTTTGCCGTTTTACCTGATAAAACTGACCAAAATAAACCTGCCCCTATTTGGTAGGACAAAGTGGATAAACCCTTTTCCCAACCGCCGAAGATACACGTAAGCGACATGCCCATGAGGGTATAATTTGCACCGTATGTCTGCACAACGCCTGTGCGCGTACGGTTTTATTCGGGCTACCGTCCATTTCCGTGGAGGCACGGTTCGGCAGCCCTAACAAGAGAGGGGTTCTATGTATAAGATCCTGGAGAAGACGCAGTTCTCGGAGAAGGTGTTCAAGTTCCGCATCGAGGCGCCCGCAATCGCCAAGCATGCGCACGCTGGACAGTTCCTCATGGTTCGCGCCAACGAGACGGGCGAGCGTGTCCCGTTTACCCTGGCCGGCTGGAACGGTGACGAGGGCTGGGTCGAGTTCATCTTCATGGTGATCGGCAAGACCACCGAGATGCTTTCCACCTACGAGGCCGGCGAGTCGCTGCGCGACGTCGTGGGCCCGCTGGGCGTTCCCACCGAGATGGCCGAGGGCCCCTGCGCCGTCATTGGCGGCGGCGTCGGCCTGGCAATTGCCTTCCCGGTCGCCAAGCACCTGGTCGAGACTGGCCACGAGGTCCACGCCATCATGGGCGCCCGCACCAAGGACCTCCTGCTCATGGAGGACCAGTTCCGCGAGCTCCTCGACGAGGACCACATCCACATCACCACTGATGACGGCTCCTACGGCGAGCAGGGCGTTGTCACCGCTCCGCTGGAGCGCCTGCTGCAGGACAAGGCCGTGAGCCAGGTCTTCTGCGTCGGCCCCGTTCCGATGATGAAGTTCTCGACCCTCACCGCCCAGAAGTACGACACTCCCATCACCGCGTCGCTCAACCCCATCATGGTTGACGGCACCGGCATGTGCGGCTGCTGCCGCGTCGAGGTGGGCGGCGTGACCAAGTTCGCTTGCGTCGACGGCCCCGACTTCGATGCCACCCTGGTCGACTGGGATGACCTTCGTGCCCGCCAGGCCGCTTACCGTTCCGAAGAGGGCGAGTCCCTCAAGGCCTATGAGGAAAAGAGCTGCGCATGCCACTAGTTAATGGTCGTTTCGTTGCCGATATGAAGTCGCCCCGCACCCCCGATAACGAGGAGCCGGCTGCCGAGCGCGCCTGCGACTTCCGCCCCGTCGACAAGGGCTTCACCGAGGAGATGGCGCTGGCCGAGGCCGAGCGCTGCCTCAACTGCAAGAAGCCGTTCTGTGTTGAGGGCTGCCCCGTCAACATCAACATCCCCCGCTTTATCGAGCAGATCCGCGCGAAGGACTTCGGCGGCGCTCTCGATACCATCCGCGAGGACTCCATGCTCCCCGCCATCTGCGGCCGCGTCTGCCCGCAGGAGAACCAGTGCGAGGGCAAGTGCATCCGTGGTAAGAAGTCCGAGCCCGTGGCCATCGGCCAGCTCGAGCGCTTCCTGGGTGATCGCCCCGAGCTCGCCTCCACGCCCAAGATGGCCCCCAAGAACGGCAAGAAGGTCGCCGTCGTCGGCTCCGGCCCGTCCGGCATCACCTGCGCCGGCGAGCTCGCCCGCAACGGCTTTGACGTCACCGTCTTCGAGGCCTTCTTTACCGGCGGCGGCGTGCTGGTCTACGGCATCCCCGAGTTCCGTCTGCCCAAGGCAGTCGTCAAGCGCGAGATTGACGGCCTGGAGGACATGGGCGTCAAGTTTGAGTACAACTCCGTCGTGGGCAACATGGCCACGGCCGAGGAGCTGTTCGAGCAGGGCTTCGACGCCATCTACGTGGCGACCGGCGCCGGCCTGCCCAAGTTCCTCAACGTCCCCGGCGAGAACCTGCCCAACGTCTTCTTCGCTAACGAGTACCTCACCCGCGTGAACCTGATGAAGGCCAACAAGTTCCCCGAGTACGACACCCCCACCAAGCACGGCAAGAACGTCGTCGTCTTTGGCGGCGGCAACGTGGCTATGGACGCTGTCCGTACCGCTAAGCGCCTGGGCGCCGAGCACGCCATCATCGCCTACCGCCGTACCGAGGACGAGATGCCCTGCCGTCGCGCCGAGCTGCACCACGCTAAGGCCGAGGGCGTCGAGGTTCTGCCGCTCGTCTCCCCGCTCGAGTTTGTCGCTGGCGAGGACGGCTCCGTGTGCGCCGTCAAGGTCCAGAAGATGGAGCTCGGCGAGCCCGACGAGTCCGGCCGCCGTCGTCCGGTCCCCATCGAGGGCGCCATCGAGGAGATCCCCTGCGATGTCGCGATCTCGGCTATCGGCACCAACGCCAACCCCTTCGCTGCCAAGATCGGCGGCAAGATGGAGCTCAACAAGTGGGGCTACATCGTTGCCGACGAGGAGACCGGCCAGACCACCGATCCCCGCATCTGGGCCGGCGGCGACATCGTCACCGGTGCCGCTACGGTCATTCTGGCGATGGGCGCCGGCAAGAAGGCTGCCGCTTCCATCACCAAGAGCCTGCTGGGCGAGTAATCACCTGCAGCGCTAGCCATCAAACGGCAAAGTCCCCGTCGAGCACACGCCCGGCGGGGACTTTTTCTATGCCGCCCGCCCTAAAACCACCACAAAGGGGACAGGCACCTTTGTGGTGGTTTTAGGGCGGGTGGCCGGTTTGTCTTGATCTGTAACAGGTAGGCCCCGTAGAGCCCCGCAGATGTTACAGATCGAGACATTGTGCGAGCGTCCGCCCGTTCATCTCAATCTGTAACAGTAAGGGGGCAAATCTCCCGCTACGTGTTACAGATTGAGACGTTAGGTTGGCAGTCAGACGGTTCATCTCAATCTGTAACATCTAGGACCGTTTTGGGCGGCCAGGTGTTACAGATTGAGATTTTGCTGACGCCGAGGCCGAGGGCGGCCACCAAACCCTAGCGCTTACGGCGCTTGGTCGCGGCGACACCGGCGGCGGCGATGGTTGCGCCGGCGATGCCTAGGGCAGCGACCGTCATCGCGGCAGAGTCACCCGTGCCGGCGAGCTCCGTGCCTCCGGACTTCTTGCCGTTCTCGCCCTTACCCTTGGACTTGTCCGTCGTCACTGTGGTCGTCGTCGAAGTCGAACCACCCGCAGGAGCCCCGGTACCGCCAGAGCCATCCGCACCGCCACCTTGCTCACCGCCACCAGGCGTCGGCTGCGGCTCAGGCGACGGCTCAGGACCCGGCTCGGGCGTCACCTCATCAGTCACCGTAATCGTAATGTTCAAGCGCTCGGAATACTCGCTGTATGACATACCAGGGCGCTGCGCCGCAATACGAACGTACATGTTGCGGTCGAGCATCACGGGGCCGGTGTACTCCACGCGCCCGTCGTCCTTGCAGGGGCACGTGTCATTGGTGGTGTACCAAATAGTGGCACCTTCCTCGGCCGAAAGCTCCAGCTTGGTACCCTTGGGCACCGTGATGTAGTTCTCCTTGGGCGACCATGCGCCAAATGTCGTCCCACCGATCACGGCCACCGGGCGCACCGGACGTACGGCCTCGGCAGACACGCGAACGTCGACCTGCTTGGACAGCGCCGTGCCATCCACCGTCGCCGCCAGCGTCGTCAGACCCGGTAGAGCACCATGCAGCACGAACGTCGCGGCGCCGTCCTCACTTGTCACAGCTTGCATGGCATCCGCAGAGCAGATGGCCTCAGAATCCAGCCCAACACTAACCGTGGCGCCCGCAAACGGCTTGCCCGCCTTATCGGTTACGTGTGCCACCAGCTCAAAGTCGTCGCCCTCGAGCATGGTCACCGCCTGTTCCACGTTGAGCTTGAGCTTGTCAGCCCGCATGCCCACGGCAAGCTCGCCGCTCACCCAGGCAGACATCGCCGTGCCCGCATAGTTGCGAGCGCCGTCGAGGTCAAAGGCAACGGTCGACCCCGTCTCGCGCGCATCGGCATAGCAGATACGCAGTACGCGCGACAGCGGCTTGCCATCGGGGTCGTCCTGCTTATCGAGCCACTTATACGTCACGTCACCCAGTCCCTGCGCGTCCAGCGCGGCCACAGCGTCATCACTCGCGTCCATATACTGCGTAAACTCAATCTCAACACAGTCGGTATAGGCGTGAGCGGCGGCGACCTCGGGTGCCGCCGTCGACACCAGGGCAATGTTCACCTCGGTCTGAATCGGCGGCACACGCAGCCAGGCCGAACGCGTTTCCTCGTAACCGTCCTTGGTCACGCGCACCTGATACCAACCGGTCGGCGTATTCCAGTTGTAAGCACCGTCCGCACCTGTCGCAAGCGGGTTGGCCTGCTCATACTCCTCGGCATCCCAGCGTACGGCATTGGTGCCGTCCGCATCGTCGGCACTCCACAGCTCAACCGTCGCACCCTCAACCGTGTTGGACAGTAGGCCCTCGTATACCACACCCGCAGGATCGGGCGCCGCCTTGGCAGCCACATTGCGATAACGCGCCTCAAAGATCGACTGCATCTTCTCGTCCGAGATCAAACCGTCCTTGTTGGCTTTGTAGACCTCGGCATCGGTCAGCTCGCCCCAGTTGACCGTAATACGGTTCTGGCATGCGCGCTCCACCTGCTCGCAGGCAACATCGTAAGCGCACTCGGCGTTCGTCAGCTTAATCGCGCGCTCCGAACCGACGCTCGTTGAGGCGGCGTCATAGGCGGCGCCCACCACGGTTCCCGCCGAACCCGCCGTCAGCACGCCGGCGATCGTCATAACAGAGCCCACCGCCACATCGGTACTGTCATGGCAAAGCTGGCGATACAGCAGATCCTCAAACGCACGAGCCTTCTCCATGGCATCGCGCAGCGCGTAGATGCACTTCCAGTCGTCCTCGGTTTTCTCGGGTTTGGCAAGCAAGCGTGTATGCTGCAGCTCGTAGCCCTCGCGCTCGCCCTTCACCTTCTGCATGCGGACGTTCACGTTTTCCCAGTTCTTGCTGGCATCGTTTACGCCGTAAATGCCGGTAAAGATACCGATGCCCTGGGTCGCCGCGGGAAACGCCTGGCCGGCCGCCTTCCACGCATCGGTCTTAAAGACCTGTCCGAACATCTCGCACTCAATCTTATAGCTCTTGAGCGAACGGATCGTGCGAATGAGCTTCATATGGGCGCTCACGTCGCCGTTGCGCTTCCAAGCCATAAGCCAGCCGCGAATCGTAGAGTTATTGAGGCTATGGACCACGTTCCAGTTGTCGTACAGGTTGTCCAAAATGTCGCACTGCATGGCAATCGAGTTAAACAGCAGTGCCTGGTTTTTGTTGTTATTGGAGTTCTCGATAAACTCAGACTCGATATAGGCCGTCTGCTCACCGTCGGGCGCGGCGACCTTAAAGCCCTTGACGGTATCGTCGTCGGCCGCCTTGTAGCTCAAGGAACTGCCGAGCGCCTGGCCCAGATCGCTAAACCCGCTCGTCGACTGACCCTTATACTCGCTAGCCTTAATACCTGCGCACTTGTTGAGCGCCGCAGCGGTTGCGTCATTCCAGCTGCCGTATTGGTTGAGCTGGCCGATACCCAGCGACTGACCTACTAGATCCTCGGCCTGCTGCGTAATAAACTCCGCACGCGACGCATGGTCGACGAGCTCCTTGAGTGCCGCAGCATCCGCGGCGTTCGCACCCTGTGCTGTCGCGAGTTCCTGGTACCAGTCCTCGCTGGTTCCATAGGCGTCCTCAAAGATCATCTTATCGACGTTGACGCCATAGCTGTCGCCCTGCTTGGTCAACAGCGCCGACGACCCGCCGACCGCGGCCTTGAGTTCGGCAGCAAACTGTGCAGCTTCGTCGTTGCCAGCATCATCGCCCTCGCCACTGCGAGCGGCGGGAGCGCGGCGGGCCTTGCGGGCGCTGCCGCCTTGGGCCTCCTCGTCCTTGCCGCCCTCCTCCTCGGCAAACGCATCGGCGACCATCTGGTCAATCGCGTCGTTAAAGGCCTGGTCAACATCGTTAAACGAGTTCTCCATCATATACTCGTGCCACTGCTGCACAGCATTCGAGAACTCCTGCTGGCGCTCCTCGGCCGCGGCGGAATGCTTTTTGGCTGAAGCGTTGGCGTCAAAACTCAACATGGTCATAAGCTGAGCATTGGAGATGCGGTAGGTCTGCGGCATAAAGATCTGCTCAAAGTTTCCGCAGTTCACATAGGTCGAGTCGTTTGCCTTGTTGAACTCATCGAGCAGTTTGAGATAGCCCTCGTCCACATACTCGGCCGCGTAGCGCACGCGGGTGCCCTCGCGCGACTTTTGGGTCAGAGGAATCGTCACGGTCTTGCCGTCCACGCAGTCAACGTACAGGTCGAGCGTGTCGGCAGCCTCCTCGTTACCCACCTCGAGTGTGATATCGAACGTCCAGTAGGCGTTTTTCTTTTGCGGCAGGTGGTGGAAGGTCCATAGGCTCTTGCCGGTGTCCTTGCCGTCCTTAACCAGGTTCTGCGTGCCGCCGCGATACGTCACGTCAAAGCTCCAGACCGAGGCGCCCGGAACATAGCGCACGTAATTACGAGCCGTCACATCGGCGGCAGCGGCGGCAACATCGGTCGAGCCCACGCGTGCCTCGAGTGTCACGCGCTCGGCAGCCAACGTGTCCTGCGGCAGGTCGTATTCAATCTTGGCACGGCCCAGCTTGTTGGTCTTGCCGGTGTACTTTACGGCCGAGGCGCCCGTACCGACGGTAAGCTGCACGCTCTTGCCAGGCGCTGCGTATACGTAGGCAACATTGCCCAGCAGGCTATGGACATTGGTATTGTCGACCTCGATGCGCGAGGTATTGACTTCGAGCGTGGTGCTCCCCAACGGCAGCGTCACTTCGCCCAACGTAATGAGCGGCGAGACAACGTAGGTACCTGCAGTCTTGGGTTTAAAGCGCACAAACACATCGGCGCCCGCGCCCTTCTTCATGTCAATGACCAGATTGTCGCCCTCCCACGTTGTTCCGGTCCACCAGGTATTGGTGCTGTCACCGGCATCGCGAGAGCCTGCGGATACATCCTCGACCGCATCTTTGGCCAGCGGAATCTCGATCTTTGCCGTCTGGCTGTCCTTGAGCTCGTAGTGAATGCGCAGCTCGGTCTCCACCCCAACGACCGCAGACGAATCAGCGATAACCGAGCCCGCCGTCAGCCCGCGCTCGGCACGGTACGCCTCAACGTCAAACGTCGGCACGTCGAGCGTCACATCGAGCTGCTTACCGTCTTCGATCTTCACCTGCTGCTGGGCGATATGCTTACCCACGGTCAGCCCCAGGCGGCTGAACGTGGAATAGCTCGTGGCCTGGATGTCATAGCTTGTCTTGTTAAAGGCGACGATAGTGTAGGCACCGGCCTTCAGGCGCGGCGTATCGGCCTTCATGATGGGCGTGGTGCCATCGTCCTCGTAGCCCGTCAGATAGGTAATGCCGTCGGCAACCAGCTTGCCATCGGACGTGCGGAACACCAGCACGCGGTTGGCGCCCTGATAATCACCCTTGGTGGTCACCGTTGCCGTACCCCAAGGCTTTAGGTCGATATCGACCTTACCGGCAGACGGCTTTATGCGCGTGGTGGCCCCACCCAGCTTAAGGCTGTCCTTGGGTTTGAGCGTAATCTCCAGCTCCTGGTCCGCATCGGCAATGGCCTGTGACACCACGATCGCTGTACCCTGAATGCGATAGTCGTTTTCCTTGTCACCCTTGGCGGCTTTAAGCGTCTTACCGTCGCACGTAATGGTCAGGTCGATATCATCGAGACTGTTCAGTTCAATGCGCTCGGTTTTATCCTGCCCTGCCACCGGCTCGAGATAGCCCACGTTGAGCTCAATCGCGCGGGAGGCGGGAATCTTGGTAAAGTCCGCAGCCTTGATCTCGCCGATGTCCCATGTGCCGGTCATCTGGTCGCCCGGGCGCGCCAGCACCATGTCATAGTAGCCATCGAGCGAAAGGCGCAGCGTAGCGGCCGTCTTAGAGAGGGCATCTACCGTAAAGCTGCCGTCGGCGGCAATGTTCAGCGGCGCAGACTGCCCCGCCTGCACAAGCACCGCCGTCGCGCCCTGGGGAAGCCTGCCCGTTACCTGGGCCGCCTCGCCCATCCACTCAAACGTATAGGCGGGTTTTGACGAGTCCGCCGAATCCTTGCGGTCGGCCACGGCATCGGCGAGTTTCTTGACCATCGAGGGGTTGCCCGCCGAATCGGTCGCATAGGCATAGATGGTCTGACCCTCGCTAAAGGGAATCGCGTACGTTACGCCATCGATTGTCACGCGATCATTATAGTCGCCAGGATAGCCCGCCTCACCAAACTGAAGGTCGGGGTTCATCACGCGCAGGGTAACTGCGTTATGGTTTATCTCGCTCCCGCCACCGACGGTGCTTGAATAGCGCGTGTTCTCAAAAGCCCACCACTCTATCTTTTCCACGCTTCTGGGCAGCACGATCTCTTTGCCGGCGATCGCGGGATCAAGAGATAAAAACGCGCTGCTGCCGATATATTTGACGCCGTCGCCAATCGTCACCGACGACACATGTGAGCACCCATTAAAGGCTTGGCGCTCAATCCGCTCCACCGTGCCCGGTACGTCGATCTGCGTAAAGGTGAGTACCGTTGTGTCCGAGACATAGAACTGCGGCACGCCGCAATTGGCGAAAGCGCGGTAGTCGATAGTCTTGACCGAAGGCGGCAGCGTTGCCACCACGTTGTCATCGAGCTGCTCGCAGCCTTCAAAGGCCTGCTCGGGAATCGTGGTAAAGGCCGCGTTGTTGGGCCAGGTCACCGTCTGAAGTGTCTTGCTTCCGTAAAACGCATTCCAGCCCAGCTCCTCAACCGAATCGGGCAGCACGATTTCCTTAATGCTGCTTCCGCCCAAGCCGCCCACCTTGCGGACATGCGAATCGCCGGCGAAGGTAACCGACGTGAGCGCGGCACTTCCCATGCCCGCCAGGCTCACGACATTCTTGCCGTCAATGGTCGAGGGCACTTCGAGCGTGGTGATGCCCGAGTCGCCGTACTCGATCGAGATTTCGTTGGTGAGGCTATCGATTGAGAAGTAGTACTGAGCGGGGGTCTGCTCGCCGGCCACGTAGCCATCGTCGTATTCGCCCTTTACGCCCGTGGTACCCTTCGAGGTTGTCCAGAGTCCAAGTTCCTCGTTCCAGGTTGCCTCGGCACCGGAAGCCTCCTCTTGCTTCTGCTGCTCGGCGAGTTCCTTGCCCTCGACAAGATCGGTGGCGAGCGTACCCGCAGGTGTGCTCTCGGTCTGCCCGGCGCCCGTCAGGCCCGCCGCCGATGCAATCTCGGAGGCCGGGGGCGTAGGGGCGTCACCGGTATCGAGCACTGTGGGGTCGGCAGCGCCGGCATCGGGCGCGGGGTCGGCGGAAGCAGAGTCTGACGTTTGGGCGTCAGCCGAATCGGCGGAAGCGGCGCCGGCTACTTGGCCGTTATCCGTCTGCACAAAAGTACTATCGGTGTTGAAGGCCTCGGCAAACGCGCCCGCGGGAAACGAACCCGTCACCATCGCGAGGGTCACCGTGGCAACCGTCAGGCGGCGGCAAAGCGCTCGAACAGTAGTCCACCTCATGGTCGTTCCTTTCTTGCAAACCAAAAGTCATCCAGCGTAATCGTCGTCCAAAAACAAAGCGAACGGTAGGTTCATATATACGAACCTACCGTTCTACCTGCGCAAACCACCACAAAGGGGACAGGCACCTTTGTGGTGGTCTTTGGCTTGGCTGGCCGGTTTGTCTCGATCTGTAACAGTAGGGAGCCGTTGAGTGCCGCAGTTGTTACAGATTGAGACATTGTGCGAGCGTCCGCCCGTTCATCTCAACCTGTAACAGTAAGAGGCCAAATCTCCCGCTACGTGTTACAGATCGAGACATTAGGCTGACGGTCAGACGTTCATCTAAATCTGTAACAGATAGAGCCGTTTCTGCTGGCTAGATGTTACAGATCGAGATCTTGCTGAGGTGGAAACGAGGGCCTCCGCCGAAACCTAGTTCTCGCGGCGCTTTGAGGCGATGCCGATGGCTGCTGCGATGGCGCCGGCGAGGCTCATGGCCGCGGCGACAAGTCCGGTGCTGTCACCCGTTGCGGCGAGGGTGGCATCGGTGGTCTTGGCAGCGGGCTTGACGGCCGGAGTCTTGGTGGTCGAGACGGTCGTAGTAGTCGTGGCGGTCGTTGGCGCCTGACCCGGCTTGGTCTCGGGCTTGGTCTCGGGCTCGGGCGTCGGCTTGGGATCCGGTGTGGGCTGCGGGTCAGGAGTAGGCGTGGCCTCGGGCGTATAGGTAAGGTCGGTGTCGACCCACATGGTGCTCGTCCCGCCCGTCTGCTCAATATTGTCCAAATCGGACGCGGACCACGTATAGCCATACTGTTTGCCGTTGATGACAACCCTGGTATCGCGCGTAAAGTAGAAACCCTCGTGCGATTTGAGATAGAAACCGTAGCGATATGTCACGCCGGGTTTAAAGGTGTCGATACGGTTAGTATTCCCCTGGTCGAAAAAGCTGGAGGAATTGATGCTAGAGCCGTCACTGCCCATCCAAAACTCGCACTGGTACCAGTAACGTGCGCCGTCGGCCTCGCTGCCGGTGAAAATCGGCTTATCACCAGCCTTGAACGTGACGGTAGCGCCATTGATCTCGACTGTGTCGATTGCTTGCCACACAAGAGCCTTTTCGCAGGTAAACGATGTGGTCGGCGCAAGGAACAGACCACCTTCGACTTTCTGAACACTCATGGCGTTAAGTGGCTCGCCATTGATTGCCACAGTGCAGTCGTTGGCAAACTCATACCCGTTCTTTTGGCGTAGCATGACAGAATGCATGTAGTGCTTGCCTTCTTCGAACTTGTCGATTCGCTTCATGCCCGGCGTGTACATGCCCTCGTCGGAATACCAGAAAGCGACGGGACGAAGATCCGTGGGATCGCTGTTATCCATCTCCTCCCAGCACTCGTAAGCAATTTCATACTTGTCATAATCTGCGTACGGTACATGAGTGGTTGGAGCGGGAGTGTCCCCAGCGCGATAGCCGATATATCCTGATCCCAAATCAACGCTATTGATTGCCTGTCCATGAGCAGCTAGCTTTACCACGGTGTTGAAGTTGTAGCGCAGGTAGTAATCGGTCCTTGTTTCATGGACAACGATTTGAGCTGGTTTATCGGAGGTGCTATCAGGATCGCCGATGAGGATGCCATCATTATAGTCGGTGCGGTCGTACGTCAACGTTGAAGCAAACGGCACATCCTCGTTGCGGATGAGCGTATAGTTTCCGTCTACAAAGTCCCCGCCTGTCAGGGTCAGCGTCGCGCGCATCTGCCCTTCATATGGCGCAATGGAAATCGTCACGTTCGATTGAGACTGATCGGCGACTTTAACAAGCGCGCCAGTAGCGGCATCGGCCTTGTAATACTTAGTTTCGGATGCGTTTGATAGCTCATCCGCCACCTCATCTGGGACCGGTCCAAAATCCCATGAGAAACTACCGCCTCCGGTAAGAGAAATCTCGGGTGGAAGCTCGCATTCCCTGTAGTAGGATTCGAAGTTCGTGTCGATTGTCACGCCACCCCCACCCGTCACGTCGGTCACGCCGCAGGGCATGATGGCATCGCTTGCCGGCATGGCGGCGTTGTCGCCGGAAGCGTTTTGCTCGGCGGGCATTGTATCGCCAGCCCCTTCGACGGTGTCAGCCAAAGATACCTGCTGAGTATCGGCCTCGTTCTGAGTTGCCGGAGCAGCATCGGTTGTCGGTGTTGTCGCCGCATTCGCATCCACCGTAGCCGCCGGCGCCGCTGCGACCTCACCCGTCGCCACACCGGGGTCCGCGCACTCGGTCGCAAGCGCCACGCTCGGCAGTAGCAGCTGACCGACCATGAGCGCACACGCGCCGACACTGGCGATCTTCACACCCACGCAACGCCAAGTTCCGTGAACCAGCGAGCAGGTGCGCTCGCGCTGCGCCTGCTTGGCAAAATGTTGTCCTTGCATGTCGTCCTCCTTCATCGAGGGTTGTTTCCATGGCACCACGATGCTGCAAACCGGGCGCCGCGCCTAGGTTCGTACATGCGAACCTGCACCTTTACCTGCGCAAATGCAAAAGCCGCCACGCGGGGACGCAAATCCCTGCGTGGCGGCTCAATCAAACGCACTGAGGCTTTATGCCCCGCTTGCCCTAGACGAAATTGCTATTCCTCGCGCCGGCGCACGGCAGCGATGCCGGCGGCTGCAACTGTCGCGCCGGCAATGCCCATGGCGGCAACGGTCAACGCGGCGCTATCGCCCGTGGCCGCAAGAGCGGAAGTCGTCGTCTTCGAAGCCGTGACGGATGCCTTGGCGGCAGCGAGCTTTACATTCACAGCCGAACCGGTCTGTGCCGAAGCTTGGCTCGGCGCCCCCGTCGTACCCGTCGAGCCCTCGCCACCCGGCTGCGGCTTAGGAGTCGGCGTCGGATCGGGAGTAGGCGTAGCGCCTCCGTCGAATACGATATGCGCGACCTTGGCGATCTTGTCCGCATCGCGATCGGCCCTCAGGACGCCTTCGCCGGGCTCGCCAATCGTCTGTCCCCAAAAATTAGCATATTCAAATCGGTTGCCCAGCGCCATGGGGCGAGCGCCCAGTTTTTGGTAGTCGCGCACCACGCCATTGGCAGGAAGCACGACCTTCCCGCCCTCGCCGATAACAATCATGCCGGCAGGACCGTTGGCGGTCGTGTAGTTGTCGGCGACGATTGCCCCGTCGCTGCCCTCGGCAACAACGGAGCCGTTTTTAATTTGGATGCTTCCGCCCTCGATCGCACTCCCCGAGCTGGTATGCAGACCATACGTGTCCTTGGAATACCGATCTTTCGAGGCGCTGGCAATCGCGGTCACAAACGTGTTCTTTCCATCGATGATGATATCGGCAGTGGCATCGTTGCCCATTCCGGCTGCCTCGATACCCACGGCACCCCAGTTGCCGCCCGAAGCGTCGGCAATCGTGGTCACGAGCGAATCGCCTGCAATCTCGACACGCGCGGCGCCGTTGTTGACACGGGACACGATTCCCTGAGATTCCAGGGTGGATTCGGCCTTGACCGTCACCGTTGAGCCAGAGCCGATTGACACGTGACCGCCCTTGTTGCTCTGCCCGTCATGCTCCCATGTAAACTCGCCATCTCCCCTGGGTGCGCCGTTGGTGGCATAGATACCCGTCACGTAACCGTAGTACCCGTCGCCGGACTCTGTCGCATGCCCTGCCTTCACATCGACAGTTGCACCGTTTTTGATGGTCACGTCGCCGCCAAACGCAGTTATGGCCTCGGCGTTCTCGCACTCCTCGCCATTTGCTTCTGTACCCGTCGCTGTCACGTTAACGTTGGCGCCGCTGATAGTCACATCACCGCCGGTAATACCGTCGCCCGACGCCGTAATAACGTCGGTCTGACCCGTCGCGTTGAGCGTGCCGTCGCCCGTGATGGAAAGGTTGCCGTTCGAAACCTCGATAGCGCTCTGGCCGGCATCGGCCGTAACGGTGTTGGTGTTGGTCACACCGATATTGAGGTTACCCTCGGCGCTGATGCCGCCGCCGTTATAGCCGTTGAGCTGCATGTCGTCGGCACCGTCCCAGGACCACGTGCCCGCCTCGTCGCCGACGGCAGCGCCCGCGTTGTACTGCGTGCCGCCCACGTTGATCCAATCGGCGGCGAGTGCCACACTCGGCAGCAGCAGCTGGCCGACCATAAGTGCACACGCGCCGGCGCACGCCAGCCTGGCACCCGCCCGTTTCCACGAACCGTGAACCAGCGAGCAAGTGCGCTCGCGCTGGGTCTGCTTGTCAAAATGGCTTCCGTTCATAGGGGCCTCCCTCGGTCGATGGACCATACCACCACAAAGGTGCCTGTCCCCTTTGTGGTGGTTTTCCTAGTCTCACCATGTGCCAAGCAATCGCATACGCCTAGGTTCGTAGATGTGAACCCCTATGGCTACCTGCGGTTTCATTCGAATGGATTTCGTTGTCGGTGTCTTCGCCTTAGGGCGCTACAATCGAGGGCATGATTATTCCGTCCACCCAAAGGACCGTTCTTGAACCTGAGCAAGCCTAAAATCAACGCGCTTCTAGCCCTCGCGCTCTTTACCTTTGTCTTTCTTGCCGCCGAGTTTCGCTTCGATATCAATGTCGGGCTGCTCGCCGGTGCCGAGCGCGTTGTGCTCGCGCAAGGCTTTATCCTGGGTGCCAGCGTTATCGGCTTTATCGGATATGCGCCGCTACTGGCCCTCGCTCAGCGCAAAGGCCAGCCCCAGGCAGCCGCCAACGCCGCCGTTCCCATCGCTATCGCTGGCTTGTCCCAGATTCAGGTCCCCACAGGCCCACTTGCACTCGAGATTCTGGGGTGCGTGGTATTCTTTGGACTCGGTATGCTGGGCGCCGCAGCACATCACGCCTTTGCGTTGGCGTTCCAAGACGATCCCAAGCTCGCAACCGGCGCGGGGGCGGCCTATGCCGCAGGCATTCTGCTGCAGTTTGCCCTTAACCTGCTCGATTGCGGCGGCATCGTTGAGCTCATCATTCTTGGCGTGGCGACGATCGTCATCTCCGCCCTCAGCGCCGCGCCCCAAGTGGCAGATGAGAACCCCAGCTCCACCATCAACCCTTTTACCGAGCCCTCACACGTCCTCGCCAAGCAGGCGTGTTGGAGCATCGCGCTCGTCATGATTATCGCCTGCCTGTTCTCCACGCTCGATAACGTCGTCACGTTCTCCAACGCTCACGGCACCATCGCCGTGCAGACCTGGCCGCGCCTCTTTTTGGCAGCGAGCGGTCTAGCTGCCGGCATCGTTTTTGATCTTGCCGAGCGTCGCTACATGGGTCCTGTCATGCTCGGTGTCACGGTGCTCTCCACCATCTCAATCTTGGCCGTGGAAGCTGGTGCCGATCCCAACCTGGGCCTCATCGTCTTTTATCTGAGCTCGGGCTTTTTCGTCACATTCTTCACCGCCACGTTTACACAGCTGGCACCGCGTATGCACACTCCGGCTTTGTGGGCTGGCATGGGCCGCGCCGCCAACAATGCATGTGCATTCACCACATCGGGCGTCTCGCTGGCACTGGTCACCTCGGGCAATGTCGCCCTCATCATGATCGGCGCGCTCGTGCTGCTTGTGGCGGCGAGCGTGGCATTTGTAGCTGCGGGGCTGTTCCGTCTACCCCAAACCGAGCAGGAGCGCGAACATCAACAGCTCGCCGAGGAGGCACTCGCTGCACCCAGCATCGAGGAACAGCGCCAAGCCTTCATCGCCGACCACGGCCTCACCCCGCGTGAAGTCGACGTGCTCATGGCCGTGACCCAGGACGAGCGCCCGCTCAAACAGATTGCTGATGAGCTCGGCATCTCGATGCGCATGGTCCAGCGCCACCTGAGCTCCATCTACCAAAAGACCGACACGCAGACGCGCGCCGGCCTCACCAAAGCCTTCCCCTCCGCCTAAAAAACCACCACAAAGGTGCCTGTCCCCTTTGTGGTGGTTTTGACCATCTAGCCTTCGAGCTGAGCTACTTTGTAGCGGTAGGCTGCGGCGATGACGTCCTTGCAGCCCTCGCGACCCAGCTTGGCGCGGTTGACGACGATGTCCTTGCCGCTCGTCATCTTCCACTTGCCGGCGCTGTAGCGCTTGTAGAATGCCTCACGCGCCTTCTGTTGCTGTTTGACCAGCTTGGCGCCCTTCTTTTTGTTGAGGCCACGCTTCTTGCGAACGATCTCGACGCGGTCCTCAAAGGGGGCGGTCACCAGCACGGCGATGTGATTGGGGTTATTGCGCAGCAGGTAATCGGACAGGCGACCCTCGATAATGCAGCTCTCGGTCTCGCCCAGGTCCAAAATCACCTGGCTCATCTTTTGGAACAGCTTGTCCGAGTACGAACGGGCGTCGTAGCGGTCGGGCAGAAACGCCATGTTCTCCACGGCCAAGCGCTCGTCGTAGGCCGCCATCTTATCGAGCGACTCGCCCGCGCGCAGCGACGCGCGCACCAGCAGCTCGTTATCGTACAGCGGAATCCCCAACTCGTTGGCGAGGATACGGCCAATCTCATGGCCCTCGGCACCAAAGTCACGCGCGATGGTAATGACCACGGGGCTCTTCTTGTTCACCAGATCGCTCATCGCGATTCCTTTCTAACAAATGAGAAATAGGCTGTCTATCGCCTTTTCCCACGATAGCGTACCTGGGTTTTCCTGGTGCCCAAGATTGGCCTGAAAGAGGAGCGACGCGTACTTTGGTACGCGAGCGACGGTTTGAAGGCCAAGGTTGGGTGCCAGGGAAAGCCAGGCTATGCGGCTACGATGCGGCGTTGATACGCTCGGACCAGCAGCGAGATGCCAAAGTTGAGCGCAAAGTACATCGCAAACACCAGGCCGTAGAGCATAAGCACCTGCGACAGGTCGATCGCGTGGGCCATCACGACATTTGCCGTGTACATGAGTTCGGCCACGTTAATGCCCGAAAGATACGAGCTGTCCTTAATGACGGTCGTGCACTGGCTGAACAGCGCCGGAATGATCGTCTTAAACGTCTGTGGCAGGATGATATAGCGCATGGTGGCAAAGAAGCCGAAACCCTGGCTCTGCGCCGCCTCAAACTGGCCACGCGGAATCGAGTTGAGGCCGCCGCGCACAATCTCGGCCATAACGGCGCTGGTGAACAGCGTAAAGGCGATAGTCGAGATCACAATGTCCAGACCCTGCACCGTAAAGTAGATAAACAGGATCCACAGCAGGTTCGGCGTGCAGCGGAACAGCTCGATATAGGCACTCACCAAAATGCGGAACGGGCGGGGCGCATAGCTCTTGACAAGCGCCAGCACCGTGCCAAAGATGAGCGAGAAAAAGATCGACAGCGCCGAGATCTCGATCGTCTTAACAAAGCCGCCCCAGATGTAGAGCAGGTTGGTCGCGTTGAAGATTTCCATGCGCTAGGCCTCCTCTACGTTGTCGAGTCCCAGCTCGGCCAGGCTCACGCCGCGCGGACGCTCCTTGGAGCGGCGCTCGAGCCACTGCACCAGCATGGCGAGCGGAAAGCAGATGATGAAGTACATAAGGCAGCAAACGATGTATCCCTGCAGGTAGCCATACAGGCTTACGAAGTTGTCGGAGCGATACATAAGGTCGCCGCCGGCCACGAGCGCCAGCACCGATGTGTTCTTGACCAAGTTGAGCGCCTGGTTGCATAGCGGCGGCAGGATGATCTTGAACGTCTGGGGCAGCACGATGTACCAGTAGGCCTGCGCGCGCGTGAAGCCCTGGCTCTGAGCCGCCTCCATCTGACCGCGCGGAACGGCCTCGATGCCGGTGCGGATGACCTCCGAGATGTAGGCCGCGTGGTACAGGCCCACGCCCAGAAAGCCCAGCACGAACGGTGCGATGCGCACCGGCTGGTCGGCGCCGGTTATGGCCTGCAAAAACTGCGGACCGGCCATGTACATAAAGAGCACCTGCACGGGCAACGGGGTGTTCTGGTAAAACTCCACGTACACGCGGCTGATGCCACGCAGCACGCGCGAACGGGTGGTGGAGAACACGCCCAGCAGCGTGCCCAGCACGAGCGACAGTAGCAGACCGGCAATGACCACCTGCAGCGTCACGCCAAAGCCCTCCCAGAAGGGCCCCATGTTTTGAAATGTCGTCGACCAACGGTCGGCGTCAAATAATCCTTCGAGCATTTGATTCCTTCCTTGGACGATGCGCCTATACAAGATCCCAGGTCTTGACCTCTTGGTCGAGCCAGCCATCGGCCAGGCGATCGCAAATCACCTGATCGACCACGGCCGAAAGGTCGCAACCCTTCTTGGTCGCCACGCCGTAGCCCTGCTCGCCAAACTTGACCTCAGGCTGCAGCAGCTCGACAGTCTCGTTCATGTAGCCGGCCAGCGTGGAGCGGTCCATGGCAAAGACGTCGATATTGCCGGCGTCGAGCGAGCTCTTGATGATGGGGTAACCGCTAAAGGCCCTAAACTCGGGTTCGCAGTGAAAGCCGTTGTCCTTGATCATCTGCTCGATAAGGCCCTGCGTGGTAGCGCCCTGGCTCACGCCGATAACCTTGCCGTCTAGGTCCTCAATCGAGGCAAAGTCCGAGCGTTTCTTGACCATGAGTCCCACATAGTCGGTACGATACGGCGTCGAGAAGTCCCAGCTCTTCTTACGCTCGTCAGTGATGGTGTAGGTCGCCGCGACCACGTCGAGCTGGCCGTTATCGATGAGCGGGCCACGCGTCTTGGGCGTTACGTCGGTAAACTCGACAAACTCCTGGGCGCGGGCCTCCTTGTAGCTCACGCCAAAGACGGCAGCGGCAATCTGGTAGCACAGGTCGACCTCCATGCCCTCAAAGCGGCCCTTGGCGGTGTCGTAATAGCCGTAGCCGGGAACGTCCTTCTTGACGCCGGCGTTCAGGTGGCCGCGCGACTTGATGGCCGCGAGCTTGGAACCCTTATCGGAGCCCTCGCCGCTGGTGGAGCTGCCGCAGCCGGTGAGCGCGGTGCCCGTCAATGCGAGCATGCCGGCCCCCGCCAGCTGCAAAAAGTGACGGCGCGATACGGCCGCCCTCGTCATATCCGTCATGTCCATCACCCGCGCCTAGTGCAAAATCTTGGACAGGAACTCGCGGCAGCGCGGGTTCTCGGGGTTATCGAAGAAGTGCTCGGGCGTGCCCTCCTCCAGGATGCGGCCGTCTTCCATAAAGATGACGCGGTCGGCCACCTGGCGCGCAAAGCCCATCTCGTGCGTCACGCAGATCATGGTGATGTCTTCCTGCGCGAGCTCGATCATAACGTCCAGGACCTCCTGGACCATCTCGGGGTCGAGTGCCGAGGTCGGCTCGTCAAACAGGATGATGGGCTGCTTGGTGCACAGGGCACGGGCGATGGCAATGCGCTGCTGCTGACCGCCCGAGAGGTTTTGCGGGTACTCGCCGGCCTTATGCGCCATGCCGACGCGCTTGAGCGCGGCGATGGCGATCTGGGTCGCCTCTTCCTTGCTCTTCTTTTGCAGCTTGATGGGTGCAAGCGTCAGGTTGCCCAGCACCGTCATATTGGGATACAGGTTGAACTGCTGAAACACCATGGAGCTGTACTTGCGAGCCATCTCCAGGTGATTCTTTTTGGTGAGCGGCGTACCGTCGATAATGACTTCGCCCGATGTGGGCTCCTCAAGATAATCGACGCAGCGGATGAGCGTCGACTTACCCGAACCGGACGGCCCGATCATAACGAGCTTCTCGCCGCGCTTGACGGTAAGGTTGATATCTTTGAGCACATGCAGGTCGCCAAAGTACTTGTTGAGATGCTTGATCTCGATCATGTCTGCCATGAATGTCCCTTCCCTGCGTTTATACGAATTGCACTATTGTACGGAAGGAACCACGTTTCCGCAGCCCACACTGCATCCCCGTAAAGAACCCGCAATCTTCCACCCACTCATTGGGGACAGACTTAAATGAGTACCCGCTCATTGGGTACTCATTTAAGTCTGTCCCCAATGAGTGCCCTTCATCGGCCAACAAAAAAGGGCGCGACCGCAATGGTCACGCCCCCTCAACATCAACTATATGCCGCTCGGTCCCTACGCGAGTTTGGCTCCGACAATCTTGGCCGCTGCCGGCTTGTCGAAGTTGCCGCCGGTGGCCTTGCCGAGTGCCCCCATGACCTGGCCCATCTGCTTTTTGGACGTGGCGCCCAGCTCGGCGATAACCTGCTCGACCAGGGCCTCGAGCTCCTCGCCCGAAACCTGCGCGGGCAGCAGGCTCTCCAGAATCTTGACCTGCTCGGTCAGGTTGTCGGTACGCTCCTGGTCGGTACCGGCCTTAATGGACATCTCCAGCGTCTCGCTCGTCTGCTTAATCAGACGCTTGATCATGCTGTTGACGTCTTCCTCGGTCACATCGCGGCGCTCGTTGACCTCGATATTCTTCACCTCGGCCTTGACCTGGCGAATGATGGACAGGCGAACCTTGTCCTTGGCCTTCATGGCCGCGATCATTTCCTTCTGCAGCTCTTCGTTGGTCATCTGCAAATCCTCCTCAATAGCGTGGGCGGCACTCGCGCGAGCACCGCCCCATGATTACTCAGTCGTCGACGAATCGTCGGTCGAACTCTTGGTGACGCCCTTCAGGCTGACGTTGTACGGCACGTCCTTGGGCATGGGGTTAACGGTGATGTCGGCGTCCTTCTTGTACTGCTCCAGCCACTCGCTGTACGCGGTGCTGGCCGCCTGCGTCTTCACCACGTTAGAGACATACTTCTTGATGGCCTTGGGTACCTGTTTGATGTCATCGACCTGGTTATCAACGTGGAAGTAGTCGGTGCACTTGATGATGTGGTAGCCGTAGGTCGACTCGACTACGTCGCTCACATCGCCCTTGTTGAGACCCTCGAGCGCCGTCTGGTAGCTGTCGACGAAGGTGGTGAGCTTGTCCCAACCCACGTCGCCCTTCTTCTCCTTGGAGCCGGTATCCTCGGAGTACTGCTCCACGGCATCCTCAAAGCTCAGCTCGCCGGAGTTGATCTTGTCCAGGCACTCCTGCGCCTTGGCCTTGGCGGCAGCCTTGTCCTCGTCGGAGGCGTCGGAATCGACCTTGATCAGGATATTCGACGAACGGCGGGCGTCGTTGTAGCTGGACAGGTTCTCGTTGATGTAATCGACGATCTCGCTGTCCTTGGGCTTGCTGGTAGGTGCCACGGTATCCTTGAGCTTCTGCTGCGCCAGGCTCTCCTTGAGCGAATCCTTGTAGGTGTCCTCGGTATAGCCGTAGGTCTTGAGGGTCTTCTTAAAGGTCTTGGCGCCGCCCGCGCTCTTGCAAGCGTCCTTCCAAGCCTTCTCGACTTCCTCGTCCGACACCGTCACGCCGTTTTCCTTCTGCGCCTGCTGAAGCAGAATCTGCTGCGTGTAGGAATCGATGAGCTGCTTGCGGTACTTCTTGGGCGTGAGGTCGTTGTCGACCAGGTACTGTGCCCAATCCTCGTCCTTGGTGTAGCCGTAGGACGTGCGCATGCTCATGATCTGCTTGGTCACGGTGTCCTCGGTGAGGTTGGTGCCGTTGATGGTGGCAGCCACACCGCCGGTAAGCTTGTAGCCCGTACTGGTGTCCTCGGCCTGCGACATCAGGCCGGAGCATGCCATGGCCGAGACGGAAAGCAGCATCGCCAGCACGCCGATGACTACCAGGACGATCTTGACGGTCTTGGACACGTAGGTCTTACGCTGCTTCTTGCGAGAGCTGGAGGCGGCGCGAGCCTGCTGCTCGGGCGTCGGCGCGGCCCCGGGGTTCTTTTTCTTATTTGCCATGTTTGGCCTTTCGCAAAACGAATCGAACAAACGCCATTGTGTCACAACGCAGCCCCCACGGCACACCTGGCGCAAAGGGGACAGGTCAATCTGCACCATTTTGGTGCAAAGGGGACAGGCCTGGCAGTTGGCAGTTAGGGACAGTCCCCAAGTGCCGGCAAAAAAGGAACGTCCCCAAGTGCCGGCTTAGCCCTACCTTAGAAGTGACGGCGGATGGCGTCGACCATGCCCTGGAGCGTGGTCTGGCCGAGAACATCGGCTGCGGCGTCGGCGTCCATAAAGATATTCATGAGCGCCTGCAGGGCCTCGACCTGGCCGCCCGGCTCGGAAATACCCAGGTTGACGATGATCTGCGCCGGCACCGGAGCGCCCATGCCCGCCATCGCGTTAAACGTCACAGGCGCGGCGGGCTTTACCACGGCAATATAGGGCTTAGCCACAAACCCCGGGTCGGTATGCGGGATGGCGATGTTAGCCGCCGGCATGGCAAGCCCCGTGGGATAGGCGCCCTCGCGTGTGCGGACGGCGTCAAGCCAGCCCTCGGCAATGTAGCCGCGCGGGGCAAGCTCGTCCTCGAGCAGCGCAAACACCTCATCCGGCGACGCACACTCCCAATCAAAAAACACCAGCTCAGGCGAGAATAGCATCTCGGCGTTATCCGCCATACCGTCCTCCAAAGTTGCATGAGGTTCACAATGCCCCATATGATAGCGAAACGAGGCAGGCAAGGTTAGTCGAGGATCCCAATCATCTCGAGAGCGCGGGCAGGCGTCAGGCAAACTTCGGGCATCGCCTCCAGCATGCGCCGGTCGCTCGTGACCACATAATCAATATCTGCCGTCTCGCCCGAAGCGATGATGAGGTTGTCTTCAAAATCCGGCATGCGCTTGCCAAGCATGCGCGCCATCTCGCACTCCGCCAACGAAAGCGGGGAGGCAGTTGCCACCTGCATCATGTGCTCAATGCAGGCCCATGACGCCGAGGCAAACGACACGTTAATCCCATTCGCATTCCGCCGGGCCAGACGACGAGGCAAAATATAGAACACATCCTTTGCCGTCGTAGGCGCATACAGAAGGTCAATCGTTCCTGTCTCGGCTATTTCAACCAATCTCTTCACTTCGTCAAACGCACCCTCTTGCAGGTAATAATCGAGCCAAACGTTCGTATCTACCAAGAGATGCTTTGCCTCAATCATCGACAATTCGCCTCAATGTCGGCAATCATCGCGTCATACATATCATCTCGTACGGCATCCCAGTCTTCCGCAGATGATCCACCTGGCGCAAAATCCGAAGCCCTTAGCCCCAACGAAGAAAAAGCTAGGCCACACCCCTGCTCGGCCAGACTCTCCGCACGGGACGCCTCGCGCTTATCCGCCACCATAAATCCCGGCAACGTTTGATGCTCGACGAGATAGGCCCAAAGCGCACGAATGGCATCGCTCGGCCCCAACCCATTGCGAGTTAGGACCGCATCGCCACCGGCTTTGAGCATAGGATCGATACGCGTGTTGAGCTGCACCGTTGCTGTACCCATAGCGGCTCCTCTCTACTTGCTAGCAGTATAGCAAACACGAAAGGCCACACAAAAGGGCCCCGCCCACGCATGGACGAAGCCCTGTCAGATTGGTAGCGTCGAGAAAGGTGGTGTAGCGCCCGATCCGAAGCGAGTCGGCCTGGCGTCCAAGAACCTAGAATACGGTTGATGCCCTATGCCGCCGACCGGCATATGAAAGCCAGCGGGCCAAAAGCCCCATGGCTTCTAGCCCGCAGAAACATCGATGTTTCCAAATGATCGCAGCTTGTGCTTCAAGCGCTTTTCTACGCTACCGGCGGATGCAAATCCCAATCGGGAAAGCAGTTTGCAAAGCCCGTGAGATTTTGGGTCAAAACATTGTTCTCAGCTTGCTTCAGTCGCTCGTCCTCTTCAAACAGACTATCGAGCTCGCTCAATGCATCGAGGTCCTGCATTGCAGCATCGTTATGGTCGAAATCAGTCACTTCATCAGCCATCTTTTTCACTCCATTCATGGATTATCGAGACAAATCCTACCGGCTAGGCAACCTTCTCAAGCTTAAGCAGGTCGCTGCGCTCGGCCGCAGCTTCCTTCGCGCTCTTCCACTGATTAAGCGCCAGATCGATCTCGGAACAGCCTTCCTGGATGCGTTTGGAGTATTTGGCCTCAATCTCTTCTGCCTCCACAGCGCGCTGCTTGCCCGAGAGGCTCGTCTTTACTAGACAATAGCCAGCCCCCGCAAGAAGCAGAATGCCAATAACCTGGTTTACAAACGCAAAGAAAGCTACTCCCAAAACAGCGAGGACAACGGCCGCTATCTTGTGGCTCTTGTTGCCCTTCGCAACCTTGACATCAAGCTCAGCGAGCTCCTTTTTCTTCTCTTCACCGACATAGCGAACATAATCGCCGCGCAGCGCATTACCCTCATCGCCGGTAACCGCCCTGCTTGTCCATCCGTCGAAGTCAAGGGTGATCGCCTGCGGAAATTCGGAGATGTCGCTCTTGCGATACCGGTTGAAACCACCGTTGATATAGGAACCCAAAAACTGAATCGCGGTCTTCTTCTTATGCACATCCACAGACGCACTCTGGTCGCGCATCGAGCGTGTCATCTGGTCGATGATGTTCATCGTCTGCTGACGCTTCTCATCGCGGCGACGATTGACGAGCTCTCGGGCGCGCTCCACGTCTCCGCCAAATGCCTTGACCGCAAGAAGATACTCCTCCTGGCGGCGCAAATTTCGCTCCTTGGAGTCATCGGAGTTAACGAGCTCCATCAAATGCCTGTCAACCTGCTCGGCAAGCGTCCTCTCGTCAACATCAGAAGCCTTGAGGTCGGCGAAGTCATTGGAGATGCTCTCGATTGCCTCGACTTTTCCGAGATACTTATTGATGTAGTCAAACTCCTTGACCACCACCTTGAGCGCCGGATATCTCGAGCTCATATCCTCCTCGTAGCCGGTAAAGTACTCCGCCCATGACTCTGACTGCTCATTCTCGAACTCAGGGCTCTGATTTCTGATCTGCTCGATCCAGCCCGCCATATAGTCGTCGCACAGGTGCTTTTCGTCGGTTCCGAAGATGCCGTTGATATAGGCATCGATGTAGACCATCGCATCGGCATCGATGCGGGCGGCGTTTTGCGTCGAGAAGTAGCGCGCTAGCCATTCGTAGCACGTAGCCGTGCGGTTATTACGTCTGCAGATCAGAGCCATCGCAAGCGACGTGTGCTCGTTGTCACGTTTGACAGCCTCGCGTATTGCGCGCTCTGCAAGATCTCGGTTGTTGTTGATCCATGCCGCAAGGGCAACCAGGACAGGTGCCAGCCAGTAGTCCGGGGTAGAGATCATTAACTCCTCGGAGACCGTCGAAATCGTCGCCTTGCGCACGAGCGCCGCATCGGTTGCCTGGAGAATACCGACCATGGTGTTTCGAACCACTGAGTAGTTTCCGAACTTTTTGTCCATCTCCTGCCGGACGCTCACGAGCTCCGTAGTCGCCTGCTCAAGTGCGGCGGTACGACGCTGCTCGAGCATCATCTCGAGAAAGTCCTTTCGGAGCTTTTTAAGGTCCTTCCGCACTTCCTCCATTTGCGATTCGACCTTATCGACCTTCGTGGTCATCTGGTCAACTTTTGTTCCAATAGCGGCGATCCTGCGCTCGATAAGGACAGTATCTACTCCCGAATCACTCATCCGTACCACCTTTCAGTTTGCACTGTTTAGATCATCCAATAGCTTTAAGCGAGTAAGCGCCCGCCATCTGCTTTATTGAGAGGCCATGCTTCGGTATTGCTCGGACACCTGCTGATAGGCCACAAGAAACTTCTGTTTGTATTGGCTTGCCTTCATCGAATTGACGATGCGCCCGACGGGCTCCACATAGTGTTCGAGAAAGTACGAGGTCCTTCTTCGTAAGGCAAACGAACCAGTTTTATAGGGGGACCCGGGGTTCTCTCTAATGCCCTTGAGTAGTGCGAGACATGTTTTGGGTATGTTGCAGTTGGCGGCGATATCTTGATAGAAACTCTCCCGCTCTGCAGTCATAAAGTCTTCCGAAGCATACCGCGCTATGCAGAACGGGCACACAGCATCGATAAAGCTCTCAAGCCGAGGCCGATCCTCCATGCTCTGCATATTGGCGACCACGAGCGATACCATCTGAACCTCAAAGTCACGCATGTTGTAGAGCGTCGACTCAAACAAGTCGATCAAGTCACGCACTTCGTCATATTCGAGAGGGATATCTTCGGCCCTTTTAAAGAAAACCACCATCGAACCCGAAAGACCTTCACAAAACTCATCGCAGTACGCAACCATAAACTGTGCCGCCGCGTTGTCTTGCATCATATTGAGCACGTCCGCGGCAAATTTGCGGGCCTCCGGAAAGTTACCACCCTTAAAAAACTTGATGGCATTGTCCTTGGCAAACGCGACTTTGCCCGTGGCCCCCAGACGCGCCCGCGAATAATACATCTCGCGGCCGCACTGGTTGCAATGAACCTTTCGCGTTGCGGGGTCAAACTCGACATCGGTGCTGCCGCAGCCCTCGCAAGTTATTCCGTTGATTTCCAATAGCTTCCCCCACTTCAACCATCAAAGTGCCCCGGCAAAAAGCAACACGAGTTCTTATTTGACAGCGGTCAGCGCCGCATTGCGCTTTTTCCAGATACGGCGCGCATCATGGACAAGGCCAACCGTAACATCTGCTGGCTCATCGGCACTCATGGAATTCGAGACGGCCTCGAGCGCAGCGGAGAACTGTCGCTCAATCTCTTGAGCATGGGGCTGCGACATGTTGGAACTAAAGGAGATGTCGTCTTTTAGCACTTTGAGTTCGGCTTTGACCTGAGCGTCTTGCGCTACGGCAAGGAGCTGTCCCACATACGATGCAAATTGCGCCGTTTGAACCGTCTTTGCCGCCACGGCGGCAACCTTTTGGTCCACCTGGCGGGCATTGAAGGCTAGACCCATCTGCACAAGGACAAGCACAGCAAGAAGGACAACGTTTACGACAACTGGAATCGTGCTGCCGCCCCACCCATATGCCGCAAACACAAAGTACGTGTTGGCCAGAAGGGCAACGACAAAGTAGGCACAGCTGGATGCGACCGGCAAATAATGGATTTCGGTCGTGCTTTTGACCGTGGACTGCCTATCGGACATGGTAGCCGAAATCGAAGCCACCGCAAAAGCCAAAACCCCAAAGCCAAGCGACATAGCAAAGACGATAGGATTCATCAGCGCGTTTTTGCAGACAAACATGATTACAAGCCACGCCACCAAGACGATTGCCTCGCCCAAAATGACACGTTTAACAGAACCGTTCATCTTTGTTTCTCCTTATTGGATCTTAGTTCCGCAATCGGGGCAAAATTTGGTCCCCTCGGGCAACTCAGCTCCGCAGCTCGGACACTTTGGCGAGGCCAACCGGTTCCCGCACTCAAGACAGAACTTGGCACCGGCCGGGTTAAGATGCCCGCACGCCAAACACGCAACGTCCTGCTCGAGCTTCTGTCCGCATTCCGGGCAGAACTTAGCACCCATCGGATTAACGTTTCCGCAACTGGGGCACACGGGACCGTTTTGCATACTTGCGGACGCGGGAGTCGTTCCGACCATGGGGGCAACAGTGCCCAGGGTCTGGTTGGCCAAGTTGGAAAAGCCAGCTCCAAATGCACCGCCCATGCCAACGCCCATGCCGAGTCCCATGCCGGCTCCCATGAGGCCCGATGCGGCACTTCCCTCATTGCCCGCAGCGCTCTGCATTACGTCCATACCGCGCTCCTGCTGATAGTCGTAGCCTTCGCGCGCACGTTTCCTGGCAAGCGCCTCGGACTCGATGTCCATCTGGGCGGCGTTACCCTGCGCCTCGAGAATGCTCCGCTTACGTTGGATCTTCATCTCGTTGATGGCGGCAAGATCATCTTCGAAGGGTTTGATGCTATTGAACGAGAAGTTATCGAGCGTGAGGCCAAACTCATCGAAATAGTTAACGAGCCTGCCCTGCATCTGAGACGAGAAATCGCTCAGATGTGTCGCGATTTTTAGAACGGAAACCCCTTGGTCAACAATCGCCTTAGCAAGCAAGTCGGGAACATACTCAAGGATTTTTGCCCGCATAAAGGAGGTAAGTTCTTCTCGCGTATAGCGATCTCGCGTGCCCACGACCTTAACAAGGAACTTCCTCGCCTGAATGGGAACCAGACTCGAGTCGTTCTGCTCGATATGCACGCCAAACAAACCGAAGGCGCGAACGTGAACGTTGACGTCTTCCTCAGGGTCTTGAACGATGATGGGCTCGGTCGTGCCCCAGCGTAGCTCGTTCATGTAGTTGGTATTGATAAAGTACACAACGGAATGAAACGCCGAGCTACCGCCGGTAAGCGAATGAGCGGCATTGCGGAACGGGGCGAATCGGCTGTCTCCCGTGTCGAGCTTGATCTTGCACGGACCGACAAACACGCTTACCTGAGAATCGCCGGCACCCGTAGCGTCAGCAGAACTGCCCGCCCCCATATTGTTGGTAAAAACGGCAATCTGCGATTGCGCAACCTGAAGATAGGACCCGTTGGGGAAATCCTCGTAGGGATAGCGGAATGAGACAAGCGAGGCATCTTCGTTGTTGCCAGGCTCCCATTTGATATTGTCGACAGAAAAGGCACCGAGTATTCCGCTGTGCTTTTCTTCCTTTTCGTTATCGCTATGGAACAGAGACATGCTGATTCCTTTCGTTAATCCCAAACCACGCGCTCCGCGTGTCTAATGAATTGCGAAATGCCGAGCCGACAGGCGCATCGAAAGCCCGTGCGTCTCAATCTATCCCCCGACTTAGCTCGGTTAATTATAGCCCTCAAGTCATCGCATTTAGTCACCCGCCGGCGAGCGGTAATAATGTCGCACCTTTGGTCAACTGACGAAGAACCGGGAGGGTTCGAACCCCAGATACCCTTTTTGGGCATACCCGCTTAGCGGGCGAGTGTCTTCGGACTCTCGGTCAGCTCTTCGTAACGGCCGTTTTAGCTGTAACTAAACTCATCGGATGGAACAAGGGGAAAGGTATAGGAGCCGCGCACGCCGTAATGCCAAAATGCCTCGGCTAAAGTTACTAGCTCTCGTGATAGGCCATAATCGACCGGCACGGATACCCTTCAGAGCCGCATTCCGCGGACGCTACGACCTTTCCGTCTTTATAAAACTCGACGTACCAAACGTACGTTGCCGCCCCCTCCCAATAGCTTGGCCTATCAGCGACCTTGTACGTAATAGAGGCGTCATCTGGCACAATCAACTCGCGCTTGGCGTTTGCAATGAACGCATCCATGTCGGCGATCACGCCATCGTCGCCCGCAGCGGCCTCCCCATCGTCGCCGCTATCGGATGCCGCTTCAGATGGTGCTTGAGATGCGCCAGTTCGATCGCCTGCAGTGCCAGAGCCGTCCTTCAAAGAGCTCTCCGAAGGCTCCGCTCCTTTGAATGCCTTCCACATATCGCTGCTTGCAGACGGCTTTTCAATGTCGGCCTCCGGATGCTCCCCGGCAATCTCGTCAAGAATTTTGCACGCTTCTTCACGCCCCTGGACCATCGTCTCCTGTGGTTTGCCACCATCCTCGACGGTCCTCACCAAATAGGCGCCATTCTGTCTATCAAATTCCTTATTTTGAATTTGCACCGCGTCTACGACCTCAGGACCCTTTGCAGTAAGCGAAATATAGAAATCTGCCTGGTTACAATCCTGACTACAAGTAAATTTAACGATGCCGTCCTTGCAGACAGTAATGACTTGGCTCTCACCCTGAGCAATAAAACCGTCATACCGATTCGTCATATTGCTGGAGCCTTCTACCATCTCTGACGAAGGCATAACCGAAACGGCCTTTCCATCAACAAAGCAGTAGGCACCTACAATCGCCGAAATATCGTTCTGCGCATCGACAGACCCAATAAGCAGCTCGTCAATTCCGTCACCGTTCAAATCATCGAAAGCATAGTAGTAGTTTAAAAAGCCGGGAGCATTCTGGCTGTCATAAACGAATAACTGCCCCAGCCCAGAATCATCGCCGCGCCCCAGAGCCCAGTCGTCGTAGTTGGCAGTACCAGCTCCCTTCTGCTCGCAATAGCTCACAAAGTCCTCGTAACGCGCAACCACGCCCTCGTAGGCCTCGTGCGCTTTCTTGTTAGCTGCCGCGACCTTCTTTTTAGACGACTTATTCTCGACTGCAGCCGGCTGTTCCTGCTGCTGCAGCTGAGGCAGCACAAAGGCCTCGTAAGCTTTGACCAGTGCGTAGGCGACACCAGCGGTAAAGATGATTGCTGCAAGAATGGTGACAAACGTAGGCACGGCAAAACGGCCGATCTGCCGACGCTGCATCATAAAGGCCGCAAAAGACATATGCTCAGAGGACGCCGGAGAAGCGCTCTCTGAGCGAGATGCAGCAGGATCGCTCGTCGCTTTTCTATCAGCAGGCGCCTTTGCTGTACCTGAAGGAAGCGGCTGCTGAGCATTCGCCGGCGCATCATCCACATCCAACGGTTTTCCGCATGCGGAACAGTATCGCGCCCCGTCTTTGATCTTTGCCCCGCAGCTTGCGCAGTACATATATCCCCCTAGAACTTCAGCATATCGAAACGATAGCCCACAGCCTGCAAACAGAAAAGGCCCAGGACAATTTGCTCGACTGTAAACCTTTTCTTTCACCTTTCAAATTCGCCTGACCCCACGCGGAAGGCATGCGACGAGCTACTTGCTAGGCGCGAGCCATGTGCAGCTTGATTGCCTTGAAGATGATGTTGGCAACCGAGACGATAGGCCAAAGTGCCACCATCGTCATCGGGGCTAATTCGGGAACAACCGGAACCGCTCCGTGAATCACGCTGCCCAACCAGTAAAAAAGCATCAGAACAACGACAGGAAGGCCCACGAGAACCACAAGTTCGATTAGCATAATCGTGATACCGATAATGCCGCCACCATAGACAAAGGGAAGCCTTACACCGCTGCGGTACAGCGAGATAATCACCTTCCAGGGACCAATCAGAAGCAGCGCCAGCAGAATCATATAGTCGAGCCCCAGCGAGCCCCCTCCCAGCACGTAATTGAAAAAGAGCACATAGAGCAACGAAATCACCGACGCTCGCGTAAGGGACCCGATGGACTCGCGAAGTGAATCTTGCAGGCAAGCAGCGGCCTCTGCATCCTCCGCCGCTTGAAACTGAGCCTCGACAGACTGGCTCTCAATCGGCCGGGCCTCAACGTAAATCGCATCTCCCGCCGTGCTGGCCGCAGCCGCGACCGTAGGCGTTCCGCACACGCTGCAGAACTTGGCGCCGTCGTTAATCTCTGCTCCACACTGTTTGCAATGCATGATCGGGTCCTTTCTCGTTACCCCTTTTCTTGACGATCACAAGATACGATTTGTCGTTTATCCGATATAGAGATTTTGACCGGGTAATTTTCCTAAACGTGCTACGCTATTAAACCTGCAGCTAGAGACAGGGGTAACAATGTTTGAGTTCTCCCAAACACGCACCGTTGAAGGTTCGATTCCGTTTAAGAAAGTCAACCTCATAGAGAACGAACCCAATAGGCCCGTTGGCGAGGCCCAGCTTGTCTTTGAACTCTACATGCCCACCGAGCTGGCCGGCAGCAAAAGCAACGAAGGGCCCGCACACAGCGAGCGCCATGCCGATCTGATCAGGCTGGCATCATGCATCGAACCCACCGCCGTTAAAGAGCAACCCTTCCACGCAAGCCTCTTTAACGTACTTGATTACGCCGAACAGACCGGGCCGCTTTTTGGCAAGCACGCAATAGAATCCGTACGCGATTGGGCCAATGCCGCGATGGCAGCACTTATTGCCATGCGCATCCAGGAATACCTCAACGGGAGCTGCACCATCGCAAAGGTCTCCGCATTGGAAAGAATCGAGAAATCAGTGGTAACCTGCGCGGCAAACGGGTCATCCTTCAAGATCTACACCACTATCCTGAGGGCGGGCGGAGATTATACCGACTCATTCAAAAGCCTGCCCATCGTGCGCAAAATCGAATCCGATGCGGGATATTTCTACGCCTTTATGTTTATGATCGACGAGGAAGAATCCCTCGTTGCACTCAACGTGCTCTCTTTTGAACACGAGCTCACCGCCAATGACTTCAGTGTTTTGCAGGCGATGTTCTACATGGACGAAGACTCCAGCTCGGAGATTTCAGCGCGACTCAAGGTCAGCAATAGCGAGGAGAGCTTCTATGTAATCGACCCTCAAGCAGATATCCAGGAGCGCCGCGAAGAACTCGACAACGATGACCGCGATGCACTCACCGCTTTGGTGCAAGCGCTCGTGATCTCGCATCTCTCGGGCGCGCACGTGGATGTGTTCCAGGGCAACGAATCCACAGGGTTCCTCTCGTTTGACAGCTATCTCTCGTGGCTCTGGTTTGATTTTTCGCGCAAGCTGAGCACCGTCAAGATCGGCTATTGTGAGCAGTGCGGACGCGCCTACTCACTTGCCGGGCATCGTGGCGTCAAACGGCACTACTGCAGCGATCGATGCAAGACCGATGCCAAAAACGAGCGCACGCGCAAGGAGACGGCAAAGTTACGCGAGTTGTTTGGAACGGGCGCCAGCGTACGCGACATCGCCAACGAGATAGAACGTCCCGCGGCCTACGTGCGCTCGCAGCTCAATAAATGGACCAAGCTCAAGCACGATCTGGATGTAGACATTGAGTTAAACGGCTTTGACAGTTCCGAGCTACTCAAACGCTGCACCATTGAGAAGCTCGACCTCAACAACCTCCTCAACGCCAAGCGCAAAAAGCAGATTCAGGACTATGCCAAACTCAAGCGCCTCGTTAAGTAGAAACGCTGTCATTTCTTTGCCATCCGATTGACGGGTGGAAAGTTACTCATATACGTGTTAGTAATATATATGTTAGTAATATATATATGAACGAGGCGCATCATGTTTGTTGGACGTCGGGAAGAGCTTGAATCCCTGGAAACCGCCTATCAAAAAGGTTCCTTTCAGTTTGCCGTAGTCTATGGAAGGCGTCGCGTGGGTAAAACCAGCCTGCTTCGCGTCTTTACACAGGGCAAACCCCATGTGATCTTCTTTACCGGACAGCAAACCGTTGCAAGCGAAAACCTCGCGCTGCTCAGCCGCGAGATACTTGGCGATAGCGCCGCAGGAGCAGCGTTCCCCTCTATCCAGGTTGCACTCGAATCCGTCTTCGAACACGCCAAAACAGAGCGAATCGTTCTGATTATTGACGAGTATCCCTACCTCGCCGAGAGCGATCCGGGCGTCTCGTCGTGCCTGCAAACGCTTATCGATCGACATAAAGACACGAGCAAGCTGTTCCTCGTGCTCTGCGGATCGTCCATGAGCTTTATGGAACACCAGGTACTAGGACACCAAAGCCCTCTTTATGGACGCCGCACCATGCAGCTGCGCATTGACCCCTTCACCATCTTTGACGTGGCTCTCATGCTTCCCGATGCACCCATCGAAAGGGTCATCGAGCTGTATTCCGTTGTTGGCGGGATGCCGCTCTATCTATCGCAGCTCGATGGCACGCGTTCCACTCAATGGAACCTTGAGCATGCGCTGTTGCGTCAAGATGCGTTTTTGTATGCCGAACCCCAGAACTATCTGCTGCAAGAGGTCCGCAGCCCAGCTATCTACAATGCCGTCATAACCGCCATTGCCAACGGCTGTGTACGCTCCAAAGAGATTGCCGATGTTACCCACCTCGCAACTCCACAGGTCGCGCGACTGCTCGACGCATTGATCGAACTGCGAATCGTTGAGCGCGTCACGCCTGTTGTAAAGGCAACAAAACGCAGGGTAGTCTATCGGATCTGCGATAACCTGTTTAGGTTTTGGTATCGGTTTGTTCCACAGTACGCAGGAACGATCGAAGAGGGACTCGGGGCCGCCGTTGCTGCACGTATCGTCAAACGTGAGCTGCCTACCTTTGTGGGCCCTGCATTTGAAGAAGTGTGCCGCCAGTGGTTGATGCGGCAGGTTGTTGAGAGCGAACTGGATGTGCTGCCCAAGGCAATCGGCTCTTGGTGGGGCACGAACCCGAACACGCGCCGGCAAGAAGAGATTGACGTTGTGCTTGAGGACGCCGATGGGGAGCTCATCGTTGGCGAGTGCAAATGGAGAAACGAGCCCGTAGATACCGACGTTCTTGAAACACTCGAGCGGCGCAGCGCGCTGCTGGGCCGGCCGATCAAACAGTACTACTTGTTTAGCAAGAGTGGATTTACCAAAGCGTGTCAAAATAGAGCGGCTCAAACAAGCAACGCGAGGCTTGTTGGGCTCGAGCAACTACTATAAGAAAGGGGCTTGGAAACAGTTTTCCAAGCCCCTTTCAGTTTTTATTCGATTCCCACCTTTTTGAGCGTATCTTTGGTGACTTCCGCAACTTGATTGGGATCGACGTGGGATTCCCCTGAAATAGAACCGTAACCTGAGGTTGAGAAATCAAGGAAGTAGTATGTCCGGTAATTGTGCCCATAGCCAAATTGCTGATATAGAGCATTATAGTCCGTCTCGGAAATTTCCTTGCCCTCCGACGCATAATATTCTTCGTAGCCATTGCCCTCGCTCGGCTCAACTCCCCAGGACTCGTAGTTGCTTACAAGCGAAAAAACATCGCCTTTCTTGCCATATACCGAAGTATTGTCCCCGGCCAAAGCCTGTCTGCCAGCGAGCAGTGCCGTAATCGCATTGCTCATCTCATATGTTCTTTGGCTTACGAGGATGCTGCCGCCATCCGCTTTAATCAGCGGAAGAAACATCGTTCCTCCGTTGCTGTTATCAAGCCAATTTTGACTGTAAAGTCTCTTGACACCACCATCAGCTGCCGACCAAACCTCTACGGTGTAGGACTTCTGAAGTCCCTCTATATCTCCATTCCAAGCACTCTTTAATTCGTCATCGCTCATACCGTTCACAACGGTCAAGAACTCAGGCTGGCCATCCTGATCAAAATCAACGAGGTCGACAAGGCAAAGCCCTCGCATCGCATAGACAGAATCAGTCACCTCAACAATTTGTGGCTCTCCATAGCACGCTAGGTATTCCTGGCACTTTTGCTTGTAAGCGGCATACGCAGCGGTATTGTCCGCCGCGGCGCCTCCATCCTTCTTGTCGCCTTCGTCTGTCTTTGTATCGGCCTCGTTGACCTTAGGCACCTCGAGGGAAACCTCTTTTACGGCATCAGCGGATTTAGAGTTATCAACGACTTCGACGGGGATAGCCCACTCGACTTTGGAATTAGAGTCCTTAACGGTAAGAGTATATTTTCCCGGTTTAACATCGGGAAACTGGCTTACCGTGAAGCCCTCGTCACCCTTAACCTCAGCGTTGGTGCTGTAGCCGTTGTCGCCGTTCAGGGTCACCGAGTACTTCTTGAGCTTCTCGCCCTTTGCGTCGGTCGGGGTGATCTTGGATTCTTGGACCACCACGATGGCTTTGTCCTGGCCGTAATGGGCAACGTCGCCGGACTTGCAAAAGAACAGCAGATAGCTAAAGATGGCAATGACTGCCACACCAACGACGATACCAACGATATAGAGCGCCTTGGGCTCCTTTTTCCGTGCGGATGCATTCACCGCAGAAACAGGGGCTGGCGCCGCGACGGGCTTGGCGACCGGATTGCTCGGTTTTGGCCGGTCGGCGCGCACGGCAGGAATCGAAGGCGTTGCACCGGACGACACGTCGTCTTTGGGCTGGTCGTCTTCTTCGTCCGCTACGGGCTCGCTCTCCACGGGCGACTTTTCCTCCCCCACCTCGGCACCGGCGGAAGACTCCTTCTCCGTTTCGCCACTAGCTAAAATCTCTTCCGCAGCTTCATTGATAACGGAAGGCTCTTCTGCCACTTCGTTGCTGGCAGAGTTCAGCACCGCCTTCGCATCTTCGAGTGCATAGCCACACTCGGTGCAGTATCGCAAATCGCCATCAAGCTCAAATCCACAGTTGGGACAGAACATGTTAGTCCTCCTTATCGACTTTCGCCGTTGTACCGTCCTTGACCTCATCAGGGGTTACTTCGGACCCCACTTGAGACTCATCATCCCAGGACGCAACCAAAATCTCGCAATTGCCGTCCGCAAAAGTACCGAGCTCATAGTCTTCGGTGCGATACACCAGTCCCTTGGATGTCACATACAAGCATGTTGAACCCTTGATTGAATAGTCTGAAGAATTGCTCCGCATGAGCATAGAGTTGTAGTCAGACGGATACTTTTTGCCCATTTCCGTAAGATACGGCCAAACTGCCGAACTCATAGAACTGGCAAGATCCTCGGTATCAATGCCGAACATGTCCTGAGGACTAACAGTGTCACCCGTATGCAAATCAAAAATAACACCAGTCACAACCGTGTCGCCATGCGGACCCCATCCCGTCGAATAGCGCTCGTCACGGATACAGAAATAGTTCTCATCCATGTACGTAACCGTCACTTTTCTCGATATGCAGGGAAATTCGCCATCGGGATATAACTCTGCACCTGATTGCTCATTATCTGATGCCCGATTCGTTCGCTCCGCATCAATTTGAAGGGGCTCGAGAATCGCCTTGTTAATTTTGTCTGCGACGTCGTCTTGGGCAGAGCTCTTAAGTTGCGGATAAGACCATTCCATGTTAGCCCGCTCGCCCTGGTTGAGCATAGGGTCGACCGGAGCAGACACCGTCAATGACTTTTCCTCCAGCGTATAGACAACTTCTTCGGCCGCTCTCTCGTCCTTCTTGGGCCTTTCGGTCGCTTGCTCCTGTTGCACGGATTGCTGCTGGAGATTGGGCTCGATGACGTTCTTGTAGAGCATGAAAGCAGCGTAAGCGATGCCTGCCGCGGCGATGAAAGCGGCGATCATGATAGCAAACTGCGGCACCAGGCGGTTACCGACCTGACAGCGTCGCATAAAGAAGTTGTACATCTGGGAGTGACCGCTACTCGCGGTCTTCGAGACCGGCTCGGGGCTCGGTTCCGCTGTGGACTCGGCATTCGCGGATCCTATCGCAGAGTCCGTTTTGGTATCTGTGGGTTCCAATATGACTTCAGCGGACGATGATTCTCGCTCCGACGGCTCGGCCTTGGGCCCCTCCTCGGCCGCAGTCTTGCCCGAGAGCCCGCCCAAGGGCAGACCGCATTCGGTACAGAACCGCGCATCGTCGCTGATTTTGCTACCACATTTGGGGCAAAACATGAGCCTTCTTCTCCGATTCCTTTTAGTCTCACTGAGTCGTGAGTTACTCACGTGCTGTTTGTTTCGTAGTTTAACTATTTCTTAAACAAATCGATGGGTCACTTGAACAGACGCATACCCGCTCAAGCGACTCTATACCGGCTAGCTATCCTTGCTCATGATATGGGTGTCAGTGTAAGAAAATCGTTGAACAGGGTTGCTCCCTCGAAGTCCGAACCGATACTGAACTTGAAACCATCTTTATTTACCGAGATGAAGAAATCGCCGCTGATATCCATATCATGCGCGCAGCCAACCACCCCCATTTTTCGGTCCCACCTGTCACGTTATCAGGAGCCAGAAATCGAAGAGATGGTAAAAGCCGCTTGGGGCACATGTGGTTCCATATGCCCCAAGCGGCTATTTCGATTGCTTATGTCACAAAGAAAACTCAGCGACTCTTTTACACACGACTAACGCGCCGCATCAATTGCGACCTTGCCGCTGTCCAGCACGTGGACGCGACCGTCGGCGAGCATCTGCACGACCTCGGGATACAGCACATGCTCGATCGCGTGGATGTGCTCCTCGAGCGTATCGACATCCCAGCCCTCCTCGACAGCCAGCGCACGCTGGGCGATGATGGGGCCGTTGTCGTAGATCTCGTTGGCAAAGTGCACGGTCACGCCGGTCACCTTGACGCCGCGAGCAAACGCGTCGTCAATCGCATGGGCGCCAGTAAAGCTCGGCAGCAGCGCTGGATGCAGATTGACCACGCGGTTGGGGAACGCGGCCAGCAGCGGTGTGTGCACCATGCGCATGTAGCCGGCCATGACCACGTACTCGCAGCCGCGCTCGAGCAGCTCGTGCGCGATGATCTCGTCGGCGGCGATGGGATCGGCGTACACATCCTTGGACAGCGTGAGCGTCTGGATACCCGCACGTTCGGCACGCTGCAGACCCTTGGCCGAAGGACGGCTCGACACCACGAGCTCAATCGAGGCGTTGAGCTTGCCGGCGGCGATCAGGTCGATGAGCGCCTGCAGGTTGGTGCCCGAACCGCTGATGAGCACGCCAATCTTGAGCGGCTCGGCCGTATCGGTGCCGGTCGGACGGGTGTAGGGATCCCAGGTCAGGCCCTCGGCAGCAGTCGTCTGCTCGTTAGCGCTCATCGGAGTACACGACCTTACCGGAGCCCTCGACGCACTCGCCCACGCGGAACGGCTTCTCGCCCAGCGCGACCAGAGCCTCGGTCACGGCAGCCTCGTCCTCGGGAGTGACGATCAGGCACAGGCCAACGCCCATGTTGAAGGTCTTGCACGCCTCGTTGGGCGCAAGCTCGGCCTGGCGCGACACGTAGGTGATGACAGGCGGAACGTCCCAGCCCATCTCGGCACCGTTGCGGGTGACCACGGCGTCGACGTCGTCGGCGAGCGCGCGGTTGAGGTTCTCGGTGATGCCGCCGCCGGTGATGTGGGCAATGGCGTGAACGTTGGCGCCGCCGCGGAGCAGCTCCAGAATCGGCTTCACATAAATGCGTGTGGGAGCCAGCAGGGCATCGGCGAGCGATACGCCACCGAGCTCCTCGAGCGGACGGCTCAGCTCCTCGGCCTTAGCGGCGGCCTCGGGTGTGCCCGGCTTGATGCCGTCGACACCGATGACCTTACGCACGAGCGAGTAGCCGTTAGAGTGCACGCCGGTGGAAGGCAGGCCCAAGATTACGTCGCCGGGGCGGACGTTCGCGGGATCGAGCATCTTGGGGCGATCGACGACGCCCACGGTAAAGCCGGCGAGGTCGTAATCGGCAGGAGCCATGACGCCCGGGTGCTCGGCCATCTCGCCGCCCACGAGCGCGCAGCCCGCGAGCTTGCAGCCGTCGGCCACGCCCTTGATGATCTTTGCCATGTGCTCGGCCTCGATATGGCCGATGGCGACGTAATCCAGGAAGAACAGCGGCTCGGCGCCCGAAGCCAGAATGTCGTTGACGCACATGGCGACCAGGTCCTGGCCCACCGTCTCGTGACGGTCCATGATCTGGGCGAGCACGAGCTTGGTGCCCACGCCGTCGGTGCCGCTGATCAGGATCGGGTCTTCCATATCCTTAAGCGCGGCGGCCGAGAACAGGCCACCAAAGCCACCGATGCCGCCGATAACCTCGGGACGGTTGGTGTCCTTGACCATCTGCTTGATCGCGTCGACGGCGCGGCCGCCCTCGGCGGTATCGACGCCGGCGTCCTCATACGTCACATGCTTGCTGTCGCTCATCTGAGCCTTCCTCTCCCACTACCGTCCGCCGCCCGGGCGCCAAACGGTGCTCATAGTTGCCCTCGATTCGGTGCATGCCATAACAACACGCATCGCTCAATCAACAAAACAGCAGGTAAAACCTGCCAAAATAAACCTGTCCCTTTTTGGCAGGTTTTAGGCCTCGCCGTGCTCCTCTTCCCAGCTGCGATCGACGTATTTCTCGACCACGGCGTCGTCGTCAAAGTGCAGCGGCTTGTCCAGGTTGCGAGGCTTAAAGCCCTCCATAAACTTGTCGCGACCAAAGCTCTCGGGAATCGCCACGGGATAGCGGCCGGTAAAGCACGCATCGCAGTAGCCGCCCTTGGGCATGACCTTCAGCAGGCCCTCGACCGAAAGGAAGGCCAGCGAATCGGCGCCGATGTACTCGCAAATCTCTTCGACCGTCTTATTGGCGCTGATAAGCTGCGACTGCACGTCGGTATCGATGCCGTAGAAGCACGGCCAGATGACCTCGGGCGAGTTGATGCGAATGTGGATCTCCTTGGCACCGGCATTACGCAGCATCTTGACGAGCTGCACCATGGTGGTGCCGCGCACGATAGAGTCGTCGATGACGACCAGGCGCTTGCCCTCGATGTTGTCGCGCAGCGGATTGAGCTTCATGCGCACGCCCATGGCGCGCAACTCCTGCGTGGGCTCGATAAACGTACGGCCCACGTAACGGTTCTTGATAAGGCCCTCGCCAAAGGGAATGCCGCTCTCGTGCGAATAGCCCTCCGCGGGCGGCAGGCCAGAGTCGGGCACGCCGATAACCAGATCGGCCTCAACGGGCTCCTCATGTGCCAGCTGGCGACCCATGTCGTAGCGACAGGCATAGACGCTCTTGCCGTTCATGATGGAGTCGGGGCGAGCAAAGTAAACCTGCTCAAAGATGCAGTTGGCGGGCTCTTCGGCAGCAGGCACGCCCTGCTCGGACACGAGGCCCTCGGCGCTGATGCGCAAAATCTCGCCGGGACGGACGTCGCGGACGTACTCGGCGCCCACGATGTCGAGCGCGCAGGTCTCGGAGGCAACAACCCAACCGCCGGCGCGGGTGACATGGGTGGCAGCGTCGACCGTCGCCGCGTCGTCCTGCGACGGCAGCTGCGAAACGGATGCGGCATCGGCCTGGTCCAGGCCCTCGTCTACGAGCTTGCCCAACACGAGCGGGCGAATGCCGTGCGGGTCACGGAAGGCGTAGAGCGCCTGCTCGTTGATGAGCGTCATGGCGTAGCCGCCGCGCACGAGTTCCATGGTCTTGCGAATGCCCTCGCGCAGATGGCCCGTGCGCTGGGTAAAGTAGCCGATAAGCTTGGTCGCGACCTCGGAATCCGAGTTGGAGAGGAACGGCACGCCGAGCTCGATCAGCTGGCGGCGCAGCTCGTCGGTGTTGACGAGGGTGCCGTTGTGCGCAAGCGCGATGATGACGCTATTGATGGTAGAGAGGTGCGGCTGAGAGGCTTCCCAGCTCTTGGCGCCGGCGGTGCCGTAGCGCACATGGCCCACAGCAAGCTGGCCGGAAAGCGTCGACAGGTCGGCGTTGGAGAACACGCGGTCGAGCAGGCCCAGATCCTTGCGGACCATTACCGTGCCGCCGTCGCCCACGGCAATTCCCGCCGATTCCTGGCCGCGGTGCTGCAGCGCACGCAGGCCAAAGTACGTCAGTCGAGCCACGTCGCGATCGGGCGCCCACACACCAAAAATGCCGCATTCCTCATGCAGCTGGTCGGAGTCCGGATCATACGTCGACATGGTGTTCACCTGTCCCGCGGCACGCTCGGCCGCGCGGATGGTTTCTTGAGACATGGCATCCCCTCAGAGCCTCGTATTTTGGCGTTACCCGCCTTATTATACGCACGGCATGACGCGCTCCCCAGCGCATGAGCAGCGCTTTTTAAAAGCCCACCGAGCTAATAATCCGTTTTGCGACCAAACATTTATTTGGCTACACGACGTGGACGGCAGCTCCGCTCCAATCCGCGCCACGGCATCTCTCGCCCACCGTTGGAGATTACATTGTTGCAATTGGGACGTTCGTCCTGTCTTTCGGCTGGTCGGCGGCGTATCCTTATAAGCCACAACATAACGAGAAAGGTTACTTTTCTATGGATCAAAACCAACTCGACCCCAGCGTCCCCAGCGCCACGGAGGTCAAGAAGATCCCGCTTGTCATCAAGGTATACGCAATCCTGTGCATCCTAACTGGCGTGAGTACGCTCCCGTCGGTCGCCGCCTTTATGTGGCAGGTCATCACCTCGCTTGTTAACGGCAACGCCGCCGAAAAGCTCGGCGACAACATGCTGGTCGCGATCGGACTGATTGTCGCCGGCATCATGCTCTCGGCTGCCAGTGCCGTCATCTTGATTATCTTTGGCCTGGACCTCATCAAGAACCAGCGCCGCAATGCCGCCCGCCTCTCCTATATCCTCATCGCGTTCACCGTCATCGAGCTTTTGGTTGACGTGATGCTCCAGGGCATCGGGCCCTTCTTGCTGCGTCCCGCCATCCAGCTCGTCATCCTCGTCGCGCTTTCGGCCACCGTCGATCCCACGCTGCGCCAGGAGCGCGAGCTGCAGCGCCGCCTGCAGGAGATGCTCGACCGTGACGCCGCCGCCGAGGGCATGCTCGGTCGCGACGAAACCGGCGAGGGCTATATCAAGCTCAACTACTTCAACCTGTTCTGGGTGTTCTTTGTCTGCTGTATACTCGGCCTGATCGCCGAGGACATCTGGCACATGACGGTCGACGACCCCGGCGTCTACCAGGATCGTGCCGGCATGCTGTTTGGCCCCTTCAGCCCCATCTACGGCTTTGGCGCTGTACTTATGACCATGGTGCTCAACCGCTTCTACAAAAAGAACCCTATCATCATTTTCCTGGTAAGCGCTGTGCTCGGCGCGAGCTTTGAGGTGTTCGTCGGCTGGTTTATGCAGACCTCGTTCGGCGTGGTCTCGTGGAGCTACTCGCACATGAAGCTCTTTGGCATGCCCGACCCCATCGCCGTGCTTACGGGCGGCCGCACCTGCACGGGCTTTGCCTGCCTGTGGGGCCTGGGTGGCCTTATCTGGATCAAGCTGCTGCTGCCGAGGCTGCTCAAGCTCATCAACATGATTCCGTGGAAGAGCCGCTACTCGGCAACCGTCATCTTCACCATCATCATGCTGGTCGACGGTGTTATGACGCTGCAGTCGCTTGACTATTGGTACCAGCGCGTCAACGGCACGGAGCCGGATATTCCCGTCGCGCAGTTCTATGGCAAGTACTTCGACAACGAGTACATGGAAAACCGCTTCCAGAGCATGACCATGAGCCCCAAGGATGCGACGCGCGTGTAGCGCCCAGCGCACCCAAAACGCAACATGCCCGCCGGCATCACACGTACCGGCGGGCATTTTTTGTAAACGAGCCTTCTATCGACGCGACGCCTATGCCTCGCGCTCGACCTCGCTCACGCATTCATTTTTAATGGTACCGACGAGCGCCTGCAGCGCATCGACCACGTGCGGGCGAATGTCTCCGCCAATAAGCACGAGCATGATGTCGTCGCCCACGGCAAGCTGGCCGCTTGCCAGCCACACGCGCACATAGCCGATACCCGGCATCGCGCGCGTTGCCTCGATGGCGGCTCGTACCTTGTCCGCATCGAAGCCAAACGCCATACCGCCCACCTTATGCCCAGGCGCTACGCCATCGGTTTCGACCCCGCGCACCTCGGACTTGGGCGTCGCGCGCACCACGCCGTTATGCGTCAGATACATGCCGCACCCGGACGCCGAAGCATCAGCCTTGGCCTCGCGCAGCCAAGCATCGACAGAAGGCATCGATTTGCCACTTTCAAGCATTGTTTCTCCTTTTTACCGTCGTCGAGTAGCTCATTTGGGACGGGGCTTTTTTAGCTACTCTCGAACAACTTATTCCTCGACCGGCGTGAGCACCATAACGGCGCGCGTATTGCTAAATGACAGCGAGCGGCAGGTCACAAGCGTTACGACCTTGGTTGCCGAAGCGGCACGATCGGTGGCATCGCTCGCCACGGCAGAGGCACCGTCGAGCATCTCGGACAGGTAATTCTTCAGTCCGTCATCGCCCTCAAAGTTGGGCGTGCGTGCCTTGGCATATGTGTCATCGACCACCTTGGTCGCCAGCGGGCGCAACTTATACGTCGCATCGCGCGTGATGTAGTACACGTATTCCATGCTGTCGAACGTCGCCTGATCGGTCGTATCCGAAATCACGTTGAACATCGAACCGTCGTTCATGTGATGACCGTAAATCGTGGTCTGCTGATCCACCATACCCGGCGCGGTGTCGTCGCTATCCAAGAAGATGGCTCCCGAGGCATTGGCCGTACCGTCGAACAGCGTGTTGAGGTACTTGGAGTTGTTGTTGGTCTGTACCACGGGGTAGTTGATGTTGGTGCCGGGCGCGTAAATCCAGCCCACAACCTCGGGATTTGTCTGAGCGAGTGCATTGAAGTCGATAATCGGCACGCCACTGGCGTCCTTGTCGCTCACATATTGCTTTTCGATCTTTTGATACGACTCGCTCGCCTGCTTGTAGCCAATCTGCGCATTGATAAAGATGGCGGCGGCGGCAACAATCAGACCGATGCCGATGATGATGAGCAGGATGGGGATGACGGAGCGGCGCTTCTTGCGCGGCGGCTCAGCATAATCCGACGGCGCGGCGTGCGACGAAGACCGGGGAGGCTTCTTTGCCGTGCTGTATGACGAGGGTCGATACGCAGCAGGCGTATCCTGACGACGACGCTTCGCCGGCGTCACGGGGCGCGGCGCGCGCGGCTGCTGCGGAGAGGATGTCCGGCCCTGCTGCGGCGCATGGGCGCCTCCCGACTTGGCTGGATCGGGAATCCGAGAAGCCGAAAAACGTTTTCCCTGATAGTCGGACATGGCTCTCCTTATGCTGCAAACGGAATGGCAGAGCTCCTAGGCGTCGGCCATCTCCTGCTTCATCTTCTCGATAACCTTGCGGTACTCGGGGTCGCAGGCGCCCAGGATCTGCGTGGCATAGATGGCGGCGTTCTTGGCGCCGTTAATGGCAACGCAGGCAACGGGCACGCCGGAAGGCATCTGCACCATCGACAGCAGCGAATCCATACCGCCCAGGTCGCTCGTCTTCATAGGCACGCCGATAACCGGCAGCGGGGTAAACGCAGCCACGACACCGCCCAGGTGAGCAGCCTTGCCGGCGGCGGCAATGATCACCTTGATGCCGCGGTCGGCAGCAGTCGAGGCCCACTCGTGGACCTTCGCCGGCGTGCGGTGCGCGCTCGCGATCACGAGCTCATAGGGCACACCCAGCGCCTCGAGCTCGGCGGTGCAACCTTCCATAACGCCCAGATCGGACTTGGAGCCCATGATGATCCCGACAACCGGCTTCTGATCTGCCATAAACAAAGACCTCCTGTTGAGAGCGGTGACGCAGCGAATCCGCGACCCTTAACTACTGAGAGTAGTATAGCTGCTCCCGTCCCTGCGGTCCCCGGGTGCCCCGCGGCGCGCCGGGTTTTTATCTTCGCTCCCCTTGCTTCGCAAAGTCGCTCAGATAATAAACCCGGCGCGCCGCGGGGCACCCGGGGACCTACCGTGGATTGCTATGACGTACGTTGGCTGATTTGGTTTGGAATGGAAGGTTGACGGAGGGTGGTGAGCTGGTTCGTTGCTGGGTTTAGAAATCCTCGCTCGTTCGTTTCAGCCCGCGTCATCGCGTGCTAGACGGCCAGCTCGCCTGATTCACCCATAAGCCATCGTGCCAGGTCGACGACCTTGATGCCATCCCAATCAGTCGTTTCGTGCCCTGTTCGGGCGATGACGCACTTGGGATAAGCGTCTCGAATCCGTCGCAGCGGATCAAGCTCACGCTTAAGCGTCGCTTCTTGGGAAATGTCGTCACTCACCTGGATATAGACACGGCGGTCACGCCTGATGGCGACAAAGTCTACTTCCTTTTGGTAGAGAACGCCCACGTAGACTTCCCATCCGCGGCGCATAAGCTCGATTGCCACCATATTCTCGTAAACATGGCCAAAATCGAGCTTTTTCGTGCCAAGCGCGGCGTAGCGAAACGAATGGTCGGCCAGGTAGTATTTATCTCCCGTCGACAGGTATTTCTTTCCTGAGACGTCAAAGCGACGAAACCGGTAGAACGCAAACGCATTACACAGGTAGTCGATATACACAGCCAGCGTCTTGTCGCTTATCTTAAGGTTCGCTCGTGACAGCTCGGCCGCCATCCCCTTGAGAGAAGAGATGTTTCCGACGTTATCCATCAGGAACTCGCAGGAACGTTCAAGCTGCTCCGCATTACGTATACGATATTTTTGTCTGATGTCGCGCAGGATAAGAGTTTCAAGCACATCCGAGATGTATGAGAAACGCATCCTTTCGTCCTGGTAGATATAGGAACCCGGCATTCCTCCCTCGCGGACATAGCGAGCAAGGGCCTCGGCTGGAGAAGTGATCTCGTGATACGCCGAGAACTCCGCAAGTGAAAACGGAAAGACCTCGATCTCCACCGTTCTTCCCGTGAACAACGTCGAGAGGTCGCTTGAGAGAAGAAAGGCATTCGACCCCGTGATGTAAATGTCATATTTCTCTGACGCATGAAGACTGTTGATAGCCCGCTCGAACCCTTCACACATCTGGACCTCGTCGATCATGACGATATTCCGGCAACCCTCAATATAGTGCTTTTCCACATATGTATGCAGCGCATGGTATTCCGCCAACGGCTCGAACTCAAGTAGATTGAAGTTGACGTGTATGACGTTGGCCGAGGGGTCGTTTGAACGAAGTTGGCTGGCAAACGCCTCAAGCAATTTCGATTTTCCGCATCGCCTGATTCCGGTGATTACCTTGATATCAGGCGTACCTGCCACCTTGGAAAGCTTGCTCATGTAGAACGGGCGATCTATAAGTTTCATGGCAACCTACTTCGCAAAATTCAAAACCATTAGGAAACGCGAAGTAAAATATATCATCTACTTCGCGTCTTTGAAACATCTTAGATTTTGCGTAATAATTCCTGTCAAGCTATCGCAAGCACGGCGCGGGCGAGGTTGTCCCTCCCCCTAATCGACTCTGTGCGGAAGCCCGGGGTGACAGGTTTCCGCTTTACTCGGCATCCGGGAGCCCCGTTCGAAGTCGGCGTCCTCATCAGCTGCGACAGTCGAACCCAACTCCACGTGCACATCGCCGCCGGCAAGACGACCTTCACCACGAAGATGCAATAGCCGGGGCGCACGGTCCGTGGGCAACCGAGCGAGGAAAATGTCCCATCAACAAAACGAGCGAGGATTCCGTCCCACGTAGAGCCCAAATCCAAGCTCCCCAAGGAACAAAATCCTCACTCGACATCCGCATCCTCTTCAGCCTAAGTCATCGCGCAAAGCCCCTTCTGCAGCACACGGTGCGACCAAGTCACCGCAGGCCGGGGCGGGGGATCGAGTTTCCCACTGAGCGACTCTGCTTGCAGCCGGAGCGAGGGGGGAACTCGGCCCCCGCCCCGGCCGGACAGGTCACTCTACACCGTGTGCTGCGGCAGGTCCTGCAGGGCGATGACGTCCATGCCCATGTCGTTGGCGCTGCCGTGGCCCTGCTGGTCCTCGCGCACCGCCTCGATGGCGCTCACATACGTGTTGGCCGCGGACATCGCGGTCACACAGGTCACGCCGCGGCGCACGGCCTCAGTACGCAGCAGGTAGCCGTCGCCGCGCGAACCCGGGCCGTACGGCGTGTTGACGATTACCGCGATCTTGCCGTCGGCGATCAGGTCACCGATGTTGGGACGCTCGCCGTCGTGCGGGCCGCTGATCTTCTCCACGACCTCGCAGGTCACGTTGCCGCCGCGCAGCACGCGCGCCGTACCCTCGGTGGAGCAGATGTCAAAGCCCAGGTAGCGCAGGATACGCGCGACCGAAAGGATGTGACGCTTGTCGCGGTCGCACACGCTGATGAACACCTTGCCGCTGCTGGGGTCGGGCAGCTTGTAGTCAATCGCCAGCTGCGTCTTGGCGTATGCCTCGGGATAGCTCTTGGCAATGCCCATGACCTCGCCCGTCGACTTCATCTCGGGCCCCAGGATAACGTCGGCACCCGGGAAACGGCCCCAGGGCATAACGGCTTCCTTCATGCAGAACCAATCGAGCTGACGCTCGTCGCTCGGCAGGCCCAGGCTCGCGATGGAATCGCCGGCCATGATGCGCGCCGCGCACTTGGCCAGCGGCACGCCGGTGGCCTTGGAGATAAACGGCACGGTACGGCTCGCGCGCGGGTTGGCCTCGATCACGTAGACGGTCTCGCCCTTGATGGCGTACTGCACGTTGACGAGACCGCGCACGCCCAGCGCCATCGCGATACGGCGCGTGGTCTCGCGAAGCTTGGCCTGCAGGCTCTCGCTAAAGCTAAACGGCGGGATGCAGGTCGCGGAGTCGCCGGAGTGAATGCCGGCCTCCTCGATGTGCTCCAGGATGCCGCCGATGTAGACCTCTTCGCCGTCGCACAGGGCGTCGACGTCGGACTCGATCGCTCCCTCCAGGAAGCGGTCCAGGTACACCGGGTAGTCGGGGCTGATGCGTGCAGCCTCGGCCATGTAATCGCGCAGATGCTCGGCATCGTAGGCGATCATCATGCCGCGGCCGCCCAGCACGTAGCTCGGACGCACCAGCAGCGGGTAGCCGATGTGTGCGGCCACGGCCTCGGCCTCCTCAAACGAGGTGGCCTGGCCCGCCGGCGGGTACATGATGCCCAGCTTGTCGAGCAGGGCGGCAAAACGCTCGCGGTCCTCGGCAAAGTCGATGGCATCGGGCTTGGTGCCCATGATGTTTACGCCGCTCTCCTCGAGCATACGCGCCAGCTTAAGCGGGGTCTGGCCGCCAAGCGTCACCACGACGCCGTCGGGGCGCTCAACATCGATGACGTCCATGACGTCCTCGTAGGTGAGCGGCTCAAAGTACAGGCGGTCCGAGGTGTCGTAGTCGGTCGAGACGGTCTCGGGGTTGCAGTTGACCATGATGGTCTCAAAGCCGCGGGCCGCCAGCGCGTAACTCGCGTGCACGCAGCAATAGTCGAACTCGATACCCTGGCCAATGCGGTTGGGGCCGGCGCCCAGAATCATCGCCTTGGGCTTGCTCGCCGGCGTGGTCTCGTCGGGGGCAACGCACTTCTTGGCATCCGGGCTCGTGCGGTAGATGTTCTCGTACGTCTTGTAGTGGTACTCCGTGGCGCTCGAGAACTCGGCAGCGCAGGTGTCGACCGTCTTCATGCTGGGAACCACGCCCAGGCCCTTGCGGTAGGCGCGCACGAAGCGCTCGTCCGAGCCGGTCAGCGCGGCGATCTCGGCGTCGCTCGTGCCGTACTGCTTGAGCAGGCGCATGGCGTCGGCGTCGATATCCTCCACGCGCAGTCCGCGGATGCTCTCCTGGACCTGAACCATGTCGTTGATACGGTTGAGGTACCACGGATCGATACCGCAGATGGCATGGATACGCGCAACATCCCAGCCGCGGCGCAGGGCCTCGACCACAAAGAAGATGCGGTGCTCGGTCGGGGTTGCCACGGCCTGAGCGAGCTCGTCGTCGCTCAGCTTGTCGGCACCCTCCTTGCCACCGGCGCAAATGCCCTGGTGGCCGTCCTCCAGCGAGCGCATGGCCTTGCCGAAGGCTTCCTCAAAGGTGCGACCGATCGCCATGATCTCGCCCACGGCCTTCATGCGCGTGGTAAGCGTGGGGTCGGTGCCCTTAAACTTCTCGAAGGCAAAGCGCGGCACCTTGACGACGCAGTAGTCGATCGTGGGCTCAAAGCAGGCGGGCGTGGCCTTGGTGATGTCGTTGACGATCTCGTCGAGCGTGTAGCCCACGGCCAGGCGCGCGGCGGCCTTGGCGATGGGGAAGCCCGTGGCCTTGGAGGCAAGCGCGGACGAACGGCTCACGCGCGGGTTCATCTCGATGACGATCAGGCGGCCGGTGTTGGGGTTCACGGCAAACTGCACGTTGGAGCCACCGGTCTCGACGCCGATCTTCTCCAGGATGGCGAGCGAGGCCACGCGCATGCGCTGATACTCAAGGTCGGAGAGCGTCTGCGCCGGCGCCACGGTGATGGAGTCGCCGGTGTGCACGCCCATGGGGTCGAGATTCTCGATGGAGCACACGATGATGCCGTTGCCGGCGTGGTCGCGCATGACCTCCATCTCGTACTCTTTCCAGCCCTCGATGGACTCCTCGACCAGCACCTCGTGTGCGGGCGAGAGCTCCAGACCCTGGCTCACGATGGAGACGAGCTCCTCGTGGGTGTGCGCAATGCCGCCGCCGGCACCGCCGAGGGTAAAGCTCGGGCGCAGTACACAGGGATAGCCCACGCGCTCGGCGATAGCCTCGGCGTCGGCCACGCTGTAGGCATAGCCCGAGCGCGCGACCTCCAGGCCAATCTCGGCCATGGCCTCGTTAAAGAGTTTGCGGTCCTCGCCGCGCTCGATAGCGGCCAGGTCGCAGCCGATCATCTCGACGCCGTACTTGTCCAGCGTACCGTCCTTTGCCAGCTCAACGGCGGCGTTGAGGCCGGTCTGACCGCCCAGCGTGGGCAGCAGCGCGTCCGGATGCTCTTTCTTGATCACGCGCTCGATAAACTCGGCGGTGATGGGCTCGACATAGGTACGGTCGGCAAGACCCGGGTCGGTCATGATGGTCGCCGGGTTGGAGTTGACCAGGATGACCTCAAAGCCATCCTCCTTGAGCACCTTGCAGGCCTGGGCGCCGGAGTAGTCGAACTCGCAGGCCTGGCCAATAACGATGGGGCCCGAACCAATGACGAGGATGCGCTTGATGTCAGTACGTTTCGGCATGTTAGTTCTCCTCGGTCTCGGTCGCGGCGGTCTCGGACTCGGCGAAGTTCCAGCCCTGCAGGCGGTCCTTCGCGGTGTCGATGTCCAGGTAGTTCTCCTCGCCGTCCATGAGTCGCGTAAAGGCGGTAAAGAGATAGTGAGCATCGGTGGGGCCGGGCGAGGCCTCGGGGTGGTACTGGACCGAGAAGCACGGAGCGTCGAGCAGCTGGATGCCCTCGGCGGTGCCGTCATTGAGGTTCACGTGCGTCAGGCGAATGCGGCCGAAGCGCTCGTTCATCACGACCGGCGCGATGCCGCGGCGCACCCAGGCGCGCAGGTCGCCATCGGCCGCATGCTCGGTCTCGCCGCCGGAAAGCTCGGGAATCAGCTTGCCCAAGCTGGGGAACAGCAGACCAAAGCCGTGGTTTTGCGCGGTAATCTCCACGCGACGGCTCACCAGGTTCATAACCGGCTGGTTGCCACCGCGGTGACCGAACTTAAGCTTTTCCATCTGGGCGCCGCAGGCCAGGCTGATCATCTGGTGACCCAGGCAAATGCCAAAGACCGGCACCTTGCCGATCAGCTGCTGCACCTGCTCGTAGGTCTCCACCACGGCATCGGGGTCGCCGGGGCCGTTGGACAAAAAGACGCCGTCGGGATTCATGTCGAGCACCTTACTCGCAGGTGTGTCCCACGGCACGACGGTGAGGTCGCAGCCAGCGCGGACGAGGCCCTCCAGAATGCCACGCTTCACGCCGCAGTCATAGGCGACCACCTTGTGACGGGCAGGCGCGGCGGCCGCGAGCGCAAAGTCATGCGTAGCGGGCAGATCGGCGGCTGCGAACTCGTGAGGCTCAGGGCAGCTCACGGTCTTGACCAGGTTCTCGCCCACCAGCGTGGGTGCTGCGGCCAGACGCTCGGCAAGCTCATCAACATCGAAGATCTCGGTCGAGATAATGCCCATCTTGGAACCGTTGTCGCGCAGGTGGCGCACCAAGGCACGGGTATCGACACCCTCGATGGCGACGATGCCGTGAACACGCAGATACTCCGGCACGCTGACAGCCGAGCGCCAGTTAGAAGGCGTGGCACACATGTCGCGCACGATCATGCCGCGCATGGCCGGAGCGCTCGCGGGACGAGTGGTATCGCCGGGGAAGGCCGACTGAACGTCGGTCTCGTCGATGCCATAGTTGCCAATCTGCGGATAGGTCATGGTTACGATTTGGCCGGCATAGCTCGGGTCGGTCATGACCTCAAAGTAGCCCTCGAGCGAGGTGTTGAAGCAGACTTCGCTGGTCGCGGTGCCCTCGGCGCCGCATGCACGTCCATAAAAAATGGTCCCATCCTCAAGGTACAGGATGCAGGGACCGCAGGTGCCCTTGCTGGTTTTGGCCAGCATACGCTGGCAAAGCTCGCTGGGCGCGAAGGTGCGGGCAGCAGCGCCCGCAGTATGGTTGTTCGCCATAATGCTCCTTCCCGGTCTCTCTGGACCGGCTTAAAGGTTGGTAGTTAGGCCTCGCGGTATTGTAACCGCAAGTATGTGCCATGGCGTTAATTTCATCGAAATGTTTACGAAATGATAATTATGACTTTCTATGCATATTGGTTTTTAGGGTAGCTAATTTGGGACGGGGCTCTTTTAGCTACCCCGGCAGATAACGCAAATGGCTTGGTCGATTGACGGCCGGGCAGCTAAAAGAGCCCCGTCCCAAATTAGCTACCCTCTATGCAGAAAAATCATCCCGCGAGGCACTTGGCTCACGCGGGATGATGGCGTCTTATTTGTCCTGCTCCAGCAGATCGGACGGTGTGCGGTCGGGCTTGCCACCGCGGAAGATCTCGCGACCGTGCAGGCGATGCTCCAAGTCGCGCTCGGCCTTCTCCTCCGTGATCTTGGTCTGGCTCACCGCCGGGTCCTCGATCAGCGACGACACCGAGTTCACCTGTTTTTGGATGCGCTCGGCAATCGTATCGTCCATGCTCACGATACGCATCTTCCAGTCGATGCTCGTAGCGTTCGAGGAGCTCTTGGTCCACACAAACGTCAAAATGGCGCTTTGATGACCCCTCGCGGGGAACATGCCAAAGAAAGAATCATGCTGGATATTGCTGTCCTCATCGATATAGGCGTGCACGTTGTACACCACGCGGTCGATCTTATCGTTGAGCAGCGCGTTGGTCGCAAGTGCCGCGGCCTGGATCTGCCCGTTGGACAGCAGCTCAAGCTCGTTGGCAGACGATGTGTCCAACACCGTTACCTCGACCGTGCCCGTACGTTCATCGGCTTCATCGACGGTAAAGTCGAGCGGGAACTGCGTAAAGCCGTTGCCCCACTCGAGTCCACCCTTGAGTGCTGTAGAAACGGTATCGACCGAAACGCTCTCGGACAGGTTGGCAGTGTTCAAGCGGCGCATCACGCCGTAGCCGATCTGCATGCCCACGATCAGTACAAGGATGCCGATGACCACAGCCATGGCGGTCTTCGTAATGGTATGGCTCACCTGCGAGCCCGAAGGGTCGTCCTCGGACAGCGGGTCGATCTGCTTTGTCTGGCTTGCGCGATCTTCGCTGCGAAGCTGCGCCAGCGCCGCCTTGTCGCCGCGCTTGGCCGCAGCCTCTTTTTCGCGCATGCGCTCGGTGCGCTTTTTGGCAAGCGTCGGATCCAAAACGCCGGATGCGTCGATCTCGGAGAATAACTCCGTCACTTCTTCCGGAGTCAAAGGGTTCTTCTCAGCCATATACTTCCTGTCATATCAATCAGTCGAGCTCGTGCGCACGCGCACCTTCGAACTGCATTCGATAGTAACGGGCATAGGTGCCGCCACGGGCGAGAAGCTGCTCATGCGTACCACGTTCCACAACGCGACCATGCTCGACGGTCGCAATCTCGTCGGCATGTTTAATGGTCGAGAGACGGTGGGCGATGATGATCGTGGTGCGACCGCGCGCCAGGCGCTCGAGCGACTCCTGCACCGCCTCCTCGCTCTCGTTATCCAAAGCGCTCGTCGCCTCGTCCAGGATCAGGATCTTGGGGTTCTTGAGAAACACGCGCGCAATGGCTACGCGCTGCTTCTGGCCGCCCGAAAGACGGCTGCCGCGCTCGCCCACGACCGTGTCGTAGCCCTGCGGCAGCGACTCGATGAAGGCATCGATATTGGCGCGGCGGGCGGCCTCGGCGACCTCTTCTGCCGTGGCGCCCGGCTTGCCGTAGGCGATGTTCTCGCCAATCGTACCGTCAAACAGATAGACATCCTGCTGCACCAGGCCAATAGCACGGCGCAAACTCTGTTGCGTCACGTCGCGCACGTCTTGGCCATCGATGCTGACGGATCCAGCAGCCACGTCATAAAAGCGCGGCAGCAGCGAACACGTTGTGGACTTGCCACCGCCCGAGGGACCAACCAGGGCAATGGTCTGGCCGGGCTTGATGGACAGATCCATGTGGTCAATCACGGGGCGCTCATCGGCACCGGCCTCGCCCAGCTCAACATCCTCGTAGCTAAAGCACACGTCACGGTAGTCCACGGCACCGGCCGTGACCTGCAGGTCCGCGGCGCCCGGCTTATCCTGAATATCCGGCGCGGTCGAAAGCACCTCGTCCATGCGCTTAAAGCCGGCGATGGCCTTCTGATACATCTCAGCCGAGTTCACAAGCGTCTCGAGCGGGGTGCAGAACAGCGAAATGTAGAGCGCGAAAGTCGCCATATCGACCGCCTGCAGTTGGCCTTGCGCCACCAGCCAACCGCCCAGCAGGACCACGATCACGTACAGCACGCCCGAGAGCAGGCCATACGTCGCGGTATAGACGCCCATGGCGTGGTACATGTTCTCTTTGGAGGAAAGGTAGCGATTGTTGGAGGCGCGGAACTTGGAGCGCTCGGTCTCCTCATTCGCGAAGCTCTTGACCACGCGCATGCCCGCCAGCGAGTCCTGCAGCTGCGCATTGATGCCGCTGATCTTTTTGCGGTTGTCGCTAAAGACCACGCGCATGCGCATGTTCTGCCAAAACATAATGACCGCGAATGCCGCCGTCACCACGGCCATGGCAAGTGCCAGCACCGGGGCAATGGTAAACAGAATCACAAACGAGCCGACGATCTCGATGCCGCAGATGATAATCCACTCGGGCACGTGGTGTGCTGCCTCGCAGATATCGAACAGGTCGTTGACCACGCGGCTCATCATGTCACCCGAGCTGTTGCGATCGAAGTACGCAAAGCTAAAGCGCTCGTACTGATCGAACAGGTCCTCGCGCATCTTGGACTCCATGCGCGCGCCCATCACATGTCCCCAATAACTCACAAAGTAGCGGCAGGCGCAACGGATGGCATACATCAGTACCAGGCCCACCGCGATCATGCCGAGCGCCTGCATAATGGCAGCCTGGCCTTGGGTGAAGAGCCCACCGGTCAGATTGCGCAGAATGATAGGGAACGCCAGGTCAATAGCAGCAAGCACCAGAGCGCAAACAGTATCGGCAACAAAAAGCCCCATCTGGGGCTTGTAGTACGACAAAAACCTCTTCAGCATAATCACCTTACGCGGTTTTACCAAACCGCGTTTCATCTCGACGCTGCAAGTGCCTCATTCGAGGCACTTTCGCTGACTTACACAAACCTGCGGGATCATCCCCGCTTGTTAAAGATCGGCTCCGCCCAACCTATGTGCGATGCTATCGCAGGCCAAGGCGCCCACGACGGTCTTGGCATCTTCGATCTTGCCGTCGAGCACGGCGTCGATCAGCTCGTGCAGTGGCACGAGGTCCACGTTGACGAACTCGTCATCATCGGGGTTGGGCGCATCGAACTCGAGCTTGGTGGCCAGGTAGATGTGAATGATCTCGTCACAGAAGCCGCAGGACGTGACAATCGACGTCAAAAAGCGAATGCGGCCGGCCCTAAAGCCCGTCTCCTCGTGCAGTTCACGCTTGGCGCAATCGAGCGGATCCTCGCCCGGATCGAGCTTACCGGCGGGAATCTCGACCGTCACGCGGTCGATGGCGGTGCGGTACTGACGCACCAGTACGATCTTGCCGCTCTCGGTCAGCGCCACAACGGCCGCCGCGCCCGGATGGCGAATGATGTCGCGGGCGCTGCGGTGACCGTTGGGCAGCTCAACCTCAAGACGGTGGACGTCGAGGATCTTGCCCTTCCAGGCGCACTCCTCCGAAAGAATCTTCTCGTGCAGCTCGGCATCGTGCGGGTCGTCATCGCCCAGCACCAGCATCGGCTCGTCGACAACCTCGCCACCCGGCTCGCCCTCGGCGTGTCCGTACGCGCGGCTATCTTCCTCGACGATCTGCGCGTCCACGAGTTCTTCGTTCTTCTCGTCCATCCGTCTCATCCCTCTCGGACTTTAGGCATCCCAGGCGTCGCGGCCACGCAGCGCGCGCAGACCGATGTCATGACGCAGGGTCTTGCCCTCAAAATCAATCTTCTCGCAGGCCTCGTAGGCAAGGTTGCGAGCGTTCTCGAACGTGTCGCCCAGCGCGGTCACGGCAAGCACTCGGCCACCGTTGGTCACGAGCTGACCGTCCACCACGGCGGTGCCGGCATGGTACACAGTCACGTTCTCCATGGCCTCGGCGTCGGCGATGCCGGTAATGACTTTGCCCTTCTCATAGCTGCCGGGGTAGCCCGCGCTCGTCAGGACAACAGCCACAGCCCACTCGTCACGCCAGTCGAGCTCAATCTGATCGAGCTCGCAGTTGGCGCAGGCGAGCATAACCTCGACCAGGTCGTTCTTGAGGCGCGGCAGCACGACCTGCGTCTCGGGGTCGCCAAAGCGAGCGTTGAACTCCAGTACCTTGGGGCCTGCGGGGGTGAGCATAAAGCCGCCGTACAGGCAGCCGCGGTAGTCAATGCCCTCGGCAGCAAGCTCGGCCACGGTCTGCTCCATGACCGCCACCATGGTGGCGTGCTCCTCGTCGGTCACGATGGGCACCGGGCTGTAGACGCCCATGCCGCCGGTGTTGGGGCCAAGGTCGCCCTCGAGCGCACGCTTGTGGTCCTGCGAGGTGGCCATGGGGCGCACGGTCTTGCCGTCGGTAAAGGCCAGCAGCGAGCACTCGGGGCCAACGAGCATTTCCTCAATGACAACGGTGTTGCCGGCATCACCAAAGGTACCGCCAAAGCACTCACGCACGGCCTCTTCGGCCTGCTCGAGCTCAGTCGCCACGATAACGCCCTTGCCTGCGGCCAGGCCGTCAGCCTTCACGACCAGCGGGGCACCCTGCTCGCGCACATAGGCAAGAGCCGAAGCCTCGTCAGTAAACGAGCCGTAGGCGGCCGTCGGAATGCCGGCGCGCTCCATGAGCTGCTTGGAGAATAGCTTGGAGCCCTCCATCTGAGCGCCCTCGGCACCCGGGCCAAAGCAGGGAATACCCGCCGCGCGCACGGCATCGGCTACGCCCGCCACGAGCGGAGCCTCGGGGCCAATCACCACGAGTCCGCATCCGTGGCTCTGGGCAAACGCCGCCACGGCCGCAGGATCGCAATCGTCGAGAACCACGTTCTCGCCACAGCTCGCGGTGCCGCCGTTGCCCGGCGCAATGTAGAGCTTGCCGGCGCGCGGTGATGCTGCGAGCTTTGCTGCCAGAGCATGCTCGCGGCCGCCGCTGCCCAACAACAGGATGTCGATGGTTTGAGTGTCCGCCTTCAAGGGTGCCTCCTCTATGGATGAACGGCCCGCCAACCTTGCGGGCCCATTACAAAGCAAATATACCCCTCGGCCGCCCGCCTGGGCTGCAAAGGGGTATATCGCAATAACCGTAAAGACCGATTACTTCCAGAATCGGTTGATGATCTGCTCGCGACCGGCGCCGACGCCAATAAACGTCACGCGGGTGTGTGCCAGATCCTCGATAAACGCCACGTAGTCCTGAGCCTCCTGCGGCAGCTCGTCAAAGCTGCGGCAACCGGTGATATCGCATTTCCAGCCCGGGAGCTCCTCGTAGATGGGCTTGGCATGCTCAAAGCGCACCTGGTGCTCAGGCACGCTCGTGTAACGCTCGCCATCGACGTCGTAGGCAACGCACACCTTGATGGTGTCGAAGGCCGAAAGCACGTCGAGCTTGGTCAGGGCGATATCGGTGAGGCCGTTGACACGCGAGGCGTAGTTGGCGATGGGGCCATCGAACCAACCGCAGCGACGACGGCGACCGGTGGTCACGCCGTACTCATAGCCCTCCTCGGTCAGCGTGTGGCCGGCCTCGGACTCATAGGAAAGCTCGGTGGGCATGGGGCCCGAACCGACGCGGGTGATATAGGCCTTCATGACGCCTAGCACGCGGTCGACATTCTTCATACCGACGCCGGAGCCGGTGATGGCGCCGCCAGCGGTGCAGTTAGAAGACGTCACGTACGGATAGGTGCCGTGGTCGATGTCGAGCAGCGTCGCCTGGGCGCCCTCGAACAGCAGGTCCTTGCCCTCGTCGATCATGTTGTTGAGCAGCAGGCTCGTCTCGGTGATGTAGGGGCGCAGGCGCTCGGCCATGGGCAGGTACTCGTCGCAGATCTGGTCCACGGTGTAGGTGGGCAGGTGATAGATGAGCTCGAGCTCGGGATTCACGCGGGCAAGAGCGGTCTCCAGCTTGTCGCGGAACAGCGCCTCGTCCAGCATGTCCTGCATGCGCAGGCCGATGCGGGCCATCTTGTCCTGGTAGCACGGACCGATGCCGCGCTTGGTGGTACCGATGTTCTTCTTGCCGAGCTTCTGCTCAAAAGCACCATCCAGATCGATGTGGTACGGCATGATGACGTGCGCGTTGCCACTGATCTTGAGGTTCTTGGTGGTGATGCCGTCGGCCTCGAACATGTCGATCTCCTCAAGGACAACCTTGGGGTTGACGACGCAGCCGTTACCGATCACCGACACATGGTCGGAATACATGATGCCGGAGGGCACCTGGTGCAGGCCGTACTTCTTGCCGTTGACGACGATGGTGTGGCCGGCGTTATTACCGCCCGAATAGCGCACGGCGGCATCGAAGTCGCCGGCGACCAGGTCGCAGATCTTACCCTTGCCCTCATCGCCCCACTGGGCACCGACCAAAACGGTTGACGGCATGTTTACTCCTTACATTCATGGACTGTCTACGCGCCACGCTGGCGCGCAGAAGCACAAAACATTCCCAGTATACCCGTGCAACGGGCGCCTGTCCTACTCCTCGGTATGCGCCCCATCAAGCTCATAGAACTTGGTGGATGCCGGCAGGAACATCAGGTCGACGTCGCCGATCGGGCCCGAACGGTTCTTGGCCACGACGATACGCGTAACGCCCTCGTCGGGTCGATCGTCACGCGAGGCCTCGGCCTCATCGGCGGAACGGTCCAAGAACATAACGATGTCGGCGTCCTGCTCGATGGAGCCCGATTCACGCAGGTCGGACAGCTGCGGGCGCTTGCCGGTACGGGACTCGACCTGACGCGACAGCTGCGACAGCGCGATCAGCGGGATCTTGAGCTCCTTGGCCATAATCTTCAGACCTCGCGACATCTCAGAGACCTCGACGGTGCGGCTCTCGGAACGACGTCCCGGTGGAGGACTCACCAGCTGCAGGTAGTCCAGGATGATGATGGCCTTCTCCTTGTTGTGGAGCATGCGGCGGCTCTTGGCGCGGATCTCGGTCACCGTGGTGCCGGGCGTATCGTCAATCAGGATGTCGAGCTTAGACAAGGTCTGCGTGGCCTCGTTGATATTGGCCCACTGCTCGGGGCTAATGCGGCCCGTACGGAAGTCGCTGATCGAGATCATGGCGTAGGCGCAAATCAGGCGTTGGGCAATTTCCTTGCCCGACATCTCTAGCGAAAAGAAGCCGACGGTATAGCCCGCAGCGGCAGCATTCAGCGCCAGGTTCAGAGCGAATGACGTCTTACCCACGGCAGGGCGGGCGCCGATAATGATGAGCTGGCCCTCGCGGAAACCCATAAGCATGCGGTCGAGCGACGGGAAGCCGGTGGGCACGCCCGCGGCCTGTCCACCGGCCTTACACACTTCCTCGGCCTCGTTATAGGCCTCGACCATAAACTCGGTCAGTGTCTTATAGCTCGACTTGACCTCGCGCGCCGTGACCTTGAGCAGCTTGCTCTCGGCCAGCTCCACGACCTCTTTGGTGTCGGTAGGGGCGTTATAGGCCAGCGCGTTGATCTCGTTGGTGGCACCGATCAGCTCGCGCAGCATCGAGTCGCGGCGAACGATGGCGGCATGGTGCTGCCAGTTCACGAGCGACAGGGTCTGACCCATCAGCTCCAAAATGTAGGCCTCGCCGCCCACGGCATCAAGCTTGTTGATGCTGCGCAGGTAATCGATCAGCGAGATAGAGTCGATGGGAATGCGGCTGTTGTACATATCGACCATCGCGGTGTAGATGGTCTTATGAATGGGCCGGTAGAAGTCATCGGGCTGCAGCTCGACCTGGGCCTCCTCGACCACCTCGGGCGATAGCAGCATGGCGGCCAGTACATTGGCCTCTGCATCTTGGTTTTGAGGGAGACCCAACTTGGAGCCACGGTCCTCGACCGTCAGCCCCGCCTCCCTTTCGTCATATGCCATGAGCATCCTCATTCATATCGCTTGCGAGCATCCATAGTATCAGCCACGGTCCCAAAACGGACCGCGCGCCGGCAATCATCACCGAACCAAACGGATGAACGGTCCCGCAATTGGGACTTCACCATAACGCCTGCCATGGCGCTCGCTGAGCGTAGAAAACAAAAGGGCGCCCTGGTTTCCCAGAGCGCCCTTCTTAGAACAAGATTGTTGCGTTGCAGCAAATGCTACTCAGCAGCAGCCTCAGTCTCGACCTCGGCGGTCTCGGCCTCGGCGACCTCAGCGGCCTCCTCAGCCTCAGCCTCGGCAGCGAGCTCCTCGGCGGTAACGCCAACGAGAACGACAACCTCAGCCTTGATCTCGCGGTACAGCGAGATGGCAACGGTGTGGGCACCGGCAACCTTGATAGGCTTACCGAGCTCGACGCGCTTGCGGTCGATGTCCATACCGAGCTGAGCCTTGATGGCGTCAGCGATCATAGCGGCGGTAACGGAGCCAAAGAGGATGCCCTCGTCGCCAACCTTGACGTCAACGGTGACCGTCTTGCCCTCGAAGGCAGCCTTGGTCTCGTTGGCGGTAGCCAGACGGACGGCCTCGCGCTTGGCGATGTTGTTGCGACGCTCGTCAAGCTGCTTGAGGTTGCCCTTGGTGGCGGCAACAGCGAGCTTCTTGGGGAACAGGAAGTTCTCAGCGTAACCCTGAGCGACCTCTACGACGTCACCCTCGCCGCCCTTGCCCTTGATCTCATCGAGAAGAATAACCTTCATGATGCGTCTCCCTTCTTAGCCGCGGTCGCGGTTGCCACGAGAGGAAACCACGGGGACGGTGTACGGCAGGAGAGCCATCTCGCGGGCGCGCTTGATGGCGTTGGCGATGTCATGCTGATGCTGCGTGCAAGCGCCAGTGACGCGACGGGGCTTGATCTTGCCACGGTCGGTCATGTACTTACGGAGAAGCTGAGTGTCCTTATAGTCGATGAACTCAGTGTTCTCCTTGCAGAACTGGCAGTACTTACGACGCGGCTGACGTGCAGAATAATCATTAGCCATGTCAAAATACCTTTCATTTGGCAACTTCGGCGAGCCGAAGCCGCCTCTCACTCAAAAATAGGTGAACAACCCTTAGAACGGGATGTCCTCATCGTAGACGTCGACCGCGGGCGGCGTAGCCACCGGTGCGGCAGGACGTGCTGCGGGCGCGGGGGCTGCGGGGGCGTAACCGCCCTGATCGTAGCCACCCTGGCCACCACGGGAGCTCATAAACTCGATCTCATCGACGATGACCTCAAGCTTGCTCCGGCGCTGGCCGTCGCGCTCCCAAGAGCTGTAGCGCAGCTTGCCCTCGATCGCGACCTTGTTTCCCTTTGCCAGGAAACGGCTCACGGCCTCGGCGCGCGTGCCGAACATAGTGCAGTCGACAAAGTTGGGATAGTCCTCCCACTCGCCAGTCTGCGGGTTGCGGCGACGATCGTTCACGGCGACGCCAAAGGACAGAACCTGGGTTCCGCCGGCGGTGGCGCGCAGCTCGGGATCACGCGTGAGGTTACCGGTGATGTTCACTCGATTGATGCTCATAACTCACTACTTCCTCTTGGGGCACAAGCCCAGTCCAAAACGACAGTCTTACTCCTGGTCGTCGCGACGGACGATCATGTGGCGGACCACAGCGTCGGTGATGCGCAGGACGCGATCAAGCTCGGCGATCTGGGTAGGATCTGCGTGGAAGTTGATGAGGGTGTAGTCACCATCGGTGAGGTCGTTGATCTCGTAGGCGAGCTTGCGCTTGCCCCACTCGTCAACGGAGTCGACCTTGCCAGCGCCCTCAGCGATCGTGGTATCGATACGCTTCATAACAGCGAGACGAGTCTCGGGGTCGAGCGACGGGTCAACAAAGAACAGCAGTTCATAAGCCTTCATATTGTCACCTCCTCTGGGCAAATGTGGCTTCAGGTCGTGAAGGTGCGCCTGAAGCAGGAAAAGACTTGGTAATAATATCTTTCAACCTCCCAGGCTGCAAGAATATGCAGCTACAACCTCATGACCTCCACATATGTCCATACTCACACGGCACTTCATGCGTCTTCCAACCAAATGCTGACCAAATGCTTGACGGATCCGTGGACAAGATACGGCGCTGCAGGGACAAACCAAATCAAATCGCAGGTCAGCAATTGCAAGGCTGTGGTCGCGAAATGCATACCAGTGGTTCACAACCCCGTTCAAAGATTTTTAAAATTAATGCCACGTCGTCTATAAATACCTATTTTGAACAATTTGTTGCATGCAGCCATGCTGGTCAGAGCCCGTTTTTGGCCTCCTAGATCCCGTCACAAAGCCAAGCGTTTCAAAAAATGCCAACTTTTCTGTTTGCACTTTGCGATTCCTCGTGTATACTGACTTTCGCATTTAACGGAGAGTTGTCCGAGTGGCCGAAGGAGCACGATTGGAAATCGTGTAGGCGTCAAAAGCGTCTCCAGGGTTCAAATCCCTGACTCTCCGCCAGTTAATTCCAAAGCAGGCCTTCGAGCCTGCTTTGTTTTTACCCCACGCGGAGGGGTGGCAGAGTGGTTGAATGCGGCGGTCTCGAAAACCGTTTGGCCTGTATAAGGTCACGAGGGTTCGAATCCCTCCTCCTCCGCCATTTTGGTTGAGAAAGCTCCCGGGAATGGGAGCTTTTTTCTTTTTGGGCACATCTCAATAACGCGCAGGAGGAGGGATTCGAGCCCGTCCCTCCCTCAAAACATGTACGTCACCCTCCAAAACCGACATTTTCCGACATCTTTGGAGGCTGATGTACACGTTTGGATTGAGCTCATGGGAGTGGCGCTATTCGGAAGGTGTCTCCTCGTCTCGCATGCCTTTCCAGTTGCGGATAAGCGCCTTGCGTAGTTCGTTTTGTTTTCTCTGGTACCCGGTGTCGGTACAGCGAGGCATGCCGAGCGCTTCGCGAATGTTGTTCATGGCGCGGTGAAAGGCGAGCTGACTGCTGAACTGAGCCGAAGTGAGCGTAACGATTCGATATCCCATTTGGGAGAGAACTGCCTCTCGTTCCGCATCCGCCCCCTTGCGCTTGACCTCGTCGTGAAAGCCGCCCTTATATTCGATACCGAGCTCCCTGCGCTTGTAGGTAACAAGCGCATCGATTTTGAGCGTTCGAGCTTTGGCGCAATGCCAGAGACGTTGAGGAATCTCGAGCGGTTTGCTGAGTTCGATACCTCGGATGCCAACGCCGCCTTCGCTTGTTGGGAGCGAGAGGGCGATTGCCGAAGCGGTCTCCATAGGCGAGGCCGAGTGATCGTAGATGTGCCTGAGCGCGAGCCGTGCACGTGTGGCACCGGGTTTGCCGGGGTGCCGATCGAGCAGTTCGGTTATTTCATCCTTGGAGGTAGTGGCTGGTTGCTCGGTATAAGGGTCGGCGGGATTGAGCCTCATGCGATAATCGCCGCAAACTTCATAGCCATATTCGAGATATTCGACCCTATCCATCCACTCGGCAGCGAGCACGAAGGTGAAGGCTTCGTCGGTGATGAAGATTCCGGGCGTCAACTCGTCAATATGCTCGTAGGGAAGATTTTGTCCAAGAATGTGGCAAATGACGCCTTTGGTGCGAATTCGCTCGAATTCGAATACAACCGAGATATCGATAGTCTTGAGCATATCGGACGGAATGCCGCAGTCGGTAAGGGCCTGTCGTATGCGCGCAACGCGTTGCTGGGTGGAGATGCCTCGTGCGCCTATCTGGTAGTCGTGCCGCGCAAGAGACTGAACCAAATTCTGGGGTGCATGATGGACAAGCCATGCGGTTTTATGCGAAATGAGAACAGGGGTATCCATTGAGGGCCTCTCGCTCTGAGCCGGTATCCAACTCTTATGTCCGTTGAAGTGGGGAAATATACCGGATGTGAGTAAATCAACTCACTCATGCCGTGGGCTCAATCCAAACATGTACGTCAGCCTCCAAAGATGTCAAAAAATGTCATTTTTGGAGGGTGGCGTACATGTTTTGGACCCCTGGCATTCCAGCAATGCCACGCCAGCATCCGCTGCCGACCGTTTGCCGAGGAATGGGGCCGTAACGGCCGACAACCATGTACTATGTACGGGCATTGTCTAAACTCGCAACTCAAAGGACCCCATCTTGCCCGTCGCCGCCGCTATAACCGTTACCTCACATGCCTCGGATGCCATGGTCGCTATCCCCTTTTGGCTCGAGATGTTCGCTGTTGTCGCGGCATCAATCTCGGGCGTGCTGGTCGCGCGCGAACACAAGCTCGACCTGGTGGGCGCGGTCGCACTCGCGGTGGTCTGCGGTCTGGGCGGCGGTCTTTTGCGCGATATGACACTCCAGGTCGGCAACGTCTACATCCTCAACCAGCCAATGGCGCTGCCGCTCTCCATCGCCACGGCGGCCATCATCTACATCTTCCCGGCAATCGTCGATAAACCCGAGAAACTCATTCCCCTGCTCGACATCATCTCGGTCGGCATCTATGCGGCAACTGGTGCAGACAAGGCGCTGGTCTACGGCTTTGCGCCGGCGGTGTGCATCATGATGGGCTTCTTCACCGCGGTGGGTGGCGGCATGTTGCGCGACGGTTTTATGGGCGTGGTTCCGGGCATTTTCCAACGCACTAACTTTTATGCCATCGCGGCTATCGCCGGATCGGCAAGCTATGTAAGCCTCGTCATGAGTGGCTTGGTCAGCAATGTCGCCGCGCTGGTCGTATGCGTCGTCGTGACCATGGGTCTGCGCTGGCTCTCGCTACGCTTTGACATCAAAAGCCCCACCGAGGAAGACATCGCGCGCTTCTTGCATCGCAAAAAGTAGACAGCACGGCACAACCCTTCGAAATGCAACCGAGAGGTTCTTTTAGAGCGCCCGCGCGTTGGGTACCCTGTTAGATACATGTCGAGTATCTAGCGAAGGATTCACTATGCCTTGCAACCTAGCACCGTCGTCCCGACGCCGTAAAGCGCGTGGCCGCATCGCCCTCCTATTCGCACTGATTGTGCTTGCGCTGACCGCACTTCCCACGACTTCGTTCGCCGGCACGGATACCGCCGGAAACGTTCTCGCGACCGACGAAGACTCCACCCCGTCTGGCGTCGAAGGCGACTTGTACTGGGCCGGCCAGAGCCTCAACCTGGACGACACCTCCATCGACCGCGATATCATCGCGGCGGGCGACAGCCTATCGATTCGCGACTGCACCGTGGGTGGCGCCGTTCGTCTTGCGGCACGCACCATCGACATCGCCAAAACCACGATCGATGGCAGCGTTACAGTGGTCGGTCAGCACGTTGTACTCAACGCCGACAGCACCGCTAGCTGTTTCTATGCGATAGGCGAGACGGTTGCCCTGCGCGGTTCTACCAAGTCGGCAGCGCTCGCGGGCGACACCGTGACCATCGATGGCACCGTCGACGGCGATGTTGAGGTCTGGGCCGACAAGCTCATCTTGGGTAAAAACGCGCACATCACCGGCACCGTGAACGCGCATGTTTCCGAGGATCCCGAGCGCGCCGCAGGAGCCGAGGTCGGAGCCCTCAAGATCGACCGCACCGAGAATGAGAACACCTCTACGATTAACGACACCATCGGCGGCATCGTCATCGCGGCGCTTTCCACCTGCTTTGTCGCCCTGTTGCTCGAGCTCGTCTTTCCGCGAGCGACCGCCAGCGCCGCCGGAATGCTCCACCAGCGCCCCACGCCCCTGTGGGTGAGCGGTCTTCTGGGTACGGTAGCCATTGTTCCTGCCGTATTGTTGCTGATTATCTCGATTGCCGGCCTGTCGCTTGCCGGAACCCTCTTGTGCGGCGTTATCGGCATCGCGTTGGTGTCGAGTGCCTTTGCGGGGTGCGCAATCGCCCGCATGGTCGGACACAACCAGAACCGCTACGCCATGGCCGCCGTGGGCGGTATCGCCGCAGGCGCCCTCACGGGACTTCCCCTCATCGGCGACTTTATCAGCGGCGTGGCCTTTGTCTTTATGCTCGGCTACGTTATCCAGATCATCTGGCGCAACGCCCACCTCAAACCGCAGCAGTCCGCCAATAATCTGGGACTCCCCGCCGCCTAGCCGCCAACCACCACAAAGGGGCCAGGCACCTTTGTGGTGGTGCAAACCAACCTGTCCCCCTTGCACCAAAAAGGGCGCCGACCATTGCGGTCGACGCCCTTTCTAGTTGGCGGTTATAAACCCCAGCGCTTATTTGTTGACCTGACCGGCGCGGACGGCTGCCTTCTTGCGGTCGGTGGCGTTGAGCAGACGCTTGCGCAGGCGGATGTTCTTGGGAGTGATCTCCACCAGCTCGTCGTCGGCGATGTACTCCAGCGCCTCTTCCAGAGAGAAGGTGCGAGGCGGCACCAGCTGCACGGAGATGTCGGAGGTCGAGGAACGCTGGTTGCCAAGGTTCTTGGTACGGGCGATGTTGACGACCATGTCGCCGGCCTTGCTGCGCTCGCCCACGATCATGCCCTCGTAGCACTCGGTGCCCGGCTCAACAAACAGCTGGCCGCGCTCCTGCAGCGTACCCAGAGCGTAGGCAACGGCCTTCTCGGTGGTCATGGAGATCATGGCGCCGTTCTGACGGTTGCCGATCTCGCCGGCGTAGGGACCGTACTCCAGGAAGGTGTGGTAGAACACGCCCTCGCCGTGGGTGACGTTCATGATACGGTTCTTAAGACCCATGATGCCGCGCGTCGGGATCTTGAACTCAAGATGGGTCACGATGCCCGAGGTATCCATGCTCGTCATGATGCCACCGGAGGTACCGAAGACCTCGACGACCTTGCCCGAGTACTCGTCCGGGCACTCAACGACGGCCTGCTCGACAGGCTCCAGCTTGTTGCCGTTCTCGTCCTTCTTAAACAGAACGCGGGGACGGCCGACCTGGAACTCAAAGCCCTCGCGGCGCATGGACTCCATCAGGACGGACAGGTGCAGAATGCCGCGGCCCGAGACCTCGACGCCGCTCTTGTCCTCGAGCTCCTCGATCTTCATGGTCACGTTGTTCTCGGCCTCGTTGAACAGGCGCTCCTTGAGCTGACGGGCGCCCACGATGTCGCCGTCGCGGCCGACGAGCGGGGAGGTCGAGGCCTCGAAGACGATGGACAGGGTCGGCGGGTCGATCTCGATGGGCTCGAGCTCGACGGGGTTCTCGGGGTCGGTGTAAACATCGCCGATATCGGTGCGGTCAATACCCACGACAGCAGCGATATCGCCGGCGCCGACTTCCTGGCACTCGGTGCGGCCCAGGTAGTCGAAGGTAAAGAGCTGCTTGACGGTGGCAGTAGCGCTGGAGCCGTCGTTCTTCACAACCAGGATCTGGTCGCCCTGGTGGATGGTGCCGGAGTACACGCGACCGATACCGATGCGGCCAACGAAGTTGGAGTGGTCGATGGTCACGCACTGCATGGCCAGCGGGGCGTTCTCATCAACCTCGGGCGCGGGCATGTCGTCGATGATCATATCGAGCAGCGGATACATGTCCATGTTGCCGTCCTCGGGATCGAGGCGGGCAAAGCCATTCATGGCGCTGGCGTAGACCACGTGCTCCATGGCGAACTCGAGCTGGTCGTCGGTGGCGCCCAGGTCGGCCATAAGGTCGAGGCAGTCGTTGTAGGCCTTCTCGGGGTTGGCGCCCGGACGATCGATCTTGTTGATGACGATCATGATCTTGAGGCCGGTGTCGATAGCGTGACGCAGCACGAAGCGGGTCTGGGGCATGGGGCCCTCAAAGGCGTCGACCAGCAGCAGGGCGCCGTCGGCCATACGCAGCACGCGCTCGACCTCGCCGCCAAAGTCGGCGTGGCCCGGGGTGTCGATGACGTTGATCTTGACGTCCTTGTACTCGATAGAGATGTTCTTGGCGAGAATCGTGATGCCGCGCTCGCGCTCCTGGTCGTTAGAGTCCAGGACGCGGTCCTCGACCTGCTGGTTGACACGGAAGGCGTCCGTGGCACGCAGGAGCTTGTCAACCATCGTCGTCTTGCCGTGGTCGACGTGGGCGATGATGGCGATGTTCCTCAGATTGTCTACGCGCATGTAGTTCCCCTATCTTCTATCCATATACAAACGGCACGCGTATGCGACCCACCCAGCAATGCAACGCTCGGCGGGAATATTGAGCCTTTTACCGAAAACTCGTTTATTTTAGCGATTTTAGATAAGAGGGGTTTCCTCACCTGCAGGTTCAGGGTCGCTCCACATAAAACCATCGCCGGCACCCATGCCCTCATACAGCACGTAAGCCGAAAAGCCACTCTCGAGCGTGGTCTCAAAGAAGCTCACGAGCAGAGCGTCGTGATAGCCGCCGTCGATCTCGACGCAGCCGGTATAGCCGATGGCATAGCGGGCGATACGGCCCAGGCCCTCGTCCTTAAGGCCCATCTTGTGCTCGGAGATAAAGTTGGTGGCGGCCTCGAGACACGCCTCTTCGCCGTCCTCGTCGAGTGCCGCCAGATAGCGGTTGGAAGCAGCGTCCTCGATCGCCACGACCACACCCGGATTCTCGCCGGCGGCAAGGTCGTCCAAGAACGCACCAATCAGGTCACACACCATGGCGTCGAGCTCGGCGGAGACGTTACCGGCGTCCTGCATATCCTGTGCCATCTCTAGACCTTCCCATCGAATCCGGCGTCGTTACAGTTCTTGTGCCTCGGCAGCGATCTTGGCGGCAGCGTCACGGGCGCGCACCATATCCATCGCGCGCTTGTCGAGTACCTTGATCTGGTTGGTCAGCATTACTGCATCGACCACACCCCAGATTACCAAGCCTGTTGAAATCGAAAACCCAAGCGCACCAACTGTACCACGAAGACGAGAACAGATTACCGCGACAAGGGCGGAGATGATAACCATCTTGATATAGGAGCCGCGGCGCTCGCGAAGCGTGCGGGCCTGCGTCACATAGGCGATGCGAGCCGCCTCGGATGCCTCCGAGCGCATCTGGGCTTCACGCGCGATGGCGGCCGCTTCAGCCGATACGCGGGTACCCATCAGCGACCTCTCCGCTCGCGTGCCAGACATTTAGAAATCATCGGGGGAGAGCGTATGGACGAACTCGTCGAACTTCTCGAACTCCTGCTCGTCGTCAACTTCCTCGGCATGGGCAGAAACGGTGCCCAGGCGATTCATGATGTCGTCCTCCACAAACATGGGGGCATTACTGCGCACGGCAAGGGCAATGGCGTCACTGGGGCGGGCGTCAACCTTGCGCTCGTCACCATCGACCAGCACGACAATCGTCGCATAGAACACCGGCGGCTCGGCGCGAACGATCTCGATGCGCTCGAGCTTGGCGCCCAGGGCATCGACGGTGTCAAGCAGCAGGTCATGCGTTATCGGGCGCTCGGCGCGACCGCTATCGATGCCACGACTAATGGCCGCGGCCTCAAACGAGCCGGTCTGGATGGAAAGCGAACGCAGGGGCGCCGTCGAATCCGACTTGCCGCAGCGCTCGCGAAGCACGATAAGCGATGGCACGGGACCGGCGGCCATGACGATGGTCTCTATGTCGACACGAACCA
>CAKTUH010000003.1 GCA_934621885.1 uncultured Collinsella sp.
ATCCCCAGCCCCGACTATCCGCTGTGGACGGCGTGCGCAACCCTTGCCGGCGGTCATCCCGTGCATTATCTGTGCGATGAGCAGGCGGATTGGTATCCCGACCTGGAGGATATGGAGTCCAAGATCACGAGCGCGACCAAGGCACTCGTCATCATCAACCCCAACAACCCCACGGGCTCGGTCTATCCGCGCGAGGTGCTCGAAGGTATCGTCGAGATCGCGCGCAGGCACCAGCTGATGATTTTTGCCGACGAGATCTACGACCGTCTGTGCATGGACGGCTACGAGCACGTCTCGATTGCTTCGCTCGCTCCCGACCTGCCCTGCGTCACCTTTAGCGGCCTTTCCAAGTCTCACATGATCGCGGGCTACCGTATTGGCTGGATGGTGCTTTCGGGCAACCAGCGCTGCATGAGCGACTTTATTATGGGCATCAACATGCTTTCGAACATGCGCCTGTGCTCTAACGTGCCGGCTCAGTCCATCGTTCAGACGGCGCTCGGTGGCCATCAATCGGTCAACGACTACATTCGCCCCGGCGGTCGTGTCTACGAGCAGCGCAATTATGTGTATGAGGCGCTCAGCAAGATCGACGGCATCTCGGTGGTCAAGCCGCGCGCGGCGTTCTACATCTTCCCCAAGATGGATGTGAAGAAGTTCAACATCACCGATGACGAGCAGTTCGCCCTCGACCTGCTGCACGAGAAGAAGATCCTGATCACGCGCGGCGGCGGCTTTAACTGGGCCGAGCCCGACCACTTCCGCATCGTCTACCTGCCGCGCATGGAAGTGCTCAAAGAGTCCCTCGAAGACCTTGCCGACTTCTTTGATCATTATCGTCAGAGCTAATGGGATAGAAGTTCCGCACTACGAAAAAGCTCCCTGCAGTTGCTTGGCTGCGGGGAGCTTTTTTGTGGACCTGTGGGGCGTGGGAAATGCTTGACCGGCGGACCTTATATAACAATCCCATTGCAGTGGTCGATTTCGTGTTGAATGATCTCGGCGGTGTAGCCCGAGAAGTTCTTGATGCGGTGCACGAAGTTTTCGTCCAGATACTCCACCTTAATGCGGCGATAACGAGTGCAGGGGCGCTCGCCGACGAGTGAAAGGCATCCTTCGCTCGTCTGATAGGCATTGACCTGCTCAAGAATCTGCGGGTTGTACATAAGCAGCGACTTGCTGCCGTCCTTTACGCAGATGATGCGTTTGCGCACACCGATCATGTTGGCGGCGAGGCCCACGCACTCGTGCTCATGCTCGTGGAGCGTATCCAGAAGATCCTGTCCGGTCGCGGCATCTTCGGGACCGGCGTCTTCGGAGGGCAGGCGTAAAAAGAACTCGGACTTCATGATGGGTTTGATCATGGCGGGCTCCTTAAGGTGGGCGCATTTGATTCAAGTCATGATACCGCGACATGTCGCATTAATGTGTGCACATAGATTCTGCAGCTAGATTGGCGGACGACACCATAAACTAATGGACGTTTTGCCGAGAGGCATGATTTATAAGCGCAAAAGAGTGCGCGACGGGCCCCGCGAATGGGGCGATGATGCCCGAGAGGGCCAAGAAGGAGTCTCATGTCTGAGAACGAAGAGATCATGAACGAGACCGAGAACGAGACCATGGCTGCCGAGGTCGAGGCAGTCGAGACCGTGGAGACCGAAGCTGCCGAGGTTGAGGCTGCTGACGAGGTTTCCGCCGAGGAGGAGGCCGAGGTTGTCGAGGCCGCCGTTGATTACGATGACGAAGAGCTGATGGACAAGATGCAGAAGGCCGCCCGCCTGCTGCGCAGCCGTCGCTTTGCTATTTCCAAGGAGGAGGAGGCCAAGGCCGAGCGCATGGCGAACATCGAGCGCGCCATCAAGCTCCTTGACCTCAAGCCCAAGATGGAGCAGAAGGAGATGTCCGACCTGCTGGGCATGCGCCTTCGTGAGCTCGATGGCCTGATGGCCGAGGCCGAGGCTGCCGACCTGGTCGGCCGCATCGACGACGCCGAGGGCGATATGCGCAAGATCGTCGTCTTCGCTGCTGAGGATGCTGCCGAGGGCCTGACCGAGCTTGCCAACAAGAAGGAGAAGCTCCTGCCCGAGCTTTCTTACGAGGAGGCCACCGAGCTGATGGCTGCCCTCGATAAGGTTATCGCCCCGCTCGTCGCCATGGGCCTGGACGAGGACCGCGGTCCTCGCGGCGGTCGTGACGATCGCGGTGGCCGTGGCGGCGACCGTGGCGGTCGCGGCGGCTTTGGCGATCGCGGTGGCCGTGGCGGCGACCGTGGCGGTCGCGGTGGCGACCGTGGTGGCCGTGGCGGCTTTGGTGACCGTGGCGGCGACCGTGGTGGTCGCGGCGGCTTCGGCGGCAACCGTGGCGGCTATGGCGACCGCGGTGGCAACCGTGGCGGCTTCGGCGGCAACCGCGGTAACGACCGCGGCGGTCGCGGTGGCGATCGTGGCGGCCGCAACGGCGGCGGCTTCCGCGGCAACCGTTTCTAATTAGTTACGCGGTTCTACGAACCGCGTAACTAGTTGACGCTGCGCGCCCGCCAGAGCGACAACTTGTCATTCAAAGAGGACGGCATGACCAGAAGGTCTATGCCGTCCTCTTTTCATGCCAATTTGTTCGCTCTGGCGGGCGCTCGCTGTCCGTCCTCTACCTGCGGCGTTGTCACGGTCCAAGGTAGTCATTGGGGACGTTCTTAAATGACTAGTCGTTGGGGACGTTCTTGTTTGACTAGTCGTTTAAGAACGTCCCCAACGACTAGTCAGAATGAGAGTGGATAATCTCCCGGTTTTGGCCTGAATGTTGGCTCAAAGTGGGAGATTATCCACTCTCAATTTGTAAGTGTCCGAAAATCCACTTTCGTTTTATCTGCCTACATCTGCAGGAATAGTTCGTGCAGGCGGGTGTCTTCGTCGAGTTCGGGGTGGAAGGTTACGCCGAGCTGGTTGCCCTGACGGGCGGCGACGATGCGGCCGTCGACTTCCGCTAAGGTCTTGGCGTCACCGTGGACCTCGACGATGCGGGGCGCGCGGATAAACGTCAACGGCACTTCACCGTCGATGCCGGCTACCTGCCCCTTGGTTCGAAAGCTGCCGAGCTGTCGGCCGTAGGCATTGCGCTCGACGAGTACATCCATGGTCGCCAGGCGCGGGGTGCCCTTATCGTCATGGACGGCAAGATCGTGCGCCAGCAGAATCAGGCCGGCGCAGGTGCCTAACACGGGCATGCCCTCGGTAATGCGGGCGCGAAGCTCGTCGAGCATGCCCAGCTCATCAAGCAACTTTCCTTGAACGGTGGACTCGCCGCCAGGAAGTACCAGACGGTCAAAGTCCTGCTGCAAATCGGCTGCCTGCCTCAGCTCAATACAACGTGCGCCCAGCTCGGACAGCCTTGCCTCGTGCTCGGCAAAAGCGCCTTGGACCGCCAGCACGGCGACCGTCTGGTCTGCGTAATCGCTCATGTGCGATCCTTTCTGCCGGGCTAACGTCCGCGCTCCTCCATGATGATTTCGATCTCGTCGACGTTGATGCCGACCATGGCCTCGCCCAGGTCCTCCGAAAGCTCAGCGATGAGCTTGGCGTCGGTGAAGTTTGCGACGGCCTTGACGATGGCGGCGGCGCGCTTAGCCGGGTCGCCGCTCTTAAAGATGCCCGAGCCCACAAAGACGCCCTCGGCACCCAGCTGCATCATCAGCGCGGCGTCGGCAGGGGTTGCCACACCGCCAGCAGCAAAGTTCACGACGGGAAGCTTGCCCGTGGCATGGACCTCGCGCACCAGCTCGACCGGAACCTGCAGCTGCTTGGCTGCCTCAAAGAGCTCGTCGTCGCGCAGGGCAACAACATCGCGGATCTGCTTTTGGATCTTGCGCATGTGGCGTACAGCCTGGACCACGTCGCCCGTGCCCGGCTCGCCCTTGGTGCGGATCATCGTGGCGCCCTCGGCAACGCGACGCAGCGCCTCGCCCAGGTCGCGGGCGCCGCAGACAAACGGGACGTCAAACTGGGTCTTGTCGATGTGATAGACATCGTCAGCGGGGGAGAGAACCTCGGACTCATCGATGTAGTCGATCTCGATGGCCTGAAGGACCTGCGCCTCGACGATGTGACCGATGCGGCACTTGGCCATAACGGGGATGGAGACGGCCTCCTGAATGCCCTTGATCATTTTGGGGTCACTCATGCGCGACACGCCGCCGGCGGCGCGGATGTCGGCCGGGATGCGCTCGAGCGCCATGACGGCGCAGGCGCCCGCCTCCTCGGCGATGCGAGCCTGCTCGGGTGTGGTGACGTCCATGATGACGCCGCCCTTGAGCATCTGCGCGAGCTCGCGGTTGAGTTTGACGCGATCGGCCTTGCTGGTCTGTTCTGCCATGGTTGCTCCCTTGGTTGGCATGTGCATTGCTTGACGGAACATCCTATAGGGGAGCTGGGTATGGCGGAATAATCAGTTTTCGAGATAATAACAAGGTCAGACTAATACCAGATTGAATGACACGATAAGGTCAGGTGGCAAACTCATGCTTGACTACAATTTGGAACAACGTGGCGGAGCATCGCTCTATGAGTATGTTTACCAGCAAATTCGAGATGATATCGTTGCTGGTCGCATTGCGGCGGGGGAGCACCTGCCGTCCAAGCGTGCCTTTGCCAGTCATCTGGGAATCAGTGTCATTACAATCGAAAATGCATATAGCCAGTTGCTCGCCGAGGGTTATATTTGCTCAAAGCCTCGCCGTGGCTACTACGCGTGCGAGCTTCCCGAAGCCCCGGTTCTGGCTTCGGCTGCGGAGGATGCCGATCGAGATTCCGCTCCTGCGGGCCTTAACGCACATGATGCTGATGGGCAGCCCGAGCAATTCGCCCCGCTCTCTCCTTCCGCCTTGGAAGCCGCACGTCTCTGGCAAAGTGCTCTGCGGGCAACGCTGACCTCCGAAGATGAGCGCGAAATCTTCTCGCCCGCACCTGTGCAAGGCACCGCTCGGCTGCGGCATGCAATTGCGCATCATCTTCGCGGGACGAGGGGCATGAACGTCAATCCCGACAACATCGTCATCGGTGCGGGCGCCCAGTTGCTTGACACGATGCTGGTCCAGTTGCTTGGCTCGGACAAGATGTACGCCGTCGAGGACCCGGGCTACTTGCGTCTGACGCGCATCTATCAGGCCATGGGCTGCAAAGTGCGGCATATTCCGCTGGATGGTGAGGGCGTTAACTTGGGCGAGCTGCTCAATGCCGGGGCGGATGTCCTTCACCTGATGCCGTCCCATCAGTATCCGATTGGCCTTGTGACGAGCATTGCGCGTCGCTATGCCCTGCTGAGCTGGGCTGCCGAGCAGCCGGACCGGTATCTCATCGAAGATGACTTTGATTGTGAGTTTCGCCTTGCCGGTAAGCCGATTCCCGCGCTCGCGTCGATCGATGCCGCCCAATCGGTCATCTACACCAACACCTTTTCAAAAAGTCTGTCGTCGGCCCTGCGTTTGGCGTATATGGTCCTGCCTGATGAACTGATGGAACGGTTTAGGCGCGAGCTGGGTTTCTATGCCTCGTCGGTTAGCTCCGTGGACCAGGTGGCGTTAGCGCGTTTGCTGGAATCGGGCGATTACGAGCGACATGTGAATCGCGTGCGCGTGCGCGCTCGCGAGACGCGTGATGGCCTGGCGGCGCTTGTGCGCAAGGCGTTTCCGACAGGGGAGGTGTCGATCGAGCATGCAGACGCGGGCCTTTACTGCACCGTGGTTGCGGAGTGCGAAGCGGGCGGAAGCTCTTTTGCACGGGCCCTCATGCACTCGAGTATCCCTTTTATCGATATCAGTGACTGTTATTGGTGTGCCGATGGTGCATCTGTCCCTGAAAACTCAAGTCAAATTCTTGTTCAGTATGACGATCTGAGTCCAAAAGTGCTAACAACCTTGGAATTGCAGCTAATGGGGACACTCTGCAACCTAAGTGAGTAGGCTTTTGGAACTTTGGCGACCAGGCAGTTTTGTAACAAGCTATCTACCTGCGGTTTTGAAAAGCAGGATGACTGGTCTGCTCGGTATGTTCCAAAAAGTCTACTCACTTGCCGCGCAAAGCTTCCGCACGAGAATAAAATGGGGTTTTCAACAGAGCTTCGTCCAGTTCTTGGCAAGCTTTTGGCCAGTTGGGGAGGGCTGTTGAAAACTTAGCGGTCCGTTCGGCGCCATTTTCGGTGCGTTCGCGCCAATGCGAGACAGGCTGGGTTGAGATTCGTGTTTTCCTGTGCCTATGAAGGATCTGCTTTGTGACATATCGGCTTTTAGGTACTGGCGTTTGCCCCCTCAGGTCCGCGCTTTGTGTCCGCCGCTTCCACGGCCGGAAGAAGACCGGCAGCGATATGAACTCGCCCGTAACCCGACGGCTGCGGTTGCGCTCGGTTTTCCGCTGTATACATTGGTTCGGACGAGAAACAAACGGACTTGCCCTGCCAGCATTAGGCAGCGGCTGTTCCTTGGTGAGCTCCCCAGGGAATCCGTGCTGGAAACGGAGCATGGATTTTTGGTTACGTCTCCTCTACTGACGGCATTCATCATGTTGCGGCATCTGACGGATCTTCAGCTTCTTTTGGTATTAGCGGAGATGTGCGGCTTGTTTGCGGTGTGCGCTCTGCCGGCGGCGCTTGAGGCGGAGCTTACGCGCGCAATTGATTCGGGCGCGATTTCGACAACGTTCGGTTGGGTGCGCTGCCCGTCCGAGGACGGCACTGCCTCAAATTTATGGCGTCGAGACGCTTTGGTTTTGGGCAGAGACCTTGACCGTTTTTGTTCAGATGTTTGCGGGATGCGTTACGGCAATAGATTTATGGCGGTATCGCAACTCGTTCCATTGGGTGCCGCGTCTCCTTTTGAGGTCGAGGCGTATTTGTTGCTTGGACTGCCGCGAGCCCTGGGAGGCGAAGGGTTCTGCGGCATAGAGCTCAATGTCGAAGTGACGCTAAGCACAAGTGCTCGAGCGATTGTGGGAAAGTCCCGTGTATATATCGACCTACTTCTTTCTTCGCCGGACGGCAGGCGACAGGTGGCCATTGAATGTCAGGGGAAGGCCACGCACGGACGCGCAGGGGATGGCTTGCGTGACGCTGACCGCATGACAGCCCTTCAGGCCATGGGCTACGATGTACTGCTCCTGACACACAGACAGATATCCGATGAGGGTAGATTCCGCGCGATTGTTAAGGCCGTATGCAGGATGCTCGATGCTGAATATCGTGATAAAAGCTCAGATGAGCAAAGGGCTGAGACATTACTCCGGTCTGAGCTATTCGTTGACTGGACAAAATTGGGAGTAATTGACGGAAAGATGCCCGTTAGACACAAAACAGCTCGATCGTGGACGGCTGCGGTTCTAAGTGAGTAGACTTTTGGCACTTTGGCGACCAGGCCGTTTTGCAACAAGTCATTTACCTGCGGCTTTATAAAGCAATATGGATGGTGTGCTCGGCAAGTTCCAAAAAGTCTACTCACTTAGTTTTTGACGAGATGCCAATGCCTAAGGCGGTCCTATTTCAGGGCGTTAACGAGTCCTCGAGACACAAAAAGGCCCGAACCATGCGGTCCGGGCCTTATCGAGCTAAAGATTATCTCTCAGGCGGTTGGCTTAGCCGAAGTAGCGCTTGAGCAGGCCGGCGAAAGCCTTGCCGTGGCGAGCCTCGTCGCGAGCCATCTCGTGCACGGTGTCGTGGATGGCATCGAGGCCAGCGGCCTTGGCGCGCTTGGCGAGGTCGGTCTTGCCGGCGGTAGCGCCGTTCTCGGCCTCAACACGCATCTCGAGGTTCTTCTTGGTGGAGTCGGTCACGACCTCGCCCAGGAGCTCAGCGAACTTGGCGGCATGCTCGGCCTCCTCGTAGGCAGCCTTCTCCCAGTACAGGCCGATCTCGGGATAGCCCTCGCGATGAGCGACACGAGCCATGGCCAGGTACATACCGACCTCGGAGCACTCGCCCTCAAAGTTGGCGCGCAGGTCGGCAACGATGTCCTCGGAGACGCCCTCCATCTTGGCGACGCCCACGACGTGCTCGGCAGCCCACTCGAGCTGGCCCTCCTCCTGCTTCAGGAAACGAGAACCGGGGACGCCGCACTGGGGGCACTTGAAGTCCTCGGGCAGCTGGTCGCCGTCGAACTCTTCCACATAACCGCAAACGGGGCAAACAAACTTCATGATTCGATCCTTTCGATCGATGGCGATGGGGCGCTTGTCCGGTCCCGTAAGGGCCCTCTCCGGACGCGCGTCTTGACGAGTTCTATTATCCATAAATGAGACTGAATGTGAAGCCTATTAGGAATGATTTTTAATAAAACAATTTTGCAACCGCCATTTAACAACGGCCGCATAATCCGCAGCGGACGCAGCCGTTGCAGATGAACTTGCTTCCGCAGGTTTCACACCACTCAAAATACGGTGGATCCCAAAGCTCCGAGCGGGGGATTTCCAGGCCGAGCGGGTCCCTTAGGTCCCATTCGATTTGGCGGCCGCGGTGCTGGAGGCCTGATTTCCATGCCTGCTCGCTTTGCAGATTTTTGCCACGAAGGTGATATGTTCGCCCGTCCTTAACGAAGGTGCTTCCGGTTTCGATGAAAGCGAACGTCGCATTTGCCGCCACGCATTCGGCATGCAGCTGGCGCACCCATTCGTAATGGCAGGGACGCGCTCCCGCGTAGTTTTCTCCGCCTGCGATGACCTGCTCGATTCCATCGGGCTTTCCAAGGCTACCGGGGGCGGCTTTCTCGACCGATACGCTTCCGATGAACGGCGCACACATGATGCCGCGGTGTGCGGCCGGCGTGGTGAGCAGGAGGGGAATCCGCTCATTTGCCCTGCGCTGGTTTTCGCAGGTTACGTTGAGCATGACGTTTTGCCAGCCATCGCCCCAGTCGCTGGGCAGACAGTCGCAAAAGCGCTCGGGACGTTTGGTCAGAATGAAAAACTTTACGTCGGGCCTTTGGCGGATGATGCCCCATACTTCTGGTCGCCAGGGATCAGCCTCGGGCAACAGGAAATCGCTTGTCATGCAGATGCGGATAAGCTCGCCGGCGCGAACTTTGTAGCTGCCGTCTCGTCGGCGTTGGAGGGGATAGGTGAAGCCCGACTTGCTTTTTCTAATCACGGAGGGGTCGATACCGCGCTGTCCGTCCATGTAATACATGTAGCAGTTGTCGCATCCCTCGCTGACGCGCGTGCAGCCATGCCAGGGGTTCCAGATGTCATGCACCTTTGCGCCTCCTTTGCGGCGGACGTGAATCCAATGGACTCTGAAAGACTAACACCGGATGACGCCGGGAAGCTCCGAACAATATGAAGATGTTGATTGATTAACGATTACCGTGCTGCCTGCGTCCCACGATGAGTACAATCGGTCGAGCAAATGTTGACCCATCAACAAATGAAGGAGTTTCCTTTATGCATCTAGCCCGTCGTGCCTGGTGCCGAACATATCAGACGGTTTTTCGCATCGCATTGCCGATTCTGCCCTATACCGAGCCGCGCATTTTGGAGCATGCCGAGGATGTGCCCGCGGTGTTCCAAAAGCGCTCGATACAGCAGGTCCTTATCGTGACGGATCCTGGCATTGCCCGTCTGGGGCTTACGGCGCCGCTCGAGCGCGCGCTCGCGTCCAAGGGGATTGGCGTTACGGTCTATGCCGAAACGCGTGCGAACCCTACGGTCTCGAATGTGGAGGAAGCGGCGGCGCTGTATCGCGAAAACGACTGCCGGGCCATTATCGGCTTTGGTGGAGGCTCGGCCATGGATTGCGCCAAGGGTGTGGGGGCGCGTATCGCGCAGCCCAACAAACCCATCAACAAGATGCGCGGCCTGTTGCGCGTCCACCGTCTCCTGCCGTTACTCATCGCCGTTCCCACTACCGCCGGTACGGGAAGCGAAGTCACGCTCGCGGCGGTGATTACCGACGACGAGACGCACTATAAGTACCCCATCAATGACTTTGTGCTCATTCCGCGCTTTGCGGTGCACGATCCCGAGTTTACGCGTGGGTTGCCTGCTGCCATTACAGGGCAGACGGGTATGGATGCCCTGACGCATGCCGTCGAGGCTTTTATCGGCCGCAGCACCACCCCCTACACGCGCAAGATGGCGCGCCAAGCGGTTCAGCTCATCCACGACAATTTGCTCGAAGCCTATGAACATGGCGACAACATGCGTGCGCGCCGCAATATGCTTTCGGCGGCGTATAAGGCGGGCGTCGCATTTACGCGCTCCTATGTCGGATATGTGCATGCCATCGCGCACAGTCTGGGCGGCCGATACGGCATTCCGCACGGTTTGGCCAACGCCATCATCCTGCCGCATATGCTTCGCGCCTATGATGACGCTGCCGCTCCCAAGCTTGCCGATCTTGCTCGCATGGCGGGCATTGCGCCGGCTAACGCACAGGACGGCTTGGCTGCCGAGGCTTTTATCGATTGGGTCGATCGCATGAACGAGGCCTTGGGGATTCCCAAATATATCTCGGGTATTCGTCGCTCCGATATTCCGCAAATGGCGGCCCATGCCGATGCCGAGGCCAATCCGCTATACCCCGTTCCGCTTTTGATGGACCGTGTGGAGCTCGAGCATATGTACGAGGTCGTCGCGGGTGGTATGTTTGAGGACGAGAACTAGGAGGGTCCATGAACACCGAGGAAATCGCGCGCATCGTTAGCGGTCAGCGTGCCTATTTTAAGACGCATGCCACGTTTGATGTCGATGCTCGCCGCCGCGCGCTCATGCGCCTGCGTGATGCGGTTCGGGCGCACGAGGGCGATATCGCCCATGCGCTCAAGACCGATTTGGGCAAGTCGCACGACGAGGCGTATATGTGCGAGATCGGCACGTCGCTTTCCGAGATTCGCCATCAGATTGCGCATGTGGCCCGATGGAGTCGTGCACACCTGCGTCCCTGTGACCTTGCCAATGCCATTAGCGTGTGCAAAACGCAGCCGGTTCCCTATGGTGTGACGCTGATCATGGCGCCTTGGAACTACCCGTTTTTGCTGACGCTGGAGCCGCTCGCCGGCGCGCTCGCTGCGGGCAATACGGTGGTTATCAAGCCGAGCGCCTATGCGCCGGCTTCGAGTGCGGTGCTCAGGCAGATTTGCGAGGAAGCGTTCGATCCGCGCCTGGTGACGGTCGTCGAGGGCGGTCGTGCCGAGAACGAGGCGCTGCTCAATGAGTGTTGGGACAAAATCTTCTTTACCGGCAGCGTTCCGGTCGGCAAACTTGTCATGGAACGCGCGAGCAAAAACCTCACGCCCGTTACACTTGAGCTGGGTGGCAAGAGCCCCTGCATCGTGGATGCCTCCGCAAATTTGAAAGTCGCGGCGCGGCGTATCGCCTTTGGTAAGTGGCTCAACGTGGGCCAGACCTGTGTGGCGCCCGACTATCTGCTGGTCGATGCGCGCGTCCACGATGAGCTGCTGGAACTCATCAAGGAGGAGGTCCGCCACATGTTTGGCGAGCACCCGCTCGACAACGAGGACTACGGCCATATCGTCAACGCCAAGCATTTCGCGCGCGTGCGCGGGCTGATCGACCCCGATAAGGTTGTGCTTGGAGGTACCGCGCGCGAGTCGTCGCTCAAGATTGAGCCGACGATCCTAGACGGCGTGTCCCCCGATGACGCCGTGATGCAGGAAGAAATCTTCGGTCCAATCTTGCCGGTGCTGACGTTTGAGAGCTTAGACGAGGCCGAAGCGTTCATCACGAATCGCCCGACGCCGCTGGCCCTGTATATCTTTAGTCAGGATCGCGCGGTCCAGCAGCGCTTTGCGCGCTACGTGCCCTTTGGCGGCGGCTGCGTCAACGACACCATCATGCATCTGGCTACGAGCCATATGGGCTTTGGCGGCATGGGCGCGAGCGGTATGGGACAGTACCATGGCCGCGAGAGCTTCGATACGTTTAGTCACAAGAAGAGCATCGTGAACAAGGCAACCTGGCTCGACGTGCCGTTTCGGTATGCGCCCTACGCAAGCTGGAAGCGCAAATTCGTGCGCATGTTTGTACATTAGAAAAGAGCGCGGGTAATACGAACAAGTGTTCCTATTATCCGCATTTTGCGTTAGACTACTATCGTGGGGCACGGATGGGCCAACTCCCTTTAGAAGGGATTTGGTATGAACGTAAGCGATGTTATTTCGTTATTGGCGTTGTTGATCGCGGCTATCGAACTCGGCCTGTTTATCGGCCGAATGAAATAGCCGCCCCCGCGTAAGCGAAGACGGCCACTTCTCACGATGAAAACGTGTATCGGAGTTGGCAAGACCCGCTGCAACGGGTGCCATCCGTGCCCCTATCTTATCCGCAAGCGCTCTGGCATGCAAGCGTTGCGGCAAGCGATTGAAAGACACGGACGGGGTGAATTTGTGTCCGCACGGGCCCGTAGACTTCTCAATAAGGTTAAACGTTGGGTATTCCGGCCGGTAGAGGAGTTGCCATGTACGAGCCTTCACGTGTTCTTTTGTCGTTTCATATTGCAGGATTTCAGTATGCCGATGGCGCCTTGGTCTTGGGCGATCTTAAAGCGGGCGATAAGCTGACGCTGTGTGCCGAGCGCGATAATCCCCATGATCCCGAGGCGGTTGCGATCTACTACGGCAACACCAAGCTCGGCTATGTTCCGGGAAACGAGGTCGGCCCGCTGTCCTTGATGATGTATTACGGCCACGAGGACGTATTTGAGGCTCGCGTGCAACAGGTTGCTCCCGAGCGCAGCCCGTGGCATCAGGTGCGCGTTGGACTCTATGTGGTGGATGCTCGCTAGTCTGCAATGGAGGCAGCCATGTTCGATGACGACGACCTGTTCGATCTGGTAGATGATCCGTTTGAGTGGGATATGCTGCTCGATGACGATGAACTGGAGCAGGATCGCAGGAAGCAGAAGGATAAGAACGCCAAGGGTGACGCTTCGAAGAAGAAGGACAAACGCCGCCGCGGCTTGTTTGGCGGGCTCTTTGGGTAACCGCGGCGCCAAAGCGTCTGTATACTAGGCACGTGTTAGACGCGTTGCGAAATGAGGACACAGACGATGATGTGGTTTACCGCCGACCTGCACCTGGGCGACACGAATATCCTACACGATATGGATCGACCGTTTGCCTCGGTCGAGGAGATGAACCGCAAGGTTATTGACGCCATCAACGAGTGCGTGGCTGCGGACGACCGCCTCTATATCCTGGGAGACTTTACGTATCGCTTGCCCATGGCGGAGGCCGTGCGCCTGCGCGAGCGTATTGCCTGCCAAAACGTGACGCTCATACGTGGTAACCATGACGGCGATTGGGAAGATCCGGACGCATCGCAGATCTGGGATGACGTGCGCGATTACTTGGAGATTGCCCCAGGCTATGCCAAGGGACATCGTCTGGTTCTGAGCCATTACCCCATGCTCAGCTGGAACGGCAAGGCGCGTGGCGCCATTATGTTGCACGGGCATATTCATAGCAGGGGAGACCGCACCAACGCACGCAACCGTGATCGCGAGCGCCCCGTTTACCGCTACGATGTCGGCCTCGACGCCAACAACTACAAGCCCGTAAGCCGAGACCAGATCTTGAGCTTCTTTGGGCTGTAGCCCTCAAACCACCACGATGGGGACAGGCACCTTTGTGGTGGTTTTTCCTTAGATTGGAGTCGTTATGAAGCAACTGTTGATTCGCGCCGATGATATTGGCTATTCGTACGCTGTTGACCTGGGGATCGCCCGCAGCGTCAACGAGGGTTTGGTGCGCTCGGCGGGCCTTATGCCCAATATGCCCGAGGCCGAGCGTGGCTGGTCGCTCGTGGCGGATGCCGGCATTGCGGTGGGCCAGCATACCAACGTGTGTCTGGGCAAGCCGTGTGCCGCCCCGGAGCTCATTCCGAGCATGCTCAGCGAGAACGGTGAGTTTCATAGCAGCCGTACCTTCCGCGAGCATTTTAAACGCGGCGAGGAGTTGATAGACTTCGACGAGGCCTGCATCGAGATCCGCGCGCAGCATGACCGCTTTGTCGAGATCGTGGGCCGCGAACCCGATTACTTTGAGGCCCATGCCGTCATGAGCAAAAACCTTAACCGAGCGATCTCGGCGGTTGCCCGGGAACTGGGCCTTAAGGAGCAAAAGGCAAGCTTCGACCCCACGGCGGTTGTGCGTTGCGGTGCCACCGACCTGCGCATGGTGATGCATTCGATGGAGCCGGGCTACGAACCCAAGGACTCGATTATGCAGACGGTTCGCGAGATGGAGGACGGCGAGACGGTCGTCTTTGTGTGCCATCCAGGCTATCTCGATCGTTTTATCCTCGAAAGCAGCTCGCTCACGACCGACCGCACCAAGGAGGTCGATGCACTGATCGACCCCGAGCTGCGGGCGTGGCTCGAGGCTCAGGACGACCTGCGTCTGATCGACTACCGCGACCTGTAAAGATCAAAACCACCACAATGGGGACTGGCACCTTTGTGGTGGTTCTGGCGCCGTTGCCATTCTGGCGGCGGCGCCTTTTTTGTCCGCATGGCGCGGTAGAGTGTAGGCGGTTGAAATTTGCGTCCATCGAGGAGCTGCTATGAACGAGATCAAGTGCCCGCATTGCGGCGAAGTCTTTAAGGTCGATGCATCCGGCTATGCGGATATCGTCAAACAGGTGCGCGATGCCGAGTTCTCGCGCGACCTGGATGAGCGCGTGAAGGCTGTCCAGCGCGAAGGCGAGCAGGCGTTGGAGCTTGAGCGCTCGCGCTCGACTGCCGCCTTGCAGGAGGCGGAGTCTCAGCGCGACGCTCAGCTCGCTGAGCAGAAAAACGCTGCGGCTCAGGAGCTGGCGCAGGAAGTTGCCAAGCGCGACGCCGAGCTTGCCGAGCTGCGTGCCAAGCTCGAGGGTGCTGCCGCAGAGCGTGAGAGCGCAAGTCAGCGTGCGGCTGTTGAGGCCCGTGCCGATGCGCAGAAGGAAAACGCCGAGCTGCAGCGCGAGATTGATAGCTTACGTGCGCAGTTGGGTCGCAAGGATGACGAGGCCAAGCTCGCAGAGGCCGCGGTGCGCAATGCTGCTCAAAACGATCTGTCCGCCCGCGACGCCCAGATTGCCGAGCTGCAGGCGAAGCTCTCCGCGGCAGACAAGGCCCAGGAGATGGCGCTTGCCGCTGCCGCGGCTGAGTCGCAGCGCGAGCTCGCTGCGGCTCGCAGCGAAGCCGAGCGCACACTTGCCGACTATCAGGCGAAGGTGCAGGAGAAATTCTCCGCTGCAAAGGCTCAGTCTGCGCAGGAGGCAGAGGGTCTGCGTGCGCAGCTGCGCGAGCAAGAGCTGACGGCAAAGATGAACCTATCGGAGGCAGTCGCCGCGGCGGAGCGTGAGCGTGATGAAGCGCGCGCGAAGCTCACGAGCGAGCTTGCGGTGCGCGATTCTCGCGAGGAGCAAGCCAAGGCTGCCCACGAGCTCGAGCTTGCACAAGCTAAGCGTGCGAGCGATGAGCTGATTCGCTATAAGGACGAAGAGATTGAGCGCCTAAAGGACATGAAGGTTCGCCTGTCCACCAAGATGGTGGGCGAGTCGCTCGAGCAGCACTGTGAGACCGAGTTTAATCGCCTGCGCATGACGGCGTTTCCCAACGCGTATTTTGAGAAAGACAACGATGCATCCGAGGGCACCAAGGGTGACTTCATCTTCCGGGAGTGCGACGCGAGCGGCAACGAGATCATCTCGATTATGTTCGAGATGAAAAACGAGAATGACGAAACCGCGACCAAGCACAAGAACGAGGACTTCTTTAAGAAACTCGACCACGATCGCCGCCAGAAAGGCTGCGAGTATGCGGTGCTCTGCACCCTGCTCGAGCCCGAGAGCGAGCTCTATAACGCCGGCATCGTGGACGTGAGCTATCGCTACGAGAAGATGTATGTGATCCGCCCGCAATTCTTCATCCCGATGATCACGCTGCTGCGCAACGCCGCTATGGGCTCGCTGCGCTATAAGCGGGAACTGGCGGAGTACAAACAGCAGAACATCGATGTGACGAACTTCGAAGCCAAGATGGAAAAGTTCAAGGATGGTTTCTCGCGCAACTACAACTTGGCGAGCAAGCAGTTCGAATCGGCAATCAAGGAAATCGATGCCGCTATTAAGCAGCTTGAGAAGACCAAAGACGACCTGCGTCGCAGTACCGAGAACCTGCGCCTGGCCCACAACAAGGCTGATGAGCTTACAATCCGCAAGCTCACTTGGGGCAACAAGACCATGAAGGCGGCGTTTGACGAGGCGCGCGAGACGGCAACGGGCACGGGCGATGAGCCCGCCGAGGCCGATTCGTATGAGGTCGAGGATGCTGAGTAGGGGATAGCATATAGTGCAAAAAGCGGGGCCGCTGGCGATGCTGCCAGCGGCCCCGCTTCGTTTCGTTCCGCCACGCTGGGCTAGTCTTCGAGCAGGTCCTCGATAAAGCCGACGCGGTAGTGGGTGAAGATGACCTCGCCGCCGTCTTGCGTGGCGTCCAGATCGACATCGCCCATGATGCCAAAGTCGTGGTCGCCATCCTCGTCGGCAAAGATCTGATGCACGTGCCATACGTGATCGGTCTTCTCATCGCTCTCGTCGATGGTAAACATCGCGGCGCTGCGGGCGTCGCCGTTGGTGAGGATTTCCTCGTGCTGCTCATGGTAGGCATCGAGCGCCTTTTGCCAGCGGACCTCGCTCATGCCCCAGTCCTCGTCGAGCTCGCCTAGGTCGCGGACGTGCCCGCGGGCCGCAAGGGTCACGCGGCGGAAGAGCGCGTTGCGTACCAGCAGCGTGCAGCCGCGGCGGTCTGCCACAACCTCGTCGATGCCCTGCGGTGGCGCGGCGTCGAGGGCGGCCGGGTTGCCGGCGTTCTCCCATTCGTCCACCAAACTCGAGTCGACCGAGCGCACCACAAAGCCCAGCCACGAGATGATGTCGCGCAAGCGCTCGTCGCGCTTCTCGATGGGCACGGTGCGATCGAGCGAACGGTAGGCCTCGGCTAGGTAGCGCAGCAGAATGCCCTCGGAGCGGGCGATGCCAAGCTTTTGGATATAGCCCTTAAAGTCGCTCGCGCTCTCCAGCATGTCGCGCAGGACGCTCTTGGGCGAGAGCTGGTAGTCGTTGGCCCAGGGCACTTCTTGGCAGTACTTGTCGAAGGCGGCGTCGAGCAGGTCCTCGAGCGGTTTTTCATAGGTCACATCTTGGATGCGCTCCAGGCGCTCCTCGTACTCGACGCCGTCGGCCTTCATCTCGGCCATGGCGCGATCGCGTGCGGCGCGCTCCTGTGCGCGCAGGACCTGCTTGGGGTCCTCGAGCGTGGCTTCGACCATCGAGATGAGGTCCATGGTGTAGGTCTCGCTCTCGGGGTCGAGCAGCTCCAACGCGGCGAGCAAAAACGGCGAGAGCGGCTGGTCGAGCGCGAAGTCTTCAGGCAGGTCGACCGTCAGCGCGTAATCGATGTCCGGTGCGGCGTCTGCGGGCGCATCGGGCGCGGGCGGCACCTCGGTGCGCACGACGACGCCGGAGTCAATGAGCGTGGCGAAGATCTCGTCGGCACGAACCTCGAGCTTGGCCTTTTCCTCGGGCGTTTGCAGGCTTGTCTCGATGAGATCGTGCACGCGGGCGCGGGCGTCGCCGCCCTGCTCGACCACGCTGATCACCATGGAGTGCGTGATGCGCAGACGCGGCTTGAGCATTTCGGGCTGCGTCTCGATCAGGCGCTCAAAGGTCTGCTTGTTCCAGGTGACAAAGCCCTCGGGGGCCTTCTTCTTTTTGATCTTGCGGAGCTTTTTGGGGTCGTCGCCCGCCTTGGCCATGAGCTTGGCGTTCTCGATCTCGTGCTCCGGTGCCTCGGCGATGACCATACCCTCGGTGTCAAAGCCCGAGCGGCCGGCGCGGCCGGCGATCTGATGGAACTCGCGGGCACGCAGGCGACGCATCTTGTAGCCGTCGAACTTGGTGAGCGCGGTGAGCACCACGGTGTGGATGGGCACGTTGATACCGACGCCGAGCGTGTCGGTGCCGCAGATGACGGGCAGCAATCCCTGCTGCGCCAGGCGCTCGACCAATAGGCGATAGCGCGGCAGCATGCCGGCGTGGTGCACGCCGACGCCGCAGCCGAGCAGACGCTTGAGAATCTTGCCGAATGCCGTGGAGAAACTCGTGCCCTTGGCAGCCTCCTTGATGGCCTCGCGCTGCTCCTTGTTGGCGATGCCAAAGTTGGCGAGCGATTGCGCCGTGGCAAGTGCGGCGTCCTGGCTAAAGTGCACGATGTAGAGCGGAGCCTCGCCGCGGCGCATCGCGAGCTCGACGGTGCCCTCGAGCGAGGTCGTTACATAGTCGTAGCTCAGCGGCACGGGGCGTGGGGCGTCGACGACGAGGTCGCAGGTGGCGCCGGTGTGCTCCTCGAGCGAGGCGGCGATCGCGGTGACATCGCCGAGTGTGGCGCTCATGAGCATGAATTGTGTATGGGGCAGGGTGAGCAGCGGCACCTGCCAGGCCCAGCCGCGGTCGGGGTCAGCGAAGTAGTGGAACTCGTCCATGGCAACGCAGCCCACGTCGGCATCCTCGCCCTCGCGCAGTGCGTCGTTGGCAAGGATTTCGGCTGTGCAACAGATGACGGGCGCCTTGGTGTTGATATGCGTATCACCGGTGATCATGCCGACGTTATCGCGGCCGAGCACCTGCACCAGGTCAAAAAACTTCTCGCTGACTAGAGCCTTGATGGGGGCGGTGTAATAGCAGCGCTTGCCTTGCGCCATGCCCATAAAGAGCATGCCCAGCGCGACAAGCGACTTGCCCGAGCCGGTCGGCGTGCCCAAAATGACATGATCGCCAGCTGCCAGGTCCATGAGGGCCTCTTCTTGGTGGTCCCACAGCTCGATGCCGCGGTCGCTCGTCCATTCAAAGAAGCGCTCGAAGGCCTGATCGGGCGTGAGCCATGGTTCGGGCTCGCTGCCGTCCTCGGGCTCCCACCAGGTGGGGGAGAGCGCACCGAGCGAGCCGAACTCGGCCTCGGTGCCCGTGCCACCCGAGAATGAGCTGGCGGCGCCGGCGCCGGAGACGGTGCTGGCGGAAGTATCTGTCGTGGTCTGTGCCATGTGGTTTGCTTTCTCTCGCGTTTGTCCGCCATCCATTATGGCGTAGCGGCGGCATGGGGCGCCAGCGCGCGAGAAAATGCAGGAAATGGGCGTTCTGCCCAGCCCTTTGGCGCAGCTGCCAGCTAAGTGAGTAGACTTTTTGCAATATCGCGAGCACATGGCTTTTGCGCAAGGGCTCTACCTGCGGTTTTATTTTTCGCCATGCGGGTTGTGGTTGGCTATTGCAAAAAGTCTACTCACTTAGATTTGAGGGTCGTTCGCTGGCGCCTATTTGCGCTTGTTTGCCGACGCCGCGACCATCAGAGGCCTCTAGGACTCCTGCGGTAAACGCTTCTTGCCCTTGCGGGCGCGGTTCTTAAAGTTTTCGACGGCTTCTTCCATGCCGAGGGGCACGTAGGTGAGCTCATCGAGGTCGTCGGGCAGGTAGCAGGCGAGGCTTTGCTCCTGCGCCCGGCCTGTCGCGAGCTGCTCTTCGGTGGGCTTCTCGCCGGGTGTGGCGCAGATGCCATAGACGACGGCGCCCATCTCGCGCGTGCGGCATTCGTACTCGGTCTCGGGATGCTCGGGATGGTCACGGCGAACGTCATCGCTTACCCAAAGCGTGTCGTAGCCGGCCGCGGCAAACTGGCCCAGGGCGTAGTCGCGCAGCGGCTTGCTGTCGGTGCGCAGCGTGACGGTGGCGCCAGCTGCGAAGAGCGGACGGTACAGCATTAGATGGTCGACATGGACAAGGCGCTTTTTGGCGTACTTGGCCTTGGGCTGCGGAGTGGGAAAGTTGATGGTGATGGCATCGAGCTCGCCTGCGGCAAACAGCCGCGGCAGCGATGCGGCACCACGGGGTAGCACGAGCGCGTTGGGCAGCTCCTGCTCGCAAATCTTCTGGGCGGCATAGGCAATGCAGATGGGTTCCTGGTCCATGCCGATAAAGAGCGTGTCGGGCTCACGGTGAGCACGCTCAACCAAGTAGGTTCCTTTGCCGCAGCCCAGATCCAGGTGAAGGCGGGCGAAGGGCTTGCCGCCAGCCGGCGTGCATGCCTCACGCCAGTGCCCAGCATAGTTCTCGGGGCTCGTCTCGATGGCGTCGGCGTAGCGCTCCAGGCGCTCCTCGAGCACAAAGTTCTTAGGCGTGCGAACGTGGACGGCTCCCATGAGGCTCCTTGGTCATAAGTATGGAACGCATGGCCGCGCGTTCCAGCAATGGGTTGGAAGGGGTGGGCGCGATTTGCCCGAAAGATGCGGTACGGCTCAGCGGCGAGTCGTCGACGCCTACAGGCGCTTGAGGATCACGTAGCGGTTGAGCTCGCCGCTGCGACCGTCGGCGTGGAAGCGCTCAAGTTCGCGCACAGGGACCTCGCCGCTCTTGTAGAATGTGCGCACGCCGCGCACCAGGTCGGTGATCTGCTGATCGTCAAAGTGATGGCAGTAGCGGTAGGCGTGGCGGTCGTTTTGCCAGCCAATGAGGTGATCGCCGGCTTCGAACTGTGCGGAGTCGTAGCCCTCAAACGGCGGGGTGAGTTCGGCGCGGGCTTCGGCGCGAACGGCCTTGCGCGCCATGCGCTCGTCGTTCATAAACTCCCAAAAGCTGATGGCGATGATGCCGCCCGGGCGCGTCTGGCGTACCAGGGCGTCGAGCACGCGCACGCGGTACTCGCACGACGGCACGTGGTGCATAAAGCCAAAGCAGACCGAGATGTCGGCGAGTGGTGCATCGAAGAGCACGTCGGGCGTCTCGGCGGGGTTGAGCTTCATGAGGGCATCGAGCACGTCGAGTTCCTGGAAGTGCAGGTTGGGGATACGCAAGGCGTGGCCGCGCGCGTCGATGGCCAGATCCTGGCACGAGTCGACGCCGTAGAACTCAAAGGGGCAGCTGGCATCCGCCGAGGGGCTCGCGCCATCTACGCCCTTGGCGGCAAGCGTGCCGCCGGCAGCAAAGTTCTCGAAGCGCATATTGCCGCAGGCAAGGTCGAAGACACGGACGGGATGCTCGATGGTGGCCACATCGAGCTGCTCGAGCGCGATGTCCATAGTGCGCACCCAGCCGGGCCACGGGGCCTGGCGCGTATCGGAAAAGGAGGCGGAGTGCTCGCGATAGAACGTATTGTTGAGCTGGATGAGCGATGAGGCGAAATCGCGGTTCACGGCGCGGGACTCCCTCCGTCGGCGGTGCGGAATAAACAGTACGACCATACTACCGTTAACGCCGCAACGGGGACAACCAAGCGGCGGGTCATTGCTCTGTTTGGACACATTTCCGCAGCTCATATGCGCCCGCAACTGCCGGTTGTCAAAAATCTCACTAGAATAGGTGGCATGTTTTTGGCGGTGGCGGATAGATTTTTAACTGTGCAAGGCGCCTTAAGAACAAAACGGTCCGGCGGCACGGCTGGCAAAAGCATAGGAGGAACCATGAATGTAGAAACTGCGCAGCGGCTCGCCGACCTTCGCCGCAGCAAGGGCTTTAGCCAAGAAGGGCTGGCGCGAAAGCTGGGGCTGTCGCGCCAGGCGGTCAGTAAATGGGAACGTGCGGAGAGCTCGCCCGATACCGAGAATCTGATTTCACTCGCAAAGCTCTATGGCGTGAGCTTGGACGAGCTACTCAATCCGAGTGACGAGATTGAGGATGATATCGAGTTTGAGAACGAGGACCGTGCCCGCCAGCGCGAGGCCGAGGCGGCAGAGCGCGCCCGTACCCATGAGGCGGCGGCACGCGCAACCGAGGCGGCAACACAGGCGAGTGACGCCGCCGCCAAGGCGGCGCAAGCGGCAAGCTGGAGTGCGCAGGCCGCCAATGCCGCTACGGCGCAGGCGACGAGTGGCGGCGCGGTTGGCTCGACTCCGGTGAAGGGTCCGTTCCAGTCGTTCCCGTATTGGGCCGTTTGTTGGCTGCTGTTCTTTTTGCTGATGTTCCTCTTTGGTGCCGGCCCCTTTGCCGTGCTGATCTTCTTTACGATTCCCATCTATCACTGGGTGGCACGTGCGCTCGATGGGGATTGGGCGCGCGGGGATATTCAGGTTGGTCCAGCCCCGATGGTGACTAAGGCTCAGGGAGAGGATACTTCCGCTGCGGCTGATGCCGACACGGCTGCTGCGACTAACGTGGAGCCGAGTGCCAAAGAAGGTGATGAATGATGAAGCTTTCGCATGAATCCAAGGTGCGCCTGGGTGTTGGTATCGGAGCGTTTGTACTCATCATTGGGCTTGTCTTTGGTATTTCGAGGACTTTGATTCATTTTGATGGTCCGTGGGAGCTTAGCGATATTGTTTCCGGCTTGTCTGGTCTGGATGATGAAGTTGACGAGGATGGTCTCTTGGATGACGGCAACTATTCCGTCCGGCCTCAGAAGCTTTCGAGTGTGACCTTTGATGCCGACGCGTTCACATCGCTTGATCTAGATGTGACGTCGGGCGCGGTCGAGGTCAAGCACGTCTCCGGCGGGCAGGTGCGCGTCATCGAAAACGGTCGCGTGGCAAAAGGAACTTCTGCATACGTTGCGGCAACTCAGAATCTGGCCGAGATTAAGGGCTCCACGCTCAAGATTAGCCAGTTCGATTGCGACGACGAGCGCGCGATTGACCGCACGGTCACCGTTGAGCTGCCGCGAGAGGTTGCCGATAACCTGGTGGGCATTACGGCGAACGTGGGGTCGGGAGATCTGTCAGTCACGGGCATTGCATGCCACGACTTTGATTTGACGCTGGACTCGGGCGACGTTGAGTTTACGGGCACCGTGACCGACACCATGTATGCCGAGGTCGGTTCGGGAGACGCGACGTTTGAGTTTTACCAAGCCCCCGCGAATTCGATGGATGTTACCGTGGGCTCGGGTGATGTTGAGATAACGGTCCCGAACTCTACGGGCTTTAAGGCGAGCCTCACCGTGGGCAGCGGCGATTTTGAGAGCGATTTCCTTCCGCTTGGCTACGATGGCGAGACCGTTTGGAACCATGAGTTCGACAACGGCGATAAGTCCGCCACGTATCGTTTTGAGGTCGGCTCGGGCGACATGTCGTTTGATCCTGAGTGACGGGCGGTTGTTGAAGACTGATAAACATAGCTGCGCTGTTTGATGGAGGCGCCGGGGCCGTGGTCGGCTTCGGCGCCTTTGCCTTTACAATGGGAGCATGGAACAGATTATCTTGAACATACTCGAGGCCCTGCGTTGCGGTGAGACCGTGGACGACAAGGCGCTCGTCAAACTGATACACGCCGAGGCGCGCTGCGAGGGTGCCGACAAACGCGATCTTGCCAAGCGTCGCCTGCTGCCGTTTTACCAGCGGGTTAAACGTGAGGAGCCGGCTCGTTGGGCTGGGTGGAATGTCGATGCCGGGCTGGAACGTCAACTGCTGCAGGTGCTGCGTATGAAGCCGCGCCGTACGGCCTCGGGCGTGGCAACCATTACTGTCATTACTAAGCCGTGGCCTTGCTCGGGTGATTGCCTGTTTTGCCCCAACGACTTGCGCATGCCCAAAAGCTATCTGCATGCCGAGCCGGCGTGCGCTCGTGCGGAGCAGAACTGCTTCGATCCGTATCTGCAGGTGAGCGCTCGTCTGACGGCGCTTTCGCAGATGGGGCATGCGACCGACAAGATTGAGCTCATCGTGCTCGGCGGCACGTGGAGTGACTATCCGGAGGGCTACCAGACATGGTTTATGTCGGAGCTCTTCCGTGCGCTCAATGACGATGCCGTGGCTGGTGTGGCGACAAACCCCATGTTGGCGCGTCCTGGCATCAGCCGTGCCGAGGCGGGGCGCCTGCTCGATGACGCGCCCGCCGATGCGTTGCCGCCGGTGGTAGCGGAGCGTCGCGAGCGCTATCGGGCGGCAGGCATTGCGACCGACGAGTGCGAGCTTGCGGTGGGCGTTGCCGGCGAACAGGAGCGCGTGGATGCTGCCGTGGGCGGCTACAACCGTGCGGTGCGTCGTCTGTACGGTCCCGGTACGCCGTGGGGCGAGGTTGCCGAGTGGCAGACAGCCACGATGGAAGAACTCGAACGTCAGCAGCGCATTAACGAGACGGCGAAGCATCGCGTGGTGGGGCTCGTTATCGAGACCCGCCCCGATGCCATGACGCCGCAGGCGCTTACGCTCATTCGCCGCCTGGGCTGCACCAAGATCCAGATGGGTATTCAGAGCCTCGACCAGCATCTGCTCGACATTAACGAGCGTCGCATTACGGTGGCTCAGATTGAGCGTGCGTTTTCGCTTGCAAGACTGTTTGGCTTTAAGATCCACGCGCATTTTATGCTCAACTTGCTGGGCGCCACACCCGAGGGGGACAAGCGCGACTACGAGCGCTTTATGACCGAGGGCGCCTTTATGCCCGACGAGGTCAAGGTCTACCCGTGCGCGCTCATTGAGGGTTCGCGTCTGGTAGGCTGCTACGAGCGTGGCGAGTGGCGCCCCTATACCGAGGAGGAGCTGCTCGACGTGCTGGCCGACGACATTGTGGTGACGCCGGCGTTTTGCCGTATCAGCCGTATGATTCGCGACTTTAGTTCCGACGACATTATGGTGGGCAACAAGAAGCCCAACCTGCGTCAGCTCGTCGAGAACCGCTTGGCTGCTCGGGGTGACGGTGCGACGGTGCGCGAGATTCGCTATCGCGAGATCAGCACGGCGGGCGCCGACCTGGATGAGCTGGCCCTTGACGAGGAGGTGGCGTACGAGACGCCGGTGACGAGCGAGCGCTTTTTGCAGTGGGTGACGCCCGAGGGCAAGATCGCCGGCTTTTTGCGCCTGTCGCTGCCCGATCGCGCGTTTGTTGCCGCGCATGCGGACGAGCTGCCGACGTTGCCGGACGAGGCGATGATTCGTGAGGTGCACGTGTATGGTATGGCGGCGCGCGTGGGCGATCAGGGTCAGGCGGCTCAGCATCACGGTCTGGGGCGCTTGCTCGTTGAGCGTGCGCGCCAGATTGCTCGGGATGCGGGATATACACACATCAATGTGATCAGCGCGATTGGCACGCGTGAGTACTATCGCCACCTTGGTTTTTACGACCATGGCCTCTATCTGCAAAAGGAGCTCTAGATGAACAAGCCGAGTGTTTCTGCTGGCGTCGTTGCCGGCGTTGCCCTGGGAGCCGCGGCGCTCGGTGCGGCTGCCGTCGCTGTTCGCGCTGCCTGTTTGCAGGTCGCACGGACCCGCAACGGGTTGGCGCGCGTGAAGCGTGTGCACGATGAGAGCGGTGCCGAGCTCCGTGTGCTCGTGCAGGGAGGCGTCTACCAAAGCGCGAGCTATGTTGGCGATCGCTGGGCTGAGCCGGTCTTTGCGTACTATCGCGCATTTGACGATGTGTTCGAGGCCGAGGATGCAATGCGCGATACTTACGGGCATGGTATCGACCGCATGCTCATACTGGGCGGTGGCGGGTTTGCCTATCCCAAGTTTGCGCTGATGTCGCATGAGGGCTTGCGCATGGACGTCATTGAGTACGATGCCGAGATTACGCGTCTGGCGCGTCGTTGGTTCTACTTGGACGAGCTGGAACGTACGGTTGGCGATCGCCTGCGGGTGATTACCGCCGAGGCGCGCTCGTACCTGGGTGTGACGAGCGTGGGACATCGTCGCTACGACGCAATCGTGAGCGACTGCTTTGGCGGTGCCGAGCCCGTGCGCGAGCTGGCAACCGTAGAGGCACTGCGTCTGGTGCAGGGCGGCTTGAACCCGGGCGGCATCTACGCGGCCAACATTGTGAGCGTGAACGAGGGGAGCGATGTAACGTTCCTGCGCGATTGCGCCGCAACGGTGCTCGAGGTATTCGACCACGCTTGGGTAATTCCCTGCGGTGACACGGAGTTCGGCGGCGAGGAAAACTACCTGCTCATCGCCAGCGACGGTGACTACGCCTTCACCGAAGCCGTGCCCTTCGATGCCGACTTCCTCGGCACTGCTCTCCACGACTAGCCTATTGGGAGTAGTCAGTCCCGTCTTAGGTGTAGTCGCGCCAGCCGAGGACGCGCTGCTTCATGCCTTCGATGTCGAGGACGCCTTCAGCGAAGCCTTTGCGCACGAGTTCCTCGGGAACGTACTCGTCGTAACGATCAAAGTAGGGCACCTCGCCGGGGTAGACGAGCTCGATAGGGTCGAAGTCCTTCTCGGCCTCGGCGGCGAGTACCTCAAAGAACGCCTCCTCGTCGGCCTTCATCTTAAACTGCATAAAGTACGGACGCGACGGATCGAGCCCTCGAAGACCCAGCTCTGCGGCGCATTTAATCTTGAGCATGCGCTCGAGCGCCAAAAAGGCGTAGCTTCCCAACCAGGGGAAGAGCACCCAGGTGTCGCCGCCCAGGTTAATGAGCGGTTTAGTTCCCGCGCCCGAAATCTCGGCGGTATGACGAGCCTGCGTAAGGCGTGCTCGTGCGTTGCCCATAAGGTACGGATATGCCGCATGTTCGTTGAGCGCCTGGCGCATGCGTTCGAGCACATGCGTATTGATGTCTCCGGGACAGTCGCCAAAGTAGGCCGGCACACGGCCCTTGACCTGCGTGGCAAAGACGGTGTGACGCTTCCAGTCCACTTCTTCGACAATCCAGCAATGGCCTGCGATGGCGATGCGTTCGCCGGGCGGTGGCGGATTGACGATCGTGCCCAGCTCGGCCGATTCGCTGCGAACGGTAAACTCCTCGTTCTCCTGGAACACGGCGTAGAACTTAAAGTTGTTGATGACGCGCTCGCCCGCGAGGCCCACGATGAGCCCGCCGCCCTCGGTGACCTGGATGTGGTCGATCTTAATGAGGTGGCGCAGCAGCACGCGGTAGTCATCGGCGGAGACGCGGTGGAAATAGCTGAGCGTGAGCACGCGCTGGGCAAGTTCGGCCGGCGTGAGCTCGCCGGTGCTGGCGAGCGTCGACATGGTCTGGTGATAGAGCAAACTGTAGGGGAGTCGATCGAGCTCGGGCGGCTCAACCCACTTTTCCTCGCGATAGAGTTGTACGAGTGCGATGCCCTGCAGAAGCTTCCAGGGAATGGTTTCGGGCATCATCGTGCGCGGCTCGGGCTCTTCCTCGCGCATGACAAACCACATCTCGGGCGGAAGATCACGGCGTCCCGTGCGCCCCATGCGCTGCAAAAAGGAGCTGACGGTAAACGGCGCGTCAATCTGGAACGCGCGCTCCAGGCGGCCGATATCAATGCCGAGCTCCAACGTGGAGGTGGTGACGGTTGTCTGTGCCTGCTCCTCGTCGCGCATGAGCTCCTCGGCGGTCTCGCGTAGCGATGCCGAGAGGTTGCCATGATGGATCAGGAAGCGGTCTGGCTCGTGCCGGTTTTCGCAGTAGCTGCGCAGCATGGAGCACACGGCCTCTGCCTCCTCGCGCGAGTTGGCAAAGACCAGGCACTTGCGGCCGCGGGTATGTTCAAAGATATAGCCCATGCCGGGATCGGCGTTGTCGGGCGCGGTATCGGTGGGGTTGAGCAGCGACTGCTCGGTCGCTCGCGGGATGTCGACTTCTCCCTCGGGAGCCGAGGAAGTGCGACGGTCCTTAGGGGCGGCCTTGCCTCGCGTTCGCTCGCGACGTTGGCGGCGTTCCTCCTGTGTGAGTTGTCCGCTGTGGCGCATATCTTGGGTGCCGGCGGGCAGTGCCGCGGGTGCCGCTGCTTCAATGCGCTCGCATGCGAGCACCTCAGCTTCCTGCGGACCTGCGCTCATAAATCCTCGTTGCTGCGCCTGGGGGCCCGAGTTGTAGAAGTGCTCCATGGAGATGCGCCACACGCGGCGCGGTTCTTCAAAACGGGGGATAACGCAGTCGCGTCCTGTTCCCTGTGAGAGAAAAGTGCCCGTGCGCTCGGGGTCCCCGATGGTAGCCGAAAGGCCGATGCGGCGGGGCTGCACGCCTGCCATGCGCGAAAGGCGCTCGATAAGACAGAGCGTCTGGCCGCCACGGTCGCCGCGCATGAGCGAGTGGACCTCGTCGATAACGACATAGCGCAGGTCGCAAAACATGAGCGGGATGGCCATGTGCTTATGGATCAGAAGCGCCTCGAGTGATTCGGGCGTAATCTGTAGGATACCGCTCGGCTTTTTGATGAGCTTTGCCTTGTGCGACTGCGAGACATCTCCGTGCCAGTGCCAGACGGGGATATCGGCCTCTTCGCACAGATCGTTGAGGCGAACGAACTGGTCGTTGATGAGTGCTTTGAGGGGGCCAATGTAGAGGGCGCCCACGCTCGCGGGCGGGTTCTCCCAAAACTCGGTCAGGATGGGAAAGAAGGCCGCCTCAGTTTTGCCAGATGCCGTGGATGCCGTCAGGAGCACATTGTCTTGCGTGTTGAAGATGGCATCTGCTGCCGCAACCTGAATGGAGCGCAGACTCTCCCAATCGTGGGAGTAAATGAAATCCTGGATAAACGGGGCATATCGGTCGAAAGCGTTCATGGAACCTCCTCTCATCAACGGGCTGATCAACGCAACGGGCAACGGCTCGATATCTTGCAATATCGGCGTTTGCCCAGATAAAACCTGCCAAAATAAACCTGTCCCTTTTTGGCAGGTTAGATGGTGAACTCGGCGAAGTTGCGGTCGCCGCCTGCGGTGCCGGTGTCGTCTGTTGCGGCTGCCGGCGCCAGCGCGTCGCCACCGACGCTTTGCAGTAACTCGGCCACGTTAGCATCGGGGTTTTGACACAGGATATCGAGCAGCTCGATAAAGTCGCGAATGACCTCACGGGGCGTCAGGTGCGTGTCGGCTCCCACGCGGCCAAACTCGATCTTGAGGAAGTCCACCAAGTCGTTCTCGGTAAGCGTAGGCGTCCAGCCAAAGTAGCCGGCATGGATCTGCATGAGCTTTTCGATCAGTACCAGCAGCTCCTCATAGGTGAGCGGCTGCAGGCGGATGATGGGCGCGAGCATGTCTTTGAGGTCCTCGCGCGCAAAACGGCCCTGAGCGAGACGGCTGCGCAGAGCCTCGTAGGAAAAGACGCCGCGGCGTCGGTCTTCGATAGAGGTCGGCGTGCCGCCCATAATCATGCCCAAGTACTGCGCCTTGCCTTGCAGCGTGTCGTTGTACATGGTCAGGATCTTCTCGTAGTTGTACTGGCGCGTGATAGCGTTGGGAATCTTGTACAGGTTTACGAGCTCGTCGATGAGCACCAGCATGCCCTTATAGCCGCTGCAGACCAAAAAGCGCGCGATGAGTTTGATGTAGTCGTACCAGTCGTCGTCGCTGATGATGGTCGAGGAGCCTAGCTCGGCGCGCGCCTCGCTCTTGGTGCGATACTCGCCGCGAATCCATTTAGTCACGCGGCTCATGGTTTCTTCGTCTCCCTCCGAGACGGCCATGCGATAACGGCGGAGCATGCGGGTGAAGTCAAAGCCGTGGACCATCTCCTCGAGTGGGGCGAGCTGTGCATTAACGGCTGACTCGTCGGCATCGGCGCATGAGGCGACCCAGCGATCCAGGATAAGATTGAGCGCGCCGCCCTCGGGGCGCGTTTTGGTCGATATGTTGCGGATAAGCTCGCGATAGGTGGCCAGACCCTGGCCCTGGCCACCCTGCAGGCGGCGCTCAGGGGATAGGTCGGCATCGGCGACGACAAAGCCCTCGCCCATGGCATGCGTGCGAATGGTTTGGAGCAAAAAGCTCTTGCCGGCGCCGTAGCGACCGACTAGGAAGCGAAAACTTGCGCCGCCATCGGCGATGAGGCTGAGGTCGGTGAGCAAGGCGCGGATCTCGACCTCGCGCCCCACGGTAATGTAAGGAAGGCCAATGCGCGGGACGACGCCGCCCTTGAGCGAGTTGAGAATGACGGCAGCGACGCGCTTGGGCACGCGGGGTGCTGCGGATGCGGTATCACTCATGGTCTAGGTATCCTCTCACGTCTGCTTCGTAGTCCTCGATAATTTGCGGTCCTGACGCGCCAAATTCAATAACGGTGTCGCCCACGAGGTCAAAGAGGGCCTCGTTGATGCTGTCGACGAGCATGTCCTCGCTCTTGCCCGACTGTGCTACCGCCGATGCCGCCTGCACTGCGTTCTGCTCGAGCAGCGCGCGCAGATAGGCGTCTGCGGCGGGGGCGAGTGCGGGTGCGGTGCCGGCGGACATGACCGTTGCGGGTGTGGGCGCAGACGCGAGGAGCGGGGCCACGACGCCAAACTGCTCGGTGGGGATGGTCGGCTGGTCAGGTTTGTCCTGCTGTGTGGGTGCCACGGCCGGTTCGGCAATCATGTTGGCCGCGGGTTCGGCTTCCGGTTGCCCGGAGCCTGCTTCCTCGGCTTTCGCAAGTGTGTCGTCCTCGCGCTCCTCGTCGATCAAAAGCGCCTCGCGCGTCTGTGCGGCGGCACTTCGGATATGCCCCAGCTGGCTCAGGTCGATATCGATCTTAACGGGCTGGTGTGCGGCATCCCACGAAAGCCATGCCGCGATCTCGTCGTCGATGATCTTGGCCAGATATTTGGGGACCTTCTCTTCCTTAAGGGGATGAGTGGGGTCCAACGCAAGGCGCAGGCGCTGGTCGCAAGCGCGCATCATCTCACCGAGCTTGCTGCTCTTCTGCCTGCTGCCGTGGATGCGCATGCACTCCCAAAAGCCGTTTTGGCAACGATAGATATGGATGGGGTCCAAGCGATATTCGCAGTCCTCGTGGCGCTCGGGCGCAAAGAACACGGCCGAGGCAAACATGGTGTAGGGCATGGCCGTCTCCTCCCCAAACAAGCTCGCTACGATGCTGGCCTTTCGGTGCGTGTCATAGTAGCGCGCCATGCGGACATACACGGCGCATGCCACGTGACGCAGGTCGCGATGGTGGGAACGGTCGAGCCGTGAGTTATTCAGGCTATACGTGGAGAGCGCGTTGATGGCGGCCATGAGCCGCTCCTCACGCGCCTCATCGGGCGGAAGGGGGAGCGCGGGCTCGGAGGCTTTGCGACGTTTGGGAGCTTGGGTTGACGGCGCCGGCGCAAGGTCTCGCGCCGCGCGACGCAGCTCGATAAGGGCGTTGTCGAACATGACGGTTTTAGAGTCGCGAAGCAGCTCGGGGTCGAGCTCGTGGAACACGGCGTAGTCCTGCAGCCACACGCGTGCGAACCGGTCGATGCCGGGTTCAAAGGCGCGATAGGCATCCCAAAATGCCTTGATCTTGTCATAGCCGTCACGCGGATTGTCGACGCCAATGCCGCAGATCAATTCGTAGAGATACAGAAAGGCAAACGAGGTCGATGTCTCCTCGATATTGCCGCGGCGCACTTGGGCACGCCAGGTAAAGTAGCCGCGCAGCTGTCGATCGCTCATGGCATTGTAGGTGGGAAAGTACGACTTAAAGGTGCCGTTGTAGGGGCAATCGTCCTCGAAGTCGGCCATCAGCAGACCTTGGCGGTAAAAGAGCTCAGCCTCCGATAGCCAACGCCCCGCGCCGCCTTTGGGATCATCTTGCCAGCGTGATATCTCGCGCATCTTGCGGTACTGGTCGGGGAGGAAGTTCTGCATCTGACGACCGGTCTTGAGAATCGGCTCGTCAGCATAGATTTCGTTTGAGAAGCGGGCGGACTGATGGGTCCGGGCCTCGGCCATAATGCGCTCGATGAGCATCTTGACGTCCTGGTCGGCCACCGCCCTCTCCTCTCCCTATATGGTGTCGGTGACCTCATATCATAGCACAGCATCAAACAGGTGTTCGAGATATCACTATGCAGATAGTTTAGAACAGGAGGGCGTAGATGACCGCCACGACGACGGAAGGGAGCATGTTGGCCGTGCGGAAGGTCTGAGGTCGAATAAGGTTAACGCCAACACAGAAGATGAGCATGGAGCCCACAAGCGAAAGGCTGTCGAGGGCTGCGGTGGTCATGATGGGGGAGAGCGCGCCGGCAAAAAGCGTGATCGTGCCCTGGAATACGGCAACGGGCAGGGCTGAGAAGATGCAGCCGCGGCCAAGCGAGGCCGTCATGGTGCAGACGATGATGCAGTCCAGCGCGCCCTTCAGGGCAAGCGTGGACCAGTCGCCGAGCAGGCCGTCCTGAATCGATCCTACGATGGCCATGGCGCCGATACACACGGTGAGCGATGTCGAGACAAAGGCGTTGGTGAACTCGTTGTCGCCTTCGCTGCCGGTTTTGCGCTTGAGCCATTCGCCGAGGTTCTCGATGGCGGCCTCCAGGTTGATGGCCTCGCCGATGAGCGAACCGAGGGCAAATGAGACGATAAGCATGGTGGTGCCGGTGGTCGTCAACGCCGCTCCATCGATAACGAGCATCTTTTGCATGGTGCCGCCCAGGCCGATAAACAGAACGCACAACCCCGACGCCTTCATGAGCGTGTCTTGGATGCGGGGCGTAATGAAGCGCCCACCCATGAGACCCAACAGGCCGCCCGCGATCAAAAGCGCGACGTTGATGATCGTTCCTAAACCCGGCATGAACCCTCCTGTAATTGATGCCAACGCGGCAATCGTAGCAGAACGGGGAGGGGAGCGCTCAGTATCCGAGCCAAGCGGCGGTTAGCGGTTTACAGGACGGGACTAAAGTCGAAGCGCAGCGTCATGAGGTGCTGCGGAGATTCGATGGCTGCGGCAATAATGCTGGCATCTCGTACACGATCGAATCCTTCAAGTTCCATCTGATAGGGGAAGTCTTCTTGGACACCGATGCGCCGCGGAACCAAAAGCTTGGTTCCATCGAATTCTTCGGTTCGCGTTCCGTCTGCTGCAACGGAATAAAGGTGTAACTTGGCGGACGTTGCGGCATCAAGTGCCGAGATAGCTTGGATATCGTTCGATGCGCTCCTTGCTCCCACTGCTGTAAGTGCCGTAGGCGCGACGACTTCACCCGAAGGCAAAAAGACGAGCTCGACGGTATTGGGGAATGCGATGAGGATATTTTTGCGGCGGGGCGCATCGGCAGCGACTGGCTCAATGCTTGCGGCATCGACGGTTTCCGCGTGGTCGAGCGCGACCATCATGCAACAGTTGCCTTCGTCGACATCTGGGGGAGCGGCAAAGTCCAGGCCGCCTTTCGGTTGGGAATCGCCTAATTCGGTGGCGGTGCCGTCTGGCTTCTCGAGAGGAGCCGCAGCGTTGTCTTCTGATGATGCATCGTCTGCATCGTCAACATGTGCCGGTGCGTCTGCGACCTCGTCTTTGGGGGATTTGTCATTATCGCTAGATATGGGAGCAGCAATCCCGACGGACCCCACTCCGTGCCATGTCATTTGGAGCAGCGCCGGATCGGCGAGAATGCGCTGCACGTCTTGCGCCTGGGTATCGATATTGATGGGGGCGGGTTCCGATCCGCGCACGAGGCTAAGCGAGCCCTTCTGTGTATTGCTTTGAGCCTCTTGGTCGTCCGTGCCGTTCGCAAAGAACAACAGAGGCGCGTCTCCCGTTGCGATGGCGTCGGTGTCCGCCTTGGTCAGTCGCAGCGATGCCGTAAAGGAGATGATGGGCTGCGCGCCATCGACATTCGAGGGAACGCAGCCCAGGCATACACCTCCTTCTTTCTCATGGGCCGCGCTGTCGAAGACGACCTTTGCCCCGTTCGCCGAGTCATCGACCGAGGCGATATCGATGCGCAGTTCTATGTCGCATGGGTCGCCATCGGAGTCGACCGCAACCGATTTCCATGTGCAGATGGCGCAACCCGCCTGGGGGCCGTTCTCCTTATCCGGACGCTCGGTATCCACGACTATCGAGTCGGCCGTATTGCGGTGAAGGCATCCCGAGGTTCGGACCGTGGCATGTGCGAGCGAAAAACGTTGGCAGGCGACGATACCCGACGAATTCGCCACGGGGTTCAGAGCTTGCGGTAAGGAGTTTGCCGTGGCGGGCGTCGCCCAAGCGGCGAGAGGCGTACCGCTCGCCAGTGCGCTGCAGAGCGCGGCAACGGGCAAAAGGTTTTTGGGTGCCATGGTTCTCCTATCTATTCCGCGTGCTCCGGTCGTGCTTGGCTATTGGTTGCGTTTGATGTGCAGGCCAAGGCATGTCAGTCCTGCTCCCGCCGTGGCGACGCCTACCGCAATGAGTTGCCGGGTGTCGCTTGTCTGAGCGAGCGGCTCGTGACGGCCGTCGCGATTAAGGCCCGAAAGGTCGACGGTCACTTCTGTGGCCGCCTGCGCTTGCTCTTGTTGAGCAAAGGCCATGGCAGGTGCGGACGCCAAGATGCCGACGATGGCGGCCAGTGCAATCGCCTTAGGACGTGGCGTGCGCACCGGGCTCGACCGTCCAGGTGATGCTTGCCACTTGATCTCCCGTACCGGTGGCGTGGTAGATGTCACGCGTGACGCGGGCGACGTGGCCACTCACATTGAGCTTGATTTTGTCCGTTCCGTCGGCAATGCCCTGGTACTTCATGTCGAAGCTTGCGTCTTTGGAAAGATCGAGGCCCGTAGTCTGAGTCGCCGAGCTGGCATCCTTTTCTGCCTTATCGGGGCCAACCTTAAAATCGATGGAGTTCTGGGCCGAGCCCTTCTTTGCATCTGCAACGATTGTCCAGTCGTTCTTGGCCGTGACCTTCATGTTAGTGACGTGGATGCCATATGCCGAGAGGTTGTCGATGGTAATCGTCTTGTCGGAGGGTCCTACAAGCGTTCCGTCGGCATTGGCGGCAAAGGGGATGACCGTTGGCGCCTTAAACGAAACATTGCTAATGTCGGCCTTCACCGTCACATCGGTGGTTCCAACGCGCACCTCTGCGATGGCCGCCGTTGGCGCGGCGCCCATCGCAAGTGCGAGCGTAAGCCCTGCGCCCACGACGAGTGCCCTGGCTCCGCTCCGGTTCATGGGTGTGTTCATAATCGATCCTTTCTGCTCGTCACGGACTGTTTCCGTGATGGTTGGACGAATGGGGACAGGGTGCTGCCCCTGCGAGCGCGTCTGCCACTAGCCTTCTGCCTGGGCCACCCGCACTTTGACGCGCGTCGGATTGCCGTGGGTGTCGTAGGTCTTGGCATCGAGTGCCTGAATCTCGATATATGCCTCGCCTTCTTGGATATCGCCGGCGGGGCAGGCCTCAACCGTCTTGCCGGCTTCGACCACACCGGACTCATAGATGGTCTCGTCGTTTTGAATCACGCGAAAGCGCTGGGGAAACTTGTTGTCTTGGACGTTTTGCACGTTGACGCGCAACTTGCCGTCTTCCTGCAACTGTGCGACCGGCGCGACCGAGATCGTCATCATGTTGTCGCGGACGATGGCGTCGAGCTCATCCTGGATTTCTTGGCGCGATTTACCCTCTGCCGTCGTGACTGAGGCGCCCGCTTCGGGCACGGGCTGCGACTGCCAGGCGTATAGCCCTACGGCGATGAGGGCGCAGACGATAGCCAGGCAGACAACGACGAGTTTCTTGCGACGCCCCAGCCCTGCAAGGCGGGGTGGCTTCTTCGCACTCATGCGGCGTCCTTGGTGGTGTAGACACGTGCGAACGTGGACGGGTCCGCTCCAAAGAGCATGTGAAGCATCAGGCGGCGCGAGTAGATGAGCTCGTCGAAGTCGTGAGGGAGCTCGATGTTGTGGATACGCGCGATGTGGTGGGCGAGCGCCGAGAACGACTCGGGGTCGCAGATAACATCGGTGGTGACGTGGTAGACCGCCGTATCGGGGAACGCCTCTTCGTCGAAAGGCAGGAGATAGGGATCGTCGTCGACCTCGACGGCGACGCCGTACTGGGGCCAGTAATATGCCATGGGAACCTCCCTGCTTCTGGGGCCAAAACTTCCGTTGGTTTTGGCTGTTGATGCCGACCGTATCAGTCACTACTTGACCAATTTCTGACCAAATGCTTGACGGATTGACATCTCCGCAGGTAAAAGATGGCAAAAAATACTTCAACTTTTTTCGAGCGACAATTGCGTGGTCGCTGGCGGTAAAGCGACATGTGTCAAAAGCATCGTCTGCCGAGTAAACCTTGCCGCTCGCCGAATTGCACGAACGTAAAAATCGACAATTATGGAGGCGGTCTCGAACACGTCGACGAAACGATGCGGTAACATCTCCCTGCAAACACTGTAGTTAGCTAAAGGGGGAGTTCGCGTGTCTGCAACCATCAAACCCTTCACCGACGAGTTCGAGGAGTATGGCCGCGATGAGTCTCGCACATCGGGCGAGGCCTCGAGCATCTCGTTTCCGACAACGGAGGACGAGGTCCGCGCCATTTTGAAAAAGCTCCATGCCGAGCGTGTCCCGGTGACGGTTCAGGGTGCCCGGACCGGTCTTGCCGCCGGCGCCGTGCCTCATGGCGGTCACATTCTCAATACTTCCCGTATGAATCGCTACCTAGGCATTCGCCGCGATGAGCAGGGCCGCTTTCTTTTGCGCGTGGCGCCCGGCGTCGTGCTGTCTGAACTGCGCAAGCAACTGGGCAAGAAAGTGCTGCCGACTGCCGGCTGGGACCAGGCATCGCTTGAGGCCTACGAGGAGTTCCAGGAAGCTCCCGAGCAATTCTTTCCTACCGATCCCACCGAGGCATCTGCCTGCCTGGGCGGTATGGCGGCATGCAACGCTTCCGGCGCCCGTAGCTACGCTTACGGCCCCATGCGCCCTCACGTCACGGGCCTTCATGTCGCGCTGACCGATGGCGACCTGCTCGAGCTTCACCGTGGCGAGGTTTTTGCACAGGGTCGTCGCCTTTCGCTCGTCACGGTGCAGGGCCGCACGCTCGAGCTCGACCTTCCCGACTACACCATGCCCAAGACCAAAAACGCTTCGGGCTATTTCGTTGCTGACGATATGGATGCCATCGATCTGTTTATCGGTGCGTGTGGCACACTCGGCGTCATCACCGAGCTCGAGATTGCCCTGCAGGCGGCGCCTGCGGTCGTTTGGGGCGTGAGCTGCTTCTTTGACAGCGAAGACAAGGCCGTGTCCTTCACCGATTCTGTGCGTCCCGTCCTGTCCCACGCGGCTGCCATCGAATATTTCGATGCGGGCGCCCTGGATATCCTGCGTCGTCAGCGTGAACAGTCGACCGCGTTCGCCTCGCTGCCGGCGCTCGACAAAGACGTCAAGGTCTGTGTCTACGTGGAGCTCGACTGCGACGACGAGGCCCAGGCGACTGAGGAGCTGTATCACTTGGGGTGGGTACTGGAGCTTGCGGGCGGCAGCGACGATGCGACATGGGTCGCGCGCACCGAGGTCGATCGCGAGTGTCAGCGATTCTTCCGCCATGCGGTGCCCGAGAGCGTCAACATGCTCATCGACGAGCGTCGCCGCACGGATCCCACCATCACCAAACTGGGCTCGGACATGTCGGTGCCCAACGCACGCCTGGCCGATGTCATCGCCCTCTATCGCCGCACGTTGGCCGAAAGCGGGCTTGAGTCTGCCGCCTGGGGGCACATCGGTAACAACCATCTGCATGTGAACATTCTGCCGCGCGATGCGCAGGATTACCGCCGCGGCGGAGAACTCTTTGCCCAGTGGGCTTCCGAGGTCACGGCCATGGGCGGCGCCGTCTCCGCCGAACACGGCGTCGGCAAGATCAAGGCGGGCTTCCTGGAGACGATGTACGGCCACGAGGCCATGGTCGAGTCGGCGCGGCTCAAGCTCCAGCTCGATCCTGCCGGGCAGCTGGGTCGCGGTAACCTGTTTTCGGAGAAGCTCTTGGATGAGCTCGTCCAGAAAGGGGGCGCGTGAAGATGAGCGATTTCCATATGGTGGTGTGCGTCAAGGCGGTGCCGGGCAGCACCGAGGTCAAGATGGACCCCAAGACCAATACCATCGTGCGCGATGGCAAGCAGGCGGTCATTAACCCGTTCGATGCAAGCGCTCTGGAATGCGCGCTGGCGCTGAAGGACGACTTTATCGGCTTTGGCATGGACGTGCGCGTAACGGTGGTGTCGATGGGCATCCCCGCGACCGAATCGCTATTGCGCGACTGCATCGCCCGAGGCGCCGATGACGCACTGCTGCTGACCGACCGCGCCTTTGCAGGTGCCGATACCCTGGCAACCACCTATGCCCTCAAGTGCGGTATCGAGGCGCTCGACGAGGACTTCGACCTGCTCATCTGCGGCAAGATGGCGGTGGACGGCGATACGGCCCAGATTGGCCCCGAGCTTGCCGGTGCCTTTGAGATTCCCTGCGTGACCGACGTGAGTTGCGTGCAGAGCGCGGGCTTTACGACCTGTGGTTCACTGGCGCTCGTCCACGGATGCGATGCCGGCGAGGAGACGGTGTATCTGGAGATGCCGTGCGCGATGACGACCGCCAAGGAGATCGGCCAGCTGCGCATGCCGAGCATTGCCGGTATTCGTGCGGCCGAGGAGGCGGACGTGCGCGTGGTCAACGCTGCCGACGTGCATGCCGACCCCGCACGCTGCGGCCTCGCCGGCTCGCCGACACAGGTCGTGCGCTCGTTTGTGCCCGACCGCGACCAAACGTGCGAGGCCGTTGACGGAACGGCGTCCGAGCAGGCGGCGAAACTTGCCAAGATTATCGAGGGGATGGCATAGATGAGCGGACTGATTATCGATAGCGAAGCCTGTATCGGCTGCGGTCGCTGCGTTCGCGCCTGTGCCTCGGGCGGCATCGTAGTGGAAGGCGAGCGGCCCAGCCGTTGTGCCCACGTAACCGACGGCTGCATCCTATGCGGCGGGTGCGTCGACGCTTGCCCCGTCAATGCCATTTCGATCGAGCGCGACGAGGCCGCCGGCGCGGTTGACCTCGATGCGTATCGAGATATCTGGGTATTCGTGCAGACCGACGAGTACGATGTCGTGGCGCCGGTGGCCTACGAGCTCATGGGTAAGGGCCGCGAGCTTGCCGATGCTCGCGGCTGCCGTCTGGTGGCACTGGTCGGTATGGGCCCCGAGGGTTCTCTCGGTGACCTGGAGCATTTGGTTTGCGCCGGTGCAGACGAGGTCCTGGTCTGTCGCGACGAGCGTCTGCGCCAGAACGATGCGGAGGTCTACGCCCGGCTGATCTGTGATTTGGTGGCAGAGCGCAAGCCCGAGGCTATTCTGTACGGTGCGACCGCCTTTGGCCGCGAACTGGCACCCGGCGTTGCCGTGCGTTTGCAGACAGGCCTTACGGCTGACTGCACCGTACTTTCGATGGATGCGGAGACGGGCTTGCTGCAGCAGACGCGCCCGGCGTTTGGCGGCAACCTGATGGCCACCATCGTCTGCCCTAATCATCGTCCCCAGATGGCAACGGTGCGTCCCGGCATCTTTAAGGCGCCCGACTTTGACTATAGCCGCTCCGGCGCGATCACCCAGATATCACTTGCGGATGATGCTAAGGCTCGTGTCGAGATCTCGATTCCCGCCGAGGAGTGGGGACAGCAGGCTTCGATTGCCGATGCCGAGCGCCTGGTCGTGGTGGGCCGCGGCATTGGTTCCAAGAAAAACCTGCCGCTGATGCGAAGGCTCGCCGAGGCCCTGGGGGCCGAGCTTGGCTGCACGCGACCTGTCGTGGAGGCCGGCTGGTTGGAGTATCGCCATCAGATTGGCCAGACGGGCGTATCCGTTTCGCCCAAGCTTCTCGTGAGCATCGGTGTCTCGGGCGCCATTCAGCATCTTGCCGGCATCGGTGGGGCGGAGTGCATTATCGCCATCAACGAGGACCCGGATGCCCCCATCTTTGGCGCCGCCCAGTACAAGGTTGTCGGCGACGCCATCGAGGTCGTCGAGGAGCTGCTGGCCCAGCTTGAGCGCTAGGCGCGCGCCAGCCAGTCGCGCATCTCGTCCTTTAGGCGCTCCCAGGTCGCCTGTGTGGCGGGATCGGTAAAGGGGCGCGTAATGCCAAAGGGCGCGTCGAGCAGGCGGTAGATATCGCCCTGCTCGCGCGCCAGCGCGCGGCTCGCCGGATAGACGAGCTCAAACATAAAGCAGATGAGTCCTACCAGGTAGTCCGCAGGCTCGTCGCGTTCATCACGTGCGACGCAGCGGTGCTCGTCAAAGGCGGCGAGCGCCGGTGTCGAGAAGCGGCTGGCAAGAAATGCGTCCTCATCCACTTTGAGGATGGTATCGACGGTGCTGTCGGCGATGGTGCGCATGATGTCGATCTTGTCGCCATCGCGCACAATATCGCAGAAGCACCGTGTACGCTCGTCGAGTTGTGCGGGTAGACGGAAATCGCTGTGATAGGCAATGCTTGCGCGAATGAGCTCGTCGTACTCGTCGGTCTCGATAAAGTCTCGGATGCTTGTTGTGGCAGGCGCGTCGTCGGGGTTCTCGCCAAAGAGGACCCCGACGCCCAACGCCGCATGGCTCATGCTCTCGGCATCCTTAAAGGTGTCCCAGCGTCGCAGCTGCTCGAAGCGGCCCATATCGTGCAGCAGTCCGCAAAGCCACGCCAAGTCAATATCTTCTGACGACCAGCCCTGCTCGCGTGCCACGGCATCGCATGCCTCGGCCACGTGGTACGTATGCTCGATTTTGAGCGCGATGCGTGGGTTGGTGGCGTCGTAGGCATCGGTGTAGCTTTTGAAGGCCGCGGCTGCCCGCGTTCGATCGATAGCTGTCATAATGACTTCCTAAAAAGTTGTGTCTTTCTGTGTCTTTCGATCCGGTGGCAATTGTAGGTGAACTCGGTTGCTGCCGGGCGATGATTCTGCCACGTCGTTGAATGCGACTCGGAAAGCTTGTCGGGACGAGGAACGCTATGGTGCTCAAAATCGTTAAAATCGTCTGGCCGGTGATGCTTACCTATGTTGCGATAGGCGCGCCGTGCGGAATGATCATGGGGCAGACGGGAATGGAGCCCTGGATGGTCTTTGCTCTGAGCAGCACGTTTGTGACGGGCAGCGGCCAGTTTATGATCTGCAATCTTTGGCTGGCGGGCGTACCGGCACCTTCGATTATCGCGAGCGTCGCCGCCATCTCCTCGCGCTTTGCACTTTATTCGGCATCGATCGCACCCCATCTGGCGGGCGCCTCGAAGCGTCAGACGCTGGCTGTTGCCGCGACGCTCACCGAGGAGGCATACGGCATCTCGCTTGCCAAGCTGGTTGAGGGGGAGGATTGGGACCCGCGCGAATCCTTCGTGCTCAATGTGATCCTCATCGCGACATGGGGCGCTTCGTGCACGATGGGTGCCATCGTCGGTGCCGTTGTCGATGTTCCCACCGCTATTGCGAGTTTCGTCTGCACGTCGCTCTTTATCTGTCTACTCTTTTCGCAGCGGCTGTCGCGCGGCAACGTTGTCGCGGCTGTTTCGGGCGCGGTGTCCGTCGCCGTATGCAAGTTCTTGGGCCTCACGAATATTGCCGTGCCGGCAAGCGTCGTGGTCGGCATTGCCATTGCGCTGGCGTGCGATGCTGTATTTGACGGAAGAGGTGCCCGCGATGCCCGTTAACGAGTTCTTGGTTCTGTGGCTGTCGTCGTGGGCTGCTATCGCGTTCTTTCGCATCGCGCCGGCGTTTGCCTTGCGCGGGAGAACGCTGTCGCCCCGCATTACCGAGGCCCTGGGTTATATCCCGCCCGCTGCCTTTGCCGCGCTGGTCGCCAACGACTTGGTGAGCCCCGGCGCGTTCGACGCGGGACTCTGGCCTGCCTTGGTTCCCTGGATTGCGGCCGCCGGCGTCGTGGCGGTGGCAATTAAGACAAAGTCGATGTTGTGGTGCTGCGTCTCGGGCATCGTGCTCTATATCGTCTTGAGCCTCATATAAGAGCGGGGCACGTTTGGCGTTCCGGCCCAACGAATTGAATTTCTCACCGAGCCGGTCTGCTTCTTCTGGTACCATGTTCAGACTTTACTGTAGCAAAGTGTGACGTGGGCTTTTGTGCCTCGTCAACGGAAATGGGGGTTTCATGGCACAGGAAGCAATCGCCAACGAGCAAAAGAAATTCAAGGTACCGCGTATCCCGGGCGACATCATGATCTATCCCATGATCGTTGGCCTTTTGCTCAACACTTTCTGTCCGCAGGTCTTTGAGATCGGCGGCTTCTTTACGGCTGCCTGCCGCGGTGGCTCCAATACCATCGTCGCTGCGATCCTGCTCTTCGTGGGCGCCGGCATTAGCTTTAAGTCCACGCCGGGCGCCATCAAGACCGGTATCGTCGTGCTGGTCCCTAAGCTTGTGGTGGCAGCCGCGTTGGGCCTGGGCGTCGCGTATTTCTTTAACGACAACTTCCTGGGCCTGAGCTCCGTGTCCATCATCGGCGGCATCACGTTTTGCAACATGGCGCTCTATACGGGCATCATGGGCGAGTTCGGCGATGAGTCCGAGCAGGGCGCCGTCGGTATCCTGTTCTTTACGGCCGGCCCCGCCGTCACCATGATCATCCTCGGTGTCTCGGGCCTCGCCAACATCCCCGTCGGCACCATCATCGGATCTATCCTGCCGCTTGTTATCGGTATGGTTCTGGGCAACTTGTTCCCGTTTATCAAGAACCTGCTGGTCCCCGGTGCCAATCCCGCGATCGCTGTCATCGGTTTTCAGCTCGGTGCGTCCATGAGCCTTTCGAGCTTTATCACCGGCGGCATCTCGGGCATCCTGCTGGGCCTCATCACGCTCTTTATCGTCGGTCCCATTACCTTTGCCTTCGAGCGCCTGTGCGGCGGCAACGGTAAGGCGGCTGTGGCATGCTCCACCATTGCCGGCACGGCTATGACCACGCCGGTCGCCCTCGCCGAGGTCGCCCCGCGCTATGCCGAGCTTGCGCCCACCGCGTATGCGCAGATCGCCACCGCCGTCATCATCACGGCAATCATGGCCCCGATTCTGACCGGCTGGGTCGATAAGAAGTTCTGCCACGGCAAAGAGGATCTGTCGCCCGCCGGTGTCGAGGCCATCGAGGAGGCTGTCGCAACCGATATCGCCGGTGAGTAACGGCCGTTGCCGATAATAGATTCCGGCGTGCAATTCGCGCCGTTCGAGCGTCCGAACGAAAGCTATCTTGCAGTAACGTTCGGGCGCTCTGCTATTATTCCCATTACCCCTGCGGAGTAGGGGGTGTTTGTTGCCCAGACACGATTCGGGCGATTCTGACCACTTGGATATTGAAGGGATGGCGTCTAGTGGTTAAGGCACTCAAGATCGAGATATTCCTGCTGTGCATGATTGTTCTTATCGGGCTTGCCGCACGAAGCCGCCGCTCCTTGTTCTCGAGCACCCAGCAACTTTTGTTTAGCATGCTGGGCTATACGTCTGCTGCCTACATTTTCTTCGATATGATCTGGACGCTCTCGGACGGCGTGAGCACTCCTGTAGGCATCACGGCCAACTGGATTTCCAACGCGGTTTCGTTTTCGCTGTTCGCCATCGCGTGCCTCATTTGGTTTTTCTATTCCGAGACGATGCAGGGCTCACGGCTCCTGACCACGCCCTACAGGGTGGTACTTTTAACGTTGCCAACCGCATTGGTGGTCGTGCTGGCATTTACCAGCTACTGGACGCACACTATGTTCTATATCGATGCGCAGGGCGTATATCGTCGCGGAGCGCTTTATATGATTCAGCCTATCGTGAGCTACTGCTACGTCATATATACGTCCTTGCATGCCTTTATTCAGGCTCGAAAAGTCGAAAGCCTGCAAAAGAAGGCCATTTATCGCACCCTCGCCTTTTTTGCGGTTCCCGCTCTGGTGGGCGGTACCTTCCAGATTTTGTTTTCGGTACCGGGCCTTTGCGTCGGTATAACGCTGAGCATCCTGCTGCTCTACATCATCTACCAGGAGCAGCTGATCTCGACCGACCCGTTGACTGGCCTTAACAATCGCAACCGTTTTGAGACCTATATGCTGTCGCTGTTCTCAAATGTGGATCAGGCCGAAGATGTGTATCTGCTTATGATGGACGCCGACGGCTTTAAGCAGATTAACGATCGCTATGGACATGTGGAGGGTGACCATGCCCTCCAGGTCGTATCTGCTACGCTCAAAGAGGTCTGCTCGGCGTCTGGTGGCTTTATCGCACGTTATGGCGGCGATGAGTTCGTGGTGCTTCAAAAGGCAGCAGCGGAGCAGGACATCATAGACCTGTGTTCGGCGATTAACGACGAGCTCGCTCGTGCCGAGGTGCCGTATGCATTGCGGATGTCCATCGGTTACGCGCGGGTCGGCGATAGTGTTGATACCTGGCAAGACTTACTTCGCGCTGCCGATGCGGAGCTCTACCGCGTCAAGGCCGAGAAAAAGAAAGCCGGCGTCCAGATACGCTAGAAAAAAGGGGCGCACGCTGGCGTGCGGGCGCCCCTCAGCTCATCGATGTGCCCCATTAAACTAAAGTATGTGAATCTCCTCTGCTAAATAAGGGCAGTTCGTTAGGCCTTTTTGGGTTTGTTGACGATGATGATGCCGCCGCAGACCAACAGCAGGGCAACGATGACGGTAACGGGGCTCGTGCCAGCGCCCTCGCCGAGCAGCAGCGCGCTCAGCAGCACACCAAAGACGGGGTTCATAAACCCAAAGACCGAGACGCGGCTGACGGGGTTGACGGCAAGCAGGCGCGACCACAGCGAGTAGGCGACCGCGGAGATAAGCGCCATGTAGATGATGAGCGCGATGGCGGGGGCAATCGCCGTGGGGGAGAGCGTGCCACCCATCAAAAAGCCGATGGCGGTGAGGACCAGGCCGCCGACCAAAAACTGCCACCCGGCAAGCAAGACGCCGTCGTGCTCGCGCGAGAAGATGCCGATCAGGCAGGTCGAAAGGGCACCCGCGACGGTGGAGGCCAGGATAAAGCCCTCGCCGTCGAGCGTAAAGCCAAAGGTGCCATCCGCGCCCGAAAGGTTGACGAGCGCGACACCGGCAAAGCCCAGTACGCAGCCGAGCACCTTGTCCGCATCGAGCTTTTCGGTGCGAAACGCCAAGGCGGCAAAGAGGATTGCGAGGAAGTTGGCGCTGGCCTCGATGATGGAGCTCGACATGGCGCTGGCGCGCGAGAGTCCCAGGTAGAAAAAGAAGTACTGCCCGATAGTCTGGAAGAGCGACAACGTGAGGATGGACTTGATATCGCGCGCTTGCGGAACGAGCGGACGGCGCTGGGCCACGCTCATGCCGACAATGACCAGCATGCCGGCAAGGGTGAAGCGCAGACCCGCGAAGAGCAGCTGCGAGGCGCTGTCGTGCGCGGGAATGCCAAAGAGCGCGTAGCCGATCTTGATGCAGGGAAAAGCCGACCCCCAGAGCGCGCAGCAGACGAGGCAGCCCAGGATGAGTCCGGGCAGGGTGGCGAGATACGGCTTGCGGCTTTCCATGATGTCCTTCCTGTATGCGCGAAGCAAAAAAGAACCCGCCACCGGGCGTGCCGGTGGCGGGTGTTGTTACCCGAGGGGATTGTACCCGATGGGACGCATTAGGCGAAGTAGGCTACGCCGCTCTCAAAGATCGGCATGAACTTATCGCCGGGGACATGCTCGGGCACGTTGCGGTACAGGTTGTCGCCGCGACGCTCGGCGTGGCCCATCTTGCCCAGGACACGGCCGTCGGGGCTCGTGATGCCCTCGATGGCCAGTGCGGAGCCGTTGGGGTTGACGGAAAGATCCATGCTGGGCTTGCCGTCCTCGCCCACGTACTGCGTGGCGACCTGGCCGTTGGCGATGAGCTGGGCGAGCACCTCGTCGTTGGCGACAAAGCGGCCCTCGCCGTGGCTGATGGCAACGGTGTAGGGGTCGTCCAGGCTGCACTGCGACAGCCACGGGGACAGGTTGGACGAGATACGGGTGCGCACCAGGCGGCTCTGATGGCGGCCGATGGTGTTAAAGGTCAGCGTAGGTGCATCCGGCGTGGCGTCGACGATGTCACCGTATGGCACCAGGCCGAGCTTGACCAGGGCCTGGAAGCCGTTGCAGATGCCCAGCATCAGACCATCGCGGGCCTTGAGCAGGTCGCGGACGGCCTCGGTGACCTCGGGGGCGCGGAAGAACGCCGTGATGAACTTGGCGGAGCCGTCGGGCTCGTCGCCGCCCGAGAAGCCGCCGGGGATCATGACGATCTGGCTTTGGCGGATGCGGCGGGCAAGCTCATGGGTGCTCTCGGCGACGGCCTCGGGCGTGAGGTTGTTGATCACGAAGGTGTCGGCCTCGGCACCGGCGGCGCGGAAGGCGCGGGCGCTGTCGTACTCGCAGTTGTTGCCGGGGAACACGGGGATGACCACGCGCGGGCGGGCGATCTTTGCGCCACCGTACACATGGATATCCTTGGCGCGGTAGTCGATGGTCTCGACCTCGGCGGTCTCGCCGGCGCTGCGGTAGGCAAAGACGCCCTCGATGCCGCTCTCCCAGGTCTCCTGGAGCTCGGAGAGCTCGATGATTTCGGAGCCGGTGTCGATGACATAGCCCTCGACGGTGGTGCCGAGGGGCTCGACGACAATGCCGTCGGCGACCTCGGGCAGCTCGGCGTCCTCGGCGAGCTCGACGATAAAGCTGCCGTAGAGCGGGGTGAAGAGGCTCTCCACGTCCACATCCTCGGCAAGCTCGATACCGATCTGGTTACCGACGCACATCTTAAAGAGGCTCTCGGCGCCGCAGCCGTAGCCGGGCGTGGAGATGGCCAGCGCGTCGCCGGTGGCGGTGAGCGCCTCGACGGCATCGAACGCTGCGAGCAGCTGCTGGGCGTCGGGGCGGTAGTCCTCGCCGTAGGTGGCAGGGGCGATGCGGACGACGCGGTGCGTCAGGCCCTTGAACTCGGGGGAGACGGCGCGGGCCGCCTTGCCCACGGCCACGGCGAAGCTGATCAGAGTCGGCGGAACGTTGAGCTCGCCGGCCTCGTCCTCAAACGAGCCGCTCATGGAATCCTTGCCGCCGATGGCGCCGGCGCCCAGGTCGACCTGGGCCATGAGGGCGCCGAGTACTGCTGCCATGGGCTTGCCCCAGCGCTCGGCCTCGGTGCGCAGGCGCTCGAAGTACTCCTGGAAGGAGAGGTAGGCGCGCTTGTGCTCAAAGCCGGCAGCCACGAGCTTGGCGATGGACTCGACCACGGACAGGTAGGCGCCAGCAAACTGGTCGGCCTCCATCAGGTAGGGGTTGAAGCCCCATGCCATGGCGCTCGCCGTGGTGGTCTCGCCGTCCACGGGGAACTTGGCGACCATGGCCGAGCTCGGGGTGAGCTGCGTCTTGCCGCCAAAGGGCATGAGCACGGTCGCGGCGCCGATGGTGGAGTCGAAGCGCTCGGAAAGGCCCTTGTTGGAGGCGACGTTGAGGTCGGTGACGAGCGAGGTCATGCGCTCGGCAAGCGTGGTGCCGGCCCAGCTGGGCTGCCACACGCTGCGGGCGCACACGTGGGCGACCTGGTGCTTGGGCGCACCGTTGGAGTTGAGGAACTCGCGGGACAGGTCGACGATGGCGACACCGTTCCAAGCCATGCGCATACGCGGCTCGGCGGTAACCTCGGCGATAACGGTCGCCTCGAGGTTCTCCTCGGCGGCGTAGCCCATGAACTCCTCGACGTCACCGTCGGCGACGGCGCAGGCCATGCGCTCCTGGGACTCGGAGATTGCGAGCTCGGTGCCGTCCAGGCCGTCGTACTTCTTGGTCACGGTGTCCAGGTCGACATACAGGCCGTCGGCAAGCTCGCCCACGGCGACCGAGACGCCGCCGGCGCCAAAGTCGTTGCAGCGCTTGATCAGGCGGCAGGCATCGCCGCGGCGGAACAGACGCTGCAGCTTGCGCTCGACCGGGGCGTTGCCCTTCTGGACCTCGGCGCCCGAGGTCTCGATGGACTCGGTGTTCTGGGTCTTGGAGGAACCGGTGGCACCGCCGATGCCGTCACGGCCGGTACGGCCGCCCAGAAGGATGATCTTGTCGGTGGGGGCGGGGCACTCGCGGCGCACGTGGTTGGCCGGGGTGGCGCCCACGACGGCGCCGACCTCCATGCGCTTGGCCACGTAGCCGGGGTGATAGAGCTCGTTGACCTGGCCGGTGGCAAGGCCGATCTGGTTGCCGTAGCTGGAGTAGCCGGCGGCAGCGGTGGTCACGAGCTTGCGCTGCGGCAGCTTGCCCTCGAGCGTCTCGGACACGGGGACGGTGGGGTCGCCGGCGCCGGTGACACGCATGGCCTGGTACACGTAGCTGCGGCCCGAGAGCGGGTCGCGGATGGCGCCGCCCACGCAGGTGGCGGCACCGCCGAAGGGCTCGATCTCGGTCGGGTGGTTGTGGGTCTCGTTCTTAAACAGGAACAGCCAGTCCTGCTCCTCGCCGTCGACATCGACCTTTACCTTGACGGTGCAGGCGTTGATCTCCTCGGACTCGTCGACATCGGTCATGACGCCGGTCTTCTTAAGGTACTTGGCGCCGATGGTGCCCATGTCCATAAGGCAGACGGGCTTGGCGTCGCGACCGAGCTCGTGGCGCATCTCCATATAGCGGTCGAAGGCCTGCTGCACCACGGCGTCGTCGATCGTCACGTCGTCCAGGACGGTGCCGAAGGTGGTGTGGCGGCAGTGGTCGGACCAGTAGGTGTCGATCACGCGGATCTCGGTGATGGTGGGGTCGCGATTCTCATCGCGGAAGTACTGCTGGCAGAAGGCGATGTCCGCCTCGTCCATGGCAAGGCCGCGCTCGGCGATAAAGGCGGCAAGGCCGGCCTCGTCGAGCTCGCGGAAGCCGTCGAGCACCTCGACGGGCTGGGGCTCGGGGGTCTCCATGTGCAGCGTCTCGGGCAGGTCGAGCGAGGCGATGCGCGCCTCGACGGGGTTCACCACGTAGTGCTTGATGGCCTCGATGGCGGCTTCGTCCAGAGCGCCCGAGATCATATAGACCTTGGCGGAGCGCACGGCGGGGCGCTCGCCCTGGCTGATTAGTTGCACGCACTCGCTGGCGGAGTCGGCGCGCTGGTCAAACTGGCCAGGCAGGAATTCGACGGCAAAGACGGCGCCATCGCTTGCAGGGAGCTCGTCGTAGGTCACATCGACCTGGGGCTCGCTAAAGACGGTCGGCACGCAGGAGCGGAAAAGCTCTTCGTCGATGCCCTCGACGTCGTAGCGGTTGATGATCCTCAGGGCCTCGATGCCCTTGATGCCGAGAATCTCGGTCAGCTCGCCCTTGAGCTGCTGAGCCTCGACGTCGAACCCGGGTTTCTTCTCCACGTAGATACGAGAGACCATTGGTTCCTGCCTTCCTGATCGGTTGGGCGTACGGTACGGTATGCGGCAGCGGTCGGTTTGCGGGGCAAGCCTCGCGGTCGCCTTGAGCCACATGTTTGTAAACCTCACTATGATACGACAGCTCGCGGCGCGTTGAGGACGGCGAGGGTGCTACAGTGAAGCGCAAACAAGAGAAAGGCATCACATGGCATTCGTTTCGCTCGCCATCATCGCGCTCGTGGCCTTTGCGAGTCCCTTTATCGCCTCGGCGATTCCTGGAAAGCCCGTTCCCGAGACGGTCTTTTTGCTCGTGTTCGGCGCGGTGCTAGGCCCGCATATGCTCGGCGTCATTCATGTGGACGCCGAGGTCTCGCTCGTGTCCGAGCTCGGCTTGGCCTTTTTGTTCCTGCTCGCCGGCTTTGAGATCGACCCTAAGAACATTACGGGTGTGGAGGGGCGCTATGGCTTGGCGACGTGGGTTGTCACGTTTGGCATCGCCTGGCTTGCCGTGCGCTTTACGCCGTGGTTCTCGGTCAGTCACTTCGACGGTATCGCCGTGACGCTCGCCTTGACCTCGACGGCGCTTGGAGCGCTCATGCCCATCTTGCGCGAGCGGTTGCTTGCCGGAACGCGCGTCGGTGATTCGATTCTCGCCTATGGTACGTGGGGCGAGCTCGGCCCCGTGCTCGCCATGTCGGTGCTGCTGTCTGCCCGTACGGGTATCGAGACGCTGCTGATCTTGGGCCTGTTCGCCGTGGTGTGTGTGCTGCTTGCCGTGGTTCCCAGCCGCTCCAAACGCGTCGGCAGCCGCTTCTTTGCGTTTGTCGAGGAGCGCGCCGACACCACGTCGCAGACCTTCGTGCGCCTGACGGTGCTTATTTTGGTCACGCTCGTGGCGTTCTCGGCCATCTTTAGCCTTGATATCGTGTTGGGCGCTTTTGCCGCCGGCTTCGTCCTGCGCTATATCATCCCCGAGGGCAACCATACGCTCGAGACCAAGCTCGACGGCCTGGCCTACGGCTTTTTGATCCCGGTGTTCTTTACCGTGTCGGGCGCAAAGATCGATCTGACGGCCGTGGTGTCGCGCCCCGGGCTGCTCGCGGGCTTTATCGTGGCGTTGTTGATTATTCGTGCCGTACCTATTCTTATTTCTATGAGCATTTGTCCTGCGACGCGCGATGTGTCGGCGTATGGCCGCATTACCGTGGCCCTGTACTGCACCACGGCGCTGCCGATTATCGTTGCCGTGACGAGCGTGGCCGTCAACGCGGGTGCGCTGTCGCAAGATATTGCATCGGTCATGGTTGCCGCCGGCGCCATCACGGTATTCTTGATGCCGCTGCTCGCGCAGCTCTTCTATCGCGTGGTCGACGCCGCGCCGGTTGCCGCCGTGGCAGAAGTTGCCGAGCGCCCTGCCGAGGCACTCGATATCCTGCGTGCCCATCACGATTTGGCGAGTCTGCTCGCACGAGAGCACGAGCTGCTGACCTCGCATGGCCATGGTCGCGTATTCGAGGGCCTGCCTACGCTCGATACGATTGCCGAGCGTCTTTCCGCCGAGGCGGCGAGCGGCCACATCGATGCCCGCATCGTGGACGCGGCGCACCTGCTTGCCGACAAGACCTATGGAGACGAGGTCGACCCGTCCGAGCTGACTCCGCGCGAGCGTCGCCGCCTGGAGCGCGCCAAGCTCGCCGTGCGCGAATACCGCCGCCGCATGCTGGAGCTCTATGCGAGCGATGAAGCCCAGGACGACGACGGTAAATAACGAGATGCTTCCCTAGGGGAAGGCGCGTCCCACTTTAAAGACCCGAAACGGGACGCAGTTTCCGCATTGGACCCCATCGGGAAACCACATCCCAGAATGGACGCTCAGGGCGGGATGCAGTTTCCGCGAGAGGCTCGTTAGGGAAAGCGCATCCCATTCTGAGCCGGAATTCTGGGACACGGCTTCCACTTCAAACAGAAGAAGGCGCGCTGTCTGCGGTTGATGCAGGCAGCGCGCCTTTTGCGCAAGACCCTGTTGAAGGTTGAGGCCGAAGCCTGCTACTCCTTAGGAGCGGGCTGCTCCGTCGACGGGGAGGATGGCGCCCGTGACATAGGAGGACATGTCGCTTGCCAGGAAGACGAAGGCGTTGGCGACGTCCTCGGGCTCGCCCATGCGACCGAGCGGAATAGTGGCGATGATGGGCTTGATGACCTCTTCGGGCAGGTTGGCGACCATATCGGTCTTGGTTACGCCTGGGGCAACGGCGTTGACGCGGATGCCCATGGGGGCGAGCTCGCGCGAGAGCGACTGGACCATGCCGTTGACGGCAAACTTGGACGTGGGGTAACCGACGCCGGAGGGCTGGCCGTACTTGGCGACCATCGAGCTTGTGGTAGTGATGGTGCCGCCGTGGCCGGCCTCGGTCATAATCTTGGCGGCAGCCTGGTGACCGTTAAAGACGGCGACGACGTTAAGGTCCATAACCTTGGCGAACTCCTCGGCCGTGTAGTCCAAAAGGGGTGAGCGCTGGGAGATGCCAGCGTTGTTGACGACCGTGTCCAGGCCGCCCATGTCGGCGGCTGCCTGGGTAAAGGCCTCGGTTACGGCCTCGAGCGAGGTGAGGTCGCAGGAACGGCCCCAGATCTTGGCCTCGGGATAGGCTGCGGTCAGCTTCTCAACGGCGGCGTCGGCGGTCTCCTGGCGAGAGCCAAAGACGGTGACGGCAGCGCCTTCCTCAATAAAACGGCAGGCGATGGCATAGCCGATACCGCGCGTGCCTCCGGTGATGATTGCTTTCTTACCCTCGAGCAACATGGTGCCTCCATTCTTCGGGGGTGTGGACATACGCAGCACATCATAGTGGCGGTCCAAAACGAGCACGTTCGCTTGTCGGTGAGCGGTACCCCCGGTTGTCAATGAGCGGTCGAGTTGTTCAAACGTAAGCCACGCCAATGTGCTCCCAGCGCGCAAACAAAAAGCTCCCGTCCAAGACCGGACGGGAGCCCATCAACATATATGTCGTATGGCGAGAACCGAACTAGTTGGCCATAACGCCTTCGGTCCAGGCCTCGACGTCCTCAATGCGCAGGACGTTTGCAACCTCGGCCACGCAGTCGACGCCTGCAAGCTCGGCGGCGGCAGCCTGGACGTCCTTCTCGAGCGCGCGGTGCGTCAGGAAGATGACCGAGCAGGTGTCGGTGACGCCCGACTTGCCATCCTCGACCTGGTTGATGAGCGAGATCGAGATGTTGTGCTTGGCGAAGATATCGACCGTCTCGGACAGGGCGCCCACGCGGTCGGCAACCTTCAGGCGCACATAGTACTTGGTCTGGAGCTCGTCCATGGGCTTAAAGGCGAGGTTGTGACCGTAGGGCTCGATCTCGGGCAGCGGTGCCACGCCGCGGCTGATCTGCTCGGAGAGCGACAGGATATCGCCCACGACGGCGCTCGCGGTGGGGAAGGAGCCTGCGCCGGCACCGTAGAACATGGTCTCGCCCACAGCGTCGCCCACCACGTAGACGGCGTTCATGGCGCCGTTGACCTTGGCGAGCATGTGGTCGGCAGGGATCAGCGTGGGGTGCACGCGGACGTCGACACCGGCATCGGTGTTGCGGGCGATGCCCAGCAGCTTGATGGTGTAGCCGAGCTCGCGGGCCTGGGCGATGTCCTCGGCGCCGATGGTGCGGATACCCTGCTGGTAGACGTCATCGGTGGTCACGCGGGTGCCAAAGCCGATGGAGGCGAGGATGGCCGTCTTGCTGGCGGCATCGAAGCCGTCGACGTCGGCGGACGGGTCGGCCTCGGCGTAGCCCTTGGCCTGGGCGTCGGCGAGCACGTCAGCGTAATCGGCGCCCTCGGCGTCCATGCGCGACAGGATGTAGTTGGTGGTGCCGTTGAGGATGCCTGCGATGGTCAGGATCTTGTTGCCCACCAGGTCGTGCTCGAGCGTGCTGACGATGGGGATACCGCCGCCGCAGCTGGCCTCACATTTGATCTGCACGCCGCACTCACGCGCCTTCTCGGCGAGTGTCTCGACGTGACGGCCGAGCAGGGCCTTGTTGGCGGAGACGACGTGCTTGCCGTTCTCAAAGGCCGTGGTAAAGATCTCGGTCGCGGGGTGCTCGCCGCCGATCAGCTCGACGACGATGTCGACGGCGGGGTCGGTGACGACGTCGTGCCAGTCGCTCGTAAAGGCCTCGCGCTCAATACCGGCGGCTTCGGCCTGCTCCCAGGCAAGCGCGCAGGCGCGGGTCAGCTTAAGGTCGATGCCGTAGGCGGCCAGGTACTCATCGTGGTGGCTCTTGATCAGACGAGCCACGCCGCCGCCGACGGTTCCCAGACCGATCAGGCCGACGTTCACGGTGCGCAGGGGTTCGCTCATAGATAGCTCCTTCGTGCATCTGTATGGATGATTGACCAGTTAAGGTTGAGTGCATTCTAGCGTGAACCGAGGGCGCGTGCTCGCCAGGCAACAGGAGCCGCACAAAACGCTACCCCCGAAACGCTGCGGAAACATTGGAAACACGCTCGCTACAAACGAAGTTCCGTAACAAACTGTCAACGTTTGAACCATAAGGTTTGCCCTGTACCGCAAGACGGCCGCACCGCGGCCAGCGAAAAGGGGGACACCATGTTCAACATCAACAGCACGCTCAGCCGTAGGAACTTCCTCGCCGGCGCCGCCGCGCTCGGTAGCACCGTCGCGCTTGCCGGTTGTTCGTCGGGTGGCTCGGATGGCGGCTCCGCCGATGAAGACGGCGCATTCAAGATCGGTGTCATCGGCCCTCTGACCGGTGCCGCGGCAACCTATGGCGTCTCGGTCGAGAAGGGCGCCAAGCTTGCCGTCAAGGATTTCTCGACCAAGGACCTCAAGCTCTCGCTTAAGTCCGAGGACGACGTCGCCGACGGCGAGAAGGCCATCAACGCCTTCAATACCCTGTGCGACTGGGGCATGCAGGCGCTCGTCGGCCCCGTCACCACCGGTGCCGCCGTCGCCGTCTCGGGCGAGATTGTCGACGACATGCTCATGGTCACGCCTTCTGCCTCGTCGCTCGACGTCACCAAGGACAAGACCACGGTCTTCCAGGTCTGCTTCACCGATCCCACCATGGGCACGAGCGCCGCGAAGTTCTTGGCCGAGAAGTATGCGGACGCCAAGATCGCCCTGTTCTATAACTCCGGCGATACGTACAGCTCGGGCGTTGCCGACGCCTTTGCCGAGCAGGCCAAGGCATCCAAGCTCGACATCGTCGATATCGAGACCTTTAAGGACGACTCTTCCACGAGCTTTACCAACCAGCTCACCAAGGCCAAGGAGGCCGGCGCCACGCTTATCTTTGCCCCGATCTATTACACGCCGGCGTCCGTCCTGCTCAAGAACGCCAAGGACATGGGCTACGACATGACGCTCATGGGCACCGACGGCATGGACGGTCTGCTCTCCGTTGAGGGCTTCGATACCTCCCTTGCCGAGGGCGTGCTGCTCATGACCCCGTTCTCCGCCGACGACGAGAAGAATGCCGACTTCGTCAAGGCCTACAAGGAGGAGTACGACGAGACCCCCAACCAGTTTGCCGCCGACGCCTACGACTGCGTCCACGCGATCGCCGAGGCTATCGACAAGGCCGGCATCGACACGACGGCAGACGGTGCCGACATTGCCGCCGACCTTGCCAAGGCCATGCGCAAGATTAAGATCGATGGCCTGACCGGCGAGCTCACCTGGAACGACGAGGGCCAGGTCGAGAAGCCCGCTACGGCCTATGTGATTCAGGACGGCAAGTACATCGCCGCCTAAGAGCGTATAAAACGCAACCGGTGAGGCTCCTTTATTCAGGGCGAGGACGCTTGTAACAGAATGGAAACATTACTTTTACACAATAAAGTGGCAGACCTGCATAAAGCGGTAAAAATACGCAGAAATATGGATAAAAGGACAAACCGAAAGAAAAGTTGAAATAATCGCCACTTTTCTTAACTAAAGCGTCTACTATTTTGCGAACGCCGAACACGGCGAAGGATGGCCTGTCGGGTAATCGAAACCCGACGAGATTTGAGAGGAGAGCCGCATGTCGAGCCTCACCGGTAAGTCATTGAACCCTGTTATGAATCGCAGGAGCGTTATCGCGAGCGCAGCAGGTCTGGGGGCGATGTCTATTCTAGCTGGCTGCTCCTCCAACGGCGGCGATAGCGGTTCCGCTTCGAGCGACGCTTCGTTTAAGATCGGTACCATCGGCCCGCTGACCGGTGCAAATGCCTCCTATGGCAAGTCCGTTACTCAGGCCGTTGAGCTTGGCTGCAAGGATTTCTCCACCAAGGAGCTTCCGCTTGCCAGCAAGGCCGAGGACGATCAGGCCGACGGCGAGAAGGCCGTCAACGCCTTTAATAATCTTCTGGACTGGGGTATGCAGGCCCTCGTCGGCCCGACCACCACGGGCGCATCGGTTGCCGTTGCAGCCGAGTGCGGCAAGGACCCCGAGACGTTCATGATCACCCCGTCCGCGTCTTCCGAGGACGTCACCAAGGGCAAGGATTGCGTCTTCCAGGTTTGCTTTACCGACCCCAACCAGGGCGTCAACGCTGCCAAGTTCCTGGCCGAGAAGTATGCGGACGAGAAGTTCGTTCTGTTCTATAACTCTGGCGATGCCTATTCTTCGGGTATTGCCGATGCCTTTAAGGCCCAGGCCGCTGAGTCCAAGCTCGAGATCGTCGACGAGGAGACCTTTAAGGACGACTCCTCCACGAGCTTTACCAACCAGCTGACCAAGGCCAAGCAGGCCGGCGCCACCATGATCTTCGCGCCGATCTATTACACGCCGGCGTCCGTCCTGCTCAAGAACGCTAAGGACATGGGCTACGACGTCAAGATGATGGGCTGCGACGGCATGGACGGCATCTTGGGCGTGGAGGGCTTCGACACCTCCCTTGCCGAGGGGCTGCTGCTCATGACCCCGTTCTCCGCCGACGACGAGAAGAACGCCGATTTCGTCAACGCTTACAAGGATAAGTATGGCGATACCCCCGACCAGTTTGCCGCCGACGCCTACGACGGCGTGCATGCTGTGGTCGAGGCTCTCAAGGAGGCCGGTCTGGGTGTCGACGCCGACCCCACCGAGGTCGCCGAGAAGCTGCCCGAGGCTATGCTCAAGATCACCGTTGACGGTCTGACCGGCAAGCTTTCCTGGAACGACAAGGGCCAGGTCCAGAAGGACCCGACGGCGTACGTCATCACCGACGGCAAGTACGTACAGGCCTAGTAGGCCGCCTTACATAGAGCGGTTTTGATCCCAAGCAGGGGAGGTTTTGGCCTTCCCTGCTTGCTTGGTATCTAGGGACGATGTAACGTCCCTGTTTCGTACATCAACTGGAAACCTATTCGAAAGGGGGATGTGGAACATGACGGTCTTTATCCAATACCTGGTCAACGGCCTGTCCATGGGCAGCGTCTACGCCATCATCGCGTTGGGCTACACCATGGTCTACGGTATCGCCAAGATGCTGAACTTCGCTCACGGCGACGTCATCATGGTCGGTGCCTATGTCTCGTTCTGCGCCACGTCGTATCTCGGCCTCCCGGGCTGGGCATCTGTAATTCTCTCTTGTGCGGTCTGCACGGTTCTGGGTGTTCTCATCGAGGGCCTCGCCTACAAGCCGCTGCGTCAGGCGGGCCCGCTGGCCGTTCTGATCACGGCTATCGGCGTGTCCTACTTCCTGCAGAATGCCGCGCAGCTCCTGTGGGGCGCCACGCCCAAGAACTTTACTTCGCTCGTCACCTTCCCGGTGCCGGAGTTCTTGGCCAAGTACAACGTGAGCGCCGTCTCGCTCGTCACCATCGTCGCCTGCCTGGTTATCATGGCCGGCCTGGTGTTCTTTACGGGTAAGACCAAGATGGGTAAGGCCATGCGCGCCGTGTCCGAGGACAAGGCCGCCGCTCAGCTCATGGGCATCAACGTCAACCGCACCATCTCGATGACGTTTGCCATCGGCTCTGCCCTTGCCGCCATCGCCGGCGTGCTGCTGTGCTCCTACTCGCCGGTGCTGCAGCCCACCACGGGCGCCATGCCTGGCATCAAGGCCTTCGACGCTGCCGTTTTCGGTGGCATCGGCTCCATCCCCGGTGCCTTTGTCGGTGGCATCCTCATCGGCATCATCGAGGCGATGGCGCAGGCCTATATTTCCACGAGCCTTGCCAACTCCATCGTCTTTGGTGTTTTGATCATCGTCCTGCTCGTCAAGCCTGCCGGCCTCTTGGGCAAGTACGTCCCCGAGAAGGTGTAGGTGAGCGTTATGAAGTTTCTTAAAGACAAGCAGACGCGTCACGACTTTGTTACGTACGCCATGTGCCTTGTGGCGTTCGCCATCGTGTTCTTTATGCAGTCCAACCACATGATTCCGCGCATGATCGCCGGTCAGCTGGTTCCCATCACGGCCTATATCGTCATGGCCATCTCCCTTAACCTCGTCGTCGGCATCGCGGGCGACCTGTCGCTGGGCCATGCAGGCTTTATGAGTGTCGGTGCCTATACGGGCATCGTCACCGCGGTCGCCCTCGAGAGCGCCGTTCCCTCCGATCCTGTGCGCCTCATCGTCAGCATCGTGGTCGGCGCCATCGCTGCTGCCATCCTGGGCTTCTTGATCGGTATCCCGGTCCTGCGCCTGAGCGGCGACTATCTGGCCATCGTGACCCTGGCTTTTGGCGAGATCATCAAAGAGATCGTCACCTGCCTTATCGTGGGCGTCGACTCCCGTGGCCTGCATGTGATCTTTAACATCACGGGTAACTCTACGATCGACGACCTGCACCTGCTCGAGGACGGCACCGCCATCATCAAGGGCGCCCAGGGCGCCTCGGGTGTGTCGACGTACTCGACCTTCATCGCCGGTGCCATCCTGGTCATGGTCGCACTCGTGATCGTACTCAACCTGGTCCGCAGCCGTACCGGCCGTGCCATTATGGCCGTGCGCGATAACAAGATCGCTGCCGAGTCCGTAGGCATCTCCGTCACCGAGTACCGCATGATCGCCTTCGTGGTTTCCGCTGCCCTCGCCGGTGCTGCCGGAGCCCTCTTCGGCGGCAACTTCTCGCAGCTCTCCGCCACCAAGTTCGACTTCAACACGTCCATCCTCATTCTGGTGTTCGTGGTCCTGGGCGGCCTGGGCAACATGCGCGGCTCCGTTATCGCTGCGGCACTGCTCACGGTGCTTCCCGAGCTGCTCCGTCAGTTCTCGGACTACCGCATGCTCATCTACGCTATCGTGCTGATCCTGGTCATGATCTTTACCAACAACCCGCAGCTCAAGGCGTTCTTCGCACGCATTAAGGACCGCTTTGCTTCCAAGAAGGAGGTGGCAGCCGATGCCCAGTAAGTTTGAGTTCAACAAGGGCAAGATGGTCCCGTATCCTTCTGGCGCCATCGTTCCCGACCGCGACCTGGGCCAGCGCCCGGCGCTCGAGTGCATCCACTTGGGCATTGAATTTGGCGGCCTTAAGGCAGTAGACGACTTTAGCCTGACTATCGGTAAGACCGAGATCGCCGGTCTGATCGGCCCCAACGGTGCCGGTAAGACCACGGTCTTCAACCTGCTCACCAAGGTGTACCAGCCCACGCACGGCACCATCCTGCTCGACGGTGAGGACACCTCGGGCAAGTCGGTCTACCAGGTCAACCGCATGGGTATTGCCCGTACCTTCCAGAACATCCGCCTGTTCAACACCATGACGGTGGAGGACAACGTTAAGGTCGGCCTGCACAACCAGGAGCGCTACTCCGGTTTTGAGGGCGTGCTGCGTCTGCCGACGTATTGGAAGCACGAGAAGGCCGCCCACGAGCGCGCCATGGAGCTGCTGTCCATCTTTGATATGGAACACCTGGCAAACGAGCAGGCCGGCTCGCTGCCTTATGGTGCTCAGCGTCGTCTGGAGATCGTCCGCGCGCTTGCAACCAACCCCAAGCTACTGCTGCTCGATGAGCCTGCCGCCGGCATGAACCCGTCCGAGACCGCGGAGCTCATGGCGAACATCGTCAAGATCCGCGACACCTTCGGCATCGCCATCATGCTCATCGAGCACGACATGTCGCTCGTCATGAACATCTGCGAGGGCATCTGCGTGCTTAACTTTGGCAAAGTCATCGCCAAGGGCACGGCCGAGGAGATCCAGAACAACGACGCCGTTATCGAGGCGTATCTGGGCAAGCAGGATAAGGGGGAGAACTAAATGGCAGAGCCGATGCTTTCCGTCTACAACATCAACGTCTGGTACGGCGCCATCCACGCCATCAAGGACATCTCCTTTAACGTCAACGAGGGCGAGATCGTGGCCCTGATCGGTGCCAACGGCGCCGGCAAGTCCACAACGCTTAAGACCGTCTCGGGCCTGCTGCGCTCCAAGACCGGCTCCATCAAGTTTATGGGCGAGGACATTACCCATACGCCCGCCGACAAGCTGGTGGGCAAGGGCTTGGCTCAGGTTCCCGAGGGCCGTCGCGCCTTTTTGCAGATGACGGTCGAGGAGAACCTGGAGATGGGCGCCTACACGCAGCCCAAGTCCACGGTTGCTCCGGGCCTTGAGCGCGTCTACGAGCAGTTCCCGCGCCTTAAGGAGCGCCGTCGTCAGGTCGCCGGCACCCTTTCGGGCGGCGAGCAGCAGATGCTCGTTATGGGCCGCGCCCTTATGAGCAACCCCAAGCTGCTCATGCTCGACGAGCCCTCCATGGGCCTGGCGCCGATTCTGATTGAGCAGATCTTCCAGATTGTCGAGGACCTGCACAAGGCCGGCACCACGGTGCTCCTGGTCGAGCAGAACGCGCAGATGGCGCTTTCCATCGCCACGCGCGGCTACGTGCTCGAGACCGGCAAGATCACCATGACCGGCACCGGCCAAGAGCTCCTGCACGACGACAACGTGCGTAAAGCTTACCTCGGAGGCTAATCCATCCAACAAAGGGGGCGCTGACCAACCCGGCCAGCGCCCCCTTTGTTGCGTTGCCGAAACGTCGGCATGAACGTTGGGTAGCTAATTTGGGACGGGGCTATTTTGACTACTTTTTAATGCAAAGTAGTCAAAATAGCCCCGTCCCAAATTAGCTACCCTTGCAGCAAACTAAGGCCCCGTTCTGGAGTGTGCCGGAACGGGGCCTTAGTGGTTGAGGCCTATCGAGTTTTGTTCGCTAGTCTACCTTTTGTCCGCACGTGGGGCAGAACTGGGCTTCGGGTACGAGCGGGGTTCCGCAGTGTCGGCAGAAGCGGGCGGGCTCAGTCGGAGCTGCCGGCGCCGCGGGCATTGCCGGTGCTGCGGGCACTGCGGCGTTCTGCTGGACGCGCTTCTGGCGGCGACGCTGCTTGCGCTGGGGCTTCGGTGCCGCAGTTGCCATACCGTTTGCTGCCTTCGAGCGCTTTTTGCGGACGCAAAGAACGACAATCACACCGCCGATGATAAGGACAACAGCGACACCGCCGCCAATAACAAACGGCAGGTGAGTCTGGACAAAGTAGAGAACATCCTCAGGCAGCGAATGGGGGATGTTCGATTTGTAGATGTTCACATGATGTGTGGTGGGGTCATCCTCATCGTTGTAGGTTTCCAAGATCTTGCGGTCGCCGCTCATGAATGATAAGCCGCACCAATGTGAATTAAACTCACTCTTCGCTCCGGTTTGGGCATCGACCAGGCAAGCCGAATAATTGTCATCGTCTGAGTATTTTCCAAGCAGGATACTGCCGTCATGCGATACAGCGCTGAGATATCCATCGCCAAAGGGATGCGCAATTGAGCTGATGATCTTGTCGCTTTTCAGGTCATAAACACTAAGATTCGCGTCCTCTTCATTTAAATAGTAATCGCCATCCTCATCCTCTTCAAAAAGATCGTTTGATCCCTTCTTTGTATAGAGGGCATAAAACTCCGCTGAAGGGTATGAATAAAGCCATTCAGGAGCGTGGTCATCATCGTTGAAAACAACGCTCATATTTCCATCGCGGTCCGCTTTTATTAATGCGGTGTCGCTCTGAAGATAAATATCGTCCGAGTAAGAGCTGGTGACGATATGGTCGATGTCCGAAGACCTATCATCTTTTTTCACGTTAACCGTTTTCAATTCCGTTGACCCTGTATCGCAATTGAAAACCCTAAGAGAAACAACGCCTTTCTCAGTATCGTATGGCAAGAAATAGAGACGGCTCATATCGTCTGAATAGTAGAAATAAGAGTCATCTTTATCAGATTGATATGTTTGAATTAGCTTGTCAGACTTAAGGTCATAGATTTCGATTTTTTTAAGCTCAGATTCATAGTCATAGTGCTCGACGGCTGCTCTTTTACCGTCATCGGAGACAGTTACTCCGGTGTAGGCATATTTCGCCGAATTGATGGGATGGACTGTTTGGGTTTGGTTTTCAGGAGAGAATACGACCACATTGCTTCCGTCAATCCAATAGAGTTGATCGATGCCCGTGCGGTATGCGGAATCAAGACTATTATCTGGGATAGCAATGGGGCTTGAACTGCCGTCATTGAAATTGATGAGAGTAATCCTCTTTAAGTTGGAATCATCATCGTAATCGTACAGATAGCCGAACATTGAATCGCCGCTCTTACCGATGTGAGAATAGGCGCCACTGGTCTTAAAGCTATACGACTTCTCCAGTTCAGGCGTCGGTACGCTGCCGCCGGCTAGTGCTGCGGGAGGGGCTGCGAGCGGAGACAGGGCCGCGATCAGGCCGATGGCGACCGCTGCGATCCTTCCGCTCTTTTGGATGCTCTTGAACATGGCAATCCTTTCCTCTAAATATGAATGTCGATACTGCCATGGTTAATCGGGATTCGAAAATCTTGTTGCGCAACATTCATCATCGGCAACATTTTTCGGCCAGCCGCGCCGTCCCCAACGGATCATTCTAAGTTGCGGTGAAATCGGGACTAAATGGGGGATCTTGAGGCCAAAACAGTCCCTATTCCACCGCAACTTCATGGGGATGTGTGACAATGCCCGTCGGAAAATATCTGCTGTTTTTGGGGGCCTATCTATGCTGTACGAGTTTTGTGCCGAGAACTTTGAGCGAGTGCCGGCGGCCATCGAGGCCGGTGCGGGGCGCATTGAGCTGTGTGACAACCTCGCCGTCGGTGGCACCACGCCTTCCGCCGGCGTTATTAGCGCTACAGTCAGTTACGCTCACGAGCATGACGCGCGAGTGATGTGCATGATTCGTCCGCGTGGTGGCGACTTTCATTACAACCAGGACGAGCTGCGCATGATGGAGATGGACTTGGGCCTTGCCGTGAGTGCCGGCGTTGACGGCCTAGTCTTTGGATGCTGCAAGCCCTGTGCCGGCGGCTGGGCGCTCGACGAGCTCACCCTCGGCGCCCTCGTCATGGCTGCGGGCTGCGCGGCCGAGGAGTGCAAGTGCGAGTCCCTTGACATCACCTTCCACATGGCATTTGACCAGCTCTCGCCCGAAGCTCAGCTCGATGCGATTGATACACTTGCCGACTGCGGCGTAACGCGTATCCTCACGCATGGCGGCGCGGCCGGTACGTCGATCGAGGATAATTTCGATCACCTGGCTCGTTTAATCGAGTATGCGGGCGATCGTTTGACCATCCTTCCCGGCGGCGGCATCACTACGGCAAATCGCGACGCGGTCGCGGCGGCGCTCGGCGTCTCCGAGCTCCATGGCACTAAGATCGTGCCGCTGGAGGTATAACCCGTGGCGCTGTTATTTGACGTTCAGCAGGCGAACGGTAAGCCCGACGATAATCGTCGCCCTGGCACCGCGTGCCCCTTTTGCGACACGGAGGGGCTCGCCAACATCATCGAGCGCGATGGTGACTGCATCTGGCTCGAGAATAAGTTCAAGACTTTGCGGGCCACCCGTCAGACCGTATTGATCGAGTCGGCCAATCACGACGCCGACCTGGTGACCTATGCGTCGGGCGAGCTACATCATGTGATGCGATTTGCCCTGGGCTGCTGGCAGCAGATGATCGATTCTCAACAGTACCGCAGCGTGCTCATGTACAAGAACAAGGGCCCGCTTTCGGGCGGCAGCTTGGTTCATCCACACATGCAGATTGTGGGCTTGGAACAGGAGGACGGCTATGCTTCGCTGACTTCCGCCAATTTCGAAGGCATCAATGTCTGGGAGCAGGGGAGAATCTCGGTCAACATCTCAACCGAGCCGATCATGGGGTTCTTTGAGGTCAACGTCTCGGCTCCACTGGGAATCGCCGCCAGCGACGACGCCCGCGACCAAGCCGAGGCGGACCTGTTTGCCGATGCGATTCAGGTGACCCTGCGCTATATCCTGCACGAGCACCACGGCGGTCGCGCGGAGTCGTACAACTTGTTCTTCTACCACATGGACGGCCGGACTATTGCTAAGGCGCTGCCGCGTTGGGTGGTTTCGCCCTACTTTGTGGGCTATCGTCTGGCCCAGGTCAATGCCGAGACCACGCTCGATATCGATGCTGAGCGCCTACGCGCGCATCTGAAAACGCTCGCATAGCAAGGCGAACGCCTGCGAAAAGTGTACTGCCTAGCGTGCCATTGCGTCGCGGCCGGCCTCGACGCGTTTGCGTTGTTTGGCGCGCTCCTCGCCGGTCAGGCGCTCAAAGAGATGTCCGATAATCGAGGCCAGCACCTGCTGGAACAGTGTGCCGCACATGACGGGGAACACGACCTCGCCGGGAAAATACTGCGTGGCGATGACGGCACCCGAAGAGATATTGCGCATGCCGCAGGTAAAGCACATGGTGGTCGTCTCGCTATACGGCAGGTGCAGGGCGCGTGCGACCAGAATGCCGATGATAAAGCCGCTGATGGCGAACACCAGGATAAAGAGGGCGACTTCCAAGCGCTCAACATTCATGTGCAGCACGTACTCGCTCATGGCGGTGGAGTTGGACGCGATGACACCCATCATCATGAACTTGCAGGCGGGCGAAAGCGCGGGGGAGAGTTTCTCGTGTCCCCATCCGCGCGTGAGCTCGTTGATCACGATGCCGAGCACGGCGGGGATGGCGATCATAAAGGCCATGTTCTGCATCATGCTCGGCACGTCGATCGAGACGGTGGCGCCCAGCAGGAGCTTGAGCGTAAGCGGAATCGTCACGGGCGAGATGACCGAGGACGTCAGGATAATGGTGAGCGCGAGCGGGCCGTTGCCGCCGAACATGCTGATCCACATAAAGGCGGTGACTGCCACGGGTACGCTGTACTCGAGCACGATGCCGCAGACAAGGTTGGGGTTGGAGCCAAAGAATAACGATCCCATGGCATAGGCTGCGATAGGGATAAGCACCGCCGAGACGAGCAGCGCCAAGATTAGGTGCAGCGGACGACGGAATACCTCGGCCACCTGATGGAAGGTGTTGCTCAGTGCTCCCTGAAACGTCATAAAGGCAAACAGGGTGGGCACGATGGGCTTGAGCACGCCGATCTGTTGGGGAAAGAGCACACCGAGCGCCACGCAAATTGGGACGATGACCTGCATGTGCCCCGCGAGGAACTTACCCAGTCCAACCCATTGCTTCATATATCCCTGCGACTCCCTTTGCCCATAAATGCATATGAATGGATATGCTAGACGCTCGCATGCGTTCGTGCGTCAGAAACGCTCGATTATTTCGAGGGTATTACCGGCATCGTTTACCGAAACCGCGGCGTGCTGCGGCGATTGGCGTCCGCGCTGCACGGTATAATAAATCCGTTCAACAGATCTGCCTGCCGAAGCGGGCATACACAGAGGACTCATCGCTATGAACCGTGAGAGGTATCGCGGCGACCTGCCCCTATCGGGGGTGGGTGCCTATGTCATCGCTTAAGACGACGCATCGCTGGGCGGTCGCTCAGCAAAACCCCGAGCTCGAAAAGGAGCTTTCGGCTGGCCTGGGCATACCCGGGCTGGTGGCGCGCATTATGGTTGCGCACGGCATTACATCCATCGAAGAAGGCCAGCTGTTTTTGACGCCTTCGCTCGATCGCGACTGGGCCGACCCACTCATTATCCCGGGCATGTCGGTCGTTGCCGAACGCGTCGAGTGTGCCATTCGCAACCACGAGCGCATCGCGGTCTTTGGCGATTTTGACGTCGACGGCATTACGTCGACCTGCCTGTTGACCGAGGCACTGCGCACGTTTGGCGCCGATGTCACGCCGTTTATTCCGCATCGCTTTGACGAAGGCTACGGTCTTTCGCGCGCGGCGCTCGACCGCGTTAACGAGCTCGCTCGCCCCCAGCTGATCGTGACCGTCGATAACGGCATTGCCGCCAAGGAAGAGGTTTCCTATCTGGAGAGCCTGGGGATCGATTTGGTGGTCACGGACCATCACGAGCCCTCCGACCAGGTGCCGCAGGGCGTGCCCCTGACCGACCCTAAGCTCGAGGACGAGGGTCCCTCGCGCGAGCTTGCCGGTGCCGGCGTGGCACTCAAGCTGGTGCAGGTTTTGGGCGAGCGTCTGGGCAAGCCGTCGTATTGGCGTTCGCTGATCGAGGTTGCGGCGCTTGGTACCGTGTCCGACATGATGCCGCTCACGCCCGAGAATCGCGCACTGGTCGCCGAGGGCATCCAGCAGATGCGCGTGACCGCCCGCCCCGGCTATATCGCGCTGGCCGCGCTCGCCAAGGCCGACCTCTCTAGCATTACGGCCGATGGCCTGTCGTTTTCGCTCATTCCTCGCTTGAACGCCGCCGGCCGCATGGCCGATCCCAAGCTGGCGCTCGACCTGCTGCTTGCCCGCGATCCCATCGAGGCAAGCGCGCTGGCGGCCGAGCTCGAGGAGATCAACCGTCAGCGCCGCGAGATCGAGGCTGAGCTCACACGCGACGCCATGGCAAAGGTCGAGGAGACCTATGATGGCGGTCGCGCAATCGTCGTGGGTGGCGAGGGCTGGCACGAGGGCGTCAAGGGTATCGTAGCGAGCCGCCTGACCAACCGTTATCACGTGCCGGCGCTGCTCTTCTCGATCGAAGACGGTATCGCTCGCGGTTCGGGTCGCTCGGTGGGCAAGGTCAACCTGTTCGACGCCGTAGAACGCTGCTCCGATCTGCTGATTCGTCGCGGCGGGCATGCGGGCGCGGTGGGCGTGACTATCGAGGCATCCAAGCTCGATGAGTTCCGCCGCCGTCTTTCCGCCGTACTGTCCGAGCTTCCTGCCGAGGACTTTGAAGACACCGACGAGGTTGCTGCTACTGTCGACCTTTCCGAACTGAATATCGAGACCATCGAACAGATTTCTCGCCTTGAGCCGTTTGGCCAGGGCAACAAGGTGCCGCTGTTGGCCGCCGAGGGCGTGACGATGTGCGATCGCGCCGTGGTGGGCAAGACCGGCGAGCACATGCGCTTTGTGGCGACGGATGGCGCCGCGAGCGTGCCGGCCATTATGTTCCGCGTGCCGCAGATCGATAGGCTCATCAATTGCGATAGCGCTGTCGATTTGGTGTTCGAGGCCGTGGCCGAGCATTGGCAAGGTCGCGTAAAGCCCAAGCTCATGATCAAGGATGTCTTGGTCCGTGATACCGCGGCGCCCAGCGTTGACGACCCGGCATGTGAGCTTCGCCGTGGCGTGGAGCCTGCGGACGCCGGTCTTCGCCTGGAGTCTCGCAAGCGCCAGACGCTCGCCCAGCTTTCCTATACCGAGCTCACGCGCTCGCTCATTCACAGCTTCATTGGCTCGAACCAGCCGCACCGCGCGCAGGTCGAGGCGCTCGATGCCCTGGCCGATCACCAAAGTGTTCTTGCCGTCATGGGAACGGGGCGCGGCAAGTCTCTCATCTTCCACGTGCATGCCGCGCGCGAGGCGGTTCTTCGTGGGCGTGCGAGCATCTTTGTCTATCCGTTGCGCGCGCTCGTTGCCGACCAGGCCTATCACCTTTCGTCGACGATGGCCGCGCTCGGCATTGGCGTCGGCGTGCTGACTGGCGAGACCGTGGAGGCCGCGCGCGATGACGTGTTTGCCGGCTTGGCCTCGGGCCGCACCGGCATCGTGCTCACGACGCCCGAGTTCCTGTCCATTCACCGCGACCGCTTCGCGCGCTCCGGGCGCATCGGCTTTGTCGTTATCGATGAGGCACATCACGCCGGTCTTGCCAAGGGCGGCGACCGCAGCGCCTATCTAGACATGCCCGATATCCTCAAAGTCCTGGGCGACCCGGTCGTTATGGCAGCGACAGCCACCGCGACGACTCCGGTCGTGGCCGAGCTCGCCCGCGTGCTGCCGATTACCCGCACAGTGGTCGACGAGACGGTGCGCGAGAACCTGCAACTCGAGGACGACCGCGATCTTGCGAGCCGCGAGAATCGTCTCGTGTCGATCGTGGCGACGGGGGAGAAGACCGTCATCTACGTCAACTCGCGTGACCAGTCCGTGGCGCTTGCCAAGACGCTGCGTAAGCGCGTACCCGATTGCGCGACCCGTATCGCGTTCTATAACGCGGGGCTTGCACGCTCCGATCGCCGACGTGTGGAGGAGGCGTTCCGAGACGGAAGCCTCAGCTGCATCGTTTCGACATCGGCCTTTGGCGAGGGCGTGAATCTGCCCGATATCCGCCATGTCGTGCTCTACCACATGCCGTTTGGCGCTATCGAGTTCAACCAGATGAGCGGGCGCGCCGGCCGCGATGGGCAGCCCGCCGTGATCCATCTGCTCTATTCGTCGCGCGACGCCCGCATTAACGAGCGCCTGCTCGATTGTTACGCGCCCGAGCGCGACGAGCTCGTTACGCTCTATCGCGCACTGCAGACGATGTGGCGCTCCAACCGCGGCAAGACCGGAGACGATTCGTTTAGCGCGAGCGATATCGATATCGCGCAGATGTGCCTTGCTATCGATGCCCGCACACCGGTCGATGAGCGCTCGGTGGAAAGCGGCCTGGGAATCTTCGAAGAACTTGGTTTCTGCCGCGTTTCGGGGTTTGACGACACGCGCCGCATCGCGATGGCCGAAAACCCCGGCCGCGTGCAATTGAGCAGGTCAATCCGCTATTTGGAGGGCCTGCGCTCGCGCATGGAGTTCTCGGCTTTCCGGAGCTGGGCGCTCGATTCGTGCGCTTCTGATATGCTAGCCAAAGTTAACCGCCCGATCGTACCGCGGGCCTAGGGGAAGGGGACCTCGATGGATGCCGCAGCCCGTACCGCCCATGATTCCACCCTCCAGCCGTTCTCGGAGATGGAGCACTATAAGCATGCCGATGAGCTGCCGCCCGAGATTATGGCGGACAGCTACGACAAGCTGGAGCGCCTGTGCCTCAAATATATGAATGAGGACGACTTCTCCAAGGTGGAGCAGGCCTACTGCTTTGCCGCCGAGAAGCACTGCAACCAAAAGCGCCGCTCGGGCGAGATGTACATCAACCATCCCGTCGAGGTGGCCATCATTCTGGCCGACCTTAAGATGGACTGCGATGTGGTGTGCGCCGCGCTGCTGCACGATACCGTCGAGGATACCGAGACCTCGCTTGCCGATGTCTCGGGCCTGTTTGGCGATACGGTGGCCGAGCTTGTCGACGGCGTGACCAAGCTCACCAACATCGAAGTCGATAGCATGGACGAGAAGCAGGCGCTCACGCTGCGCAAGATGTTCCTCGCCATGTCCAAGGACATTCGCGTCATCATCGTCAAACTTGCCGACCGCCTGCACAACATGCGTACGCTGGCGGCCCTGCGCGAGGACCGTCGCCTGTTTAAGGCGCGTGAGACCATGGACGTGTATGCGCCCCTGGCCGACCGCCTGGGCATGAGTTCCATTAAGTGGGAGCTCGAGGACCTGTCGTTCTTCTATCTGGAGCCCGACGCCTACCAGCGCATCGCGCGCATGGTAGCGGAGTCGCGCGAGGTTCGCGAGCGCTATCTGGCCGAGACCATCAAGACGCTCACCGACGAGCTCAACCGTATTGGCCTTGAGGGCTTCCAGATCAACGGTCGTTCCAAGCACTATTGGTCCATCTACCAAAAGATGAAGCGCAAGGGCAAGGAGTTCTCCGAGATCTACGACCTGGTGGCGCTGCGCGTCATTACCCATTCGGTACGCGATTGCTACTCCACGCTCGGCGCGGTGCACACGCTGTGGCACCCCATGCCCGGCCGCTTTAAAGACTATATCGCCATGCCCAAGGTCAATAACTACCAGTCGCTCCACACGACGGTTATCGGTCCCACGGCCCGCCCGCTCGAGATTCAGATTCGAACCTACGAGATGCACGAGCAGGCCGAGTACGGTATCGCCGCCCACTGGCTGTATAAAAAGTCGGGCGGATCTTCTGCCTCCAAGACCAACGATGCCCAGCGCCTGGACGACCAGATCAACTGGCTCAAGCACTCGCTCGACTGGGCCGCCTCCGACGAGATCACCGATGCCAAGGAGTACCTGCATTCGCTGAAGGTCGACCTGTTCGACCAGGAGATCTTTGTCTTTACGCCCAAGGGCGAGGTCATGGCGCTCCGTGCCGGCTCCACCCCGCTCGACTTTGCCTACGCTGTCCACACCGAGGTCGGCAACCACTGCGTGGGCGCCAAGATCAACGGTGCCGTGGCGCCGCTCACGCACGAGATCAAGACGGGCGACCGTGTCGAGATCCTGACCAACAAGAGTTCCAAACCGTCGCGCGACTGGCTCAAGATCGTCAAGACGCCTTCGGCCAAGTCCAAGATCCGTCGCTACTTTGCCGCCGCGACTAAGGACGACGACGCCGCCGCCGGTCGCGATGTGCTGGCCAAGGACCTGCGCAAGCGCGGGTATGGCATTTCCACGCCGCGCTCGACGCGTGCGCTCAATGCCGTGGCGGAGCAGCTGAACTACAAGCAGCTCGAGGACCTGTTTGCGGCTGTCGGTGCCGGTAAGGTCGCCCCGCGTGCCGTGGGCAACAAGGTCGAGCAGATCTTGGATCCCAAGCCCGAGGAGCAGCTCACCAAGGCCGAGGCCATCGCCGAGGTCGTGAAACAGCCCGCCCGCGGCTCCAACCGCAAGCCGCAAAAGCGCGGCAAGAGCGCGAGCAACGGCATCATCGTCAAGGGCGAGAGCAACAGCGGCCTGCTGGTGCGTCTGGCGCACTGCTGCAATCCCGTGACGGGCGACGATATCGTCGGCTTCATCACGCGTGGTCGCGGCGTTTCGGTGCACCGTGCCAACTGTCCCAACGTCAAGGGTCTTATGGAGCATCCCGAGCGCATGATCGACGTGGAGTGGGACGGCGCCGCCGACACGCTCTTCCAGGTCGAGATCGTGGTCGAGTGCCTGGACCGTATGGGCCTGCTCAAGGACGTCACCATCGCCATCGGCGATGCGGGCGGCAACATCCTTTCGGCTGCCACGTCGACCAACCGCGAGGGCATCGCAACGCTGCGCTTCATGGTCGAGATTTCGGACGCGAGTGGCCTGGATCCGCTGCTGTCCTCTATCAGCGGCGTCGACTCGGTCTACGACGCCCGCCGCCTCATGCCCGGCGAGGGCGGAGCGCAACTCAAGCGTCGCGTGTAGGTGCGAGAGTCCCGCAGCATCATAGATATTTGGTTACGTCGAGGCATCGTTGGGTGCCTCGACGTATTTAGAAGGAGAGTGTGCATATGGACGATATGACTTTGGACCTGACGCCCCGAGGTGCGGCTTCGATTGAGACGCTGGTCAACGGCCCGATTCAGACCAACAGTTACGCCGTGATTTCAAATGGCGAGTGCTTAATCGTCGATCCGGCGTGGGAAGGCGAGCGTCTTGTGGAGCATATTCGCACCGAACATCCTGAGGTGCGCGTACTCGGCTCTGCCTGCACGCACGGTCATGCCGACCATGTTGGCGGGGTTGCCGGGGTGCGGGCTGCCGTTGGCGACGCCTCGCTATATGAACTGTGCGCCAAGGACGTAGCGGTACCTCGTGCAAATATCGAGGAGCAACGCGCCATGTGGGGCATCGAGACGCCCGATCCGGGTGAGCCGACGCGCTTGCTTGCCGAGGGCGATACGATCGAGGTGGGCGACGTCTGCCTGCAAGTGATCGAGACGCCGGGGCATACGCCGGGCGGCATCGTCCTGTTCGCCGCCACCGAGCAGGGAAATATTGCCTTTGTGGGCGACACGCTTTTCCCGGGCAGCCATGGTCGTACCGATCTTTCCGGCGGCGACGAGGCTGCGATCATGCGCTCGCTCTCCAAACTTGCCAAGGTTCTTCCGCCCGATACCGTTTGCTTGACGGGCCATGGCGATTCGACCACCGTCGCGCGTGAGCTCATGCAGAATCCGTTCATGCAGATGTAGGTTCAAAGCCGTCTCTCGAACCACGAAGACCACTCAATCGTCAAGTTATTTTCCCCAGCGGGTCGATTCTGCGGGGCAAACGGTCAAAATTTGTCCAATCGGATGATATTCGTGAACAAACGAACGTTTATGCCGCGGTATGCCGTGGTAAAATCACAGGCGTTATCGGAGCAACCTTACAGGAGGTTTCTTTTATGCTCGTCAACGCAGCAGACATGCTCAAGAAGGCCGAGGCCGGCAAGTACGCTCTCGGTGCCTTCAACACCAACAACCTCGAGTGGACCCTGGCCATTCTCCAGGCCGCCGAGGAGGCCAAGTCTCCGCTGATCCTTCAGTGCACCGCTGGTGCCGCTAAGTGGATGGGTGGTTTCAAGGTCTGCGCCGACATGGTCAAGGCTGCCGTCGAGGCCACGGGCGTTACCGTTCCCGTCGCCCTTCACCTCGATCATGGTTCTTACGAGGACTGCTTCAAGTGCATCGAGGCCGGCTTCACGTCCATCATGTATGACGGCTCTCACGAGGAGACCTTCCAGCTTAACCTCGACCGCACCAAGGAGCTCGTTGAGCTTGCCCACTCCAAGGGCATGTCCATCGAGGCCGAGGTTGGCGGCATCGGCGGCACCGAGGACGGCGTGACCTCCAACGGCGAGCTCGCTGACCCCGCTGAGTGCAAGCAGATTGCCGACCTGGGCGTCGACTTCCTCGCCTGCGGCATCGGCAACATCCACGGCGTGTACCCCGCCGACTGGGCTGGCCTTTCCTTCGAGCGTCTGGGCGAGATCAAGGCCCAGACCGGTGACCTGCCCCTCGTTCTGCACGGTGGCACCGGCATCCCCGAGGATCAGATCAAGAAGGCCATCTCCCTGGGCATCTCCAAGATCAACGTCAACACCGACCTGCAGCTCGTCTTCGCCAAGGGCGTCCGCGAGTACATCGAGGCTGGCAAGGATCAGCAGGGCAAGGGCTTTGACCCCCGCAAGCTCCTCAAGCCTGGTCGCGACAACATCGTTGCCCGCACCAAGGAGCTCATGGAGGAGTTTGGCTCCGTCAACAAGGCGTAAGCGTCGATAAACTTATCCCGCCGGAAGCCCCGTCCCCCTACACTGTTTCCTTTGCGCTCACCTGGCTTCGCCAGAAGTCGCGCCAAGGAAACAGTTCCGGGGGACGGGGCTTCCTTCGTTTAACGCCGCAGGGTTACGAGTCTGAATAAAAATGGCTCCAGGCATTGCCAGAAGTCGCGCGACGGAATCGGCTCCGGGGAAACGGGGCCTCCTTTGTTAACTCGCTACAGGGTTACTGGGCTGAGATAATTAAATAGGTACCGCTTATCGGTGTTGTGGGCTCCTTGGTTGGGGCTTTGTTTTTGTGTCGGTACAATGGGTTCAGTTTGTCGTTTGATGTGGGAGTGGTTATGGCTGTTGTTGATGTTTTGCCTTCGGATGGGAAGGTTATTGACGAGGGTCCTGTTGGTTGCTCTGTTGATGTTTGCTGTGATGATTTTCGTCATCTCGATATTGGATTGCCGCCTGAGATTCTTCGTCTCAAGGATGCCGGGTATCTGAAGCAGGCTGTTGCAGCTTGTGATCGCCTCTTGGGGCAGAATCCCGATCCTTCTCTGGCTGCTTGCGTTCGTGCTGAGCGGTATCGCATGCTCGAGACGCCGCTTCATTTTTCGGTGTCGCGCAATCAGGCTATTGCGATGATTCGCGAGGAATGGCCTGAGTTTACCGAAGAGCAGTTTGATGATCTGATTAATCGTAAGCGTATTGACTGGCGTTTTATCGATGGCGAGCTGTTTGTTCTCGATAACTTCCTCGATTCGCTTCGCGTGTATCCCAAGGAGGTTCCGGGCTTGCGTCCCGATCCTACGGACGGCATAGCGCTGCGCAACCAGATGCTCAAGGAGATGGAGTCGCAAAACGGGTTGACTCGCGTCATCACGCTTAAGGCGTCCGTGTCTGTCCCTGGGGCTTTGGAGGGGGAGACCGTTCGCGCGTGGCTTCCCGTTGCCGCCGCCTGCCGTCAGCAGTCTCAAGTTGAGATTCTCGACATCACGCCGGATGGCGCCGTTGCTCCCGAAGACGTCTCGGCTCGCACTGCCTCGTGGACATCTTCGACTGAGCGTTCATTCTCGGTGACCTATCGCTATCACATTGATGCCGCCTATTGCAATGTCTATGGGGGTACGCTTCCGTCGCATCCGTGCATGGGCACGCCGTTGCCCGAGGACACTTCCGAGGACCGTCCGCACATTGCGTTTACGCCGTACCTGCAGCAGATGACGGCCCGTGTTATTGACGGGCTCGAGGACCCGCTCGATCGTGCCCGTGCTATCTACGATTACCTGACGCAGCATATCGACTATCGCTATCAGCCGCCGTACCTGCTTTTGGGGTCTATTGCCGATGACTGCGCGCATTCGCTCCGCGGCGATTGCGGCGTTATGGCGCTTACGTTTATCACCATGTGTCGCATTGCCGGCGTGCCTGCCCGTTGGCAGAGTGGCCTGTATGTTGCACCGGATTCGGTGGGGCCGCACGATTGGGCAGAGTTCTATACACCGCAGACCGGTTGGCTCAACGCCGACGTCTCGTTTGGTTCCTCGGCGCGCAGGATGGGGGAGGAGTGGCGTCGTCGTCACTACTTTGGCAACCTCGATCCATGGCGCATGGTGGCAAACAATCGGTTCCAGGCCGAGTTTGAGCCGGCTTTCGACGGCATGCGCGAGGACCCCTACGACAATCAGATGGGCGAGGCCTCAGTCGACGGTCGCGGATGCCGTCAGCGTGAGATGCTCCGTACGGTCGAACTCGTCGAAATGCTCGAAGTTCCATTTTCGGACTAATCGATAGCAAGCTGTGATAAACTAACTCACGCATTACGTGCCCGAGTGGCGGAATTGGCAGACGCAGTGGACTCAAAATCCACCGTTGGCAACAACGTGCGAGTTCGAGTCTCGCCTCGGGCACCATACATGCAAGTGAGCGTTCAAGGGGGTTTAGGCCCCCTTTTTCGTGCCGAACTCGCGTGAGCGCGCGGAGCGTTAAGCAAACAGGCCTGTGGCCTGTTTGTAGCGGAGCGTGGCGAGGGCGCCATGCGCCCGAAGCCCGGGGCTTCGCGAAGCGAAGACCCTTCGAGTCTCGCCTCGGGCACCATACATGCAAGTGAGCGTTCAAGGGGGTCAAGGCCCCCTTTTTCGTGTACGTAATGTGATAACGCGTCGAACGTGTTATTATCGCCAAGGCGTTGTTCCCGCAATGCCCTAAAGAGGAACCCGAGGGTTCCCACCTTTTGGCGCCAATGAGCAGCTGACTGGTCATACAACTTAGATTCCCTTCCTCATATGAGGATGTCTATGTGTACGACCTGGTTGCGGAGAAGCGCCGGGTTATTTTTTTATGAATGGAGGTAGGGAAAATAGCTAAGTCTGATGACACCCGCATCAACGACGAGATCACTGCATCCTCGTGCCGTTTGATTGGCGTCGATGGCTCTCAGCTCGGCCTGTTCGCCATCCGCGATGCCCAGCGCGTCGCCGACGATCAGGGTCTCGACCTGGTCGAGATCGCTCCCAACGCGGAGCCGCCGGTCTGCAAGGTCATGGACTACGGTAAGTTCAAGTACCAGCAGGCCATGAAGGCCAAGGCTGCTCGTAAGAACCAGTCCAAGGTCGAGGTCAAGGAAATGAAGTTCCGACCCAAGATCGACGTTGGCGACTACGAGACCAAGAAGGGCCACGTTCTGCGTTTCCTCAAGAAGGGCGCACGCGTTAAGATCACCATCATGTTCCGCGGCCGTGAGATGGCTCACCCGGAGCAGGGTCTTAACGTTCTCGAGCGTCTCGCCGAGGATCTCAAGCCTTACGCTACGGTCGAGTCCAAGCCTAAGATGGAAGGCCGTAACATGCTTATGCTGCTCGCCCCGATTAAGGGCGCCTTCGATGAGGATAAAGCGGCAAGCGATACCAAGTAACTAGTGTTCTGTAACCGATTAAGGAGTATTTCATGCCTAAGATGAAGTCCCACAGCGGCACCAAGAAGCGTTTCCGCAAGACTGGTACCGGCAAGCTTATGCGCGCCAAGGCTTTCAAGAGCCACATCCTGAGCAAGAAGTCCACCAAGCGTAAGCGTGGCTTCCGTCAGGAGACCGAGATCGCCGCTGCCGACCGCAAGGTCATCAAGTCGCGTCTCGCCTAAGTTCGCGTTCCCGTTTTTCGTTTTACCGTCTAGGAGTTGATAGAACATGGCACGTATTAAGCGCGCTGTTGCCGCCAAGAAGAAGCGCCGTACCGTTATGCACCGTGCGAAGGGTTACTACGGTGCCGCTTCGCGTACTTACAAGCATGCTAAAGAGCAGGTCCAGCACTCCCTGCAGTATCAGTATCGTGATCGCCGCAACAAGAAGCGCGAGATCCGCTCTCTCTGGATCACCCGTATCAACGCTGCTGCTCGCCTGAACGACATCTCTTACTCTCAGTTCATGCACGGCCTGAAGGTTGCCGGCATCGAGCTTGACCGCAAGGTTCTGGCTCAGATGGCTTACGAGGACATCGAGTCCTTCAACGAGCTGGCCACCATCGCCAAGAAGGCTCTCGAGGCCTAATAGATTCTCTTGAATCGCTAGGGGAGTGTCGCACTGTGCGCGGCGCTCCCTCTTTTTATCTGAGCCGCTGGTTTACATAGCCAAAAGCGCAGGTAGATAGACATTTACAGATGACCGATCTTTATATATCTCTAAACCGAAGGGTCATCATCTGATGCATGCGGAAAAACCGCATCAGTCTTTCTATTGATAGTAGAAAGTGATATATTATGTAGGACTTGTGAAGAGTGGAATTGACGTCCCACATCGCTTCGCGGTCTGGCAATATATCTCCTTGCCGCGCGGCCCGGTGCAACCGGATCAGCCGCGGGGCGTGCACCTTGAGAACCGGATACTGCGAGGATGGACACACCAGATGTGTCGCATCCGGGCAGACATCGAACCATTTGAAATGGTCTAACTTGGATTTGTTTTTCGCAAGGCCGCCGAGAGG
>CAKTUH010000004.1 GCA_934621885.1 uncultured Collinsella sp.
GCGAAAAAGCCCAGGATCGTGGTGTCGACGCCGTAGTGATCGAGCGTAAACGAGACGTTGAGGCCCTTGCCGTTGGGGGTGTAGACCGCGTTGCGGGTACGCGTGACGGTGTTGGAGGTGAGGCCGTCGCAGGCGATGTTGTAGTCGATAGCGGGATTTGCAGTGAGCGTGTAAATCATGAATGTTCCTTTCACGAAGTAACGTGTTAATGAAAGTATATTCCACGCTTCGGCAAAAGGCTACAACAACTCGGCGAACGGTGTGGAAGCGGTGAAGGGCGGCTTCGATCTGCCGCTCCCCGGCCACAAAAAACGGCGCCCCGGCCAAAACCGGGACGCCGTAGCGAGCGAATATGTCGCGTTTCGCTTACTCGCGATCGAGCTTGCGAACGGCAACGCGCTTGCTGTACTCGTCGACGTGACCAAAGTCGCCGATGCCGACGGACTCGGCAACGTTGGCGCCGGTAGCCATAGCGAGCTTCATGGCCTCCTCGACGTTGTCGCGATTCCTGTACCACTTATGCAGGAATGCAGCGAGGGTGCAGTCGCCAGCGCAGACGGAAGAGACCAGCTTGATGTTGAACTCACGCTTGGCGTACCAGATGTCCTCGCCGTTGGAGAAGTAGGCGTCGCCGCGGCTACCACGGGTGAGCAGCACGTTCTGAACGCCAGCCTCGTGGGCGAGCTTCATGGCAACGCGGACCTCGTCGTCGGTGTCGACCGGCACGCCGAAGATGGCCTTCATCTCGTGATGGTTCGGCTTGATGAGCAGCGGCTTCTTGTGAGCGAGCTCCTTGAGCTTGTCGGAGGACAGGTCCAGGACGACGTCGGCGCCACGGGCCTGAGCGTGCTCCATGACCTGAGCCAGAAAGTCGGACGTGGCTTTGGGAGGCACGGAACCAGAGACGATCAGGCACTCAAGATCGCCCGCGGTGTCCAGGATGTTGTAGAGCTCCTTCTGGTGCTCCGGCGTGATCGGGGCGCCGGGGTTAAGGATGCCGTACTCGTGCTGGCCATCGTTGACGTAGGTGTTGATGCGCGTGATGCCGTCGGTCCAGACCGGGCGGCACAGGCAACCCAGGTTCATGACCTCCTCGACGATGAACTTGCCCGTGAAGCCGGCGAAGAAGCCGAGCGCGACGGTGTCGACGCCCATCTTCTTAAAGGCGAAGGACACGTCGAGGCCCTTGCCGTTGGCCGTGTAGCTGGCCGAGCCGGTGCGGACGTTCTCGTCGGGCTCGAGCGGAGAGCTCGAAACCGTCATGTCGACAGCCGGATTAGCGGTTAGCGTGTAGAACATTTACAGTACCCCCTGTATATGTGAGGGCCGCGTGGCCGGCCCATTCCAACCACGCGGTTACCTCTGATACCAAATTAGCGAGCTGCAGCCTCGAGCAGCGCCTTGACCTCGGCGGCGGTGTTGCAGGCGAGCGCCTTCTCGGCGAGCTCGTCGCACTCGGCCTTGGTCCACTGGCTGATGGTCTTGCGGGCGCGCAGGATGGACGGTGCGCTCATCGAGAACTCCTCCAGGCCCCAGCTGATCAGCAGCGGCTCGAGCAGCGGATCGGCAGCGGCCTCGCCGCACATACCGACCATGATGCCGGCCTTCACGCCGCTCTCGATGATGTTCTTGAGCGAGCGGAGCACGGCGGGATAGTAAACCTGGTACAGGTTGGAGATGGTGTCGTTGCCACGGTCGGCACACATGGTGTAGCCGATCAGGTCGTTGGTGCCGATGGAGAAGAAGTCGGCGACCTCGGCCAGGCGGTCAGCGAGCAGAGACGCAGCAGGCGTCTCGACCATGATGCCGACCTCGATGTTCTCGTTGAACTTGCGGCCCTCTTCGGTCAGCTCGGCCTTGCACTCCTCGACGAGCTCCTTGACGGCCAAGACCTCCTCGACGCAGGTGACGAGCGGGATCATGATCTTAACGTCACCAAAGGCGCTGGCACGCAGCAGGGCGCGCAGCTGGACCTTGTACTGATCGGGGTTGGCCAGGCAGTAGCGCACGGCGCGGAAGCCCATGAAGGGGTTCTCTTCCTTGACCATGTGCAGGTACGGGATCTCCTTGTCGCCACCCACGTCGAGCGTACGGATGATGACAGGAGCGCCCTTGAGTGCACTGGCGACCTTGCGGTAAGCGTTGAACTGCTCCTCCTCGGAAGGAAGCTCGGCAGAGTCCATGAACAGGAACTCGGAGCGGAACAGACCGATGGCCTCGGCGTCGTGGTCAAGCGCGTTGGGAACGTCATCGGGGTTACCGATGTTGCAGGCGATGATCTTCTTGATGCCGTCGGCAGTCACGGAAGGCTTGCCGCGGAAGGCCTCGAGAGCCGCCTTCTCGGCAGCGAAGGCCTCGGCCTTGGCGGTGTAGGCGGCGAGCGTCTCCTCGTCGGGATCGGCCTCGACGATGCCCTTGCCACCGTCGACGATGACGGTCATGCCGTTACGAAGCGCGGTGCAGCTGTTGGAAACCGAAAGAACGGCCGGGATCTCGAGGGCACGGGCGATAATCGCGGAGTGCGACGTACGGCCACCGGTCTCGGTGACGATGCCGGCAACGTGAGCCTTGTCGATCGTGGCGGTCATGGACGGCGTAAGGTCGTGCACGACAACGACGGTGTTCTCGGGCAGGACGGAGAGGTCGACGACCTCCACGTGCAGCAGCTCGGCCAGAATGCCAGTGCGGATATCGGCGATGTCAGCCGCGCGCAGGCGGAACATCTCGTCGTCCATGGACAGGAACATGTTCTCGAACATGGTCGAGGTGTCCATGAGTGCCTGCTCAGCGCAGGTGCCACCGTCAATGGCGGCGTTGATGGCATCGGTCATGCCCGGATCCTGAGCCAGGACGATGTGTCCGCTCATGATCTCGGCCTCGGCCTCGCCCACCGTCTCCTTCATGTGGTCGGCCTGAGCCTGGGTCTTCTCGCAGAAGACCGAAAGAGCGGCCTGATAGCGCTCCTTCTCGGCTGCCGAATCGGCGACCTCGTGCGGCTCAAACGTCAAGTCGGGATCGACGGCGACCATGACGGTGCCGATACCGATGCCCTCGGATGCGTTGACTCCCTGATACATTCCCATTCCTCTCTCCGTGTCATGTGATAAAGCGTTTTGCCATATCCATGACAAAAGAGCGCAGTTACCCATAACAGGTCACTGCGCCCCCAAATATGAACTTAATTGTTCAACATGCGACCCGTTTGAGCTCTACTCGCCAAGACCGCTCTTGATGAGCTCGATGGCAGCAGCCAGAGCCTCGGCCTCGTCAGCGCCGTCGCACTTGACCTCGACCTCGGTACCGCAAGGGATACCAGCAGCCATGAGGGCCATCGGGGACTTACCGTTGACCTCCTTCTCGGGGGTGACGACAGTCACGTCGCAGGCGTACTTGCCCATGGTGGAGGCGAAGAGGCCAGCCGGACGCATGTGAAGACCCTGCGGATTGACGAGGGTAGCCTTCTCAGAAACCATAATTGACTCCTTTTTTGTGTTTAACCCCTGTCGTGTATGCGGCAGGAGTCAGATTCACGACGTTGTTTATATTAACTCACATCAAACGGTTTTTCATTGTGTTTCGCACGAATTGTTGGACAGATGTCGTTGCTGGCCGCTTGCTCGCCGGGCGGGCCGATTAAGTTTGCTGCTCTACAGTCCTGCGCAAGACGGAAAGCACATTAAGTGCTTTCCTTTGCGTGCGGAACTCGCGACAAACTTAATCGGCCCGCCCGGCGAGCAAGCTGCGGAAACTTGGTCGGTCCAGAGCAATATCGTGCGAACGGAATTCTGGCTGATGATTTGTTCGCACTAATGACTCGGTAGATGGTCCCCTCTATGCCCTTCTCTATAAGTTGCGGTGAAATAGGGACTGAATTTGGGGTTGAAACGTTTAAACAGTCCCTATTTCACCGCAAGTTAGAAGAAAGGCATGAAAAAGGCGGGGCTCCTGGTGGAGTCCTCGCCTTTTGTACAGGGGGCGATGTTAATCGCTTGCCGTGGGATTAGACCAGGCGGGCGTTGATCGTCTTGGCGATCTCGGCAGCGTCGGTGGAACCCTTGACGGTGGCACGGAAGTCCTCGTCCATGAGCGCCTCGGCGACCTTGGACAGGATCTTGAGATGCGTGGTGCCAGCCTGGGCGCCCGGGATGAGCAGAGCGATAGCCACGTTGACGGGAGCGCCGTCCATGGTGTCCCAACCGGTCACGCCGGACTCGTCCTTGACGACGATGACGGCAGCCTCGGTGATGGCATCGGACTTGGCATGCGGGATGGCGAAGCCCTCCATCATGCCCGTGGTGCCCTCGGCCTCGCGGGCCAGGAAGGCGTTCATAACAGCGTCGGCATCGTTGGCGAGACCGGCCTTGACGGCCTGGTTGGAGACAAAGCTCAGAGCCTCGTCACGAGAAGCAAAGTCCTCGGCGACAAAGACATTCTCGACCTTCACGAAGTCGGAAGCTTCGGCCTTGGGAGCCTCGACGGCAGCGGCCTTGGGGGCCTCGACCGGCTTGGCAGCGGGGGCAGCCTTCTGGTTCTTCTCGAAGTCGTACTTCTTGAAGGCCACGAACAGGATGCCACCGACCACGGCGCCGATGAGAATCGCGAGGACCCACAGCGGACCGTTCTCGACAACGGGCAGGACCAGGAAGCCACCATGGGGTGCCGGATCGTGGACGTTGAACATGATGGTCAGGATCGAAGCGATGGAGGAGCCGAGCATCATAATGGGCATGACGGGCCAGATGTTCTTGGTCATGAACGGAATGGCGCCCTCGGTGATGTGGGTGCAACCAAGGATGAGGTTGACGATACCGGCGTCATGATCCTCCTGGCTGAAGTACTTCTTGCCGACGACGACGGCGAAGGTGGTGATCAGCGGCGGAACGATGCAGGCGGCGGAGACGGCAGCCATAAAGTTGGTGCCGAAGTTGTAGGTCTCGGTGCCGACACCGGCGGCCAGGGCCTCGGTGAGCATAGCGGTACCGGTGACGTAGGCAGCCTTGTTGACCGGGCCGCCCATGTCAAAGGCGCACATGCAGCCGATGGCAAGACCCAGAACGACGGCGCCAGAGGCGGACAAACCCTTGAGGAAGTCCATCATGGCGGTATTGATGGCAGCCATGGGGCCGGAGATGCCGAGCATCACGAGGCCGACGATAGCCGTCGAGAACAGCGGGTACAGGAAGATTGCCTTGAGGCCGTCCAGGTTCTTGGGCAGACCGGCGAAAACCTTCTCAAGCAGCAGGATGACATAGCCAGCGAGGAAGCCGCCGACGATGCCGCCCAGGAAGCCGAAGCCCACGCCAGCGCCGCCGGCGTCGATCATACCGGTCTCGGCGTTAACGGGCAGACCCTGGATGGCGATCATGCCGGCGACGAAGCCGGGGACGAGCGCCGGGCGCTTACCGATGGACTCGGCGATATAGGCGGAAAGCACGGGAACCATGAGGTTCATGGCAATGCCGCCGATGATCTTGAGCATCGCGGCGAAGGTGTTGTAGTCAGATGCCGTCGAATCGAAGGACGTGATGCCCCACAGGAACGAAACGGCGGTCAGGACACCACCGGCGACGACGAAGACCAGCATGTGGCTAACGCCGTTCATGAGGTGCTTGTAGATGACGTGGCCGATAGACTCCTTCTCCTCGACCTCGTCCTCGACATCGGCAGCGGCGGCAACCGAGCTGTCGCCCTTGGCGGCGAGCGCGCGGTCAATCAGCTTGCCGGCGGCCTCGACGGACAGGGCCTTGGAAACGCCAACGGAAACCATGGGCTTACCGGCGAAACGCTCCGCCTGGACATCCTTGTCGGCTGCGACGACGACGGCCTTGGCACCGGCGATCTCACCCTTCGTGAGCTCGTTCTCGACACCGACCTGGCCATGGGTCTCGACCTTAATGGTCAGACCGCGCTCGGCAGCTGCCTTCTCCAGTGCCTCCTTCGCCATGAAGGTGTGCGCGATACCGGTCGGGCAACCGGTGGCGGCGATGATGTCAAACTTAGCCATGTGTCCCTCCTTCTTGAGTTCTGCGCCCGCGGGCGCTCCCCTACACGCGCCTCGTGGCGCGCTTTTCCACAACTGAAAGATACCAACCCACCGCTTGCGTGAGAAGAGACAAGGCGCAATTCTCCGGTGAAAGGTTCTTTCACGACCGTAAACGGTCGATGAAAGTTTACCATCAACGCTTGAAACGGCAAGGTGTATCTTGTACTTGAAAATGCCCGTATACTATGGCATTGAAAAACAAGTCCGATTTTCATGCCAACCAGGAGCCATCCATGACCGATAGCAGCAAGAGCGCGCTCTCTCTTATTAGCACCCACAAGGGATACAGCGAATCCGAGCAGCGCATTGTCGACTATATATTGGAGCATCAGTCCGAGGCGCCGCGCCTGACGGCTGCCCAGCTCTCACGAGCCGCCGCCACGTCCGAGGCAACGGTTTCGCGCTTTTGCCGCAAGCTGGGCTTTGGCAGTTTCCGTAGCTTTCAGTTTTCGCTGGCGCGCGACTTGGAGAGTCAGCGCAACGAGGGCCTGACCGACGAAGTCTCGCTCGACAGCATGGAGCAGAGCCTTAAAAATATCCTCGCCGCCAAGGTGAGCGAGCTTAATGCGACCATCGACGGCATCGATCACGATACGCTGGCAGCCGTTGTGAACGCGCTTAAGAATGCCGGCGTTATCGAGTTCGCCGCCGTGGGCAATACGAACGCGGTCGCGCTCGATGCGACGTTTAAGTTTTCGCAGCTGGGTCTGCGCTGCATGGCGAGCACTATCAGCGAAACCGCGATTGGCTTTGCATTGACCTTAAAGCCCGGAGACGTCATCGTGCTGATCTCGAACTCCGGCAAGTCGCGCCGTCTTAACCGCATGGCCAAGGCCGCTCGCGAGACTGGCGCCACCGTAGTCGTCATCAGCGGTGACAACAAATCCCCGCTCGCGCGTCTGGCCGACTATACCTTTAATACGGTGAACCACGAGGCACTGCTCACGACGGGCGACTTTGCGTTCTCCAAGATCAGCGCCACGATGATCATCGAGGTTATCTATAACTTCCTGCTGCCCGAAATCGAGGACGCGCGCGAGCATATCAGCTACTACGAGGAGCTCATCCAGCCGGATAAGGTCGTGGAGTAGGCAATTTAACGAGCCAGCAGGCGCCACTTGCCACGAAACCCGTCCATCTACTACGTTTTAACTGCTAGCGCCAACCATACACCCAAATCAAAGAAAACCGCAGGCGTTCTACCTGCGGTTTTCTTTTTGCAAGTTTTGGCATGGAAGCCGATACGCTATTAAACGTAGTAGATAGCCCCATTGCGTGGCAGACGGCCCCGAACAAGCACGTGGTGGGGCTTAATTACCCCCGTGCTTCTTCGAGCATCTGTTTGGCGTGGGCCAGGCTGGCCTCCGACTGATCGCCGCTGAGCATGCGGGCGACCTCGGCGGTACGGGCCTCGCCAGTCACCTCGTCCAGGTATGTCTGGGGAACGTCGCCCGGCTCCTTGCTAACCACGTAATGCTTGTCAGCCATAACCGCAACCTGTGCCAAGTGCGTAACGACAATCACCTGGTGCGTGGCGGCAAGGTCGGCCAACACGCCGGCGAGGGCGCGCGCCGTGGAGCCGCCGACACCGGCATCGACCTCGTCAAATACCAGCGTATCGACACCGTCGGCATTGCCCAGGACCACTTTGCTCGCCAGCATCACACGGCTAAGCTCGCCACCCGAGGCGATGCGACGCAAGGGACGCGGCGTCAGACCAGCGCCGCTACGATATAGCAGTTCGTAGCTCGAAGGGCCCGCAGGCGTCCACTCGGCGCGGGGCAGATCGCGCGACTCCCAGACGAGCTCGGCACTGCCCATCTCCAAGCGTGCCATCTGACGGCCCACCTCATGGCAAAAGCGCGGGGCAGCCGTGTTGCGTGCGCGCTTGAGCGCCTTAGCGGCGGCGAACAGCTCACGCTCAGCCGCGCCAAGCGCTTCGCGCGCCTTCCTAATCTGCTCGTCGCCATCGTCTACCAGCGACAACAGCTCTTGCGAGCGTTCGCGCATAGCAAAGACGTCGTCCATGGTGGGGCCCCACTGACGCAGCAAGCCCTTGAGGTCGGAATAGCGCTCGCGCATACGAGCGAGCTCGCGAGGGTCAAACGCAACGCCATCGCGATAAGCACGCAGCTCATTGGCGCAATCCTCGAGTGATATGCAGGCGTCAGAAAGTGCATCGGCGATATCGCCCAGCTTGCGATCGACGGTCGCCATGCGCGAAAGCTCGGCTACAGCGCTGTTCACAGCATCGAGCGCTCCACCTTCAGTAGCAAGCGATGCATGGGCCTCGTTGGCGGTGGCCACCAAGACTTCGGCGTGCTCCGAGCGCGGCAGCAGCTCCTCGAGTTCCTCGTACTCGCCTGGTTTGGGATCGACCTCGGCAATACGCTCGAGGGCAAAACGCGCTTCCTCGACACGACTCCCCTGCGCACGCGAGGCCTCCTCAACACGACGAAGCTCCTTGGCAGCCGCACGCGATGCCTTAAAGCAGGCACGATAACGATCGAGTGCCTCGAGCGCCGAGCGACCCGCCCACGCGTCGACCATGGCGACATGATGCGTCGGGTCGAGCAAACGCTGGTGCTCGTGCTGACCGCACAGGTCCATCATCACGCCCACGCGCTCCGAAAGCTCACGAACGCTGGCGATACGGCCATCGATCTTCACGCGGCTGCGTCCCTCGGCAGAAAGGCTGCGCTGCACGGTGAAACCCTCGGTGTCGTGCGGACCGTCGAACAGTCGCGCCTCGACGCTGGCAAGCGCCTCGCCCTCACGAACCGTCGACGAATCCGCGCGCTCGCCCAAAATGAGCTTGAGCGCAGACAGCAGAGCGGTCTTGCCGGCGCCAGTCTCACCCGTCAGGACGGTCAGACCTGCACTCGGCACCAGCGTGGCCTCGCGAATGAGCGCAATGTTGGAAACCTGCAGCTCATCGATCATGACGGACTCCGTAGAATACGCGGCTCACCGAGTTGTAAAAGCTCTCGGGGCCGTAGTCGAGCAGCAGCACGTCGCCGGGACCGCGGCGCACAGCCACGCTCTCGACGGTGCCATCACAAGTAATGAACTGGCCGTCGATAGCGATAGCCGGCACACTCGGGCGGTCGTCGGACATAAAGATCTCGACGACATCACTTGGCGAGGTCAAGAAAGCGCGAGCTTGAATGGTGTGCGGCGCGATGGGCACGCAAACCATACCCGTATAATCGGGGCTCACGATGGGGCCGCCGGCGCTCAGCGCATAGCCCGTAGAGCCGGTCGCGGTGGACACAACAACGCCGTCGCCACGCAGTCGGTCGATATGGTGGCCCGAAACGGTGATATCGAACTCGACCATATCGGACAGCGGCCCGCGCGTAAGCGCCATGTCGTTGAGGGCAAAGGCACGAACGACGTCCTTCGTACCGTCGTCACGAACGGACACAATATCCGCAGCGATCGTGGCGCGGCGACTCACGTGGAGCTCACCGGACAGGGCGTCGCTCACAACCTGCAAAACGTCGCGCTCCTCGGGACTGGCCGCCGTCAAAAAGCCAAGGTGACCATAGGAAAGACCCAAAATGGGAATCTCGCGGTAGTTGAGGATACGGGCTGCGCGAAGCAACGTGCCGTCGCCGCCGAGCGTAATGACCAGATCGGCGTCATCAACGTCGGGCGTGCTCTGAATCTTAGAGCGTTGATCGGCAGCCCATGCGACCTCATAGCCTTGGCGCGTCAGCCAAAGCTCGAGCATCAGGCCGCTTTCGACCGCCTCTTGCTTGTAGTAATTGGGAACCAGAAAGACCTTCATAGCGTTGCAGCTTTCTCGCTCAAAGCCGATACCTGGGATTGCAACTCGTCATCAGAGCGCTCGCCGGGGGCAAGTCTCGTGCCGTACAGGAAAAACTCCACGTTGCCCTTGGCGCCATGGATGGGCGACACGCACACGTCGACCGGGAACAAACCCTTTGCGGCGAACAGCTCAATCGCAGCAACGAGCGTGTCGACGCGCACGACAGGGTCCGTGACGATGCCGCCCTCGCCCACCAGCGCTGCCGGAGCCTCAAACTGCGGCTTTACCAGCGTGCAAAACGATCCCGTCGGCGTCAGACATGCCAGCACGGCATCAATAATATTTGCGATACTCGTAAAAGAGACATCGCACACGGCCAGATCGATGGCACTCGCATAACCAAGCTCGGGCAGCTGCGTCACGTTGGTGCGCTCGTGGAGCGTCACGCGATCATCTTGGCGCAGCGACCAATCAAACTGGGCACGGCCTACGTCGACCGAGACAACGGTCGCGGCACCGCGCTTGAGCAGGCAATCAGTAAAACCGCCGGTAGAGCACCCCACGTCCAGACAAGCAAGGCCCGTGGGGTCGATGCCAAACGCATCGAGTGCGCCCTCGAGCTTAAGACCACCGCGACCAACGTAGGGGATGCGGCCCTTCACATGCAGCGGCAGACCCGGCGTCACTTTGAGCCCCGGCGAGGTCAAGCGCTCGCCGCCACTCGAAACCAAGCCGGCCATAAGAGTGCGAAGGGCATCCGCGCGATCGGCGCAGATGCCCTGTGAAATCAGTTCGTCATCAAGACGCACACGTTTCATGAATGCCATCAACCATTCGTATCCGGAGATGCAGCCTGACTATCCTGGGATTCGTTTGCCGCATCCTCATCATATTCCTGCTCGAGCTTGTCGACCTCACGCGGCGTCAGCTCAAACTTGTCGACCATATCGACCGCGCGGGAGCCCAGCTCAATCGCCTCGTCAAATAGATCGAGCGAACGCTCCAGGGACGTATCCTTGGAGCGAACGGTAGCGATAATCTGGTCCAAGCGGTCCGAGATCTCGTCGAAGTTACGGACGGAACCCTCAGGCATGACTACTCCTCGACGGAGTCAGCGTCGGACTCGACGGCCTCAGCAGCGTCCGCATCCTCGGCAAGCACACCGGCAGCAGCCTGAGCGGCAGCGACCTTGGCGGCAGCTTCGGCAGCCTGAGCTTCCTCGCGAGCGCGATCCTCGGCCAGCAGCTCCTGGTACAGGTCCTCGCCCGGCAGCTCCTCGCTGCGAGCGATCTTGCCCAGCACGCCGTTTACAAACGATGCGGACTGATCGGTACCGTAAGCCTTGGCGATCTCGACGGCCTCGTTGATCACGATGGCGTCCGAGACCTCTTCGTCGGTGAGGAAGCGCATCTCGTAGACGGCGATACGCAGCAAGTTGCGGTCGGCGCCGGGCATGCGCATAAGATCCCAGTTCTTGGCGACGGCGCGCAGGGCGCAGTCGATGCGATCGATGTGCTCGTAGGCACCGCGGCAAAGCTCCAGCGCATAGGGGTCGAGGGGACCCTTCGAGATCAGGAAATCGCCCTCGAGGACGCGCTCGAGCGGGCTGTCCGTGGCCTCGGCCTGGAACAGCAGCTGCAGCGCCTGACTGCGGGCAAGCGTGCGCCCGCGATAAACCTTAAGGCTCAAAGGTTACTCCTTGGGGAAAACGAGGCCGTCGATGCAAACGTCAACGCGCTCGACCTCGACGCCCACCTGGGCATCGATGGCGGCGACCACGGCGGCGCGAACGGCCTCGGCGAGTTTCTTGAACGGATAGCCAAAGAACACCACGACGCGCACAGTGAGTGCGAGCTTGTCGCCGATGACCTCGGCCTCGACCGCCGGCTCGGAAGCCGGGGCCTTGGACGAAAGCATCATGGAGACAAGGTTGGTGGCAAGGTCCTTGACGCCAACGGAGGCGATGCCCTCGACATCCGACACGGCGCGCGAGACGATGGCGGTCAGAACATCGGGCGAAATGCCGATGCCGTCAATCTTGATTTCCTGGGGCATGAGTCCTCCTAGAAGAGTTGGTTGCTAGACGCGGGAGACGAACTTGCCGTCGCGGGTGTCAACCTTGATGACCTCGCCCTCGTTGAGGTACATGGGGACCTGGATGACAGCGCCGGTGTCGATGGTGGCCGGCTTGGTGGAACCCTGGACGGTGTCGCCCTTAAAGCCCGGGTCGGTCTGGACGATGGTGGTCTCGATGAACATCGGCGGGGTCACGCCCATGAGCTCATCGTCGGCGAAGAGCAGCTGGCAGATGTCGTTCTCGCGCAGCCACTTGGAGTTATCGCCCACCATGTCCTCGGGAACGGGAACCTGCTCGTAGGACTCGTTGTCCATGAAGATGTAGTCGGTGCCGTCGTTGTAGAGGTACTGGAACTCACGGGTGGTGAGCATGACGCTCTCGAACTTGGTGCCGGCGTTGCAGGTGTTCTCGACGACGCGGCCGCTCTTGATGTCGCGGGTCTTGTAGCGCACGAACGCGCCGCCCTTGCCCGGCTTGACATGCTGGAACTCGACGATGGTGTAGACCTTGTCCTTAATGCGGAGACCGAGGCCGTTCTTGAAGTCGGCGGTAGAAATGGTAGGCATAGTGACCTTTCTTGTTATGGGCAGAACGCACAAGCGTCCAAATTACATACGAGCGAAATTATACACTTGCAGACGGCGCCTGCAGCGAGCGCATAAAAAGAGAACGCGGGGCGCCCGAATCGATCCGGACGCCCCGCCCCAAAAATCTATCGAAATGGACTAGCAGTCGATGACGTGGAGGTCATGCGGGGTCTTGGTGAAGGGCTCGTAGCCGTTCTCGGTGACCACGCCGTAGTCCTCCAGACGCACGCCGCCCACGCCGGGCAGGTAGACGCCGGGCTCCATGGTGACAACCGAGCCGACCTCGATGATATTCTTGCTGCGGTTGAAGTTGGGCAGCTCGTGGATGTCGATGCCGACGCCGTGGCCCAGGCCATGGTTGTAGTAATCGCCATAACCGGCATCGCCGATGATCTTCTTGGAAAGCTTGAAAATGTCGTTGCCCTCGACGCCCGGATGGATGGCGGCGACGCACTCCTCGTGGGTGCGGCGTACGAGCGCGTACAGGTCGAGCTGCTCCTGGGTAGGCTCGCCCATCACGACGGTACGAGTCATGTCGGAGCGGTAGTCGCAATAGCCAGCGCCATAATCCATGAGAACGAAGTCGCCCTTCTCGATCACGCGGTCGCTCGGGACGGCATGCGGGTTGGCGGTATTGGGGCCGCTCGCCACGATGGAGCCAAAGGCCAGGCTGTCGGCGCCGTTGGCGAACATAAAGTTCTCGAGCTCGTTGCGAACCTGCTTCTCGGTCATGCCGGGTTTAATAAATCCGAGCATATGCTGGAAGGCGGCATCGGTGATCGACTGCGCATGGCGCATGAGCTCAATCTCCTCGGCGTCCTTGATGGCGCGCATCTTGCGAATGTCGTCATGCATCAGCGGCAGCATGCAGGCGACGGAGCGGTCCTCCAGGCCACGCTGAATACCCTGGTAGAAGTTGATCTGCATGTCGTCCTCGACAGCACAGACGCGGCACTTGTTGGCCGCGATCTTGCCGGCGACCCAACCGGGGATGGTGCCCTCGTCCATGTCGTAGACCCAGGGGCTGCCGGCGGGCGTGTTCTCCTCAAAGCTGTTGAGATAGCGCGAGTCGGTATGGAACAGGCACTGGTCGGCCGTAATAAACGCGGCGTGCGGGAACTCGAAGGTGTAGTCAAAGACGCCCTTCACGCCCGTAAGCCAACGAAGGTTGGCCTCGTCGCGCACCACGATAGCGTCGTAGCCGCGCTCGACCATCAGGGCGCGGACACGCTCGATACGACCGGCAGGACCGGCAGCAAACTCAGACATGCAGATTCCTTTCTTGTTGTCTCAATAAAGACGGGGCGGGCCTCAACCGAGCAACGGAATCACGCGCGATCCGTAACCGATTGGAAAGCCGCCCCTCAACATGATACGAAAGACGATGGATGTCAATAAATCTTAGAGAAGTTCTTTACGAGAGGCCAAGTAGGCCTGGGCATGGCGCTCGAGAACCTCGTCCTCGACGTTCGTCAGACGAATGGCACCAAGCGCCGCGGGCAGCGGCAACATGCTGCGGTTCGAGCGCGCAAACTGCTGCTTGCGGAACTCTGCAATAAAGGCAGCGGGCTCCAGATTAAAGGCGAGCTCCTCGATACCAAAGTCCTCCAGGCAGTCGTCGACCTCAAAGACGTAATCAATATCGAAGTCGCAAGCATCATGGGCAAGGCGCGCCTCAAAACGCATGCCCTCGGACAGCAGCTGGTACGCGGGGACCCGCGCCGCGGCTTCGCCCAGGCAGGCGCGCAGGGTGCGCTCCCCTGTCTTGCCAAAATCGAGCGCATGGCGGGCGCTCGGGTTCGTGGCCATCAGTACGTCCTTGCGGGCAGTCTGAGACCACTGAACGGCATTGACGAGCGCGACCTCCTCGCCCGCGAGAATTTCGGGGACGGTCTCGGTAAACTGATTCCAACGGGACTTGCTGCTCGAAAGCATGGTGCCAACGAGTATCGCATAGCCGAGCTTGAGATCCTCGGGGTCCGCCTCGCGAACAAGGTCGAGGTCACACACGACCAAGCCCGGCTCGGGACGGAACGCGATAGCGGGAAGCGCATGCACCGACGAGGCGACAAGCGGTTTCATGGTCGTCGCGACCGTGAGCATGGCGTCGAACGTCGTCGGCAGCAAGGCGCACTCGGTGCGACCGCACCACTGATTGGCACACCAGCAAACGACCGAGCAGGTCGCCGTGTCGCCGACAGCGACAACGAGATCGTCGCAGGTAATGCCGTTAGCCGACAAGGCGCCAAAGACGGTATCGGCATCGGCCAGCGTAGCACCGGCAGGTGAAACCTCGAGGACGAGCGGCGACACGGCAAAGCCGGCGTCAACCAGTGCATGCTCGACAGCCTCGCCAAAACGTTCGGATGTGGCGTCGTTCCAAACCACCATCGCGCGCTTAGGCTTGCCCACAGCCGAGGCAAACATGCGCGGCAGCTCCTCGAACGCGCCCAATCCGACGCGAACATCGACACTGCGGTTTTGGAAATTGATAAGTTGACGGCGAATCATAGCAGTCCACGCTCCAAAAGCATTTCGGCACAAACGTAGGAAACGTCCTCGAAGGACTTGTTGCGAATATCAAGGGTAATATCGGCGGCCTGGCGATACAGCGGACGGCGATGCTCAAACAGGCGCGCAGCGTGCTCGGGCGAGCGGAAATCGGGCCGGGTATCGGAGCGACGAATCTGACGCAACGAGTCCTCAAAGTCACCTTCGAGGTACACGCATGTACCCATCTCGTGCATCAACTCAATGTTCACCGGCGTCTCGACGATGCCACCCCCGCACGATACCAGCAGGCTGCGCTCGCTTTGAAGCGAACGGAGCGCCGAGGTCTCGAGCTCACGGAAACGATCCTCGCCCTCGGTCTCAAATATCTCGGTCACCGACTTGCCGCATCGACGCACAACCAAACGATCGGTATCGATGAATCGACGCTTGAACATAGTGCCCACGTTGCGTGCAAGTGTCGACTTGCCCGCGCCCAAAAAGCCGATAAAGAAAATATGGTCGCAGCCGTGTTTGGTGTGCTGGGACATGGCGAGACCTATTCCTCGCAGGGAAGGTCGCGCAGGGCCCGGCGCTCAAAGATGCGGAAGATCTGCGTATACCACAGGTCCTGAGTTGCCTGCGGCTTTACCAGGATAGTGTCAACGCCGGCAAAATTGCCGCTCCACACGTCCGTGTAGAGCTGGTCGCCGATCAGCACAGCCTCGTCGGCCGTGGCGCCCAGGCGCTTAAGTCCTGCCTTGAGGGCAAACGGCGCCGGCTTCATGGCGTGGCTGATGGCCTCGAGCCCCAGCTCGCGGGCAGACGCCATGACCTGGTCGCGATGCCAGTTATTGGACACCATACACAGTTTAAAGCCCTTGGCATGGGCGGCTTGGAGCCAAGCGGAAACCGCGGCGGGAACCTGCTCGGTATCACGCGGAACCAGGGTGTTGTCGCGGTCGAGCAGAATGGCTCGCTTGCCGTCGGCCCACAGGGTATCGAGGTCGATGCGATCGACCGAGGCAACATATCGTTTGGGGCTAAAAATCCTCATGATCAATTCCAAGACTGTTGATGCTCTTCGTAAGTCTTCGAGAAATACTCCTCGTCCTGCGTAATGTAGAAATACAGGTCATCGGAGTCGGTCGGCTCAAGCGTGGCCTTGAGCGCCTCGAGCGACGGAGAGCAGATGGGCGTGGGCGGCAGGCCCTCGTGCTTGTATGTGTTGTAGGGGCTATCGCTCTGCAGATCGTCGGCGGTAACCTCGCCACCGGTGACATACATCATGGTCGCATCGCTGTTGAGATAACGCAGGCCATCGAGCTTACCCGCCAGGCGGTTATAGAAAACCGAGGCAACGTGTGCGCGCTGATCGGCGTTGAGGCCCTCACGCTCGACGATGGAGGCAAGGTTAACGATGTCGTAATCGGACATCTCCACACCGTAGCGCTCCTTGATCTTGGCCTCGCAGCTGGCAAAGTCGAGCGACTTGTACTCGGTGTTGAACTGGTCGAGCATGGCACGAATCACGTCATCGGCAGACGGGTCCTTGCCAAGCGAATACGTCTTGGGAAACAGGAAGCCCTCAAGCGAATCATTTGCAGCGCCTTCGAGGAAGCCATAGTCCTTCACATAGTTGGAGGCCTTTGCCTGATTGAGGAAGTCCTCCTTGGAGATGCTGTCGTATGCCGCGGCCACGCGATCGGCAACCTGGTCGACCGTCAGGCCCTCAGGAATCGTCAGAGCATCGGAGCCCGCATTGGGGCCTTCCATGAGCTGCTGGACGACCTTGGTCGCGTCCATGAGCGTGGTAAACGAGTAGGTGCCAGGCTTGAGCGACATGTCGGCGTTGAGCTTTTTGACCGCCGCGTAATACTCCTTGGGATTCTCGACGATATGGTTCTCGGAAAGGATCGAGGCGATGGTATCGCCCGATGCACCCTCGGGAATCGTGATCGTGACCTGCTGGCCGGCAGCAACCTTCGTATCCTCACCGGCAAAGAAGCCCTTGACGGCTGGCACGACAAAGAAGGCAATCGCAGCAAGCGCGAGCACGGCTACCACGGCGCCGATAATCATGGGCACCGGGGAGCTCTTCTTTTTGGTACCACGGCGAGTGTGCGTGTTATAGCTCGAGCGCGTGGCCGGAGCTACACCATGAGTGCCATGAGAACGATGTGCGTGCGTGTGCGACTGAGGGGCCTGCGCGCGCTGCATCGGGGCTTGCTGCTTAAAGCGAGCGCCGCCAGCGGGCTGCGCGGGACGAGCGGCGGACTGTTGAGCTGCACGCTGGGTAGGCTGGACCGCGCGCGAGGAGGGCTGCGCCGGACGCGCAACAGGCTGAGCCGCACGTTGCGTCGGCTGCACCGGACGCTGACCGGGCTGTGCGGAGCGCGGCGCGGGCTGACCCTGGCGATTCGGCTGGCGCGGATCGGAAGCGCTAGACATGCTGGACCTCCTCGTTCTTGCGATCGAGCCACGTCTGCAAAAACAGGCTGGCAGCGATCATGTCAATCTTGCCCCTCATCTGCTTTTCGTTGAGTCCCTGCTCGCGCAGGATGCGCTTGGCCTCTTGCGATGACAGACGCTCGTCCTCAAACTCCAGCGGAAGATCGAGCTCGTCGGCAATCTTTTGGGCCACGGCGGCGACGCGCTCGGCCTGAGGGCCGGGCTCGCCGGCCATGGTCAGGGGACGTCCGCTTACCAGAATGTCGGGCTCATAGTCCTCGACCAGGTAGCGAAACGTCTTAGCCATACCAGTGACCTCGGCAGCCGGGAGCACCTTGACGGGCATCGCCATCTTGCCATCACGGCTCGAGACGGCAATGCCAATCCTGGTCTCCCCAATGTCCAGTGCGAGCGCGACCACAGCGACTACTTAGGTTCTTAGGCGCCGAGCGCGGTCTTGGCGGCCGCGAGGGCATCGGCGATACCGGCGGCGTTCTTGCCACCGGCCTGGGCCATGTTGGGACGACCGCCACCGCGACCGTCGACCAGGCCCGCGATCTGCTTGATCACGTTACCGGCGTGGAAACCGGCCTTGACGGCGTCATCGGAACCGGCGGCGAGCAGGGCCGGGGTGCCCTTCTCGGTCACGCTGGCGACGACGCAGGCGACGGGGCCGGCAACCTTCTGGTGCACGGTATCCCACACGTTGCGCAGGTCAGCTGCCTCGAGGCCCTGGAGCTCAGCGACAACGAGCTTGTAGCCGTCGAGCTCGACAGCGGCGTCGATGGCGCCGGAGATGGCATCGGAGGAGCCACCGGTGAGCGCCTTCTTGAGCTTGTTGGAAGTCTCGCGCAGCTCGGCCTGCAGGTTCTCAACGCGGGCGGGAACCTCGTCGACGCGGCACTTGAGCGCGGCGGCAGCGGCGTCAACGAGCGCCAGGCGGTCGGCCATGTAGTCGAGCGCGCCCTTGGAGGTCACGGCCTCGATACGGCGGACGTTCGAGCCCGTGGAAGACTCGGAAATGATCTTGAACAGGCCGATCTCGGCAGTGTTGGCGGCATGCGTACCACCGCAGAGCTCGCGGGAGAACGGATGATCCTCGGCGCCCACGGAGACGACGCGCACGACGTCCCCGTACTTCTCGCCAAACAGGGCGACAGCGCCGGCAGCCTTGGCCTCGTCGATGCCCATGACGCGGGTCACGACCGGCTTGGAAGCGAAGATCTGTTGGTTGACCAGGTCCTCGACAGCCTTGAGCTGCTCGGAAGACAGGGCCTCGAAGTGCGTGAAGTCAAAGCGCAGGTGCTCGGGCGTCACCAGCGAGCCGGCCTGGGAGACATGCTCGCCCAGGACCTGCTTAAGGGCGGCGTCGAGCAGGTGCGTAGCGGTGTGGTTGCGGCGCAGGAAGCCACGGCGCTCGGCGTCGAGCGCGGCGGTCACGGCAGCACCGACGGTCAGTGTGCCCTCGGCAACGTGAGCGACATGCGCATACAGGCCGTTGTGGTTCTTGGTGTCGGAAACGGTCAGCACAACGCCCTCGGCGGAAAGCTCGCCGGCGTCGCCCTGCTGGCCACCCATCTCGGCATAGAACGGGGTGCGATCGAGCACGACCTCGACGTCCTCGCCGGCGGCAGCGGACTCGACGGACTCGCCGTTGCGCACGATGGCGACAACCTTGGCGCCCTCGATCACATCGTTGTCATAGCCGTCGAACTCGGTCGCGGCGACCTTATCGGAAAGCTCGACCCACACGTCGTTGAAGCTGCCCCAGGCATCGCCCTTGGCGTTGGCGCGGGCGCGAGCCTTCTGGTCCTCCATGCAGGCGGTGAAGCCGTCCATGTCGACGTCGTGACCAGCGGTGCCGGCGATCTCGACGGTCAGGTCGATGGGGAAACCAAAGGTGTCGTGCAGCTTAAAGGCAACATCGCCCGGAAGGACAGCGCCCTCGGAAAGCGCTGCCAGGGCCTCGTCCAGGTAGACGCGGCCGTTGTCGAGCGTCGTGGAGAAGCGCTCCTCCTCGGAGGCGACGATGCCCTTGACGAGCGCGACGTTCTTGAGCAGCTCGGGATAGGCCTCGCCCATCTGAGCGTTGACCTCATCGATGAACTTGGTCAGGAAGGCGCCCTCGATGCCCAGCAGGCGGCCGTGGAACACGGCGCGGCGGAGCAGGCGGCGCAGGACGTACTCGCGACCCTCGTTGCCGGGCAGGATGCCGTCGGAAATCATGAAGTCGACGGCACGGGAGTGGTCGGCGATAATGCGCAGAGAGCGGCTGGCACCGGAGTAATCGTCAGCGACATAGGTCTTGCCGCTGATCTCCTCGCCCAGCTTGATAAGGTGCTGCATCAGATCGCCATCGTAGTTGGCGGTCTTGTGCTGCATGATAGCGGCCATGCGCTCCAGGCCCATGCCCGTATCGAGGTTGCGGTGCGGCAGCTCCGGCATGGAGCCGTCCTCCTGGCGGTCGTACTGAGTAAACACGAGGTTCCAGAACTCCAGGAAGCGGTCGCAGTCGCAACCGGGCTTGCAGTCGGGCTTGCCGCAGCCGACCTCCTCGCCCATGTCAAAGTAGATCTCGGAGCACGGACCGCAGGGGCCGGTGGGGCCAGCAGCCCAGAAGTTGTCATCCTCGCCCAGACGGGAGATGTGGTCCTCGGCAACGCCCAGGGAACGCCACACGTCGTGGGTCTCATCGTCCTCGGTAAAGACGGTGAAGTACAGGCGGTCGAGCGGCAGCTTGAACTCCTTGGTGATGAGCTCAAAAGCCCAGGCGCAGGCCTGCTGCTTGGAGACGCCGCCAAAGGAGAAGTCGCCGAGCATCTCGAAGAAGGACAGGTGACGGCCATCCTCGCCGATGCAGTCGATATCGTTGGTGCGGACGCACTTCTGGCAGGAGATCGCGCCGATCTCCTTCATGGTCTTCTTGCCCTGGTAGTACTCCTTAAACTGGTTCATGCCGGCGTTGGCAAGCAGCAGCGAAGGATCGTCGGGGACGAGGGACGAAGAAGGATAGAGCTTAAGACCGCGCTCCTCAAAGAAGTTGAGGAACTTAGAGCGGATCTCGGCCGTAGTCATTGACGGGTAGTCAGCACTCATAGAGGGAATCTCCTCGGTTTCACATCGAAACAGTTCAAACGTAACGATATTACCATCCCACCGCGCCTGTGCAAAAAAGAGGGCCGCCAAACAGCGACCCTCCAGCGAAAGTGCACGTTATTTAGGACAATCATATTCTTTGAAAAAAATGGCTGTTGTAGAATTACATATAAGCGTCACCGGAAGGAGCGATCGATGAAAAGCAAACGATTTGTCCTGAATGCACTTCTGGTAGTAGCACTTTTAGTGCTTTTGGCTTTCACCTGCTGGTACGCAAACCAACCAGCATTTGGCTACGTATTGTATGCAGTAATGTCCGGCGATAAGACTTATTACGCTCTACGCGCAATTGACATTCTCTATTTCTATGTAGCCGGCCCCTTATCAATCGCTTTGTTAGCGTTTCTTGTCATTTACAACATCAAGAAACGCTAACAGGATCTATTTGGAATCCGAATCGTCCATGGAGCCGTCGATGCCGGTTTTGGTATCGTCGTCTGAGTTGGTATCGTCGTCCTTGGCGAAGGGGTTCTTGAAGAAACCCGTGGCGTCGGGCTGCAGGCCCGAGAGCTTAATCCAAGGATTATCGAGCTCGGGCTTGGGCATGGCCTGGGCCTCGGGAGCGGTCTCGTTGCCGATGAGCTCAGACTCATAGATGAAGGTATCGTCACCGAGTGCGTCGTAGGCGGCGACCGGGTTGCCCTCGGCATCGCGATACGGCGTGCCCTTAAACACGGCGCCGTCGTAGGCCACGAGTTGGCGACCGGTCTCGTTCTCGAAGTAATACACGAAGATACCCTTGAGCGCTGCACACAGCGGAATGGCAATGACCATGCCGATGGGACCCATGAGTGCCGAACCGATAACGAGGGCCGTCAGGCTCATGATGGGATGCACCTGCACCGAGCTCTGCATGACCTTAGGCGAAATGACATTATCGGTGACGTTTTGGGCCACCATGGTCACGACAAGCGTCCACAACGCCAACATGGGGCTGAACATAAAGCCGAGCACCGTGGCAATTGCCGCGCTCACCCAAGGACCGACGACCGGAACCAAGTGCATGATGCCGGTAAAAATGGCCATGAGCGCTGCATACGGATGACCGATGATCGTGAAGCCAATAAAGGCTAAAATGCCGCCGCAGATGGACGTCACGACCATGCCACGCATGTAGCCACCAACGGAGCGCGAAAGAATGGCGACCATAAAGCGATACGAGGTCTCCTTTTCCTGGCCGAGGATGGTGCAGACCTCGTGATGCATGCGGGGATAATCGCAGGCAAGCCAGTAGGCAAGCACCAGACCAAGGAAAATGACGAACAGCTGCGAGGCCGTGTTGGTAATGAGCGGGAACACGCCTCGACCAAGCTCGGCGGCAATCTGGGAAACATACTTCGATGCCACGGTAACGAGCGACGACAGATTATCGTCCAAGTACTCCTTGAGTGGCGTGTTGTTGAGCGTCTTCGCACGTGAGACCATCTCGTTGAGGTCGCCACCCGCAGCGCGCAGCTGCTCGGGCAGGCGGCTCAAGACCTCCATAATCTGACCAAACAGAATCGGCGACAGAACGCAAACGACACCGACGAGCACGGCAACGACCACGATGAGCGCGATGAGCGAACCAATGCCGCGATTCACGCCGTGATGCTCGAGCCAATTGGTAATCGGCGACATCACAAAGGCGATGATGGAACCGACGGCAAGAAACTCAATAACCGGCGCCAAGATGCCCATGAGGTTGAAGATGACGGCAGCAATCACAATGCAGCCGACAACAGCCCAAATGCGCAGCGTCAGAAGGCGGGTATCGCGCAACGCGCGGTCGGTTTGTTGTTGGGGGTGCTCACTCATGAACGAACCATCACTCCGTCGGGGTCGATCTTATCTTGAATCTTCTTAAGCGTGCGGCGCAGCAGACGCGAGACCTGCACCTGCGAGATGCCCAGCTTCTTGGCAATCTCGATCTGAGTCATGCCCTTTACGAAGCGCAGCTCGATGACCTCGCGCTCACGCGGCGAGAAATCGCGGATGGCTTCCTCGATTACCAGGCGGTCATCGGTAAAGTCGAGCTCGTTGTCGTCGTCGGCGTAGCGATCGAGAATCGAAGGCGCATCATCGGAATCGGACGCACCGGGGGCCTCGATGGGCACCGAGGTGTAGGCCGAGGACGATTCCATGGCTTCGAGCACCTCGTCGACGGTCACGCCCAGGTAATCGGCGATTTCCTCAACCTTGGGCGAACGCTGGAGCTCGTTGGTGAGCTTGTCGGTGGCCTGGTTAACCTTGGCAGAGAGCTCCTGTAGACGACGCGGCACGCGCACGCTCCAACCTTTGTCGCGGAAGTGGCGCTTAATCTCACCCAAGATGGTGGGCGTGGCAAACGTCGTGAACTCAAGTCCGCGTTCAGGGTCAAAGCGGTCGATAGCCTTGAGCAGGCCCAGATAGCCGACCTGCAAAAGGTCATCGAGCGGCTCGCCGCGGTTCTTAAATTTGTTGGCAAGAAACCTTACCAGGTTCATATGGGACATGACGAGCTGCTCGCGGGCATCCGGATCACCGGTCTCCTTATAACGACGAAACAGCTCGCGGGTTTTCTCCTTGTCCCAAGCGGTCTTGCCGCTCCGGGAACGTTCGGTCATATTAGATATCCGCCTTGAGGTCGAGGGAAAGCGTTAAGGGCGCTGTAGTCTTTTCGTAGGAGTCACACACACTCGCCAAAATGAGCTCGGCATACACGGCAGCCTGGTCATCCTCATCGACAGTCGCCTGGTCCCCAAAGGTAAAGGTCATGCCCACATGCGATTCGTCGACATCGAATTTAATCGAGATATCGTCGGAATCAACAGCCGTGCAGCCAAAGATAAAGGCCTCCTCGGCAGCCATGCGGATATCCTCGATGCGATCGACGGACATAGAACACAGGGCGCCGACGTTGGCGGCCGTCATGCGCACCAAGCGCGCGAGACGCGGATCGCCGGCAACGCTCAGCGTGATGGGGCAGGTTGCTTCACTACTCATCGCAGGACTCCTCGGAGGTCTCGGCGGGCGTATAGGTGTAATACTGAGCAGGCTTAGCAGCGGGCATCTGAGCCGCATCCGTACCATCGGTGGCCTCGTCCTCAGCCTTGCCAATCAGAACGCGCTCGGTAGGCTGCTCGGCCTCAGCGGCGGCAGCGGCGAGCTTGCGATCGGCGTCAGCTGCAGGAGCCTTCACCTTATTGAAGAGCTTCTGCACGGCGCCAGCAGCAGAATCAGTCACGCTCGATACAGCATTGCTGGCCTCAGCCACGCTGCCCGTAACCTCGGAGATGTCGCGAACTACCGCCTCAACCTCAACGAGGTTAGACGTCAGGGCGTCAACGGCAGTCTTGCTCGACTTGAGGAGCGGCTCAACCTGTGCCAGCGCGGGGGTGAGCTCATCGACAGCCCCATCGAGCTTTGCCACCACGGGCTGTGCCTCGGCGAGCGTGTTGTTAAGGTCACTCACCGTCTTGTCGAGCGAATCAACGACGGTGCGGGTCTTGCGCAGGGTAAGCGCGAGCTCGACAACAGCCCACACGCCGGCAATGGCGAGCACCAGCAGGGCGATTTGAATGGGACTCATACAAGCCTCCCGGAAAAATCGAAATACAGACGCTGTCCATGGTACCCCAAAGAAGGGCAAAGATACCCAAAGGGAATGTGCAAGGTGCCAATGACCTACTTGGGAGCATTACCGCTACGGTCGCGTTCGCTTTGCTCCACACGCCACTCTTCCCAACCGCGGCCCGCAGGCTGCCAGAACGCGCCGCGCTCCAGCCCCTCGGGCAAATAGCGCTGCTCGACCCAGCCTTCGGGATAGTCATGCGGATACTTGTACACTCCGTACTCATCGCTGCCCGGGCGATGGCGATCGCGCAGGTAACTAGGCACCTCGCGAAGACCACTTCTGTGGATATCGGCCAGCGCTGCATCGATTGAGGCCTCGCACGCATTGGACTTAGGCGCCAGGCACACATAAAGCGCAGCCTGTGCCAGGTTGATGCGACACTCGGGATACCCAATGACCTCGGCAGATTTAAACGCAGCGTGCGCTATAAGCAGGGCCTGCGGATCGGCGTTACCGACGTCTTCGGAAGCATGGATCATGATGCGTCGAGCGATAAACTTGGGGTCCTCCCCCGCGTCAATCATGCGCGCAAGCCAATAGATGGTGGCATCGGGGTCGCTGCCGCGCATGGACTTAATGAACGCGCTGATAATGTCGTAGTGCATGTCGCCGTTTTTGTCATAGGTAAAGCCACGACGCGGATTGGCAATCTTTACGTCATCCACGGTAATGGGATAGCGCTCCCCCGCCGTCGGTGCAGGCGTGCCCTCGGTATCGGGACGCGTGACGGCGATCTCACTTGCAAGCTCGAGCGTTGTGAGTGCCGAGCGGGCATCGCCCGCGGCCAGCGTGCAAATGGTTTTAACCGTATCCTCATCGGCCGAGAACTTGCCGCCCAAACCCTGCGGCGCCTCGAGCGCACGCTCAATGAGCGTGGCGATATCCTCGTCCTTCAGGTGCTCAAGCTCTACCACGCGGCCACGCGACAACAGTGCTGAGTTGACCTCGAAGTACGGGTTCTCGGTCGTGGCGCCAATCATAATGACGGTACGGTTTTCAACCGCATGCAAAAGCGCATCCTGCTGCGACTTCGAAAAACGGTGAATCTCGTCGATGAACAAGATGGTACGGCGGTCATACGTATTCAGGCGCGACTTTGCCTCGTCGATCACGCGACGCAGGTCCTTCACGGTACCCGTGACGGCGCTGACCTCGACAAACTCGCTCTTGGTATGGTTGGCGATGATATGCGCCAGCGTCGTCTTGCCCGTACCGGCGGGCCCATACAGAATCACGCTCGATAGCACATCATGCTCGATTGCCGCACGCAACCACGAACCCTTGCCCACGGCCTTTTGCTGGCCCACGTACTCGTCGAGCGAATTGGGACGCATGCGCACCGCGAGCGGCGCATTTTTAAAGGAACGCTCGCGCGTCGAGGCAGAAAAAAGGTCGTCCATAGCCATCCCATGCATCAATCAAAAACTTTGTTCGTCAACAGTATACCGAAAAGATACGAACTACCGTTCGTTAATATAGGTACGATGCGGAAACTCCAGACCAGGGAATAGCTTGCTCGTCAGCTCGCAGAAATAGCCGTCCGTCATGCTCGCGATGTAATCCACCACCGCTTGATCCTTGTCGTCCTGCCAGGCATAGGTGCGATCGTAGTAGGAAAGCTGCTGCTCAATGCGCGAAATATGATGCTTAAAGATGTAAGAGGACTCGTCGCTTTTATTTAGATCCTGCAGGCAACGGTCGTAGAGCTTTTCGAAGGCCTCACGCAACTCCGCCTCGGAATCGCCCTCGATACCGCCCTTGCTGTAGATCTTCTCGTAGTTCTCGCGCTTCGCCCGGCGGATCTCCTCAAACAGGTCCTCGCTCATCTCGATACGCGGTTTGCCGTAGCTATGCTCAACGATATCGATGGAAGCGTGCGTGAGGATCCAGCTGTTATAGGCGCCGCCCCGACCATCGTCAAAAGCGTCGGGCGACAGCAGGCCCGCCGCAATGGCGTCCTGACGATCACGACCGACGTAGGCGAGGATATCTGAGATACGCACCACACAGCCCTCGAGCGTCATGGGACGCAGGTGCTCAATCGCGCTATAGCCTGTGGCAATGCATTCCTCGACGGTTCGGTCGAACTGGTCAAAGGAACCCATGCCCGAAAGCTCAAAAACACGCTGTTCGTACTCACCGTTGTGGCATAGCACGCCATCGAGCGTCTGGAGGGACACGTTGCGGCCATACAGCGCATCGAGCACGCGGACCGACTGCACGTTATGGAAAAAGTAGCGACCCGTGCGCTCGTGATAGATATCGTTGAGGAAGCGCTCGCCAGCATGGCCGAAGGGCGTATGTCCCAGGTCATGACCCAGACCAATTGCCTCAATCAGATCGCAATTGAGCCCCAAGGCGCGACCGATATCGCGCGCAATGCGCGAGACAAGCTGCACATGTAGACCACGGCGCGACAAGTCGTCGTTGCTACGAAAGCTAAAAACCTGCGTCTTGCCTGCATAACGGGTGTATGCCGGAAGATGGAGGATCTTCTCGGTATCGCGCATAAACGCCGGGCGCATAAGCGTGCCTTGGTCTGCGGCACGGGCGACACGACGAATGACCTGGTCGTCGTTGCAACGATACGGGTTGATGGCACCCGAAGCACGATCGGCAGCAATGCGCTCGATGAGCTCAGGCGACAACGCCGAGGGAATACGGTCCATGCGCGCCTTGATGGCGGCCGTTTCTTGATTAGTTGCCATGGCATGCTCCTTAAGAAGGATGCGCAATCGGTTACAGCGTGCAGCCCACGACCTCGATTATGGCAAAAATCGGCACCAAAAACGGTAGCAATGGCAGGGAGTGCGATTTTGTGATGAGGCAGGAGAGGGCAAGGACCAGGAGCGCGGCGGCAAATGCCACGATGCCGCCCATGGGATCGAAGGTGCAAAGCGCGAAAAGCGCCTTGGCATCCCCCATGCCGATGCCCGTGGTTTGACGGAGGCGCCGCCAAAGCGACTCAGTCAGCACAAGAGAAAGGTACACGATGACCGCAAGGCCAGCGTGGTCAAGTGCCGTGTTCAAGCCCGCATCCAGCCACACGCCCGCAAACGCCGCCACCGCACACGCGCCGGCAAGCTCATTGGGAAAGCGTCGCTCACGGGCATCAATCGCCGCGCCGGCAAAGACGCAGATCCAAAATGGGATATAGACCATAGGACACCTCCCGGGACAGCCCTCTCAAAAGCAAAAACCACCACAAAGGTGCCTGCCCCCTTTGTGGTGATTTTGATGGTGGTTATTTGGCGCCTTGCATGACCTCGTCGAGGGTAACGTTGACGGCGTGCTGCGTCGGGACCCAGTCGACCTTCAGGAACAGTGCAGCCACCGTGATGGGGATATAGGTGAACATAAAGATCGGGAAGGTGAACAGGTTGGTCACCAAGCGCCACTTTTGCGCACAGTGAATGTGTTTGTACTCAAAGATGGTCGTAAGCAGCGCCAGGATAAAGAAGGTCTGGTACATCATCGCGAAGGTCATAATGAGCGAGGCGGCACAAGCCTGCATCTCGACCTCGGTGGCCAAGAAGCCATGCGAAAGCCCGCCCACGATGAGAAAGGTAGCGTTGGCGAGCATGGAGATCAGGGACAGCAGCATGCCCGGAGCGATGGTCATAAACATGTCATACGCGGCAAAGCGATGATAGCGAAACGTCGATTTGACAAGATGCTTGCCGTAGGTAAAAAAGACCTGGTAGAAGCCCTTGGTCCAACGCATGCGCTGTTTCCAGGACGCCTTAAACGTCACCGGCTGCTCGTCAAAGAACTCCGCCGGCGCATAACCGATGCGGATGCCGTGAATGGCGCAGAACGTGGTGAACTGGATGTCCTCGGTCAGTGTATGGAACTGCCAGCCGTGCATGCCCTCGATAACACTGGCGGAGATGAGGTAGCCCGAACCCGAGACAGCGCAGGACGTCTTGCAGATATTACGCGCGTTGTTGAGGAAGCGGGCCTCACGCAGATACCAGGTGGCGTTGGCAGACGAAATCCACGAACTGCCGAAGTTCTTGGAGTTGCGATAGCTCGTGACCACATGAAAGCCCTGGTCAAAGGCGTCATTCATCTTGGAGACGTAATCGCGGGAGATAACGTTGTCGGCATCGAAGATAAAGTAGCCCTCAAACGTGTCGGAATACTCGTTAAGGATGCGATCGAAACCAAAATCCATGACCCAGCTCTTGCCCTTGCGGGCCAGATCATTGCGCTCGTAAACAATGGCACCGGCCTCACGCGCAAGCTGCGCGGTGTTGTCGGTGCAGGCGTCGGCAACGACAAAGACTTCGATGAGCTCGGACGGATAGTCCTGATCCTTAATGGAGCGAACGAGGTTGGCGATCACGGCCTCCTCGTTATGCGCCGCAATAAAGAAGGCGTACCGGTGGAGTTTTTTGGCCTTGGGAGGCGCGACCTCGCCACGAAGAGCGCCAATGACAAAGAAGACCACCTGGTACAGAAAGCAGACCGTGAGCAGCGTGACGACAATCTGGTTGAAGATCACGATGGGCGTGTTAGTTTGTAAAAAGGCGAGCATGCAGGCTCCCAGGAACGCGTTACGTAAACAAACGTATATATTACCGTAGGGTGACCGAGTTCAAGAAACCACCTAATACTGGCTAGGCTTCGAGCAGACCGAGCTGCGGAACGATTTCGTCGCCGGCAGCGGTGCGGCCAAGTGAGCGCGGGGCCAGGTCGTCAAGAACCGCAGCGAGATCCCACGGCAGCTCGTCGCGGCACTCAATGCGCTCCCCCGTCACGGGATGGTCGAATGCAACGCGCCAGGAATGAAGGAATTGCCTGTTCAGACCCTGATCGGCACGTGCATCGCACTTGCCATAGAGTGGATCGCCCACGCAGGCATGGTTGATATGGCGCATATGCACGCGAATCTGGTGTGTGCGGCCCGTAAACAGGTGGCACTCGACGAGCGTGTAGCCGTCGTCAAAACGCGTGGAATCAAAGCGCTCAAGGACCTTGAAGGTCGTGATGGCTTGGCGCGCAAAGGGATCATCCGAAACCGCCATCTTGACACGGTCACGCGTAGAACGGGCAATACCGGTGTTGATGGTGCCCTCGTCCATAGCGATATGACCGTGAACGAGCGTAATGTAGCGGCGGTCGAGCGTGCGCGTGCGGATAAGATTTTGGAGCGCGCGCTGGGTGTCGTCGTCTTTTGCCGCGAGCATAAGGCCCGAGGTATCGCGATCCAAACGATGCACGATACCGGGGCGGTCCTCGCCCTGCACGGTGCCCAGATGGTCGATACCGCAGTGATAGACCAGGGCATTCGCGAGCGTACCGCTCTCATGACCATGCGCAGGATGGCACACCAGGCCGCGCTGCTTGGAGAGCACGATGAGATAGTCGTCCTCATAGCGAATGTCGAGCGGGATGGCCTCGGGAATCACGTCGGTCGGGTCGTGCGGCTCGGGCAGGTCGACCGAAATGCGGTCGCCGGCTCGCACGGCATACTTTTTGGACAGGCAGGTCTCGCCATTGACACATACGGCCCCGCCCTCAATCAGATGCGCGCAGGCAGAGCGCGTAGGGCAGCCGTCATTGGCGCCCAGATAGGCGTCAAGACGCTGACCAGCGGCATCATCGGCAACAAGGATATGGATGTCGGCCATTAGCGCTCATTCCTTTCGCGAATCTCGCGGGCACGCTCCCCACGCTGCTTGGCTTTGCGCTTGGCGCGGGCCTCGTCACGGGCGTTAAGCTCGGCGGTCGCATCGACCTCACGGGCCGCGGGGCTCAAGAACATGTAGCCAAAGAGGGCGAGCACGACGCCCACGGTAATGCCGATATCAGCAACATTGAAGACGGGGAAGTCAATGAAGGTGGTGGCAATAAAATCGGTCACGAAGCCAAAAGCCAAACGATCGATAGCATTGCCGATAGCACCGCCCGCAACCATCGCCATGCCCACAACCTCAAGATGAGCGAGCTGGGGTGCACGAACGAGGTACACGGCAATAGCAATAATGACCGCCAACGCCAGCACGGCAAACGCGATGCCATGCCCCTCGCCCATGCTAAAGGCAGCACCGATATTGCGGACAAACATAAAGTCGACGACACCGGGGATGACGGTCACATGCAAAGCGTCGCCCACGGCACGAACCGCAAGCTTGGTCAGCTGGTCAACAAGCAGCACAACCAGCGCAACCCCACCAGCAACACCCAACCGCCAACGCAAAGGCGGCGTCATATCCCCAGCACGACCCAAAGAAATCCCCTACCCTCAAGAACTTGAATTCCGTTATGTGCAAGTAATCATCTTATAGTGACAAACGCCAAACGCGCAGCATATTCACCAACGAAAGCCAAATAACCAGCACAAAACAAAAGCGACATTCCGAAGAACGGAATGTCGCTCAATAACTTTAGTTCCAACAATGGAAAAACCGCATTATCGTCACCAACAGCGAAAACGTCCCTAAGCGAGCAAGGTGACGTGAAAGAGGAGGGAAGCGTACTTTGGTACGCGACCGACGATTGAACGTCAGATTGCCGCTTAGGGGCGTTTGCAGCGTCGGTAGGTTACGGCGTTCTACGAACGCCGTAACCTACAACGCGTCAGCGCAGCGTTTACAGATATGCGCGTGGCCGTTGTACTCGCCGACGGTGGTGCGGTAGTTCCAGCAACGGTCGCAGCATTCGCCCTCGGCAGCCTCGATGGCAACGGAGAGCTCCTCACCCTGGGTCAGCTCAACATCGGAGACGATGTAGAACTCGGCAAGGTCGACGGCCTTTTCGCCGGTCAGCAGCGCGTACATCTCGGCGGGAACGACCGCCTTGACGCAGACCTGCTGGCTCTTGGTGAAGGTGCCGGCGGAGCGGGCATCCTCAAGGGCCTTGGTCACGGCGCTACGGAGCTCGAGCGAAGCCTCGAGCACGCCCTCAAACTCGTTAGCCTCGTCGACCGTGATGGGCGACTTGTACCAATCGAGCAGCGCGGCGTACTTCTGGTGGTCGACGCAGCCGGCGGGCGCATAGGCCATGGCCTCGTCGACCGTGTAGGACAGGATCGGCTGCAGGTCGCGCATGAGCATCGAGAAGAGCTCGGCAAGCACGGTCTGGGCGCTGCGGCGCTCGAGCGAGCCGGGCTTGTCGCAGTACAGACGGTCCTTCAGGGCATCGAGGTACACGTTGGAAAGCTCGGTAACCACAAAGTCGTAAAGCGCACGGTAGGCGCGCGGGAACTCGTAGCTGGCGTAGGCGTCGTCGACCTCGGCCTGGACCTGAGTCAGGCGGGCAACCATGAGCTTATCGAGCGGCAGCAGGTCGGCAAAGGCGACGCCGTCGGTCTCGGGCTCAAACTGGCCCTCGAGCTCGGAGAGCAAGAAGCGCAGCGTGTTGCGGAAACGACGGTAGGCATCGGACGTACGAGCGAGAATCTCGTGGTCGATGGACACGTCGGAGCTGGTGTCGACGGAGGCAACCCACAGGCGGATGATGTCGGCGCCCATCTCGTCGCAGACCTTGTTGGGGTCGATGACGTTGCCGAGCGACTTGGACATCTTGCGGCCCTGACCGTCGAGGGTGAAGCCCTGCGAGACGACCGCCTTGTACGGAGCGTGGCCATTGGCACCCACCGAGGTGAGCAGCGAGCTCTGGAACCAACCGCGGTGCTGGTCGGAGCCCTCGAGGTACACGTCCGCCGGATACTCCAGCTCGGGACGGTACTCGCAGACGGCCTTCCAAGACACGCCGGAATCCCACCACACGTCGAGGATGTCCTTATCGGCCTTGAGGTGATGACCGCCGCACTTGGGGCAGACGCAGGCCTCGCCCAGGTAGCTCTCGGGAGCGTCAGTGAACCAGGCGTCGGAGCCCTTCTCGTGGAAGAGCTTGATGACGGCGTCGAGCGTGGCGTCGTTCATGACCTTCTCGCCGCAGTCGGCGCAGGTGTAGCTCGGGATGGGCACGCCCCAGTTGCGCTGACGGCTGATGCACCAGTCGGGACGCTGCTCGACCATGGCGCCAATGCGGTTGGCGGCGTGGGCCGGATACCACTTGACGTTCTCGCGGACCTCCTTGCCAGCCTGCTCGCGCAGACCGGTCTTGTCCATCGAGACAAACCACTGGTCGGTGGCACGGAAGAGCACCGGGTGCTTGCAGCGCCAGCAGTGCGGATAGCTGTGCGTGATCTTCTTCTCGAGGACCAGGGTGCCGCGCTCGCGCAGGAACTCGATGATGTGCGGGTTGGCCTCGTCGGTATCCATACCGCTGAAGGGGCCGCCGGTACCAAACTCGTCGCCGGTGTAGAACTTGCCGTCGTCATCGACCGGCATACAGATGTCGGTGATGCCCTCCTTGAGGCAGGCGAAGTAGTCGTCGACGCCGTGGCCGGGCGAGTTGTGGACGATACCGGTACCGTCGTCGACACCGACGTAATCGGCCAGCAGCGCCACGCCCTCGACACCGTCAAAGATCGGCTGCTTGTAGTGGATGTGGTGGAAGGTCTCGGCGGGAACCACGTAGGGCTTGCCGTCGACCATGACCGGGGTGTACTCCCAGCCAAACTCCTCGCAGCACTTGGGAGCCAGGTCCTCGAGCATGACCTCAGCGCGACCGTCGTGCTCGACGGCAACATAAGCGGCGCCGGGCTTGAGGGAGACCGCCTGGTCGGAAGGGATGGTCCACGGCGTGGTCGTCCAGATGATGAAGTCGACCGGGCCGTCGAAGTTCTCGAGGCCGGCGGGCTTGGTAGTCATCTCGAAGCGCACGAAGATGGAGGGGCTCGTCTCGTCGGAGTACTCGATCTCGGCCTCAGCGAGCGCGGTGTGGCAGTGCTTGCACCAGTGGACGGGCTTGTGACCGCGATAGATCATGCCCTTATCGAACATGGCCTTAAAGACCTCGATGTCGGCGGCGTCGTGCTGGTGATAGAGCGTCAGGTAGGGATTGTCCCAGTCGCCGAGCACGCCCAGACGACGGAAGCCGGCCTTCTGCAACTCGATGTTCTCGACAGCGAACTTGTTGCAGAGCTCGCGGATCTTAGCCGTGGAGGTCTGGTTGAACTTCTCGGTGCCGAGTTTCTCCTCGACCTTGTGCTCGATCGGCTGACCGTGGCAGTCCCAACCGGGGACATAGGGAACTTCAAAGCCCTGCATCATCCAGTAACGGTTGATCATGTCCTTGGAGATCTTGTTCATGGCGTGGCCGATGTGGATCGGGCCGTTCGCGTACGGAGGGCCGTCGTGCAGCACGAACTTCTTGTGACCCTCGTTCTTCTTCAGAACTTGCTCGTAGACCTTGTTGTCCTGCCAGTCCTTGAGTCGCTTGGGCTCGGACTTGGAAAGACCGGCACGCATGGGAAATCCGGTTTTGGGCAGATTCATCGTCTGCTTGTACTCGTTTGCCACGGTACCCCTTTCTTGTCGTGGGCGCGCACGCCCTCTGGGCACCAAAAAAGCGCCCGTCCCTGCAAGCTGGGACGAAGCGCCACAAAACGGGCAGACTGCCCGCAAAAGCTCTTCGCTTAACCACCCAGCTTAGATGCCCTCGCCCGCGTCGCCGCGCGCTCGCATCCGTTACTCGGCTGGCCTGTATCGACGACCATCTCGGCGATGTCTACTAAGACGAACCTGTTCGGCACGTCCGTTGGGACCGCAGCTCCGGGGTGATTTTCATCGGTCGCATGCACGGGTTCTCAGCACTCCCCGCTCTCTGTGGCATGCGGATGGCCGACTACTCGTCCCCATCAACGCTTATGCGCTGTATGGTAGCACGGTCCGCGCCGGCGAAAAACCCTCAACACTGGTTTTATACGTTCGAAATTTCTCACGGACGCAGACCTTCTCTTGGAGCAAAATACCTGAAAGCACTTTATCGAGCGAAAGAAGGTTGCTATGCGCACGATTGGAATGAGCGACTACACCGTTGGCGAGGACTGCTTTGCCGAGCTGCCCACCGCACTGGCAGAGTACGGAGCGACAAAGGTTGCCATCATTGGCGGCAAGCGCGCCCTGGCCGCGGCGCTGCCGGGTATCGAGGCGGCACTTGAGGGCACCGGTGTCGAGGTTCTGGAGACGCGCGTCTACGGCACCAACAGCACGCGTGCCAATATAGCCAAGGTCGTGAACTCCCCTGCCTGCCAGGAGGCTGACGTGCTCATCGCCTGCGGCGGCGGCAAGGCGCTCGACACCGTTAAGACCGCGGCCATCGAGCTCAGGAAGATCGTCTTCACCGTCCCGACGATCTGCTCCAACTGCTCTGCCGCGACCGCCATTGCCGTCGTGTACAACGACGACGGCTCGCTCGAGGGCTATTCGTATCCCAACCGCCCCGCGCACATCTTCATCAATCCCAAGATCATCGCCGAGGCACCGGCGGAGTACTTCTGGGCCGGCGTGGGCGACGCCCTGTCTAAGCAGCCCGAGGTCGAGTACGCCACGAGCGCCGGCAACCTGGAGCACACAGCCGGCCTTGGCCTGGCACTTGCCCACACCTGCTCCGAGCCGCTGTTTACCTATGGCGTCCAGGGCCTCGAGGATGTTCGTCAGGACCTGTCGAGTGAGGCTGTCAAGCAGATCGCACTCGACATCGTGGTCAATACGGGCTATGTCTCGAACCTCACGAACCAGAACGATTACTACTACAACTCGAGCGTGGCGCACGCGTTCTACAACGCCACCTGCAGCATCCCGCGCGAGGGAACGTATCTACACGGCGAGGTCGTGAGCCTGGGCGTGCTCGTACTGTTTGCCTATACGGGCGATACCGAGAACCTTGAGCGCTACGCTGCCTTTAACAAGCAGATGGGCCTGCCCGTGACGCTTGAGCAGGTCGGTCTTACCGAGAAGGACATCCCGGCCCTGTGCGAGTACGCGCACGCCACCAATGAGTGGAAGCAGGGCAACCCGGAGCCCTTCACCGACGAGAAGTTCGCCGCCGCCATCAAGGCCGCCAACGCCTACGGCCACACGCTGCTGGCCTAACCGACCAAAACCACCACAAGGGGGACAGTCACCTTTGTGGTGGTTTTTTATTGCTCCAGCATACTCAGGTCGAATTCACTTGCCGGGATAACGCGGTAGCCGTGGCGCAGGAGTAGATCGACGAAGACACCGTTGCCCGCCGTGAGTGTGCCGCTGAAGGACCCGTCGTAGATACGGCCCACGCCGCACGAGGGGCTGCGGTCCTGCAGGATGCAAGCGACGATCTCATCCGGGCCACCCGCCTGTTCGCACATATCGAGCGCGCGCTGGGCGCCCAAGCGAAACTCGCGGTCGACCGACACGCCCTCGCGGGTGCGAACCCCACCGTCCACAATCTCGGATGGGTCGCGCGGCGTCGGCAGGCCGCCAAAGACCTCGGGGCACACCAGCAGCACCTCGGTCCCCGTGCGCTCGCAGGCCTCAACCAGCTCACGGCGGTAGTTATCGAGCCCGTTGTACTTGCAGCTCTCGCCCATCAAGCAAGCGCTCACCACGATCTTCATTTCCATCCTTTCCCAGCAAAACGCCCCATTTGAGATCGTCACTCAAATGGGGCGTTCGACGCTATACGACCAGTCTTACTGCTGCTTCGGCATTAGTGGGTTCTCACGCGTGAGGAGATTCATGAACTCCTCGCCCGTGATGGTCTCCTTCTTATACAGATAACGAGCCAGCTCATGGAGCTTGAACTTGTTCTCCTTCAGGATCTGAAGGGCGCGATCGTGCGCATCCTCAATCAACTTGGCGACAATCGCGTCCACACGCTCGGCAGTACCGGGAGCGCAGGTGAGCGACGTGTCCTGGTTGAGGTACGCGTTCTGAACAGTACCGAGCGCCATCATGCCAAACTCGTCAGACATACCAAAGCGCGTCACCATGTTGCGGGCGAGCTTGGTAGCCTGCTCGATATCGTTGGCAGCACCGGTCGTCATCTCGCCAAAGATGAGCTCCTCGGCCGCGCGACCACCGCAATAGACGGCGAGCTTGTCCAGAACCTCCTGGCGCGTGGTCAGGAAGCGCTCGTCCTCCTCGACCTGCATGGTGTAGCCCAGCGCACCGCTCGTACGCGGCACGATGGTGATTTTCGTGACCGGCGCGGAGCCCTTCTGGCGGGCGGCGACGATGGCGTGGCCGATCTCGTGATAGGACACGACCTGCTTCTCATGGTCGGACAGCACCGTGGACTTACGCTGCTGACCAGCGATAACAACCTCCACCGACTCCTCAAAGTCATCCTGCGTGGCGCGCTTGCGGCCCTCGCGGACGGCGCGCAGCGCACCCTCGTTGATGATATTGGCCAGGTCGGCACCCGAGGCACCGGGCGTGGCGCGGGCAATGGCGGTCAGGTCGATCGGCGGCTGGGTCTTCACGCTCTTGGCATGCAGCTCGAGGATGTTCTTACGGCCGGTCAGGTCGGGCAACTCGACGGGAATGCGACGATCAAAGCGGCCGGGACGCAGCAGAGCCGGATCGAGGCTGTCGGGACGGTTGGTCGCGGCCAAAACAACGATACCCTTGTGGTTGTCGAATCCGTCCATCTCGGTCAGCAGCTGGTTGAGTGTCTGCTCGCGCTCGTCGTTGCCACTAAAGCCGCCGCCGTCGCGCTTCTTGCCGATGGTATCGATCTCATCGATAAAGACGATGCACGGGGCCTTTTCCTTGGCCTGCTTAAACAGGTCACGCACCTTGGCGGCGCCACGACCGACGAACATCTCGACGAACTCGGAACCCGAAATGCTAAAGAACGGCACGCCCGCCTCGCCGGCAACGGCCTTGGCGAGCAGGGTCTTACCGGTACCCGGAGGGCCAACGAGTAGGGCACCGCGCGGCAGCTTGGCGCCGATCTCCTCGTAGCGCTGCGGCTTCTCCAGAAAGTCGACGACCTCTTTGAGGGACTCCTTGGCCTCTTCCTGGCCGGCGACGTCCTTAAAGGTCACGCCCACATCCTTGGAGGCGATCACGCGTGCGCCGGACTTGCCCAGTCCGCCGCCGCCAAAACCGCCGCCGCCAAAGTTCATCGACGGGCCGTCATCGCCCATGGCCTTCTTCATGCGGCGGTTGAGCCACCAACCGATGAGGAAGAAAATCGCCATGGGGAGAATAAGCGTGAGCAGGTAGTAGGTCATCAGGCCCGAGTTTTTATCGGGAACGACCGACTCCAGCGAAGCACCGGATTCAAGCACGCGATCGGTAAAGCCAGCATCATTCGGCACACCGGTCGTCTTGTAGGCGATGTTCTCGTCCTCGCCCTTCTTGGTGTAATAAATCGTGTAATCGTCCGTGTTGTACTCGACCTTGTCGACGCTCTTCTTATCGAGCGCTTTGACAAACGTCGAGTAGTCGGTCTTCGTAATCTGCTGCGTGTGACCGATGTTAGGGAACAGAACGGTCGAGAGCACGAGGTAGACGACGAAGGCGATGAGCACGTAGAGGATCATATTCCGTCTACGTTTGTTGTCATCCATCTCCATCTGCTTGAACTCCATCTACTGGGGTTGATAATGCTTTCTAGAATACCCAACCCGGGCGGCGATAAACCGACGCCGGGCACGAAAGGACAGAGATGGCATCACTGAAAGTCGGCAAGGTTCAAATCTATACGGGCGACGGCAAGGGCAAGACGACGGCTGCGCTGGGGCTCGCGCTGCGCGCCACGGGCTATGGACTCGACGTGCTCATGCTGCAGTTTGCCAAGAAGCTACACTGCGCCGAGCATGACGCAGCGCCGCGTTTGGGGCTGCGCATTGTGCAGGCAGACCGCGACACACCCGAGGCCTGCGCCGCACAAATCATGGAACTGGCACACGAACAGATTTCGCAGGTCGACGTGCTAATCCTGGACGAACTGGGCGAGGCCATGCGCCGCGGCTTTGCTACGCGCGAGGATGTCGAGGAACTAATCGCGATGAAACCCGCCACCACAGAACTCGTGCTCACCGGCCGTGGCCTGTTACCCCTCACCGACCTCGCCGATCTGGTCACCGAAATGCGCCCCGTCAAACACTACTTCGACGAAGGCCTCCTAGCCCGCCAAGGCATCGAATACTAGTCATTGGGGACGTTCTTTAATGACTAGTCGCAGGGGACACTCTTTCCAGGAAAAGGACAGCCAATCAGATCCTAAATTTTACGCCAGCCCACCGTACCATTTGCTATCGTTGCACGACCAAGACCAACGGCCCTAACAATTTGGTTGACCGTCAGGCCCGCTCTCCGCATCTTGCAAAGAATGGGCTTACGCTCGATTGGACTCATCGTCTTGATGTCCGCCAGAGAGGCGGGCAATGCAATTTCCTTAGCAATCTTGAGCACTTCATCGTCAAGAACACGTGGGCGAGGCTCGGCATCATAAGGCGCGTCTTCAAGCCGTTCATCGAGATAGCATCGATAGGCCAATGAACCGCCCACAAGATCCAGCACGATGCCGGGGTCACAAAAACCAAATCCATCATAGCCATAAGCATATGCTCGATAGCTCGACCAACGATAGTTATCGACGGCAGATACGCCCGCCTTAACCGGATTCATATGAATATAATCCGCGAGAGCAATGGCCTGGACATCATTCTCAACAGGAATGTTCTTAAACCTATCCTGAAACAAATGCCCCACGCGGTCAGTTTTGCGATTGAAATATTTGACGTACGAGGTAAGAACACCGCTCATGCACGACGAAATTCTCCTATGCGGATCATCAACCATAAGATGAAAGTGGTTCGACATGAGACACCACGCCGTAACGTCAACACCATTTCCGACAAGCTTATCTTCAAACAAGCTGAGCATTCGGTATCGATCTTCGTCATCTTCGAAGATGCAAATGCCACCGTTTCCGCGCGCGATTATGTGGTTACAACCCGTCAAAGAAACTATTCGACCCGTTCGTGGCATATCGCCCTCCCATCTCGAAACCCTGCGGGCACCATCTGATAGGCGCGGACGATTCAAATTTGCTAAGCCCGTTATGCCAGTTTACATGGCCACATAATGCGTCACGAATGAAAACCCGAAAATCGTGTCGCAAAGAGTGTCCCCAACGACTAGTCATTCAAGAACGTCCCCAACGACTAGTCGTTTAAGAACGTCCCCAATGACTAGGCGGTGGCGCGACCGAGCCAGTTGCCGCTGTGATGGTAGACGGTGAACATCGTGGCGGTGATTACCCAGGTTACGGGGTAGACCAGCAGCAGATGCTCGAGCGAGGGGTCGAGCGGCATAATCGCGAACACCCACGCCACGCGGAGCACGACCGTGCCGAAGATCGTGAGCATCATAGGCTGGAAGCTCACGCCAGCGCCACGGATGGAGCCGGACGCGTTTTCGATAATCGAGAAAATCGCGTAAAACGGCGCGATGAAATGAAGAATCGTCGTGGTGTAAGCCGAAATTGCGGCATCGTCGATAAACAAACGCGACAACGGACCCGAGAACACAAGCAGCACGGCAGACAGGCCACCAATGAGCATAAACGACAGCACGAGCGACGTGTGATATCCCTTTCGCATGCGATCGTAATTTCGCGCACCAAAGTTCTGCGCCGAGAACGTGGTGATCGACACGCCAAGCGCCTCGGTCACCATCCAGATAATGCCGTCCAGGCGGCCGGAAAGGCCCCAAGCGGTCGTGACATCGGCACCAAACGAGTTGACCGACACCTGAATCAAAACGTTGGAGATCGAATACGCGGCAGACTGAACGCCCAGCGGCAAACCGCACGAAAGCATGCTCTTGCAAATGCCGCGATCGATACCGAGCTTGGATAGCGACAACCGCCACGCCCCCGGAGCGCGCATCATGCGGATCACAATCATCGTGGCATTGGTGCAGATAGTCAGCGCCACCGCGATGCCGCAGCCCAGCGCTTCCATATGCAGCACGGCGACAAAGAGAATGTCGAGTGCCACGTTGACGAAGCAGCCGGAGGCAATAATGACCGCCGGACCGCGCGTGTCGCCCACGGCGCGCAACAGCGCCGTCCCCATATTGAGCAGCAGCGCCGCAAACATGGCGGCGAAGTAGCAACGGGCATACGCCACACCCTCGGCCAGCAGCTCATGCGGCGTATTCATCAACACAAGCATCGGCTCGACAAACACCATGCCCAGAATGGAAATGACAATGCCGCCCACCAGCGCGAGCGTCATGGCCGTATGGACCGATCGGCTCAGGCGCTCGTCATCGTGCTGACCAAAAAACTGGCCCGTAATGACCGCACAGCCAGCACCCACACCGACGCAAAAACCAATGCAGAGCTCCGTAAGCACCATCGTGGCCTGAATGCCACCCAGCGCGAGCTTGCCGCCAAACTGACCGACGATATAGGTGCCGATAAGCGTGTATGCCTGCTGAAAAAACGAACTAAAGAAGATGGGAACGCACAGCGACAGCAGCTGCTGCCAAATGACGCCCTGCGTTACATCGATAGCCGTAGATTTCTTAGCCACACGCCCTCCCCACCAGCGTACGTCAAACAATAAAACGGCAATTTAAGACCAAAGCCAATACCAGCTTAGCACCGACCGGGATCGGTCGATACACCCCGAATCAGAGCCCGGTGCGAAATATCTACCTAGTGATACAAACCCGGCTGGTAGTGGTACTCGTTGCTCACATGCGGGCACAGCTGCCAAAAGGCGACAGCACTTGCCGCGGCCACGTTGAGCGAATCGACCCCATGCGCCATCGGAATACGCACGGCGCGGTCGCAGCCTGCAATGGTCTTGGCGCCCAAGCCAGCACCCTCGGTGCCCATAAAGATTGCCAGGCGGTCAATCTCCTGCAGCACGGGATCGTCCAACGACACCGAATCATCCGTCAACGCCATGGCGGCACACGAAAAGTCGGCATCGTGCAGCGCCGCCAGCCCATCATGCGGCCATACGCGCGCCTCGCTGCCAATGCGCGTCCAGGGCACCTGGAACACCGTGCCCATGCTCACGCGGGCCGAGCGACGGTACAGCGGATCACAGCAAGTGGGGCTCACCAAAATGCCATCGATGTTCAGCGCAGCCGCCGAGCGGAAAATCGCGCCGACGTTGGTGTGGTCGACAATGCCCTCGAGCACGCACACGCGCACCGGGCGCTCCCCCGCCGCCTCGACGACGCCGCCCAAGAACTCGGCTACTGGAATCTGTCGCGGACGACGAAATGCCGCGAGCGCACCGCGCGTCACGTTAAAACCCGTCAGCCGCTCCATGAGCTCCATCGAGGCCACGAACACGGGAACCGGACCCGCGCCCTCGCGCACAGCCAGACGCTCAAACAGCGGCATCATCTGGTCGAGCCAGCGCTCGCCCAAAAGAAAGCTCACCGGCTCGTATCCGGCGCGAACCGCACGCTCGATGACCTTGGCACTCTCGGCGATAAAAATGCCCTTCTGCGGCTCCAGCACGCAGCGCAGCTCACGCTCGGTCAGTCGCACGTAGGCATCAAGCCGCTCGTCCTCGAGCGAATCGATTCGCAGCACCTCAACGGCATCAGTCATAGCAGCCAGCCCGCACCTTTCTTTACAGCGCATCTATACCAAACGAGGCGACGCTAAGCGCCGCCCCATGCATTCAAACAAACCGATGATACCGTTCACGCCAGACGATTTACGCCTCAACGCGACGATACGTCACGAACTCATAATCGACACCCTCGTCGCCCTCGCCCGAGGCAATCGTGGCAACACCGTCACGCCGCGCAATCTCCCACGCGGGATCGGCATCCAGATCGGGAAAGTACGTATCCACGGCATGCACGCAATGGTCATGCGTAACCTCGGCCTCGGCGCAATACGGCAAAAACTGCCGATACACCTCGCCGCCACCGATTACCCACGCAACGGGCTCATCGGCCACGGCGGCCAAGGCCTCGTCAACGCTATGCACCACGTCGACACCCTCGGGCGCAAAGCCTTGGTCGCGCGTGAGCACAATGTTGCGGCGATTCTTGAGCGGACGCCCGCCGGGAAAACTCAGCAGCGTCTTGCGTCCCATAATGACCGGGCAGCCTTTGGTGCACGCCACAAAATGACGCATGTCGGCGCGATTGGACACGACCATGTCACCCTCGCACCCAATGCCCCAATCGTCACACACGGCGACAATGGCGGAAAGCTTACACGTCATGCGCGTCACCTACACCGCAATGGGGATGTTCTTGACCTGCGGGCCGTGCTCATAGCCCTCGACGATCAGATCATCAGTCGTAAACGCATAGAAGTCATGTACATCGGGGTTAAGCGTTACCTTAGGCGCGGCAAACTGCGGACGCTCGATAAGCTCGCGGACGATATCGACATGACGGTCGTAAATATGAGCATCGGCAATCACGTGCAGCAGCTCGCCGGGAATCATATCGACCGACTGCGCCACCATCATCAGCAAAATGGCGTACTGGCACACGTTCCAGTTATTCGCGGCCAAGATATCCTGGCTGCGCTGGTTGAGAATCATGTTAAGCGTCGGCTTATCATCCTGCGGGCGCTGTGTGACGTTATAGGTCACGCTGTAAGCGCACGGATACAGGTGCATCTCGGACAGGTCACTGAACACGTACGTGTTCGTCATAATGCGACGGCTATACGGCGTGTGCTTAAGGTCGTACAGCACGCGGTCCATCTGGTCGAAATCGCCCTCAGCGTAATGGCTCTTCTGACCAATCTGATAGCCGTAGGCCTTACCGATCGAACCGGTCTCGTCGGCCCACTCATCCCAGATATGGCTGTTGAGGTCATGCACATTATTGGACTTCTTTTGATAGATCCACAGGATCTCGTCCATGGCGGACTTGAGCGCCGTACGGCGCAGAGTGAGCGCCGGGAACTCCTCGCGCAGGTCGTAGCGCGCCGTGACGCCGAAGTTTTTAATGGTATAGGCAGGGGTGCCGTCCTCCCACACCGGACGGACCTTTTGGCCCTCGGTAGTGGTGCCATGGTCCAAGATATCGCGGCACATGGTTACAAACTGTTGATCAGCTTTGCTCATTGACCCTCCTGTCAGTCGCCTATAAGCGAGATTTATTGTAGCCCAGGCGCGCTCGACCCCACAGCCCTAACATAAGCCGTCATTTCTGACATATGCCACAAATGCCTTGCGCCCCACGACCAACGAGTTATCCTATTGTTGACATATGTCAGATAAGGAGTGCGCATGGCAGGAAGACGCGAAAAACTTCGCCGCGTCGGGATCATTCCCGAATACCGCGGCTTTACCCCCGATGGCCTAGCCAGCGGCGACGCCATCGACATGACCGTCGACGAGCTCGAGGTCCTGCGCCTCTGCGACCTGGAAGGCCTCAATCAAGAGGCGGTCGCCCAGCAGATGGGCATCGCCCGTGCCACGGTGGCGGCCATTTGCAGCCGCGCGCATCGAAAGGTGGCAAACGCCTTGGTCAACGGGCGAGCGCTCATCATCGAGGGCGGTACTATCGCGTACTCCCCCATCGCAACAACGACGGCCGCATGGCCAGCAAAGGAGGTCGGCACCATGAGGGTGGCAACCACGTACGACAACGGCAACATCTTTATGCACTTTGGACGCAGCGAGCAGTTCAAGATCTACGACATTCAGGACGGTAAGGTGCTCAACGAGCAGGTCGTGGGCACCGGCGGCACCGGTCACGGCGCCCTGGCTGGCCTGCTCGCCAACGGCGGTGTCGATACGCTCATCTGTGGCGGTATCGGCGGCGGCGCCATCAACGCGCTCGCCCAGGCCGGCATCACGGTCTATGCCGGCGCCCAGGGCAGCTGCGACGCCTGCGTCGAGGCGCTCATCGCCGGCACGCTCGTACAAAACGGCGAGGCCACATGCGGCTGTCACGGCCACGAGCACGAGCATGGCGAGTCCTGCAGCTGCCACGGCCATCACGAGCACGAGGGCCACGAGGGCTGCGGCTGCCACTAACGGCAAGTGCCTCGGTGCCGACACGCGCCACGCACACAACAAATCACGCAACAACGACGAAGGCCGCCTGGAACACCATCCAGGCGGCCTTCGCCATACACGACTCAACTAGTCATTATTTCTTATTGCGCATCTGCGCTTCCATCTGGCGCAGCAGCTCCATATCGGACTTGGGGCCGCCCGTTCCCAGGCCGCCCATGCCGCCCAGACCCATGGCGTCCAAACCGGGGATATTGGGCATGCGCATCTTCTTGCCCTTCTTACCCTTCTTGCCCTTTTTGCCGGCGGCCTGAGCCTGATTGGCCATCGTGCGCATGCGGCCCATCATCTTGTTCATCTCGCCCCACTGCTTCATAAGGCTGTTGACCTCGGTGGGGGTCACGCCGGCGCCCTTGGCAATACGCGCACGGCGCTGGCCGTTGATGATGGAGGGACGCAGGCGCTCCTCCTTGGTCATCGACATGATGATGGCCTCGTTCTTATCGAAGATGCCCTCGTCAAGGTTGCCGCCCATCTGGTTGAGCGCACGCTGGCCACCGGGGAGCATGCCCAGGATGCCCTTCATGCCGCCCATCTTCTTGACGGCCTTCATCTGATCGAGCATGTCGTTCATGGTGAAGCCCTCGCGCAGCATACGCTCGGCAGCCTCGAGCTGCTCGGCGTCGGCTGCCTCCTGGGCCTTTTCGATGATGCCGACGACGTCGCCCATGCCCAGAATGCGCTTGGCCATGCGGTCGGGATAGAACGGCTCGAGCGAATCGGGCATCTCGCCCATGCTCACGAACTTGATGGGCTTACCGGTCACCTGGCGCACCGAAAGCGCGCCGCCGCCACGGGCGTCACCGTCGAGCTTGGAGATGATCACGCCGTCAAAGTCGGTGCGGTCGGCAAAGGTCGAGACGACGTTGACGATGTCCTGGCCGGTCATGGCGTCGACGACCATCAGCACCTGGTCGGGCTTGACAGCCTTCTTGATGTCGACGGCCTCCTGCATCATCTGCTCATCGATCTGCAGACGGCCGGCGGTATCGACGATGACCACGTCGCGCAGGTGGTCGACAGCCTCCTGGATGGCGCCCTTGGCGATGTCGACCGGGTGCGCACCGTCGCCGCGGAAGACCGGAACGCCGATCTCGCCGCCGAGCGTGGCCAGCTGGTCCGCAGCGGCGGGACGGTAGACGTCGCACGCGGCGAGCAGCGGCGAGCGGCCCTGCTTCTTGAGCAGGTAGGCCAACTTTACGGCCGCCGTGGTCTTACCGGAACCCTGCAGGCCCACGAGCATGATGACGTTAGGGATACGGTTGCTAAAGACGAGCTTGCTCTCGGTGGAGCCGAGCATCTCGGTGAGCTCGTCGAGCACGATCTTGACGACGTTTTGCGCCGGCGACAGCGACTCCATGACCTCGGCGGTCATGCAGCGCTCCTTGGTCTTGGCAACGAACTCCTTGACGACCTTAAAGTTGACGTCGGCCTCGAGCAGTGCCATGCGAATGTCGCGCATGGCCGAGGTGATATCGGCCTCGGTCAGCTTACCCTTGCCGCGCAGGCGGTCAAATGTGTCGTTGAGGCGATCACTCAGGGAATCAAACACTAGTCACTCCTTAGTTGGACTCGCCCACCAGGGCGCGGCAGAAATCTTTGGCGTTAAACTCCTGCAGGTCATCGACCTGCTCACCCACGCCGATGCGCAGGATCGGGAGCTTGAGCTTCTCGGCCACGGCCATGGCGATACCGCCCTTTGCCGTGCCGTCGAGCTTAGTCATGATAATACCGTCCAGGCCCAGCGCCTCGTTAAACTCGAGCGCCTGGTTCAGGCCGTTCTGGCCGGTGGCGGCATCGATCACGAGCACGACCGAGACCGGCATGGGACCGGCGGCCATATTGGCGGCGCGCTTGCGGGTCACGTTGACCACCTTGGCGAGCTCGCGCATGAGCTCGGGGCTCGTGTGCAGACGGCCGGCGGTATCGATGAGCACCAGGTCGCTGCCGCGCTTATCGGCCTCGTCGAGCACGTCGTAGCACACGCTCGCCGGATCGGAGCCGCGGTCGCGCTTGATGACCGGCACGCCGGCGCGCTGGCCCCACACATCGAGCTGCTCGATAGCGGCGGCACGGAAGGTATCGGCCGAACCGATCACGACGTTCTTGCCGCGGGCGGACATGGCGCTCGCGATCTTGCCGACCGTGGTGGTCTTGCCGGCACCGTTGATGCCGACGAACAGCACACAGCTCGGCGTATCGGAGAACGGGTCGCGCTCAACGGGCACAAAATGCCCCTCGAGTTGCTCGGCCAGGGCGCGGCGAAGCTGCGGGGCGGTCTTGAGGTTCTTCTTGGCTGCGGCATCGCGCAGGTCATCGGAGACCTGAATGGCAACCTCGGCACCCATGTCACCCATGACGAGGGTGTCCTCAAGGTCCTCCCAAAAATCCTCATCGACCTCGCCGCCAAAGTAGAAGACCTCGTTGAGGGCCTCGCGGCTGCGCTCAAGTCCGCGCGAGAGAGCGTCAAAGAATCCCATTATGCATTCACGACCTTTCCGGTTTCGCGATCGAGTTTTTGCGAGACGACGCGACTGACGCCGTCGGCTTGCATCGAGACGCCGTAGAGAACGTCAGCGTCCTCCATAGTACGGCGCTGATGCGAGATTACCAAGAGCTGCGTATCGGAACGCAGCACATCGAGGGCGCCGATGAGCTTGGACAGGTTGGCGTCGTCGAGCGCCGCCTCGACCTCGTCCAGCACATAGAACGGAACCGTGCGCGTACGGTACACGGCAAAGAGCAGGGCGAGCGCCGTCAGGCTCTTCTCACCACCGGACATGAGCATCATCTTGGTGATGCGCTTGCCGCGCGGCTGCGCCACGACCTCAATGCCCGTCTCGGCCGGATGCTCGGGATCGGTCATCTCGAGGTGAGCCTGGCCGCCAGGGAAGAGCATGGCGAAGATCTCGCGGAAATTCGCGTCGACCTTCTCAAAGGTTACCAGGAACGCCTTGCGCATCTTGCGGTCGATCGCCACGGTGATCTTGGTAAGCGCCTTACGCGCACTCTCCAGATCTGCCAGCTGCTCCTCGATGTAGTCGGCACGGCGCTTGAGCTGCTCGTACTCCTCCATGGCAACCTGGTTTACGGGGCCCAGGTTGTTGATCTGGCGCACGAGCTGGTTGAGCTCGCGCTCGGCAGCATCGCGGTCGGTAGGCGCGGGAAGCATGAGTGCCTCCTCGAGCACCGTGGTGCCGTCGGCCGTGATGGCCTTGATCGCGGCCTCCACCTGCACCTCGAGCTTGCCACGTGCGACCTTGAACTCGTTTTGCGTCGCGGCGGCGGAATCGACCCTCTCTTTGGCACGGGCGACCTCGGCCTTGGCGTCCTCGATGGTCTTCTTGAGCGAAGCCGAGTCCGCCTCCTCCAGAGAGGCCTGGTCGCGCAGGCGCGCGGCCCAGTCCGAGGCGCGCTCCAACAGGGCAGAGTAGCGCTCGTGCATGGGATCGACGCGCAGGCGCAGCAGCTCGAGCGAGCGCGAGGCCTGACGCGTCCCGCGGATACGGCGGTCGATGCCCTCCAGGCGATGCTCTAGATCGGGCACGCGGCCCTTCAGCGAACGAAGGCGCTCACTCGTCTGAGCCAGGCGCACCTTAGCGTCGGCGAGCTTGCCGGCGGCCTCGGAATCATCGCGCCGAACGCGATCGAGATCGTCGTTGGCCTCGGCAATCTGGAGACCCAGGTCACTTGCCTGCGCACGGGCCTCGTCGCGCGAACGGGTGAGCTCCTCAACGCGCGGACGCGCAGCACGAACGGCCTCGGCGGCCTGTTCGCGGCGCTTGGAGATGCGCACGCGCTCGACCTCGGCATTGTTGGCACTCTGCTCAAGGCGGCCGATCTCGGACAGCAGGGAGCGACGCTCGCCCTCAAGGCGGGCGATCTCGCCGGCGGCATCGCCCTCGGCAGCACGAGCCTCCTCAACGGCAGCGTTGGCCTCGATGACCTGATCCGAAACATGCTCAAACACGGTAGCAAGATCGGGCTCCAAGCCCTCCAGCTCACGAATACGACGCTTGCGCTCCAAGGCACCGGAAGCCTCGCCGGCATCAAGCCCCACACGCACCAAGCCACCACAGGCAACGCGAGCGCCATCGGGCGTCACGTAGGTCACACCGTCAACGACGGGCGCGGCCAGGGCGGCAGAAAGGTCATCGACCACAAAATAGCCGCCGAGCAATGCCTCAACGACCGGACCGTAGCCCGCACGCACGGACAGGCAATCAACAAGACGGGTACCGGCGGCACCCTCGGCAGCCGCAGAGCCACTCACGCTGCGCGTCACCAGCAGCGCCTCGCCCGAGGCCTTCTTCTGATCCAGGGCAGCGCGACCGGCGCGCTCGAGTGCGGCAGCGTTATCGAACAACAGGGCATCGATATCGCCGGCAAGCAGCTGCTCAACCAGGCCCTCGAGATCGCGAGGGGCTTCGAGCACGTCGCCCAGACGGCCCGAAACATCGTCGCCCAGCGCGCCCACCAGACGGCTCACGAGCGGTGAGCTGTCTGCCATGCGGGCATCGAGCTTCTTTTGGCTGGCAAGCTCCGAGCGAACCTCGGACAGCTTGTTGCGCGCCTCGCTCTCGCGGGCACGCAGGTCCTTGAGGGCAGCGCGTGCCGTCTCGGTGGCCTCGCGCGCATCGCTCTGGGCCTGACGGGCCGCCTCAAGGGCGCTCTCAAGCTCCTCAGCACGGTCGCGGCGGCTATCAAGCGATGCTGTGACCTCCTCGAGCTGTTCATCAATCTGCTCCAGGCGCGAGGCGTACATGTTGTCCTCGACCTCGGCGTTGCTCAGCGAATCCTTCACCTTGGCGAGCTCGAGCGCGGCGTTATCGGCCACGCGCTGCACATCGCGCTGTTCGCGCGTGAGCTGCGAAATCTGGGCATCAAGCGCCACGCGGCGCTCGTGAAGCTCGGCGGCGGCAGGACCAGCGGCGTCGACGTCCTCCTGGGCCTGCATATGCGCGCCGGTCACTTCCTCAAGCTGGGCACGCGCATCCTCGAGCTCCTCGACTACGCGACGGCGCTGATGCTCGGAGCTCGAGATCTGGCCGCGCATGTCGGACAGGCGCGACACCATGTTGTGGCCCTTTTCCTCGAGCAGGCGCATGTCGGAATTAATGCGGCCGACCACATCTTGCATATGGCGACGCTGCTCGCCCAAGTCGCCCACAAACAGGCCCTTTTCTTCGAGCATGACCTGGAGCTTCTCGAGCTCGCGCTCCTTTTCACCCAAGCGGTATTGCGCAAGCTCAAGCTCGGCAGCGCCCTCCTTGGAGCGGCTTTCCAGGTCGTTCCACTGCGACTGCAGCGAACGAAGCTCGTCGACGGCCAGCATCTGCGTAAGCTCGTTCGCGCGCGAGGACAGCTCTTTGTACTTGCGCGCGCGATCGACCTGACGCTCCAGCGGCCGCAGCTGACGGGCGATTTCCTTGTTGATATCGCGGGCACGGGTCAGGTGCTCGTCCATCGATTTAATCTTTTTGAGCGCACGTTCCTTGCGACGCTTGTGCTTGGAGATGCCGGCGGCCTCCTCAATGAGGGCACGGCGCTCCTCGGGGCGGCTCTGCAAAATGGCGTCGAGCTTGCCCTGGCTGATGATGGAATGCGTATCCTTGCCCAGTCCCGAATCGTGCAGGATGTCCTGGATGTCCATCAGGCGGCACGGGCTCGAGTTGATGAGGTACTCGCTTTCGCCCGAGCGATACATGCGGCGGGTGATAGCCACCTCGTCAAAGTCGACAGGCAGCATATGGTCCGAATTATCGAGCACCAGCGTGACCTCGGCCACACCCACCGGTTTGCGCGCCGACGAGCCCGAGAAGATGACGTCCTCCATGGCCTGGCCGCGCAGCTGCTTAGCGCTCTGCTCGCCCAGGACCCACAGAATCGAGTCGGAGATGTTCGATTTTCCCGAGCCGTTGGGACCGACGATGACGGTTAGGCCCGGCTCAAACGTCATATGGGCGCGGTCGGCAAACGACTTGAACCCTTTGAGCGTGAGGGACTTGAGATACACGGTTCCTCGCTTAAACAGGCTTCTTGTTGAGAATCACGCCGTTGGTGGTGTAACCCATGCGGTCGAGCGCCTCGAGCGCAGCAGCTCCCTCGGCCTCCTTCTTGGAGGAACCGGTGCCGCGGCCCTGGCGAATACCGTCGATGAGAACCACGGCGGTAAAGGTCGGTGCGTGCGCCGGGCCCTCAGAGCCAACGAGCTTGTACGCCGGAGGCTCGTGGCCGTCGGCCTGCACGCACTCCTGCAAGAACGACTTGGGGTTCGCGGGGTGCTCGGCACGCTCGGAGGCCAGGTGCGGCTTAAGCGTACGGTGGATGAACTCCGCCGCCGCATCCCAGCCAGCATCCAGATACAGCGCGCCCACGAGCGACTCATAGACGTTCTCGAGCGCCGAGTGCAGTCCGCGCGCGCCCGTGCCGGTCTCGGAGGCACCAAAGATGATGATGTCGTCGATGCCCAGCTCATGGGACACCTCGGACAGGGTAGCACCCGAGACAAGGGACACCTTCAGGCGCGTAAGCTTACCCTCGTCAAACTCGGGATAGGACTCAAAGAGCGAGCGGGCAACCACGGCGCCCAAAATGGAATCGCCCAAAAACTCAAGACGCTCATAGCTCGCCGAGACGGGCTGACCTTCCACGGCAGAGGGGTGCGTGAGCGCCGCGCGCAGCAGCACCTTGTTATTGAACTCGTGGCCCAGGATTTCCTGGGCGCGCGCGAGTCGTTGAGATAAAGCCAAGACTTAGGCCTCCTTGGCGTTTTCGATCGCGTCGACGGCGTCGGCGACCGAGTTGAGCGACAGCAGCGTCTCGTCGTCAATCTCGAGGTCGAACTCATCCTCGATGGCCGTCACCAGCTGCAGACGCTCGAGCGAGTTGGCATCGAGATCGTCGAAGGTGGTCTCGTCGCTAATCTCGGCAACGTCGACACCCAGCACGTCGGCGGCAACTTCGGCGATCTTATCGAAGATTTCGGAGCGGTCCATAGCGCTTCCTCTCGTATTGCGTGAACAACAACATGTCGGCACCGCAAGCGCAGTGCCAAAACACGGTTTTGATTCTACCCCACGATACAGGCCGCGAGGCACATAACAGCGCTCTAACTCGCTCTTACAAAACGATGCCGTCCATGGAGTTGGCGACGTTCTCGACCAGCCCGGCGCGCACGGCTTCGGCAGCGGCGAGCGTGCCGTTCTGGACGGCCTCGACCGAGGTGGCACCATGGCCGATCAGGACAACGCCGCGCAGACCCAGCAGAATGGCGCCGCCTTTGGCATCGCCCGAGAGTTTAGCCTTGATCTCGCGCATCTGCTTTTTGATGAGCAGCGCGGCGATCTTGGTGCCGAGCGAAGCCATAAAGGCACCCTTGAGCTCTTGAAGCAAAAACTTAGCGGCGCCCTCGGTTGCCTTGAGGGCAATGTTTCCCGACATACCATCGGCAACGACGACGTCAAAGTTGCCAGAAGTCAGGTCGGTGCCCTCGCAGTTGCCCACAAAGCCGGGAACGGCGGCCTTCATGGCCGGGAAGCACGCCTTGGTAAAGTTGGAGCCCTTCTCGTCCTCGGTGCCGTTGGCAAGCAGGCCCACGCGAGGATGCTCAATACCCAAGACGACGCGCGCATAGGCGCTGCCCATCTGGGCAAAACGAACCATATCGTCGACCTCGACATCGGGGTTGGCGCCCATATCGCATAGGACCGTCAGGCCGCCGGCGCGGTTGGGCAGTGCATTGGTGAGGCACGGACGCACCGGTTGCTTCTTGCCCTCGGCCTGATACCGAAAGGGCGTGACGTAGGCGGTGGCGGCGGCGGTCATGGCGCCGGTGGAGCCGGCGGAGAAGAACGCGTCCGCGTTGCCCTTCTTGATGGCGCGGCAGGCAAGCACGATCGAGGACTTGCGCTTGGTCATCACAGCACGAATGGGATCGTCATCCATGGCGATGACATCGGGGGCCTCCAGAGCCTCAACGCGAGCGTGGGACGCAGCGAAGGGGTTCACGATCTCTGCGGGACCGACGGCCAAGACCTCGATATCGGGGTCCGCCGCAAGCGCGGCCTCGATACCGTCGAGGACAACCTGGGGCTTCTCGTCTCCACCCACAACGTCTACACAAACGCGAACGTTACTCATATACATGCTCCTTATACAAAAATGGCCGACTCATTGAGCCGGCCATTGTGGTTCCAGTTGGAACGGCATCGCATCCAGAGTATACAGTTACTCGGTAACGATAACCTCGCGGTCCTTGTAGAAACCGCAGCTGGGGCACACGTGGTGCGGGAGCTTAACAGCGCCGCAACGGGGGCACGTGGACTGAGCCGCAGCCGAGATCTTCATGTTGGCGGAACGACGGGTGTGAGTGCGGATACGACCCTGCTTTTGTTTAGGTACGGGCATAGTGACCTTCCTTATGAACTATCCAGTGTGGCGATTACGCGCAAGTAGCGATACTACCACAGTTTTACTCGTCAAGCTTGAGATTCTTCAATGCTGCAAATGGATTTTCCGTGGCAGCGGCCCATTCGGCCTCTGCCTGGGCGGCGCAATCGCATTGCTCCACATTGAGATTGATGCCGCAGGTGGGGCACAGGCCGCGGCATTCGGGCTTGCACAGGACAACGAACGGCGTGTCCATGACGACCGCGTCGTTGATAGGCTCGCCCAGATCGACCATGCGATCCTCGCCCAGCAGCTCGTAGCCGTCCTCATAGGCCTCGGGGTCCTCGGGCTCGTTAAAGAGGTAGAACTCCTCGATCTCGCCGGCAATATCAAACGAAGCGGGCTCCAGGCAACGGTCGCACTCGCCGGTTGCGTGCGCGCGGACCATGCCAGTAAGCAGAACACCGGTGCCGGCATTGGTAAAGACCACGTCGTAATCGATACCGTCCTGCAGCTGATACTCCTTCTCGCCCACCGTGTAGCTGGCAACATCGACCTTACCGGTCAGCGGATACGAGTCTCCGGGAAACTCGAGCTGCTCGGAAAGATCGACGGTAACGCTCGGAAACTCAGCCATTACCACTGACCGTTCTGCTGGGCGGCACCCTCGTTGAGCTGCTGGCGGCAACGGGTGACGGTGCCGGTCAGGCTCTTGAGGTTCTCCTCGAGGTGCGTAAAGACCTGCTCGGCGTAGTCCTCGGCAGCATAGCGCGTCTCGCGCTCGTACTGCTGGGCACGGTCGCGAATGTCGTCGGCCTGCTGCTGGGCTAGACGGACGATCTCCTGCTCACCGGCAATGGTGAGGGCCTGCTGCTGAGCATCGGCGATGATAGAATCGGCCTGAGCGGCGGCGGAAGCCATAAGCTCCTCGCGCTCCTTGAGGATACGGCGGGACTTCTGCCATTCCTCGGGATAGCTCATGCGGATCTCGTCGAGGATGTTAAAGAAGACGTCGGCATCGATAACCTTCATCTGGGCGTTCTTGCCGAACGGCGTCTTAGCCTCTTCGATGAGCCCCTCGAGCTCGTCGACAAGACTCACGATCCTGTCGCCAGGAAAATTCTCGCCCGGCATCCGGTCTCCTTTCATAGGTAACATATCATCGTGTTAGTTTACCACATGCCACCAGGCATTAAAAAACGTCACGAAAAGCGATGTTTGAGCGCCTTGACCACATTGGGCGGAACAAAATTAGAGACGTCGCTACCGAGCGAGGCAATCTGGCGAACCACCGAGCTCGAGATATAGCCGTACTGCGGCGCACTCATGACGAAGATGGACTCCAGCTCGTTATCCAGGCGGTAGTTAAGGTCGGCCTGCTGCAACTCGTACTCAAAGTCGGTCATGGCACGCAGACCCTTGACCACGGCTCCTGCTCCCTGTTCGCGGGCAAAATCGACCAAGAGGCCGGTGAAGGGTAGCACCTCAACGCCGTCAATATCGCCGAGCGCCTCACGTGCCAGCGCCACGCGCTCATCGAGCATAAAGGTGGTGCCCACGCCGTTTTTTCCCTGCGACTCGGCAACGGCCACGATCACGCTGGGAAAGATGCGGCGGGCACGGCGAATCACGTCGATGTGGCCAAACGTGATGGGATCGAAGGTGCCCGGGACGATTACGCGGTTAATGGTGTCACTCATCGGCATCCTCCGTGGGCGCGTCGCTATCGTTGCCATCATCCTCGCCGTTACCAAGCCAACGAAGCAGGTCGACCGAGGTTATTCCGTAGCGCTTCTCGCGCACGGTCTCAAAACCTGCCGGATGCGCACCCGCATCGGCGGCAGCGTGCTCGAACAGCGCATAGGCACCCGGTACCAGCAAGCCTTGCTGAGCTAAGTTTTGCAGCAGCTCCTCGACCGGCTCGGCGCCAAAAGCATAGGGCGGGTCGAGCAGGACCAGGTCAAAGGGACCGCCCGGCACGCGGCCGCGCGAAGCGCTTGCCAGCACGTCGCCGCCCACCACACGCCAACGCGCACGGTCGCGGCACAGCGACTCGATATTCTTGGTAATCAGACGAGCAGCGTTGCGATCGATCTCGAACGTGGTGAGCGAGCGGGCACCACGCGAGAGCATCTCAATGCCCAAGGCACCGGAGCCGCCAAAGGCATCCAGCACGCGGACCTCGTCCAGATCGAAGTCGAATGCCGACATGACCATAGATGCGCACGCCTCGCGCACGCGATCGGTCGTGGGGCGGGTGACATCGCGACCACGGGGCTCCTCGATCTTACGACCGCGCCATTCGCCGCCGATGATTCTCATCCTCCGCTGACCTCCTTAAAGATGTGTCGATACCGCGCGGCGACCGCATCGCGTAGAGGACGCGTCGCCACGGAGTCAAGGGTGCAAGCATACCGCAGGAGCTCGACCGCGTCCAAATGGGCCCACTCGATAAGCTCCTCGTCAGCGTCGAGGTCGACAAAGCGCAAGGTCACGCCACCATGCTGGCGGTAACCCAAGATTTCACCCTCGTGGCGCAGACGCAGGTCCATCTGGGCGAGCGTAAAGCCGTCCGAGGTCTTCTCGAGCGACTGGAGGCGGTCTTGTGCCGCCGACGCGCTGCCGTTGCCCTTGGAGTGCGTCATGACCAGGCACGTACCCGACACGCTGCCGCGGCCCACGCGACCGCGCAACTGGTGCAGGGCCGCCAAACCAAAACGCTCTCCATTCTCGATGACCATAACGGTGGCGTTGGGCACGTCAACGCCCACCTCGACCACCGTGGTCGAGACGAGCACATCGATCTCGCCACGCTTAAAGGCATCGATGACCCGGTCCTTCTCCCCCGCCGGCATGCGGCCATGAAGACGCTCGATGGTAAGCCCCGGCAACGCCAGGCGCAGTCGGTCGAGCTCGGTTGCCGTATCGTGCAACGGCACAGGCACGGTCACGCGGCCTTCGTCGTCGCGAGCGATGCCGGGTACGTCTTCGAGCTCATCGGCCGAATCGCTCGGCTCCACGAGCGGACAGATCACGTAGGCTTGCTGCCCCTTTTCGTGCGCCTCGCGAATGGCGCCATAGGCCAGGTCACGACTCGACTCGGTGAGGACGCGCGTCGTCACGCCGGCACCCGGAACGGGACGATGGCGGATGATGCTCGTATCTAGGTCGCCGTACACCGAAAGCGCCAGTGTGCGCGGGATCGGCGTGGCAGTCATGACCAGCAAGTCGGCACCCGGGCCTTTTGCGCGCAGGGCGTTACGCTGGCCCACGCCAAAGCGGTGCTGCTCGTCAATCACCACAAGCGACAAATGCTTGAACGTGACGTTCTCCGAAAGCACCGCATGGGTACCAAAGAGCACGTCGAGCTCGCCCGATTCCAGCTGCGCATGGATCTGCTCGCGCTCGGCCGCCGGCGTGGCACCCGTCAGGAGCGCCCAGGACATGCCAGCCTGCGAGAGCAAGGGGCCGGTCTTATCGGCATATTGACGCGCCAGCACGCCCGTGGGCGCCATAACGCAGGCCTGAGTGCCGCTATCGGCAGCTACGGCCAGCGCACAAGCGGCGACAGCGGTTTTACCGGTACCGACGTCGCCCAGCAGCAGACGGTTCATCACACGGCCGCCATCGCACATGTCATGCAGGATGTTCTGGAATGCAGCCTCCTGCTCATCGCTCAGCGAAAACGGCAGGGCCTGTTTAAGCGCGGACAGGCGCTCGCCCGCAACGTGCGCATAGGGCACGACGTCGACCAAGCCGCCATCGTTGCGCAGGCGCAGCGCAAGCTGCAAGTAAAGACACTCCTCGTAGGCAAGACGCCGGCGCGCGATATCGCGCTCGGCCATGCTCGAGGGAAAGTGAATCGATCGAAGCGCACGGGCACTGCTCATCAGGCGACGCTTGGCGCGCAGCGGTGCGGGAATAGGATCGAACGAATTGCCGACAACCTCGATGGCACCGCTTACAATGCGGCGCATCCAGGCCTGGCTCACGCCGTCGCTCACGTAGTGGACCGGCAGGATGGTGCCGGCAGCGCGTCCGCCCTCGAGCTTCTCGAAGTGCGGAGAGGCCATCTGCTTAAAGCCGTAGGCAAACTCGACCTTACCCATCACGGCCAGGCGGTCGCCCTGCTTAAGCTGTTGGGCAATCCATGGCTGACGGAAAAAGGCAACCTGCAGCACGCCCGTCTCGTCCACGAGCGAGACCTCAGTGACCTGCATACGCGGACGGGGCTGTTTTTGAACAATACGATCGACCGTGGCGATGATGGTGCACACGGTACCGATGGGCGCCATCTCAATGGACCACGAGCGGGTGAAGTCCAGGTAGCGATGAGGAATATGGAGAAGGAGGTCCCCCACCGTCCGAATTCCCAGACGGCGAAGGGCCTCCTCACGTTTACCCGAAACATATTTGAGTCGCGCGATATCCTCGTCGAGCGCATTGCTCTGGGCAAAACGCTCCGAGACGCGCGGCACGGAGCACAGCTCGGACATGGGCAGAGCCTACTCGATCGAGAAGATCACGGGATAGAGCGGCTGCTCGCCACGATGGGCATCAATCTCCAGGTCGGGCTGAGCCTCCTCGATGGCGTCAACGATCTCCTGGAAAGCCTCGTCGGACAGCTCCTCGCCGGCCAAAATCGTCAGCGCGTCGCCCTCCTCTTCCTCCTGCATACGGTTGATGCAGTCGAGCGTGACCTGCTTCACATCGGAGCCGACCACATCGATGGAGCCGGCGATGATGCCCATGACGTCACCGGAATGAATCGGCGAGCCGTCGGAGGCGCTGGAGTCGCGCACGGCACGGGTGACCTCACCATCGCGGACCTCGCTGATGGCGTCGACCATAGCGGCAACGGCATCCTCGAGCTCGGAATCGGGCAGGACCGCGAACAGTGCGGAGAAGGCCTGCGGGACGGTCTTGGTGGGAACGACGGCGACCTTCTTGTCGTTGCAGGCGGAGGCAGCGGCCTCGGCAGCCATACGGATGTTGCCATTGTTGGGCAGGATGATGACCGAGGTCGCGTTGACCTGGTCGACGGCGCCCAGCAGGTCGGCGGTCGAGGGGTTCATGGTCTGGCCACCCGACACGATCACGTCGACACCGAGGGACTTGAGAATGTCGGCCTCGCCGGAACCGGCGGCAACGGCGACAAAGCCCAGGGCCTTCGCGGGCTCGGCGGCTTTCTCCTGGTCCTCGTGGATCTTGGCGGTACGGTCGTGGGCCTCCATCTCCATGTTATGGATAAAGACCTCGTAGATCTGACCAAGCTGGAGCATATGCTCGAGCACCAAGTTCGGGGTGTTGGAGTGCACGTGAATCTTGTAATCGGGGTACGCGCCCACGAGCAGCTCACAGTCGCCCATGGAACCCAGGAACTTGAGGCACTCGTCCTCGTCAAACGGGGCGTCGGCCTTAAAGAGGAACTCGTTGCAGTAACGGAACTCCGAGCCCTCCCAGTCATCGTTGGCCTCGATCTCAACACGGTCGAGGGCGGCGTCGCGGGCAGAGCCAGCGGAGTCAAACGTAGTGGAGAAATCCTCAACCACAGTGCTGCGGCCAAGGGCGGCGGCAACAAAGTTCTCCAGGAAGATGGCAAAGCCAAAGGCACCGGAGTCGACCACGCCGTTCTCCTTGAGGACGGGTAGCAGGTCGGGCGTGCGGGCGACGGACTGATAGGCCTCGACGACGATGGCATCGAGCGCATCCTCGGCAGAGAACTTCTTCTTCTCGCACTCGTCGGCCTTGGTCGAGACGTCACGCAAAACGGTGAGGATCGTGCCCTCGATAGGCTTACGGACAGCCTGGAAGGCAACCTTGACAGCACGACGGAAGGCGAAGGCGATATTAGCGGACGTTACGGGCTCATCGGCAGAGACAAGGCCCTCGGCCACGCCGCGCAGGATCTGCGAGGTGATAACGCCCGAGTTGCCGCGGGCGCCCATGAGGGAGCCATGGGTGATAGCGCCGGCGATGGCCTCCATATCGGCGTCGGCGGGAAGCGCAGAGAGTTCCTTGGTCACCGAGGCGAGCGTGAGCGACATGTTGGTGCCGGTGTCGCCATCGGGTACGGGGAAGACGTTGAGCTTGTTGATCTCCTCGGCCTTGTCGGAAACGGCAGCCGCAGCGATCGGAAAACAGGTGCGAATGGTCTTTGCAATCATGAGTGGTGAAATCTCCGTGTTCGGATGCTAGTTCAGACGGCTCTTGAGCGCGTCGATGTGAATGCCGATCTTAAGGCTGGCGGGATCGATCTGTGCGATCTCCTGCAGGGTGAAGGCAACGGAGCTCGAAAGATTGTGGCAGACGGACTTCATGTTGACGCCGTTCTCGAGCACGACGTGAAGGTCGACCGTGAGGCCGTTCTCGTCGGCGGAGACAAGCACGCCCTTGCGGAGGCGCTGGCCGGCAAGCAGGCGCACGCTCTCGGCGCCCTGGAGCTGCTCGGCCATACCGACGACGCCGTAGCACGTCATCGCGGCATAACCGGCAATATCGGCAATTACGTCGTTCGAGACGCTCAGACTGCCGTTAATGGTCTCAGACACAAGAATCTCCTTTTCTGGTGCTCACGGCACCATGTCGTGGGAGCAATCATTCCAACATTTTACAACGACCGCGCCATGTTAAGGCGGCGGGGTTCACGATTACATCCTCGACACGAAATGTTGATACGGTAACGTTTGCCACAGGCGATCGCGGCATGAAAAAACCCGCCGCATAAGCGACGGGTTTTACAACCTGGCTCCCCGGGTAGGACTCGAACCTACAACAGCGCGGTTAACAGCCGCGTGCTCTACCATTGAGCTACCGAGGAATTTAAAAGCCCAGCGGAATGGGCTGAGAAATTCTGGCTCCCCGGGTAGGACTCGAACCTACAACAGCGCGGTTAACAGCCGCGTGCTCTACCATTGAGCTACCGAGGAATAGGTGCGTGCTCTCAAGCAACGAAGTTTATTATACGGACGATTGGGCGAAGGGCAAGAACTTTTTTAAGAAATTTTTCGCCCTAGTCATTGGGGACGTTCTTAAACGACTAGTCATTCAAGAACGTCCCAATGACTACATGAAAGCGCCCCAAGCGGATGTGCTTGAGGGCGCTTCTTGCTTGACTAACTTTCGATATAGTCTTTGAGCTTGCTGCTGCGGCTGGGGTGGCGAAGTTTGGCCAGGGTCTTGGACTCGATCTGGCGGATACGCTCTCGCGTGACGCCAAACTCGCGACCGACTTCCTCGAGCGTACGGGGATGTCCGTCGACGAGGCCAAAGCGCAGCTCGATAACCTTGCGCTCGCGATCGGCAAGCGAATCGAGCACTTGGGTAAGCTGCTCCTGCAGCATGGAGAAGCTGGCGGCATCGGGCGGAACGATAGCCTGGGAGTCCTCGATGAAGTCGCCCAGCTGGGAATCCTCTTCCTCGCCGATGGGGGTCTCGAGCGACACGGGCTCCTGCGAAATCTTCTGGATCTCGCGGACGCGGTCGGCGCTCATGTCCATCTCGGCACCGATCTCCTCGGGGGTCGGGTCGCGACCCAGGTCCTGGAGGAGCTGGCGCTGCACGCGGACGAGCTTGTTGATGGTCTCGACCATGTGCACGGGAATACGGATGGTACGGGCCTGGTCGGCGATGGCGCGCGTGATGGCCTGACGGATCCACCACGTGGCATACGTAGAGAACTTAAAGCCCTTCTGGTAGTCGAACTTCTCGACGGCGCGGATCAAACCGAGGTTGCCCTCCTGGATCAGGTCCAGGAACAGCATGCCGCGACCGACATAGCGCTTAGCGATGGAGACGACCAGACGCAGGTTAGCGCTGATGAGCGCCTGCTTGGCCTCAAGACCGACGTTCTCAATGCGCGTAAGACGACGCATCTCGGCACGCGTGAGCTCAATCTCGCCCGCCTCGGCAGCCTCGAGCTTCTCGGTAGCCTCCAGGCCGGCCTCGATCTTCATGGCCAGATCGACCTCTTCGGATGCGGTCAGCAAGTCGACCTTACCGATCTCCTTGAGGTACATACGAACCGGGTCGCCGGTCAGCATCACCGTGGAGGCGTCGATGCCACGCACGCGCGAACGCGAACGGGACGTGCGCACGGTGCGCTTCTTCTTGCTCTTGGAAGAGCCCATCTCGGCATCGGCCTGACGGGCCATCTTAAGCTCGTGATCGTCGAGTGAGCCGGAATCGTGCTCGTCGTCGTCATCAAAATCGTCGGTATCGTTATCGTCATCGTCGACGTCCATGGGGGCGTCGTCGTTTCCGCTCGCGGAGATAATCTGGATGCCGCTGTTGCGCAGCGCGGAATACACCGCGGTGAGCTGCTCATCGGAAACATCGATATCCTTCAGGGCGACCTGAATCTCGTCCTCGGTTACCGAAGTCCTGTTTGAGCCGTTGCCCATGAGCTTTGCAACGTAGGATTCCAGCCCAGTACCCGTGCTCTCAGTCTTTTTAGGCACAGATTCTCCCTTCATAGTCCACAGGACTCATTACTTTAGCACACACATAGACGTCTATACCCAAAATAAAGACAGGATATAGGCGAGATTACGCTGGTTGACCACAACATCTAGGCCTGATCGGCGCCCGCGGTCTCCAAGCCGATCAAACGGAACGGGTCGGCCACGCCACCGATCGACCTTTCGAGCTCGCGCTGACGCTGTGAATCTTGCACCGCCTGCATAGTCAGCACGCGACGGGCCTCATCGTCGAGCGAACGGTCCTGACGCAACTTGGCCTGCGCGGCTCTCATGCGACGCTTGATGGTGTAAAGCTCAAGCGTGTCGAGCATAAACACGATGTTCGTCTCGGTCGGGTGCTTGCTCGTCGCAGAGATACGCCCAGCACTGACAAGCGTTGCCGCCTCGGGACACACCGCGCGCGCCGCATCCATGCAGGCCGCGGGATCGGTTCCCGGCGGGGTTGCCAGCACGGCCCACGCAATGGACTCGTGACGCGGGTCCACCCACTCAATGGAGCAAATGCGATCGGCGTACGTGCGGAACAGATCGGGATAGCTCGTGAGCATCGTGAGCAGCTCGCGCTCCCCCGCCAGGGACTTGCGCTCCAGGTCGGTCAACACGATCGGCATCGACGGAGCCACCGCCGAGCCCGAACCATCGGCAACGGGTGCGGCGCTTTCCATCCCCGCCGGCACATCGATCGGCGGCAGGTCCTCGTCGATCTCCACCGGTGCGGCACCGTAGGCATCAAGCGGAACGTAGTCGTACGGCTCTTCCTCAACCGGTGCAGACACCGGCGGCGTCGCACCTGCGGCCCAGGCGCCGCGGCCGGCACTGCGCACACCAGTCGCACCGCCGCCCGAGCCTCGTCCCTGCGAACCGCCCGCGCGCTCGGCTTGCGCGCGCTGCCGCTCGTAGTTCTGTTCGCGCCGGCGCTCGGCATCCTCGCGCTTGGCGACATCGCGAAAAACGCGGCCCGAACTCGCGCGCACGGCCTCCAGGTCCAAACCCAACAGGTCGGCAATCTGGATAAAGTACGTGTCGATCATATAGCTGTCGCGTAGCGGATAGATAAGTGTCAGCGCATCCTCGAGCGCCTTGGCACGACCGCCCGGCGTGGTAATGTCGCTCGACTCCTGCAGCGAACGGTAGACAAAGTCCATGAGGGGCTCGGCGGCATCGATGCGCGCCTGAAGCTCTTGGCCGCCATGCGCCGTGATGAACTCCATAGGATCGTTGCCGTCGGGCAGCACCACGCAGCGCAGGTCCATCGAATCCTGCTCGATAAACTGAATCGCGCGGCGCGCGGCCTTTTGGCCGGCAGCGTCGCCGTCAAACATATAGACGATACGCTTGGCAAAACGGGTGAGCGTCTTCACATGATGCTCCGTGAGCGCCGTGCCCAGCGTGGCGACGACGTTTTTGATCCCCGCCTCCCAGCAGGCAATGCAATCGGTATAGCCTTCCACGACGATGGCGGTATCTTGCGCAACGATAAACTCCTTGGCCCAGTTAAAGCCGTAGAGGTTTCGCTTTTTATGGAACACGCTCGTCTCGGCCGTGTTGAGGTATTTAGGCTGACCGTCACCCATAATGCGACCGCCAAAGGCGATGTTGTGACCCTGTTCATCAAAGATGGGAAACATCACACGGTCGTAAAAGCGATCCGCGAGCTGTCCGCGCCCGCGGCTGACGGCCACGTTGGCGTCAATCATCTCCTGCGGGGTAAAGCCCGCCTGCGACAGGTGGGACACCAGCATGTTGCGGCCCGGCGCAAAGCCTAGGCAGTAGCGACGGCAGACGTCTCCACCCATCCCGCGGCTGGCAAAGTACTCGCGCGGGCGGCTGTCCTTACCGCGCATGAGCATGGTGTGGTAGAACTGGGCCGTCTCGGCGCACAGGTCGTAGATGCGGGCACGCTTGGTGCCGCGCTCACGCTGGGCACCGGTATCGTGCAGCTCAATGCCGGCACGATCCGCCAAGTACCGGATCGACTCGGGAAAACTCAGGTTTTCGCGCTTCATAATATAAGTGAAGACGTCGCCGCCCTCGCCGCAGCCAAAGCAGTGCCACACCTGCGTGGCGGGGATAATGTGAAACGACGGGGTCTTTTCGCCATGGAAGGGGCAGCAACCCCAAAACTCATGGCCGCGGGGCTTGAGCTCAACCGTTTCCTGCACGATGGCAACAAGGTCCGAAGCAGCGCGCACCTGATCTTTTTCCTCATCGCTAATCACGGATGCTCACCCCCTGCTCACCCAAGTTGTGACGGATATCGTCAATGTTACCCTCAACGGTCGCAATCAACTCGTCGAGGGAATCGAACACGCGCGACGGGCGCAGCCAGCGCGTAAACGCTAGCGACACGGAAGCGCCGTACAGGTCGCCCGTATAGCCAAGTAAGTTCGCTTCCAGATGTGCCGATGCGGCATCGTCGGCATACGTCGGCGGCAGACCCACGTTAACGGCAGCAGGCCAAACGGTATCGTCGACCAGCACCAAGCCCTCATAAACGCCATCGGCAGGCACCTGAATGCCATCGGGCACCTGGATGTTTGCCGTAGGAAAGCCCATGTCGGAGCCCTCATGACGACCTGCCGCCACAACACCGCGCAGCATATAGGGACGGCCGAGCAGCTCGGCAGCCAGCTCCACGTGACCTTGCCCCAGTTCATGGCGGATGCGCGTGGCGCAGATGGTCTGCCCGTCGACGCAGAGCAGGTCGTGACCGTAAACGTCAACCCCACGCTCGATACCCCAGGCGCGCATCTCGGCAACGCCCGAAGCGCCGCCGCGACCGAGCCTAAAATCGCTACCGACACGAATGGAGCGAATGTCGACAACGCGCGACAACAACGCCAGGAACCCGACATGGTCGAGCGCCGCCACCGCAAGCGTAAAGGGAACGGCCACCACCGCATCGACCCCAGTTTGAGCCAGGGCATGCAGACGGTCGGCCGTCGTCATCAATTTTTGAGCTGGCGACGGACTCACCACGACGTCCGGATCAGGATCGAAGGTGACCACGACCGCTTTGCTGCCGTGGGAACGTGCATCGCGAATAACAGCGTCGATCAGCTCTTGGTGCCCACGATGCACGCCATCAAACACGCCAATGGCGATCGACGCGGCGCCCAAGAACTCGCACCCATCAAATGCATCGGCAGAAACGATACGGGCTTCATCCGACTCACTCGCGAAAAAGATACGCGCGAGCTCGCGGGACGCCAGCATCATCGAACACCGCCGATCGCCTGCGGAAAGACGTGCTCCATCACAAAGCGGCCGCCCTCGATGCGAGCAAGCGCCTTCAGTCCCCCGTCGAGCACGAGCGCGAACGGCGCCTTCGACGTATCGAAGTCAGCGAGCGCACGCTCAACGGGAATGCGGCGACCACACAGCAGATCATCGGCAAGGTCGCCCGGCAGATCGACGCGCGTGGCACCCAGAGCGGCAATGGGATCCAGAGCAAAGCCGGCCGCGGACTCGGGAGAAAGCTCCTCCACCGCATGGCAGGTGCCGATAGAAACCACACCGGAGGCCGTACGGCGCAGGGCGGAAATATGCGCGGCGCTGTCGCAGGCGCGACCCAAGTCGCGAGCGAGCGCGCGGATATAGGTGCCCTTGCTTACCGAAAACGCCACGGTCCAGACGCACGTATCATCCTCGCCGCTCACGGCGATCAGGTCGGCGGCATAGACCTCGACGGGCCGCGGGGGCAACTCAACCGCATTGCCCTCGCGAGCACTCTTGTAGGCGCGAACGCCGTTGACCGAGATAGCCGAAAACGCCGGCGGCACCTGCATCTGCGGGCCCAGCATGGCGGCCAGCTGTTCGCGGGCGTAGGCGGGATCGTGCAGCTCGGCGGCAACGGCCACCGTGCGAACGGCCTCGCCCTCCGCGTCATCAGTATTGGTCTCGACCCCAAACGAAATGTCGGCGACGTAGCTTTTGGTATCGAGGGTTAGCATGCCCAGCAGACGGGTCGCCTGCCCCACGCCCACCACCATGACACCCGATGCCATGGGGTCGAGCGTGCCAGCATGGCCAACACGCCGCTCATGGAGGGCGCGTCGGCACTGCGAGACCACATCGTGGGACGTACAGCCCACCGGCTTATCGACGGCAAGCAGCATATTCAATTGAGAAGGCGTACGACGAGCCATGTACCATCCAAAATGTTAGAGCTCGACGGTCACCGAAGCGGGATCCTCCCCTACCAGCTCGGCCAGCATGGGGAGTGCCGCGGTGAGCGTCTCGAGAATCGTTCCGTTGTTAGAGAAACCGGCGGCCGCGGGATGCCCGCCACCGCCAAAAGCAGCAGCGATCTCGGAAACATTGAGGTCGCCCTTGGAGCGCAGGTTGCCACGTACCTTGGTATCGCCCTCAATGCCCTTCAGGAACAGGCAGACCTCCACACCCATCACCGAACGCACCACATCGACCAGGCCGTCGCACTCGTCCGAAGTGACGCCGCAGGCCTCGAGGTCGCTCTGGTACGCATAACTATATGCCACACGACCGTGTGCCACTGTCTTGATGCGGCCCATAACGATGGACTTGAGATGTAAGAACTCTACGCGCATGCTCTGGTAGACCTCGAGCGCAACGCGCGCCGGATCGGCACCGTGCGCGACCAGGCGCGAGGCGGCGTGAAATGCAGCGGCATCGGCGTTTTGGTATTGAAAACGACCGGTATCGGTCACCAGGCCGCACAGCAGGCAGGTCGCGACACCATCGCGAGCCACAATGCCGCAATTGTCCAAAAAGCGGTCGATGATCATAGCGCATGCCGCGGCGTCGACGCACCTCAGGCTCAGCTCGGCAAATTCCTCGCGCGCCGGATGGTGATCGAAGCACACCACATGCGACGAACGGCGGAGCACCTCGGCGGAGTTGTTCAGACGCTCAACGACCGGCACGTCCACCGAGATGAACAGGTCCGGATTGCCAGTATACGCAGATGCCGGCACCAGACGGTCGGCACCCTCCATAAAGCGGTAAATGCGCGGAACCGGGTCATCGTCTGCCAGCAGCAGGGCAATGTCCTTGTTGGGGAAAAACTTCATAAGCGAGAGGCCCAGACCCAGCACGGAGCCCAGGGCATCACCATCGGGAGACGTATGTCCCGAAATCGCAATGGAGGACGCACCCTCGATGAGCTCGAGGATGCGTCTCTGAATATCTGCAGACTCGCACGATGCGAGGTCGGCGGAATTACTCATCTAAAGCTGCCTCCTGGGCGGCATCCGCTATTGGATAGCCGTCCTCGTCCTTTTCGATCGCAAGCGTGGCGGGAACGTTTTCCAGCGCGCGCGTGATGCGCTCGGCCTCATCGGTCGAGCGATCGATGCGAAAATCGAGCTCGGGCGTGACGCGCCAATCGAGCGAGCGGGCCAGCAGGCTACGGATGCGGCCCTTGGCGCTGGCGAGCGCCTCCATGACCTCGTCGTAGCGGCTCGCGTCGCACGACACGTACACGCGCGCGAACGAACGGTCCACCGCGACCTCGACCGCGGTCAGGGTGACCAGGTCGAGACGCGGATCGGAAACCTCAAAGAGCAGGATATAACCGAGCTTCTCGCGAAGCTGCTCGCCCAAACGGCGGGTTGCCTGCGTTTGCTTCATAGCGCTACCCCCTACTCGGTACGGGCAACCTGGTCGATGCGGTAGCCCTCAATGGTGTCGCCAGGCTTGATGTCCTGGAAGTTCTCCAGGCCAATACCGCCCTCGGAGCCGCTCTTAAGGCTCTTGGCCTCGTCCTTGTAGTGGCGCATCGAGGCGATTTTACCGTTGAAGACCACGATGCCGTCGCGCACCAGGCGCACGGAATCGGTCGCGGCGATCTCGCCCTCTTCGACGCGGACACCGGCGGCGATACCGACCTTGGGCACCTTGAAGGTGTCAAGGACGGTCGCGGAACCCGTGGAGACCTCGACCTCTGTGGGCTTGAGCATACCGATACGGGCTGCGTCGAGGTCCTCGAGGCACTTGTAGATGACGTCGTAGCAACGGATCTCGACGCCCTCACGCTCGGCAGCGGAGCGGGCCTTGCCGTCGGGACGGACGCCAAAGCCGATGATGATGGCGTTGGAGGCGTCGGCCAGAACGACGTCGGTCTCGTTGATGGCGCCAACGGCGGAGTGGATCGTGTTGATGCGCACCTCGGACTGGTCCATCTTGTCGAGGGAATCCTGAAGGGCCTCGATGGAACCCTGGACGTCGGCCTTGATGATCAGGTTGAGCTCCTTGACCTCGGCGTCGGCGATGGTCTCGAAGAGGTTCTCGAGCGTCACGTGCTTCACGCGGCTCTGCTCCTCGATACGGGCCTTGAGCGAACGCTCATCGGCCAGGGCGCGAGCCTCGCGCTCGTCCTCGAACACGCGGAACTCATCGCCGGCGTTGGGGACGGACTGCAGGCCCAGGATCTCGACGGCGTCGGAGGGACCGGCCTCGGTGACGGCGTTGCCCTTGGGGTCGAGCATGGCGCGGACGCGGCCGTAGGTAAGGCCGGCGACCAGCGTATCGCCCACGTGCAGGGTACCGCGGGTCACGAGCACAGTAGCAACCGAGCCGCGGCCCTTGTCGAGCTTAGCCTCGAGGACATTGCCCGAAGCGAACGTATCGGGGTTGGCCTTGAGCTCGAGCACGTCGGCCTGGAGCAGGACGGTCTCGAGCAGGTCGTCGATACCGATCTTCTGCTTGGCCGAGATATTGACGAACATGTTCTGTCCGCCCCACTCCTCGGGGATGATGCCGTACTCGGTGAGCTCCTGGCGCACGCGATCAGGGTTGGCACCCGGCTTATCGATCTTGTTGACGGCAACGACGATGGGAACACCGGCGGCCTTGGCGTGGTTGATCGACTCGATGGTCTGGGGCATGACGCCGTCGTCGGCAGCCACGATCAGAATGACGATGTCGGTCACCTTGGCGCCGCGGGCACGCATGGCCGTAAAGGTGGCGTGACCAGGGGTATCGATGAAGGTGATCTTGCGGTCGTTGATCATGACCTGCGAAGCGCCGATGGCCTGAGTAATGCCGCCCGCCTCGCCGGCAGCGACGCCGGTGTGACGGATGGCGTCGAGGAGGCTCGTCTTGCCGTGGTCGACGTGGCCCATGACGGTGACGACCGGGGCGCGCGGCTTAAGGTCGGCGGGATCGTCGTAGAACGAGAAGGTGTTCTCCTCCTCGGGGGTGATGATCTTGATCTGACGGCCCAGGTCGTCGGCAACGAGCTCGACGAGGTCGTCGGACATGGACTGCGTCATGGTAAGCGGCGTGCCCAGCAGGAACAGGCGCTTGATGATGTCGTTGGCCGGAACGTCGAGCGCCTCGGCGAGCTCCTGGACGGTAACGCCCTGGGAGACCTTGATGGCGTCGAGGTCCTCGGGGTTCACGCCCTGGGCCAGCGCCTCCTCAATCTTGCGCTCCTCCTGAGCCTTTGCAGCCTCGCGCTCACGCTTCTCCTTGCGCTTCTTGCGGCGACCGGTGGACTCGCGAGAGGCCTCCTCGACGGCGGCACGAGCCTCCTCGAGCACCTTCTCGCGGCTGTACTCCTCGGCCTCGCGAGCCATGCGGCTGTAGTGGTCCTCTTCGTTGTTGTGACCGCCCTTGCGCTTCTTGCCCTTGCCCTGCTTGTCGGGGTTGGGGAAGTCCATGCCGGCAGCGACGTTGTTGCTGGCGTTGGTGCGATGGCTGTGCGGACGGCTCTCGGAGGCGTTGCGCTCGGAACTGTTGTCGGATGCGTTGCGATCGTTGCGACGGCCACCGCGGCGGTCGTTGTTGCCGCCACGACGGTTGCCGCGCTCGGCGGCACGCTCGGCCTTGGCCTTGTCCTCGGCGTCCTTCTTCTCCTTGAGCACGGTCTCCTGCGCGGCGATCTGGTCGAGCAGCGAACGGAAGCGCGAACCGGAGTCGGAAGCGGGAACGGCGCGGCGCTGAGCCTCGCGGGCAGCCTCCTCCTTCTCGCGGGCAAGGCGCTCCTGCTCGGCCTTCTTCTTGGCCTCGGCCTCGGCGCGGGCGGCCTCCTCGGCAGCCTGGGCGGCGGCGAACTGGCGGCGCTCCTCCTCGCGAGCCTTCTCGGCAGCGATGCGCTCGCGCTCGGCCTCGGCGGCACGTGCGGCCTCCTCGGCGGCAGCGGCCTGCTCCTCGGCCTGCTTGGCGGCCTCGACTTCCTGGGCGCGAGCCTCGATCACCGAGGCGAGCTGCTTGCGGACCATGGCGACGTAGGCGTCCTCCAGGGCGGAGGAAGCGGACTTAGCGGGAATCTTCATATCGGCGAGATGACCCATCAATTCCTTGGAGGTCATGCCGAACTCTTTGGCCAGGGTGGACACACGGACTTTTGCCATATGACTTCACCTACCCTTTCTGGCACCTTGGTGCCTAGAGACTGAACGAGCGTGGGATGTGCGCCGGGACCTGCCCGGCGCGACCGCGCGCTAGATCAGGTCCTCCGCATCATCGAAGGCGTCGGTGTCGTGGACACCGCAGAAACGGGAGCCGGGACGGGCCTGGTTGCGGCACTGGATGCCGTCCTCGGACACGAACTCGCAGCGACGGACGTCCTCGTCCTCCTCGTCACCGATCAGGTCGGCGGCGGGCTCCTCGTGAACGGGAACGTTCTTGAGGATGTCGGCGGCAAGGGTCTCGGACTTGATATCGATGTGCCAGCCGGTCAGGCGCGCAGCGAGGCGGGCGTTCTGGCCCTCCTTGCCAATGGCCAGCGACAGCTGGTCGTCGGGCACGATGACGCCGGCGTAGGCCTTCTCCTCGTCGATGAGGACGCGGGTGACCTTGGCGGGCGACAGGGCGTTGGCGACGTAGACAGCCGGATCGGCATCCCACAGGATGACGTCGACGCGCTCGCCACGCAGCTCGCCCACGACGGCGCGCACGCGGCTGCCCTTGGGGCCGACGCAGGCGCCCACAGGATCCAGGCGGTCGTCAAGCGAGTGGACGGCGACCTTGGAGCGCTGGCCAGGCTCGCGGGCGATCGACTTGATCTGGACGGTGCCCTCATAGATCTCGGGCACCTCCTGCTCAAACAGACGACGCATGAGCTCGGGGTGGGTACGGGAGATGACAATCGGCGGACGGCTGTGCTCGCCACGGACCGGCTGCAGGTTGGAGTTGGGGTCGCGAACGTCGATGATCACGGCCTTGATGTGCTGGTTGTGCAGGTAGCGCTCGCCCATCGGACGCTCGTTGCGCTCGTTCTCGTAACGGCGCTGGTCGAAGTGCGGAAGCTCGGCCTCGACGCCCTCGCGGATCTTGACGATCGTGAAGTCGGGCGTGGACTGCAGCACGGTACCGCTGATGAGGTCACCGATGCGGCCGGAGAACTCCTCGTAGATCTGCTCGCGGGCGGAGTTACGCACGATGGCGTTGATCTCGGCCTTGGCGTGCTGGGCGGCGATGCGGCTCGTGTTCTTGGGGGTGACGTCGATCTCCTCGAACTCGGTGAAGTTACCCTCCTCGTCCATGGAATCGTCGATCGGCTCCAGGCGGTAGACATAGATCTTGCCGGTGGTGCGGTCGATGGTCACCTTGGCGCCCCACTCAAGATGCAGGATCTCGGCATAGCTCTTGGCGAGCGACTGCTCCAGGCGGTCGATCAGGTAGAGCTGGTCGATGTGCTTCTCCTGGCAAAGCTCCATCAGGGCGGACATCATGTCGGATGCTGCCATCTTACTTTCCTTCCTTCGCGGGCTTGAAGTCGTAGGTGGGCTTCAACTTGCACTTTTTAACATCAGAGAAATCGAGGGTGACAGACTCGCCGTCCTCGAGCTCGAGGGTCACGTCCGTCTCGGTCGCGGCGGCAATCTTGCCGGCGTACTTGCGACGACCCTCGGTGGCGGTGGAGGTGAGCTCGCAGTTCTCGCCCACAAAGCGGACAAAGTCGCGCGGGCGACGCAGCGGGCGCGCCATACCCGGGCTCGACACCTCGAGCGTGTAGCTCGAAGAGATGGGGTCGAGCTCCTCAATCACATCGCCGACCCACTTGGTGTTAGCCGTGACGTCGTTGAGCGACAGGCTCTGACCCTCGGCACCCTCGATACGCACACGCACGCAGGGGGCCTTGGTGGCACCCACGAGCTCGACGTCGACGATGTCGACATCGTGCTGGGGAGCGACGGCCTCGAGCGCGTCGATGATCGCCTGCTCGGTCTTGGTCTTGACCATTGCGGCACCTCCATCCATACAAAAAAGAAGCGGGGCCGAAACCCCACTTCTTTCAATTACAACTTCATTTGCAAGCAAACTATACCAATAGCTGCGGAAACGTGCAAGTGTCGTACAAATCCGCAGGTCAGTGCGCGCACAGGTTCTCCACAAGAATAGAACAAACAGGCGAGAACCCCCATACGGCGCTCCCCCAAAAGCCCTAAAACGGGCCATACGTCCCAACCCGTCAGGCGCATCGGGCCCTATGGGCATTCCAACCTTGGGCGCACATCGGTCAGACTAGCGATAAGGGACATCTGCGGCAAAAGGCCGGCCACGCGTATTGGCCGCACGACCTTCCAGAGCCCTACGGCAAGGAGGCACCCATGAAACGTCTCGGCACCCTCTGCACGACCGCACTCGCCATCGCGGCCTGCTCGTTGGCCCTGGCGGGCTGCGGCAACATCGATGGTAAAACCGGGCCATGTGAGCCGGATCCCGGAAGCACCGAAGCTGCCGAGGAAACGACGTCACAGGAGAGCTACGACAAAATCAACGAGGACGAAATCGATCCCCAGGGCCTGGGCCCCGAACCCCAAGAACAGTTTCCCATCAATCTAGAGGCGGATGAGAACGTTCACGTCACCTGCGTTGGCAAGGACGCGGATGGCTACGGAGACGCCGTGCTGGTCTTTACGGTGACCAACAACACCGGTGTCGACATGATGTTTGGAGATGTGGACTCCTACGCCTACGTCAACGGCGTGGTCCGTGACGTGCGCATGCGCCAGCCAGTCGCCGCGGGCGAGGAAACGCGTGCCATGCTCACCTTTGTCGGCACGTTCGACGATCCCGACTTTGACGTGAACAACGACCTCAACGACATTTACCTCAACATCTGGATGTTCGAGGAGCAGACGGGCAACGTCTACTTTAGGGACCTGGTGCACATTCCATAAAAGGCGGTGCGACGCACCAACCAAACAGGGCACGCAACGCAAAACGAGGGACGATCCAACCGGACCGCCCCTCGTTTTTCACGAATCAGCTATGCGCGCGGCGCTTACTTGACCACCAGGTTAACCAGCTTGCCGGGCACGCAGATGGCCTTGACGACCGTCTTGCCCTCGAGCCACTTGGCAACGGCGGCCTCGGCGGCAGCCTGCATCTCCTCGTTGGAGGCGTCGCGGGCGACATCGATACGGCCGCGGACCTTGCCGAGCACCTGGACGACGATCTGCACCGTGTCCTCGATGG
>CAKTUH010000005.1 GCA_934621885.1 uncultured Collinsella sp.
GCCGACAACGAGGGCTCCATGCGTCCGGAGATTTTGCTTTCTGCTGCTGATGTTTTGTTGCAGGGCTTGACCCCGGGCGTCGATGCACCTATTGTTTCCACCGGTATGCAAGACCTCGTGACCATCTGCTCCTACGATGTCGAGCGTCAGAATCAAGCATGCGAGGACGACGAGGGCCGACTCGTCAGCCCCATACCTGTGCGAACTTGTGGATTTGCTCCACATACTCGTTGACGGGGGTATTATCGCCTGCTACTATATTCGGCTGTTGCACTAACTGATGCATGAAGGGCAAGTAAACATGTACGCAATCGTTAACACGGGCGGCAAGCAGTACAAGGTCGCCACCGACGATGTCATCACCGTCGAGAAGATCGAGGGCAATGAGGGCGACAAGGTCACCCTGCCGGTCATCTTCCTCAACGATGGTAAGAAGATCGTCACCGATCCCGACAAGCTGGCCAAGGCCAAGGTTACCGCTCAGATCGTTGAGCAGTTCAAGGGCGAGAAGCAGCTGGTCTTCAAGTTCCACAAGCGTAAGCGCTATCGTCGTCTGAAGGGTCACCGTCAGCAGCTCACCAAGCTGAAGATCGTGAAGGTCCAGGCTACGTCCCGCGCCAAGAAGGCTGTCAAGGCAGAGGCCGAGGCTGTTGCCGAGGCTCCCGTCGCCGAGTAGATTACACTCGTAACGAAAGAGTAGGTATACACAATGGCACACAAAAAAGGACTCGGTTCCTCCCGTAATGGCCGTGACTCCCGCGGTCAGCGCCTTGGCACGAAGCGCTTCGCCGGCCAGACGGTAACCACGGGCACGATTCTCGTCCGTCAGCACGGCACGCACATCCACCCGGGTGAGAACGTTGGCCGTGGCAAGGACGACACGCTGTTCGCGCTGGTCGACGGTACCGTTGAGTTCCACAAGGGTATCAAGCACAGGGTCAGCGTACGCCCGCTCGCGAACGCGTAATTCACCCTTCATAGAGCACATATGTGGGAGGCACTTGAGTTTTAGGATTCAAGGGTCTCCCTCTTTTTTGTAGGAGGCGATTCTGTTGTCACAGTTCACCGATATCAGCCGCATTAACGTGTGCGGCGGCGACGGCGGAGCCGGATGCATGTCGTTTAGGCGCGAGGCATTTGTCCCCAAGGGCGGCCCCGATGGCGGCGACGGCGGTCGTGGCGGCAATGTCGTCATCCAGGCCGATGCTCAGCTGTCTTCGCTGATCGATTACCGTTTTAAGCATCACTTCCGCGCCGAGCGCGGCACGCACGGTCAGGGCGCCCGCCGCAACGGCAAGAGTGGCGAGGACCTCATTCTGAAAGTCCCCATGGGCACCGTGGTGCGCGAGCTCGATCCCGAGACGCAGACCCCGATGTTCGAGATTGCCGACCTGGTGCACGATGGCGAGCGCGTCGTCGTGGCCCCCGGTGGTGCCGGTGGCTTGGGCAACACCCACTTTGTGACGTCGGTGCGCCGCGCGCCCGCCTTCGCTCAGCTGGGCGAACCGGCCGAGGAGCACTGGATCGAGCTCGAGATGAAGCTTATGGCCGATGCCGCGCTCGTGGGCTTTCCCTCGGTGGGCAAATCCTCGCTCATCGCGCGCATGAGTGCTGCCCGACCCAAGATTGCCGACTATCCGTTTACCACGCTCGTACCCAACCTGGGCATGGTGCGGGCCGGCGAGTACTCCTATGTCGTTGCCGATGTCCCCGGCCTTATTGAGGGTGCGAGTGAGGGCAAGGGCCTGGGCCACCAGTTCCTGCGTCACATCGAGCGCACCGCACTCATCATGCATGTCGTTGATATGACAGGCGGTTTTGAGGATCGCGATCCGGTCGAGGACTATCACATCATCAACCGCGAGCTCGAGCAGTATGGCGCCGAGCTTTCGGAGCGCCCGCAGATCGTCGTCGCCAACAAGTGCGACGCGCCGGGCACGGCCGACAAGATCGCCGACCTGAAGCGTGCCGCGCTCGACGACGGGCATATGTTCTTCGCTGTGTCTGCTGTGACGGGCGCCGGTCTCAATACCCTAATGCTTGCCGTGGGCGAGCAGGTGGCCAAGCTCCGCGCCGAGCTGGCGGTCTCCGATGAGCCGGTCGATCTGCGCGACGATGAGTGGGAGCGTCGTCGCCTGCAGCGTGAGAAGCGTTTCCGCATTGTTCAGGAAGAGCCCCATGCCTTCCGCGTGGTCGGCCGTGCGATTGAGCGTATGGTCATTCAGACCGACTGGGAAAACGAGGAAGCCGTCATCTACCTGCAGCACAAGTTCGCGCGCATGGGTGTTGACGACGCGCTCGAGAAGGCTGGCTGCCGTGCTGGCGACGAGGTCCGCATTTGCCAGCGCGCCTTTGACTTTGAGGGTGCCGAGGACTTTTCGGAGTACGAGGACGAGCTCGAGGATGCGGGCGTTGAGGTCGTTGAGGTGGCGGATGCTACCGATGAGGGCGTCGAGGTTGTCGATGCTGCTGATGTCGCTGACGATGTTGAGACCCCGGAGGGCGAGTAGGCCATGTCGCTGCGCGGTGGAATCGGTTTGCCTGAGCTTCCCATCGAGGATGGGCGGGAATATAGGCTTGGCATTATGGGTGGCACCTTCGACCCGATTCATTACGGGCACTTGGTTACCGCCGAGCAGGCGCGCGAGTCGCTCGACTTGGACGCCGTGCTCTTTATGCCGGCCGGCTCTCCCGCCTTTAAGCTCGACAAGCCGGTGACGCCTGCCGAGGACCGTTATGCCATGACGGTCCTCGCCACCGCTGCAAATCCTGCTTTTTTGGCGAGCCGATTCGAGATCGACCGTCCAGGCGTGACCTATACGGCCGATACGCTTCATGCCCTTCGCGACTTTTACCCGCCTCAGGTAAAGCTCTACTTTATTACGGGTGCCGACGCGATTATCGATATTGTGACCTGGCATGATGCCGACCGAATCGCCGAGCTTGCCACGTTTATTGCGGCGACGCGACCGGGCTTTGATATCGATACTGCTCGCGCGCGAATCAAAGAGTCGGGCCTGCCGTTTGACGTGCGTTATATCCAGATTCCGGCGCTGGCGATTAGCTCGACCAACATTCGCAAGCGAGTTGCCCGTGGCATGAGCGTGCGCTATCTTACGAGCGAGTCCGTGCTCGGCTATATTCGCAAACGCGGGCTGTATACCGATCTGGGTCAAGAAGATTTTGAGTGATGGGGGTCTACGTTGTCGGTAGAGGATCAGTTTGAAGGCGATGAGCGCGCACTGCTCAAGCGTATTCAAGAGCTGCTCGATGTGCGTATGAAGGATAAGCGCAAGCGCTATATGCATTCGCTGGGTGTTGCCGAGACCGCGCTTCATCTGGCCGAGGTGTATGGCGTCGACCGCTTTGATGCCGCCGCTGCCGGCCTGATCCACGACTGGGATAAGGTGCTCTCCGATGATGAGCTCGTGGCGCGCGCGCTGCACTATGGCATCAAGGTCGCCGGTTCGCCCTCTGCCGCGACGCCGCTGCTCCATGGCCCGGTTGCCGCCTATGAGCTCCCGCAGCTCTTTCCCGAGCTTTCGCCGGCGGTCTTTCAGGCTGTCGACCGTCACACCGTGGGCGCCTGCGACATGACGCCGCTCGATATGGTGGTCTTTGTGGCCGACGCCATCGAGCCCAATCGTCACGGCGATTATGCCCACGCGCTGCGCAAGATGGCTGGGGAGTCGACGCTCGACGAGTTGTTCTTCTCCTGTTTTGCGCAGGGTCTGGTCTACGTGATCCAGTCTGGGCGCTATCTTTATCCCACGGCTATTACGATTTACAACCATTACGCCCAGCTGCGCTAGCTTGGGCTGTCTAGAAAGAGGTATTCCATGGCCGACGAGACCATGACCGACGAGCAGATTCTTGAGGATGTGGAGCACAAGAGCTTCGTTGCCACGTCCGATCGAACCGCCGCCTCGCTGTCCGCGAGCGGTGTCGCCGCCGAGGACGTCGCCCGCGCCGCCGCGCAGGCCGCCTACGACAAGAAGGGCGAGGACGTGCAGGTGCTCGATCTGACTGAGCTTTCCGACGTGTGCGACTACTTTGTGCTCGCCACCGGTACCAATAACCGTCAGGTCGATTCGATCGTCGACGAGATTGAGGAGAAGGTTGCCGAGGCTTGCGGTGAGCACCCGTTCTCCATCGAGGGCCGCGAGCAGAAGACCTGGATGCTCATGGATTACGGCTCGGTTGTCGTTCACGTCTTCACCCCCGAGGCGCGCGACTTCTACCGCCTCGAAAAGCTCTGGGGCGACGCTCCCCAGCTCCCCCTCAATCTTCTCTAAATGATTTTTCTGGGACGGGGATAAAATAATCATTCCTACCGTTCGCCGAACCGCTCATCTTTGTTGGGCGGTTCGGTTTTTTCTTTTCCCTCCTTTTGTATGCTGTAGCCATTGCAAACTCGGAAGGGAGGGCTTCGATGACTCGCGTTGCCCGTGTGTTATCCGAACTCGGTCATTATCATGTTATGGTCAAAGGCTGTGCCGACCAGCTGATCTTTGAGGACGATGACGACCGCTACTATTTTCTCAATTTGATGAACCGGCGTTTTACATCCGACCATATTCGGCTGCTTGCTTGGTGCTTGATGGACAATCATGTGCATCTGCTATTTGATGATCCCGATAACCAAATGAGTGCTGCGATGCACGCTATAGATACAGCGTATGCAATGCGTTTTAATTTGAAGACAGGGCGTCGTGGGCCAGTTTTTCAAGAACGTTTTAAGAGCGTGGTAATTTCCGATGATGAACAGCTGCTTCGTTGCGTTCGCTACATCCACGACAATCCTGCAAAAGCTGGCATATCTTCTGCACCCATGTATCGCTGGAGTAGCTTTCACGAGTATTTCGGTACGCCTGAAATCTGCGACTGCAGTGATATTGTCGAGCTTTTTGGTGGTTCGGAGGCGTTTTACCTTACAAGTACTGACGGTAAGCCCAATTCTTATTATCTACCCGAGGGAAAGCATGTTTCCGATATGGATGCCTTGGAGGTCGCGCAGGCTCTACTGGTTCCACTTGAGCCTTATCAGCTCAAGACACTGCCGAAGCAAGAGAGGAATCGCCTGTTGGCAATGCTGAAGCATCGAGGCTTTACGATTGCCCAGATTTCGCGCATTACGGGAATCGGGACAAACATAATTCAGAGGGCGAAATGAGGCCTGAAATGATTATTTCATCCCCGTCCTAAAATAATCAAAAGCACCGATAGCGCCAGAATGATTTTTTAATCCCCGTCCCAGAAAAATCATTGGGAGGAGAAGCGGGATTGTCTTTTTGCCAAAAAGTTGCTAATCGTTAAAGCGGGATTGGCGGCCGAAGGATAGAGCGGTGTCGCCGAATTTGTCTCGGACGGCATCGATGGCGACGGAGAGGCCGCGTCGGTCGCTCGACTGGGCGCCGCGGTCATCGACTTCGCAGAACAGATCGGTTTGGATGCCGCCTTGGTGGTTGAAGTCGCTCATGCCGATACCGGCCAGGCGCACGTGCATGCCTTCTTGCCAGATATTGTCGAGCAGCTCGAGCGCTACGGCCACAAAGATATTCTCGTCGTCGGTGGGGTGGGGCAAGCGGCGCTGTGCCGTGCGTCCGCTGCCATACGAATACTTGAGCTTGAGCGTTACGGTTCCGCCTGTCAGGCCCTGACGGCGCAGGCGGCGTCCAACCGACTCGCCGAGCAGCGCAATCGCCGCCTCGATATCCCCGCGCTCGGTTAAATCCTTTGCAAAGGTGCGCTCATTGCTCACCGATTTGATTTCGCGTTCCTCATCCAGGCTCGTGACCTCGGAAACCTCGAGCCCCAACGCACGCTGGCGCATGCGCTCGCCATTCACGCCAAAAATTGCAGCCAGGGTGGACTCCGGCGCACGCGAAAGCTCGCCGAGTGTATAGATGCGCATGCGACGCAGTCGCTCCTCGGCCGAGCGCCCGATTCCGCTCATGGCGGACACGGGCAGCGCGGCCAAAAACCGCTGCTCGGTTCCCGGGCGTACGATGGTCAGACCAAACGGCTTGTCGCGCTCGCTTGCGATTTTGGCCACGGTCTTGTTGCACCCAACGCCGATGGAGCAGGTCACCCCCAGTGCCGCCACGCGGTCACTGATGCGTCGCGCAACCAGCAGTGGGTCCTCGGGTGCAAAGCGGCCCGGTGTGATATCGATAAAGGCCTCGTCGATGGACACGCGTTCCACACGTGGCGTCTCGTCGGCTAGAATCGTCATGACCTGCGCGCTCACCTCGCGGTAGCGATCGAAGTGCCCGTGTGTCCAAATTGCCTGCGGGCACAGGCGTCGTGCCTCGGCCGAGGCCATGGCGGAATGCACGCCAAAACGACGCGCTTCATACGAACATGTGGACACGACGCCGCGTGATTCGGCATCGCCGCCCACAATGAGCGGCTTGCCGCGCCACTCGGGGTGGTCGAGCATCTCCACGCTCGCAAAAAACGCATCGAGGTCCATCAGGCCCACCGCCGGACCCGTCCAGGGCGGCGGCGTGACGCCCGCAGCATCCTCATAACCGTATGTATGTTCGCGTCTTTCCATGTCATGAGTATACCGCGCAGCTCATGTGGGGTGCGTGTATGTGCTTGCAAATCCCGAATTCTTGTCTAAGATATGGATTTGCCTTCGACTACACCGAAGAAGTTGGTCTCACGGACTTCACCTGCCCGCGTCGATGGCGTATTATGTTCAACTGTTTGTTTGTAGTTGCAGCCTAAAGCTGCTTGGTTGGAGGAGTTTCCTTTGGCAGTCAAGATTCGCCTTGCTCGTCACGGCGCTAAGAAGCGTCCGTACTACCGTGTCGTCGTCGCCGATTCCCGCGCCCCGCGTGACGGTCGTATCATCGAGGAGGTTGGCCGCTACAACCCGATGACCGCCCCCAAGACCATTAACCTCGACCTCGAGAAGATCGCCGACTGGCAGTCCAAGGGCGCTCAGCTCACCGACGCCGTCGCCGCTCTGGTCAAGGCCGCCAACGAGGGCGAGAAGACCGAGACCGTCGTCAAGAAGTCCAAGAAGCAGCTCGCCAAAGAGGCCGAGGCCGCTAAGGCTGCCGCTGAGGCCGCTGAGGGCGCCGAGGAGTAAATCGTGCCTGAGGTTGACGCTGCACAGCTCGAGGGTGAGGCAATGCTCTCAGATCGCATCGCCGATCTCGTCGAATATCTCGTTGTTCAGATCGTCGACGACCCGGATTCCGTGAGCCTCGAGGTCATCGATGGCGACGACGCTTCCACGATTGAGGTTTCGGTTGCCGAGGATGACGTCGCTAAGGTCATCGGCCGTCGTGGCCGTACCATCAAAGCCATTCGCACGCTCGCCCGTGCACTGGCCGCTCGCCTCGACACTGCTGTCGAGGTAGAGGTTCTGGGCTAGGACCTTGAGGTCCCAGTACAAAAACATCGCCCGTGTGGTCAAGCCGCACGGAAGGAAGGGGGAGGTCCTCGCGCAGCCGCTGCGGGGGCTTCCTTCTGTATTGGAGCCGGGTATGCGTGTCGCCTTGACACCGCCGGCGCTCAAGCGCGACCGTTTTTGCACGGTCGTGTCCGTCACCGATACGGGCGATGGCGATTTGGTCTCGTTTGAGGGCATAGACGATTTGACGGCCGCCGAGGGCATCACCGGATGCTACGTGCTGGCTGACCGTGACGACTTTGAGCTCGATTCGCTCGACGCCGCCTATACCGACCTGATGGGTCGCGAGGTGGTCGATGAGCGCTTCGGTTCGCTCGGAACGATTGTCGAGATCATGTCGACGCCCGCCAACGATGTTTGGGTTGTCGAGGGCGATCGGTACGGCGAGGTGCTGATTCCCGTGATCGAGCAGGTTGTGCTCGATCTTCCCGACACAGGAACAATTTCCGTCCAGGTTATGGACGGCTTGATCGATATGGACAAGTAGGGAGGACAACATGCTGATTGAGACCCTTTCGGTCTTTCCCGAGATGTTTGAGCCCGTCATGTCCACATCGATCTTGGGCCGCGCCCGCAAGGCCGGCCTTTTTGATTTTAAGGCGTACAACCTGCGCGACTGGACGCACGACCGCCATCGCACTGTCGATGACGAGCCGTACGGCGGCGGACAGGGCATGCTCATGAAGGTTGAGCCCATCGCCGAGGCCATCGAGGCCATTAGTGCCGAGGGCCCCAAGCCCACCGTGGTGTTCTTTACCCCCTGCGGCGAGCCCTTTACGCAGCATGTGGCCGAGCGCCTGCTCAAAAGCGAGCGCCTATTGTTTGTGTGCAGCCGTTACGAGGGCGTCGACGAGCGCGCATATGCGTATGCCGATGAGCGTCTGTCGATTGGCGACTACGTGCTCACGGGCGGCGAGCTGCCCGCTATGGTCGTGGCTGATGCCGTCGTACGGCTCATTCCCGGCGCCCTGGGCGACGAGATGAGCAATGTCGATGAGTCCTTCTCGACTGCCGAGGACGGTGGCCTGCTCGAGTACGCGCAGTACACCCGTCCCGCCGAGTTCAACGGCGAGGGCGTGCCTCCGGTGCTCGTTAGCGGCGATCATGCCAAGGTCGATGCCTGGCGCCGCAAAAACGCCATCGAGCGTACCTGTCGTTGGCGTCCCGATCTTATCGAGACGGCACGCCTTACGGCCGAGGAGCGCGCGTACGCGCAGGAGATCCTGGACGCTTCGTATTCGCAGAGCGAGGAGTGAGAATGGTTCCATCGCAGCAATCTGCCCTGAGGGGCGCCTTCGAGTGGATCGTAATCGTTGCGATTGCGCTCGTCGCCACCTTCTTGATTCGCTCATTTGTGGTCGAACCCTTTGTGGTGCCCACCGGTTCCATGGAGTCCACAATCGAGATCGGCGACCAGATCCTGGCGCAAAAGGTGACGCTCGAGCTCGGGCAGCCCGTCAAGCAGGGTGATATCGTGGTGTTCCACAACCCCGATGCCACGTCCGAGCATGACGTGCTGGTAAAGCGCGTCATCGCCACGGCCGGCCAGACGGTCGACCTGCAGGACGGCAAGGTCGTCGTCGACGGTCAGGCGCTCGATGAGGACTATACGACCGGCATGAGCTGGCCGCTTTCGGTCCAGGCGCCCGCTGCCCAGGTGAGCTATCCCTACACCGTCCCTGACGACTGTGTGTGGGTGATGGGCGACAACCGCGAGAACTCTGCTGACTCCCGCTACTTTGGCCCGGTCGACCGCTCCGACTTGATCGCCGTGGCGCTCGTGCGTTACTGGCCGCTCAACCGTATCGGCGCTATCGGCTAAAAACCGCTATAGTACAGTACCTAACCGTGTAATCGTTTCGACGAGGGGATATTAGAGGCATGAACGCTTCATCGCTTTCCTTCCAAGACATCATCCTGCGCCTCCAGCAGTACTGGGGCGAGCAGGGCTGCGTCATTATGCAGCCCTATGACTCCGAGGTCGGTGCCGGTACCTTCCATACCGCGACCACGCTGCGCTCGCTCGGTCCCGCCGAGTGGCGCACCTGCTATGCACAGCCCTGCCGCCGTCCCGCCGACGGCCGCTACGGCGAGAACCCCAACCGCATGCAGCACTACTATCAGTTCCAGGTGCTCATCAAGCCCTCGCCGGTCAATGCCCAGGAGCTCTACCTGGGTTCGCTGGCTGCTATTGGCCTGGACCCCAATGACCATGACGTCCGTTTTGTTGAGGACGACTGGGAGAGCCCGACGCTCGGTGCTTGGGGCCTTGGCTGGGAGGTCTGGCTCAATGGCATGGAGGTCACGCAGTTTACGTACTTCCAGCAGGTAGGCGGCATCGAGGTCGACCCCGTGCCCGTCGAGATCACCTACGGTCTGGAGCGTATCGCCATGTACGCACAGGGCGTAAACTCCGTCTACGACTTGGTGTGGAGCTACCTGCCCGACGGCACGCCCATGACCTACGGCGACGTGTTCCTGGAGAACGAGCGCGAGTTCAGCGCTTACAACTTTGAGGTCGCCAACGTCGAGATGATGCGTCAGAAGTTTGACGACTACGAGGCCGAGTGCCACTCCTGCCTGGAGCGCAAGCTGCCGCTGCCGGCATACGACTGCGTTATGAAGTGCAGCCATGCCTTCAACCTGCTCGATGCCCGCGGCGCTCTGTCCGCAGTCGAGCGCGCCAACTACATCCTGCGCGTCCGCGCTGTCGCCAAGGCATGCTGCGAGGCCTACATGGCCGAGGTCGCCGGAATCAACGAGAATGCCGACCAGGAAGGCGAGGTGGCGTAAGCCATGGCAGACGCTAAGGATTTCCTGTTTGAGATCGGTACGGAGGAAATGCCCTCTGCACCGCTGAACAATGCCGTCAAGCAGCTTGGCACCATGATCGCCAAGGGTCTCGACGAGGCCGGTCTGGCCCACGGCGAGGTCCGCGTGATCTCGAGCCCGCGTCGTCTTGCCGCGCTCGTTGCCGATGTCGCCACTGCGACCGATGAGGTCCACGAGGTCAAGCGTGGCCCCGCGGCCAACATCGCCTTCGATGCCGACGGTAACGCCACTAAGGCCGCCCAGGGCTTCGCCCGCAAGTGCGGTGTGGCTGCCGAGGATTTGGTCCGTCGCGAGGACACCGACGGCCGTGAGTACGTCTTTGCCGAGAAGAACATTCCTTCCGCCCCGGCCACACCGATCCTGACGGCCCTGTGCGAGAAGACCATCGCCGGCCTGCAGTGGCCCAATTACCGCTCTCAGCGCTGGGGTCACGAGCACTCCACGTTCGTGCGTCCGGTCCGCTGGATCTGCTGCCTTCTGGGCGAGGACGTCGTGCCCGTGTCGTTTGCCGATGTGACGAGCGGCAACACCACGCGCGGCCATCGTGTCCTGGGTCCCGGTGACCACGTGGTCGCCAGCCCCGCCGTCTACGAGCAGGTGCTCGAGGGTGCCGGCGTACTTTCCGCCGAGCGCCGCCGCGAGGCCATCCTCGCCGGTATTGCCGAGGTCGAGGCCGCTCGTCCCGGCTGCCATGTCGATACGCCCAAGAAGGTCTTCGAGGAGGTCATCAACCTCTGCGAGTGGCCGACGGTCCTCGTCGGAACCTTCGACGAGGAGTTCCTCAAGGTTCCGCACGAGATCATTTGCGAGTCCATGCTCACCAACCAGCGCTACTTCCCGATCTATGACGGTGAGGGCAAGCTGACGCGTGAGTTCGTGATTGTGTCCAACAGCAAGCCCGAGAACGCCGAGCGCGTGATTGATGGTAACGAGCGCGTCGTGCGCGCCCGCCTGGACGACGCCAAGTTCTTCTACGAGGAGGATCTGAAGATCTCCCTCGACGAGTTCCGTGAGCGTCTGGCCAAGGTCGCCTTCCAGGAGAAGCTCGGCAGCGTGCTCGCCAAGTCCGAGCGTATTGAGCAGCTCGCGCTTGCCATTGCCCGCGAGGCCCATCTCGGTGCTCACCTGGCCGCCGATGCCGGCCGCGCCGCGCACCTGTGCAAGGCCGACCTGGTTTCCAACGCCGTCGTCGAGTTCACGAGCCAGCAGGGCGTGATGGGCGGTTACTACGCCACCGCGATGGGGGAGAACGACGAGGTCGCCCACGCCATCCGCGATCACTATCGTCCCCGCTTTGCCGGCGATGAGCTGCCCGAGGGCACCGCTGGCTGCATCGTGGCCTGCGCCGACAAGCTCGATACCATCGCCGGTATCTTTGCCATCGGCGAGCCCCCGACCGGCTCTTCCGACCCGTACGCGCTGCGTCGTGCCGCCATCGGCATCATCAACATCCTGCGCGATCGCCTGCCGATCGACCCCACGTCGCTCATCGACTTCGCTCTCCAGCTCTATAGCGAGCAGGGCATTGCGTTTGACGCCGCCGAGGTCGCACAGCAGGTTCGCGACTTCTTCCACGGCCGTCTGGTGAGCATGGCTCGCGATGAGAAGATCCCGGCCGATACCGTCGCTGCTGTCTCCGCGGTGCACATCATCGCCCCGTCGGTCTTCTTCGCCCGCTGCGCCGCCCTGGACGAGGCCCGCAAGAACGATGCCGAGACCTTCGACAACCTGGCTACCGCCTATGCCCGTGCCGCGCATATCTCCAAGCCCGAGCTGGGCGCGGAGTACGACCGCAGCCTGATGGGCGAGGTCGAGCTTGCGCTGGCCGACGCCTCTGAGGCCGCTCAGACCGCCGTTGAAGCCGCTCTCGCCGCCGAGGATTACCCGGCCGCGTTTGCCGCCCTCGCAGCCCTGCGCGCGCCCATTGACCGTTTCTTCGACGAGGTCATGGTCATGGACAAGGACGAGCAGCTCCGCGATAATCGCCTTAAGCTGCTCAACCGCTTCGAGGCCGTTTTCTCCGGCATCGCCAACATCGGTGAGCTTGCCCGCAAAAAGTAAGCTAGCCTGCGCGTAAGCGCAAAAGGAGCCCCGCATGGATTGCCCGGTCACCGCTCGTCCCACCGTCATCGTTATCTCCGACTCGCTCGGAGATACCGCTTGCGAGGTGGTGCTTGCGGCGTCCGGGCAATTTGATGAAGGGGCTTTTCGTCTCTTGCGCCTGCCCAAGGTGAACTCAGTGGAGCAGGTTAAGTCGTTTGTGGGTCCGCGTGTCGATGCCGACCATCGCGATATTGCCGTGTTCCACACTATTGTCGATCCGGCGCTTCGTGCTCGCGTGCTCGACTACTTGGGCATGCTGCACATTCGCTCGGTCGATCTGATCGGACCGACGCTTGCCGTGCTATCGTCGCTTATCGGTGTTGCGCCCAAGGGCGTGGCCGGTGTAATCCATAAGACAGACGACCGGTACTTCCATCGCATTGAGGCCATGGAGTACTTTGTCGAGCACGATGACGGACGTGGCTGCGATGACCTGTCGGGTGCCGACATCGTGCTGCTGGGTGTGTCGCGTACATCCAAGACACCGCTTTCGATGTATTTGGCCTATCAGGGCTACAAGGTTGCCAACGTTCCGTTGGCGCACGGTATGGAGCCGCCCAAGTCGATTTACGAGGTCGACCCGATGCGCCTATTCGGTCTGATTTCGACCGTCGATGTGATTTCCGAGATTCGCGATAGCCGTCTGGGCGATGACTATGCCCGTGCCGTTGCCGGCTCCTATGCCGAGCCCGAGAGTGTACGCAGCGAGCTCGAGGAGGCTCGTGCCCTCATGAAACGTCTGGGTTGTTTTGTGGTGCGTACCGACGGCAAGGCGATTGAGGAGAGTGCCTCCGAGATCATCGCTCACCTCGAAGAGATTCAAGAGGCAAGAGCCCACCGTGCCGCCCTCCACGCTCAACAAAAGTAGCTCACTTGGGACGGGGCTTTTTTAGCTACCCTGGCTGAGGTTGCGAGCTCTTTGGCCGATTGCCTGCGGGGGCAGCTAAAAAAGCCCCGTCCCAAATTAGCTACTTATGATAAACCGATTTAGCAGTATTTCTTATATCTGACCTGCGATTTCCTTTGGTGGTATCTTCATAAGGTAACCACCTTTACCTACCGTTTACCGCCAGTTTTAGCACGTTTACCAAACCGCGTATCCTCTGCTCAAGCCCGTTCAAATCCCGCCGTATAGTTCCCTCACGGCCCGCATCCGGCGGGTCGATTCGTTACCACGGTCGTGCGCGAGAGCGCATGGAAGGGGAAGTATCGTGAGCGATTGCAAGAGGGTTTACCGTTTTGGAACCGATGCCCAGGGCATTTGTGTCACCGAGGGCGACAAGTCCATGAACTTCGTGCTTGGCGGCAAAGGCGCGAACCTTGCCGAGATGAGCCGCATCGGCCTGCCGGTTCCCGGTGGCTTTACCATTACCTGCCAGACTTGCGTTGAGTACTCCGGCGCCGGCAACGTGTGGCCGGAGGGCGCGCTCGACGAGATCGTTGCCGCCGAGGCCGACCTCGAGGCCCGCTGCGGCAAGAAGCTCGGCGATGCCTCCGATCCGCTGCTCGTCTCGGTGCGCTCGGGCGCTCCGTTCTCCATGCCCGGCATGATGGACACGGTCCTCAACCTGGGCCTCAACGACGACTCCGTCCAGGGGCTTATCGCCCAGACGCAGAACCCGCGCTTTGCCTGGGACAGCTATCGTCGCTTTATCCAGATGTTCTCCAACGTCGTCATGGGTGTTGACGCCGACCTGTTTGAGAATGCCCTGACCCAGGCCCGCCTGGTCGCCGGCGTTCGCGTCGACTCCGAGCTATCGGCCGAGGACCTGCAGGAGCTCGTCGAGACGTTCAAGGGCATTTTCTCCGACAACGTCGAGGCCGCCCTGTACCCCGAGCTCGAGGTCGCCGATGGCAAGCCCGTCTTCCCGCATGATCCGGAGCTCCAGCTGCGTCTTGCCATCCAGGCCGTCTTTGGCAGCTGGATGAACGAGCGCGCCTGCATCTACCGCAAGCAGCACGGCATCTCCGACGAGCTCGGCACCGCCGTCAACGTTCAGGCCATGGCCTTTGGTAACAAGGGCGAGACCTCCGCGACCGGCGTCGCCTTCACGCGCAATCCGGCCGATGGTACCAAGGAGTTCTACGGTGACTTTCTGGTCAACGCCCAGGGCGAGGACGTCGTCGCTGGCATCCGCAATACCGAGCCCATCGCCGACCTCAAGACCACTCCGGGCCTTGAGTCCGCAGGCGAGGAGCTCGAGCGCGTGTTCCTGACGCTCGAGGATCACTACCGCGACATGTGCGATATCGAGTTCACCATCGAGCAGGGCAAGCTCTGGATGCTCCAGACCCGCGTGGGCAAGCGCACCGCCACCGCCGCCCTGCGCATTGCCATCGAGATGGTCGAGGAGGGTCTGATCACCCGCGAGGAGGCCGTGAGCCGCATCGATCCCGCTCAGCTCGACCAGCTCCTGCACCCGCAGTTCGACTCCTCCAAGAAGTACGAGGCTTTGGCCACTGGTCTTAATGCTAGCCCCGGTGCCGCCGTGGGCGAGGTCGTGTTCTCGAGCGACGACGCCGTCGCGCGTTCTGCCGAGGGTCACAAGGTCATCCTGGTCCGCTGGGAGACCAACCCCGACGACCTGAAGGGCATGGTTGCCGCCGAGGGCATCCTGACGAGCCATGGCGGCAAGACGAGCCACGCCGCCGTTATCGCCCGCGGCATGGGCACGCCCTGCGTCTGCGGTGTCGAGCGCTTCCATATCGACGCCGCCGAGAAGGTCGTGCGCATCGAGGGCAGTGATCGCGTGCTGCACGAGGGCGACATCATCTCCATCGATGGTACCCAGGGTATCGTCGTCGACGGTGCGGTCGACCTGGTTTCTGCCGAGCTCACCGGCGACCTGGACACCATTCTGTCCTGGGCCGACGAGATCCGCCTGGACGAGACCGACGGTCACGCCAACCATGTTCGCGTCAACGCTGACAACCCCGAGGATGCCGAGCTCGCGCTTGAGTTTGGCGCCGAGGCCATTGGCCTGTGCCGCACCGAGCACATGTTCCTGGGCGATCGTAAGAACATCATCCAGAGCTTCATCCTGTCCGACGACGAGGCCGTCAAGCAGCAGGCCCTGGCCGACCTGTTCAAGGTCCAGACCGAGGATTTCTTGGCGATGTTCAAGACCATGTCCGGTCGCGATGTGGTCGTGCGCCTGCTCGATCCGCCGCTGCACGAGTTCCTTGACGATCCGCGTGAGCTCGAGGTCGCCATCACCAAGAAGGAGGCCGCCGGCGCCAGCGAGGACGAACTCGCCGCCCTGCGTGCCCGCCTGCGTCGTATCGACGGCATGGTCGAGTCCAACCCGATGCTCGGCCTGCGCGGCGTGCGCCTGTCCGTCGTCTTCGGTGACCTGCCGCTCATGCAGGTCCGTGCCGTGGCAACGGCTGCCGCCCGCCTTATCAAGGAAGGCGTCGACCCGCGTCCCGAGATTATGGTCCCGCTCGTTTCCATTACGGCCGAGCACGTTCAGACCCGCGAGGTCATCGAGCGCGTGATTGCGGTGGTTTCCTCCGAGGAAGGTGTCGAGCTCAACATTCCCGTGGGCACGATGCTCGAGCTGCCGCGCGCTTGCATGGTCGCCGACGAGATCGCGCAGCACGCCGACTTCTTCTGCTTTGGCACCAACGACCTCACGCAGACGACTTTTGGTTTCTCGCGTGACGATGCCGAGGCCAAGTTCATCCCGCTGTACATGCATAAGAAGATCTTGAAGGACAACCCCTTCGAGACCATCGACTCGGCGGTTCTGGAGCTCGTGCGCATGGCCGTCGAGAAGGGTCGCGCCACCAACCCTGGCATGCACTTTGGCGTGTGCGGCGAGCACGGCGGCGACCCTAAGTCCATCAAGGGTCTGTTCAACGTGGCCGATGTGGACTATGTATCCTGCTCGCCTTATCGCGTGCCCCTGGCGCGTCTGGCTGCCGCTCAGGCCAAGCTCGAGGCCAAGCGTTCCGCTTAACCGAGTCGCGTTCCATTTGCGCCTTTTATGCCCCCCTTCGCGCCGCCGCGCCCCTTGTGGACGCGGCGGCGTTTTACGTTGGTCCAATACATTGGCAACTGACGGGAGGACTGCGATGAAAAACCTCACCAGGTATTTGCAACGAGCGCGTCGGGGAGCGCAGATGACCCTGTGCTGGGTGGTCGTTGCGGTCACGGCGCTTTGCGGGATGCCGACAGCCGGTTTTGCCCTTCAGGATGAATCACGCGACGAGCTCTATGGCGACGTGGTCAACCCGCTCACCATTACGGTCAACGATCGCGACTGCACGTTTGTAGATATCGATGACGGCAAGCTCGAGGGCCGTACCTCGATGTACGACAACGTCTCGTTCTACACGGCTGCCGTCAAAAAGGTGCTGCCCAACTGGGCATCGCTTGCCTATAACATCCTTGGCTATGGCGGAGGCGACGATTCCGGGGACTTTTTGTACTGGGATCACGCCGGTAAGGGCTTTGAGAAGGACTTCGGTAAGGGTCACTACATCTATCTGTATGATGCGCTTTCGGGCGGCAACGGCGAGCATTCCGACGGCGCCGACAAGTCCATTCAAAGTGGCCTGACGTCGGCGAAAGGCCTGAACGCGGTCTATGAGCGCCTGACCGAAGATATCGCCGACTGCATCGGCCACAAGCTGACCGGCGAGGATTTTCGTAAATACGTGCCACTCGACGGCCTGTCGCAAGACACGAGCGAGCAAGACGTGATCTATGCCACCATCGCGTGCGTGGACAAGCTCGGCGGCACCTACCAGTACGATTTCAATGGCTTTGGCATCGCGTTCTATAACTTTAGAGTTCAGCAGCTCAACAGCGTGAACAAGCTTAACTGTGCGCCCGAGGACGCGCCGGGCTATTCCTTTGTCGATTCTAAGACTGAGCAGGAGCTCGTTACCTCGGCGCTCAACGTCGGCTATGAGGACGCCTCGCAGAGCATCACGCTCGCCCGCGGTACCGAGGAGACGGTCGGCACGAGCACTTCTAAATCCGCATCGTATTCCAAAGGCGGCTCGTGGGGCGCATCGGTGAGCCTCAAGGAGTCGCTGGGCGTGCCCGCAACAGCGAGCGAGGAGATCGAGACCTCGTTTTCGGCCGAAACCACGATGTCCCAGTTGTGGGAGGCGAGCAAGACCGAGGAACAGTCGATCACCACAACGGACAATCAGTCGGTCACCGTCAATATGACGATCCCGGCGCACACGCAGGTCAATAGCAAGCAGACGAGTTCTACCACGACGCTGTCCGAGGACTATGACCAGCCGGTGGGCGTGACGTTCGACGTGATCATCTTTAACATGAACGGCGAGTGCTACGACGATAACGCCGCCGTGCAGGAGTTCCATACCGCCGGTTATGACCAGCGCTCGTTCTACACCACCTTTGGCGATCAGTCGACTGACGCCGTGCAGAATCTGTTCCTGCGTTCAATCGCCCATCGTGGCGACGACGGCTACGATACCACCGCTGGAAACGTCACGAGCTGGTCGTATCGCACCAACAACCACATGGTGCGCGCCATCGATTGGAATTCGGTCCTGGCCGATCGCGAGGTGCCTTCGCGCAACGGTGGCGCCCCGCGCACGTGCAACGTGCTCAACGATATGGCCGCGACCTATCCCATGTCCATTACGGGTTCCAATCTGACGTTTGAGTCGGTGACGGTCGATACGCAGTTGGGCACGCCGCAGCCTATTAAGCCCATCTCCAAGATTCTCGTGTCGCTGCAGACCGATAAGACCCGAAGGCTTACGGTTGGAGACGAAGACCCCATCTCTTCCTATCGCGTGCGTGCAAGGGACGAGGACGATGTTGACTACTACGGCTTTGTGAAGTCGTCGGGCGACTGGCGTGTGGTCGATAAAAAGGGCAGGGAATGTAAGTCCGACGTCATCGAGATCCAGACCGACCCTGTCACCCACGAACAAGTCGTGGTGGGTAAAAAGGCCGGCACCGCCTACGTAAAGTACTTTATCCCCGAGGATACCTATGTGGACGTGAACGGGCATGTCTCGACCAATGACGAGATCGACGCCGCGGCCTACAAATATAAAGTAAGTGACGTGGCGCCCGAGCCGTTTAACGGCAGCATCAAACTCGAGGGCTCGGCGCAGACTGTCGTCGGCGTCGAGGAAAATCTCAACGGTATCGAAGGCCTGACGGCTACGGTTTATGACACGACGAGCAAGGAGGTCGATAGGGTCTGCAGCTGGGAGGCCCAGGAGCTTGAGAGCAAGGGCATCTCGGTTGCCACGGACGGCACGTTGACCATCACGCAGCCGGGTACCTTCCATGTGCGTGCGTTTATCGACAGCGTGTATTCCGATTGGGCCGAGGTCATCGCCGCACCCGCACCGGTCGACCCGATGACGACCGTGGTCGAGACGCCGGTGAGCGTTGCGTCCGTTTCTTCGGGGGATTCTCCGGCAACGACGGATAGCACGGCTCCTGCTCAGGGAGAGCAGGCAGCTTCCGATGCGATTGCGGCCGAGTCTGCTCCGGCGAGCGACGATGCCGCTGCATTGACTGATGACACCGCGCCTGCTGCCGCGAAGGATGCCTCGCCGATTCCTACGGGCCTCGTTACCGTTTTGACCGATATCTGCCGCTACGGTATTGATCACGGCCTTATCAGCACATCAAACAAGGAAGAGATGAGCAAGCAGGACTTCGACATCTTAGGCATCCTGTACCTGATGGCGGACAGCCAGGACCTGGTGCCCCAAGACGCCGAGGACGCGATGAACGAATGGGTCCATGGCCACTATAGTGACGAGGAGCTTGCCACGTGGAAACAGCATGCGCTTTCGGTGCTGCTCGAATACGGCTACATTGCACCCGGAACGACCGTGACGACACCGACGACTGATGCTGCGGACGGCGCATAAGTGCAGAAAGAGTGCGCGTTTTTGTCTTTTGCGCACGGCTTTTTGCGCACGGGCAAAATAGTTCTTGCAGCCAAGGTCGTGGCGTGTATACTCGAATACGTTTGTTCAACTACGTGCCGGCCAAGGTGGTACGGCACCTCTAGAAGAGTAAGGAATTGCACATGGATTACATCCGCGCAATCGAGCGTCAGCAGATCCGCGAGGACATCCCGCAGGTCCGCGTTGCCGACAACGTCAAGGTTCACTACCGCATTAAGGAAGGCGACCGCGAGCGCATCCAGGTTTTCCAGGGTGACGTCATCCGCATGGCCGGCGCCGGTGCCCGTGAGACCTTCACCGTCCGCAAGATTTCCTTCGGTGTCGGTGTTGAGCGTACCTTCCCGCTTCACAGCCCCAAGATCGCCAAGCTCGAGGTCGTCCGTCATGGTCGCGTCCGTCGCGCCAAGCTGTACTACCTCCGCGACAAGGTGGGCAAGGCTGCTCGCATCCCCGAGAAGCGCTAAGAAGATCGCAGCGTCTGTCCACTCGTTTGGACAAAAGGGTCACCTTCGGGTGGCCCTTCTTTTTATCTGATTTGCATGCAAGGAGGCCCCGATATGGCCAACATGACGAGCTCGGTTTCGGCATCGCAGGTTGCCGGCGAGCTGGCGAGCGCCACGTTTGAGGAGATTCCCGCCCTCGTGGAGCATTATCGCGAGGATCCGCGCCAGCAGGTGATCAAGGCTTGCGAGCGTGCTCTTAAGCGCCATGCCAAGGAGCTTGCCGAGCGCGAGCGCGTCAACGACATGTACGAGCTGATGCACGAGCTCGGCGGGGATGGCGTGGTCGTTGGTGTCGACGAGGTGGGTCGCGGCTCGGTGGCCGGTCCTTTGACGGTGTGCGCCGTGTGCCTTCCCATGGAGCCGCGCGTCTGGGGCATCAACGATTCCAAAAAGCTCACGCCGGCTCGTCGCGAGCTGCTCTCGGTGAAGATTGCCGAGGTCGCGACAGCAATCGGTTTTTGCCATATCGCGCCTGCGGATATCGATGATATGGGCATGGCTCGCGCCATCCGCGCCGCCGTTGCGGGTGCCGTCGCCGATACGGGACTCGAGCCCGATTGCGTGCTTATGGACGGTAACCCCTTGGGCGCCGTTCCCAACGAGCGCGACGTCGTGAAGGGCGATGCCAAGATAGCCTGTATCGCCGCTGCTTCCATCATGGCCAAGGTCACACGTGACGAGATGATGGTCGAGTACGATGCCGAGTACCCCGAGTATCATTTGGCCGAGTCGAAGGGCTACGCAAGCCCCGAGCACATCGAGGCGATTCGCAAACACGGACTTTGTCCGCTGCATCGTGTGAGCTTTTGCGGAAACTTTCTGCAGACTGAGCGCCTTTTCTAGGTCAATTGTGGAGACAAGGACCTCTGGCGTTTTATAAACCTGCTGGTAGCGGGCCGTGTGCAACGTGATTGTTGCGTACGGCCCGTTTTTTGTCGGCATTTGGTCAGCTTTTGGTTTGCTTCCGGTACTTACCCGCATGAAAGGTGCCTTCATCATCGGGGCAATGCAGCGTGCGGGAAAGGAGACCCCATGTGTGCCGCAAGCAAAAAGAGCAAGACGCAGCAACTCAAGGAGCGCTGGGAAGACGGCGAGCTCGACTGCGGGGCGATTACGCCCGAGTTTATCAAGGGACTCAGTCCCCGCGAGCTCGGCATGCTGGGCGAGCTGATCACCATCGATTACTTTAACGAACGTGGATACACCTTGTTGGAGCAGGGCTATCGTTGCATTGAGGGCGAAGCCGATCTGGTGCTGCTCGATGAGCTCGACGATGTCGTGGTGATGGCCGAGGTCAAGACGAGACGCGTCGCCCTGGATTGCGCCACGCGGGTCTTTCCCGAGGAGGCCGTGGACGCCCAAAAGCAGCGTCGGTATCGCCGTATCGCAAGTTGCTATCTCATGGAGCACTATCCGCTCAGGTCGATTCGCTTCGATGCCGTGGGCGTCACCATCCGCGGCGGGCATATCGCCGAGATTGAGCACCAGTACAATGCGTTCGATTGGCAGGTGTCGTGATGGCGTTCGAGACGTTTGCCGTACACGCGGCCTGCATCCGCGGCGTCGAGGCAATTCCCGTCACCGTCGAGGTCTCGCTTGCCGGTGGCGTTCCGGGCATCCAGATGCTCGGCATTCCGAGTATGGAGGTGATGGAGTCGCGCGGGCGTATCCGGTGCGCCATGCGCTCGGCAGGCTTCGAGATCCCGCGCTCTGGCATTACCGTCAACCTGGCACCCGGGGATATCCGTAAAACTGGTAGTGGGTTTGACCTGCCGATTGCCATCGCGGTTCTGGCGGCTGATGGGCAGATTCCCCGTGACAACCTCGATCGCTGCCTTATCGCAGGCGAGCTTGGTCTGGACGGCACCGTGCTGCCCGTCAAGGGCGAGGTGGCGTTTCAGCTGTTGGCGCGCGAAATGGGGCTTTCCTTTATCGCCGGTAGGTCCGATCAGCATGTCCCGCTTGCGGGCGTTGACTGCGGGTTCATCGACCATCTATCTCAGCTTGCCCATGGCATGGGCGATGCCGCACGGCATTATCTGGATTCTGAAGTGCTCGAGGCGACCTTTGAGCCCGAGCTCGATTATGCCGACGTTCTGGGGCAGGAGGTCGCCAAACGTGGCATGGCGCTTGCGGCCGCCGGCGAGCTCGGCCTGCTCATGATCGGCTCGCCCGGTTCGGGCAAGACCATGCTTGCGCGGCGCATGACGGGCATTTTGCCCGAGCTTTCTCTCGAGGATCAGCAAGAGGCGCTGTGCATTCATTCGGTCTTGGGCGAGAACATCGATGGACTGCTTGCAGGGCATCGGCCCTTCCGCAGCCCGCATCACAGCATTTCGACCGCGGGGCTCATCGGCGGCGGGCGTCCGGTGCATCCGGGCGAAATTAGCCTGGCTCATGGCGGCGTGCTCTTTTTGGACGAGCTCGCCGAGTTTCCCACCGGCGTGCTGCAGACGCTGCGTCAGCCCATCGAGCGTGGGTACGTGAGGATCGTGCGCGTTGACGGGGCCTTTACGTTCCCGTCGCGCTTTCAGCTGCTAGCCGCGAGCAACCCCTGCCCCTGCGGGTTTTTGGGCGATCGCGAAGTGCCGTGTCGCTGTTCCGCGTCGATGGTCGAGCGCTATCGGGGCAAGTTGCGCGGCCCTTTGGCTGATCGTATCGACATGATGATCGACGTGACCCGCCCCGATCCTCAGGTGATCATTGAGGGCGCGGAGGGTATGTCATCGGCCGAGCTGCGCGATTATGTCGTGCGAGGGCGCGCCTTTCGCGCGTGGCGTGAATCCCGTATGGACGATGCGGACTCCGAGGCCGAGGATGATGAGTCACGGTCCATTGACGGCGTCGTTTCGACCTTTGGGCTTGATGAGGCCGCCGAGAAATGCGTGCTCGGCCTGTCGAAGCGCACGCATCTCACGGGCCGCGGCATCGTGCGCCTGGTGCGCATCGCGCGCACGATCGCCGATGTTGCCGAAAGCGAACGGGTATCGCAGGATCACGTGCTCGAGGCGGCGATGTACCAGGGAAGGAGGGACCAATGATGACCGAGGGGACCTTCGAGCTGCATCCAGGTGATGCGTTGTATCCCGAGACCGTTTTGGAGCTTTCTGATGTACCCCAGACGCTCTATGTGCGCGGCAACGCCGAGGTGCTTTCGACGCCTGCGCTATCAATCATCGGTGCACGTAAGGCATCGCCGTACGGTCTCGCTGTGGCGGAGCTTGCGGCCAAGGTAGCGGTTGAGGCGGGAGTGACGGTGGTCTCGGGCGGCGCGGTCGGTTGTGACCAGGCCTCGGGTTGGGCTGCGGTCAACGCTGGCGGCAAACACGTCGTGGTGCTGGGGACGGGCGCCGACGTGGTCTACCCGCGTTCGAGCGCGGGGCTTATTACGCGCACACTCGATACGGGCGGCGCGGTCGTTTCGATTTCGCCGTGGGGTATGGGACCGCGTAAGTTCGCCTTTCCGCGGCGCAATCGCGTTATTGCCGCCTTGTCGCAGGCGCTCTTTGTTTCCGAGGCGGGCATGCCCTCGGGGACGTTTTCTACAGCCGAGGCTGCTATGGATTTGGGGCGCGAACTTCTTGCCGTGCCGGGTTCGATCCTATCGCCTGAGTCGCGTGGCACGAATTACCTCATTGCGAACGGTGCCTGCTGCATCATCGACGAGGAATCAATCGAGATGGCCATCTCGCGCATCTACGGCACACTGCGCTACTCGCGTCCCGATGCACCCGGTATTGCCGATCTGGACCCCACGCAGCAGGCCGTGATGCACGCGCTTATCGCCTCACCGCTCAAGGTCGACGACATTGCCGCGCTCGTCTCGCTTGATGCTGTCGGCGTGCTCAAGCTCTTGGGCTCGCTCGAGCTCGAGGGCCTTATCGAACGCATGATGGATGGAAGGTATGCGCCCTCAAAGTTTGCGCTTCACGCCCAGACGCCCTTCGGTCACAATGGAAAGCGTGTCAATTAGAAAGGTGTTTGCAGATGCAGTTCGATCAGGTGACGGTTATCGGTGGCGGTCTGGCGGGTTCGGAATGTGCGATCCAGCTGGCAGATCGCGGGTTTGCCGTAAAGCTGTGCGAGATGCGCCCCCAGGTGAGCTCTCCGGCCCACCATACCGATCACTTGGCCGAGCTCGTCTGCTCAAATTCGTTTAAGTCGACCCGTCCGGATTCCGCCGCCGGCCTGCTAAAGGCCGAGCTCGAGCGTATGGGTTCTGTGCTGCTCGATTGCGCCCATCGTGCGGCCGTTCCCGCTGGCGGTGCCCTGGCGGTCGACCGCGTCAAGTTTTCCGAGCTTGTCGAGGCCGAGGTAGCCGCCCGACCCAATATCGAGGTCGTGCACGGCGAGGTCACGCAGATTCCCGAGGGCCACGTGGTCATTGCCGCGGGCCCGCTGTGTTCGCCGGCATTGAGCGAAGAGGTCATGAAGCTCGTCGGCGGCGACTCTTTGGCGTTCTTTGACGCTGCCGCGCCAATCGTCGATGCCTCCACGCTCGATATGGACGTGCTGTTCTCGCAGTCGCGCTATGAGGAGCAGGGGAGCGGCGACTATCTCAACGCTCCGCTCAACAAGGAGGAGTACGAGGCCTTTATCGAGGCACTCATCACCGCCGATCGCGTGGTGCTCAAGGACTTTGAGGGCGGCGACCTCTTCCAGGCCTGTCAGCCCGCCGAGGAGGTTGCCCGTACCGGTAAGGATGCTATCCGCTTTGGCGCCATGAAGCCCGTCGGCCTCACCGACCCGCGAACCGGACGTCGTCCCTGGGCGGCGATTCAGCTGCGTGCCGAAAACAAGGAAAAGACCGCCTATAACCTGGTGGGCTTCCAGACTAATCTGACCTTTGGCGAGCAAAAGCGTGTCTTCCATATGGTTCCCGGTTTGGAGCATGCCGAGTTCTTCCGCTATGGCGTCATGCACCGCAATACCTTTGTCGATGCGCCGCATGTCCTTGACGGCACCTTTGCCGTGCCTGGCACGGGTGTGCGCCTCGCCGGTCAGATCACTGGCACCGAGGGGTACATGGAAGCGGTGGCGACCGGTCTGCTTGCTGCGCTTAACACCTATGCCGAGGCTATCGGTGCGGCTTCTGTGGAGCTTCCTCGCGTGGGCGCCCTGGGTGCGCTCGTGGGCTATGCGACCGATCCGGCAACCGTGGGCTACCAGCCCATGCATGTCAACTTTGGCCTGGTGCCGCCGCTCGAGGACGGCAAGCGCCGCAGTAAGCGCGACCGCTACCAGGCTTATGCGGATCGCGCCCTCGAGGCCCTCGATGCCTACTTGGCCACGCGCTCCGACTTGTTTGGAGGCGACCGGTCATAGTCTTTGACCTGTACGATACCGTCGACTCGTTTATCGCCTATATCGCGCGCGTCGAGGGCCTGTCTCCCAACACGGTGACAGCCTATGGCTCGAGGCTGGAGCGCTTTGCTGCCTGGTGCGAGCGCGAAGATATCGAAGTTTTCGCTGCCGACGTCCGCACCATTCGTCGCTATCTTGCCGAGCTATCGCGTGAGCAGGTGGCCCCCCGAACGCTTGCGGCGCATTTGTCGGCTATCCGATCGCTCTATCGTTGGATGGCGGCCGAGGGAATCGTGGAGGGCGATGTGGTCTCGGCGATTTCCTCTCCTAAGCTGCCGCGCGACCTGCCCGGTGTGCTGACGACCCAGCAGGTCGAGGCGCTGCTCCAAACCCCCGACGCCTCTACGCCCGCCGGATTGCGCGATGCGGCGATGCTCGAGCTTCTTTATGCATCCGGTGCGCGCATCTCAGAGCTTGCGGCGCTCAATGTGGAATCCATCTCATGGTCCGAGCGCACACTGCGGCTATGGGGCAAGGGGAGCAAGGAGCGTATCGTTCCTCTGTATCGTCGCGCACTCGAGACGACGCGCACCTATGTCGAGGAGGGGAGACCGGCGCTGCTCGCGCAGGCAAAGCGCCGCGAAGCCGCAGCCGGCTTGCATCCGCTGTTTATTTCTGCGCGCGGCAATCGCATGAGTGCCGCTATGCTCAGACGACGGTTCCATATGCTGGCGACGCTCGCCGGCATTCCGGCCGACATCGCGCCGCATGCGATGCGTCATACGTTTGCGACCGATCTGCTTGAGGGCGGCGCGGACCTTCGTTCGGTTCAAGAGCTGCTGGGACATGCGAGCCTGTCCACGACGCAGGTCTACACGCATCTCACGCCCGACCGGCTTAAGCGCGCCGTGACCCAGGCCCATCCCCGGGGCGAGTAAGCTGGGTGGCTCACGTTGTGCTTAGGTGTGTGGTTTTGATTGCGGGTTGGCAGGAAGAGGTAATCCTGCTATCATTCATCGGGTTGCTTCACGGCAACAGGTTTTTATCACGCACGCGCGGCTACTTCATACCGTGGTGCCCGGGCTTTGGTAGCACATGTCCGGGTTGGTTTTGGAGGATGACCCCGCGCGGAGGCAAACCACAGGAGGTTTAACATGGCTACCAAGATTAATATCCGCACCCTGCTCGAGGCCGGCTGCCACTTCGGTCACCAGACCCGTCGCTGGAACCCCAAGATGAAGCCGTTCATCTTCGGTGAGCGCAACGGCATCTACATCCTCGACCTCAAGCAGACCATCCTTGACGCCGACCAGGCCTACACCTTCGTCAAGAACGTCGCCAAGGGTGGCAACGTGCTGTTCGTCGGCACCAAGAAGCAGGCTCAGGAGGCCGTCAAGAACGCCGCTGAGCGCGCCAACATGCCTTACATCAACCAGCGTTGGCTCGGCGGTATGCTGACCAACTTCGTGACCATCCGCTCCCGCATCAACCGCATGGAGGAGCTCGAGGCCATGGTCGAGGACGGCCGCATGGCAGTTCTGCCCAAGAAGGAGCAGGCAGTGCTCGGCAAGGAGCTCGCTAAGCTCCAGACCAACCTCGGTGGCGCCCGCGACATGAAGGGTCTGCCCCAGGCTCTCTTCGTCATCGACACCAAGCGCGAGGAGAACGCCATCAAGGAGGCCCAGCGCCTGAACATCCCCGTCGTCGCTCTGATCGACACCAACTCCGATCCCGACGAGGTCGAGTACGGCATCCCCTGCAACGATGACGCTATCTCCGCTGTCACCCTTATGTGCGAGCTCATGGCTGACGCCTGCCTCGCTGGCTCCGGCAAGGAGCAGGTCTCCGAGGCCGAGATGGCCGCTGAGCCCAAGGCCGAGTAAATCAGTCTTAGTTAATTCTTTTTCATCTCTTTGAAAGGAACCACAATGGCCCAGATTACCGCCGCTATGGTCAAGCAGCTCCGCGAGATGACCGACTCCCCGATGATGGAGTGCAAGAAGGCTCTCGTCGAGGCTGACGGCGACATGGACGCCGCTGTCGACGTTCTGCGCAAGAACGGCCTCGCCAAGGCTGCCAAGAAGGCTGGCCGTGAGACCAACGAGGGCGCTGTCGCCGCGTTCGTCTCCGAGGACGGCAAGTCCGGCGCTCTGCTCGAGCTCTCCTGCGAGACCGACTTCGTCGGCTCCAACGCCAAGTTTACCGGCTTTGCTTCCAAGGTCGCTGAGGTTGTCGCCACCACCGAGCCGGCTGACGTCGACGCTCTGCTCGAGAAGCCGATGGGCGAGGAGACCGTTTCCTCCGAGCTCACCGAGATGATTCACATCATGGGCGAGAACATGAAGATCTCCCGTTTCGCCGCCCGCAAGGCCGAGAACGGCGCTCTCGCTTCTTACATCCACATGGGTGGTAAGATCGGCGTCCTCGTCGAGTTCGCTTTCGAGAAGGCCGAGACCGCTCAGGCTGAGTCCTTCAAGACCTTCGCTCACGACGTTGCCCTTCAGGTTGCCGCCGTCGCCCCGATCTGCGCTACCCGCGAGCAGGTTCCGGCCGAGACCGTCGAGCACGAGAAGCAGATCTACATGGCTCAGGCTGCCGAGTCCGGCAAGCCCGAGGCTATCCAGGAGAAGATGGCTGTCGGCCGTCTGGAGAAGTTCTACAAGCAGTCCGTGCTCACCGAGCAGGAGTTCATCAAGGACAGCTCCCTCACCATCAAGAAGTACGCTGAGCAGGTCTCCAAGGAGCTCGGCGACACCATTACCGTCGTTGCCTTTGACCGTCTGGTCCGTGGCGAGTAAATAAGCTCTTGTAGCTGGTAATGAGCAGGCTGTGGGTTTTACTCACAGCCTGCTTTTTCATGGCTCCCCGTTAAGCCTTTGATATTATGTTGTGAGTCTAATTAAAGGAGGATCGCTTTGTCCGACATCCGATATAAACGTGTGCTTCTGAAACTTTCCGGCGAAGCGCTGATGGGCGATGGCCACTACGGCATCGACCCCAAGGTTACCGATCATCTTGCCAAGCAGGTCAAGGAGCTGCTCGCCGTTGGTCATGAGGTCGGCGTCGTTGTCGGCGGCGGCAACATTTTCCGTGGCATGGCCGGCGCTGCCGGCGGTATGGAGCGCGCCCAGGCTGATTACATGGGCATGCTCGCTACTGTCATGAATGCGCTTGCCCTGCAGGATGCCTTTGAGCACAACGATGTTCCCTGCCGCGTGATGAGCGCTATCCAAATGAACGAGATCTGCGAGCCCTATATTCGCCGTCGCGCCATCAACCACCTGTCTAAGGGCAATGTTGTTATCTTTGCCGCCGGTTCGGGCAACCCGTACTTTACGACTGACACCGCCGCGGCCCTTCGTGCCTGCGAGATCGGTGCCGAGATTCTGATTAAAGCCACCAAGGTTGATGGCATCTACGACAAGGATCCCGTCAAGTGCGCCGACGCCGTCCGCTTTGACAAGATCACCTATCACGAGGTGCTCGTTCGCGGCCTGCAGGTTATGGATTCCACGGCTACGGCTCTTTGCCAGGACAACCGTATGCCCATTTTGGTCCTCAACATCGATGGCGAGGACACCGTCAAGCGCGCGCTCGCGGGTGAGCCCGTCGGCACGCTCGTCTATCAGGAGGATTAAGCATGGCAGAGAACATCACCGCCCACATGGACAAGTCACTCGAGTCCCTCAAGCACAACTTCTCCAAGGTCCGTACTGGCCGCGCTAACGCCAACATCCTGTCCGACATCACCGTCGACTACTACGGTGTTCCCACGCCCGTCACGCAGGTTGCCGCCGTTAAGACCCCCGAGGCCCACATGCTGCTTATCGAGCCGTGGGATAAGGCGCTCATCAATGCCATCGTTAAGGCCATCAGTGCCTCCGACCTGGGCATTACCCCCAACTCCGATGGTACCGTCGTACGTCTGCCGTTCCCGGCTCCCACCGAGGAGCGTCGTCGCGAGCTCGTTAAGGAGTGCCGCGAGTACGCCGAGCAGGCCAAGGTCTCCATCCGCAACATCCGCCGCGACTTTAACAACAAGCTCGAGCGCGACGAGGAGCTCACCGAGGACGATGTCCGTCGCGAGCAGGCCAAGGTCCAGAAGCATACCGATGAGTATGTTGCCAAGGTCGAGGAGCTTCTGAAGGAAAAAGAAGCCGAGGTCATGGAGATCTAAGGTGCAATACGACGAGCATAAACTGGTCGAGTACTTTGCCGACGCCCCTGCGGGCGTCGGTTTTTCCGACCTTGACCTCAATAACATTCCGCACCATATTTCGTGCATCATGGACGGCAACGGCCGTTGGGCCACGGCGCGCGGTCTTGCCCGCACCGAAGGCCACAAGGCCGGAATCGTCTCGCTGCGCGAGATCATTACCGCCTGCGTGCGCCTGGGCGTCGACGTGCTTTCGGCCTATGCGTTTTCGACTGAAAACTGGAATCGCCCGCAGCACGAAGTCAACGTTCTGATGCACCTGTTTGCCAAGACGTTTATCGATGAGCTGCCGCTGCTTAAGCGCGAGAACGTTCGCGTTGTCTTTTTGGGCGATATTTCCGCGCTGCCCAAGAAGACCCGCGACGTGTTTGAGCGCGGCCTTGCCGAGTGCGCCGACCATACCGGTATGACGCTGGCGCTGGCCGTCAACTACGGTGCCCGTGCCGAGATCACCCGCGCTGTCCGCCAGATAGCGCTTGATGCCGCCGCTGGAAAGATCGATCCCGCCACGGTAGACGACAATATGGTGGCTTCGCACCTGTACACTGCCGGTCTTCCCGATCCGGAGCTCGTGATTCGCACCTCTGGCGAGTTACGCCTTTCGAACTATCTGCTGTGGCAGGTTGCCTATTCCGAGTTCTATGTCACCGATACCTATTGGCCCGACTTTGATCGCTGGGGCCTTGTCGACGCCATTTTGGCCTACCAGGGTCGCGACCGTAGGTTTGGTGGACTGAGTAAGACCGAGGAGGCTTAATCGTGTCCGAACGTCCCAAGGCATCCGCTCCCAAGGCGCCTACTTCCGCGAGGCCTGCGCGTAAGGCTGCCACTGCGGGAGCGCCTGCGGCAAAGAGCGGCTCCGGTTCGTGGCTGGCGGGCTTTATCACCCGTGCCGCCGCCGGTATCGTGTATGCCGTTGTCTTTATCCTGTGCCTGGTTTTGGGTATTGTGCCCACGGCCATCTTCGTGTCCGTCATGAGCGGTCTGTGCTGCTATGAGTTCTTCCGCATGACGAGGCTCGACGGCAAGGTTGCCAACGAGCGCCTTGGTATCGCTGCCGCCGTGCTCTTTCCGCTCTCGGCGCTGGGCGATTCGCTGCTGTTGAACGCCCTGCTGTTCGCTTTGATGCTTGCGGTTGGTATCTGGTATGTCTGGTCTCCGCGCACTCGCATCTCTGACGTTGCCGTGACGCTCATGGGCCCTATCTACACTGGCTTTATGCTGTCGGCTATCGTGCTGCTGCGCGATGCCGTGCCCGGTTTTGCCGGCGCTCTGCTTTCAGTGGGCGTTTGTGCGTCCCTTTGGGTCTCCGACTCGTTTGCCTACATCGTGGGTAGCCGCATCGGTAAGCATAAGATGGTCCCCAAGATCTCTCCCAAAAAGAGCTGGGAAGGCTTTGTCGGCGGCATTTTGGGCTCTGTCTTGATCTGGCTCATCCTGTGGGCGACGCACTTCTATAAGCTGAGCCTGCCCTATGCACTGCTGTGCGGCGTGGTCGTCTCCATCCTGGGCGTTATCGGCGACCTCATCGAGTCGCGTATCAAGCGCGGTGTGGGCGTCAAAGATTCCGGTAATCTCATCCCGGGCCACGGCGGCATGCTCGACCGCAGCGATTCGCTCATCTTTGGCTGCATTACCGCACAGCTGCTGTTGATGATCGGGGGCGTGCTGTAATGGCGTATCAGACCACCTACGGTCCCGATGGGCGTCTTCGTGTTGCCATTCTGGGCTGTACGGGCTCTATCGGCACTCAGGCGCTCGACGTGTGCCGTCAGCATGCCGATCGCCTGCAGGTGACTGCGCTTTCCGTTAACTCCAGCACCTCCGAGCTCGTTGCCGCTGCCCGTGAGTTCTCGGTTTCGGCGGTCGCCGTGGCGGACGCCTCCCATGGCGCCGACGCGGTGCTCCAGGAACTGCCCGAGGGCACGGAGCTCGGCGTTGGCGCGCAGGCCGTGTGTGAGCTCGCATGCCGCGATGATGTCGACTGCGTGCTCGTGGCCATCGTGGGCGCTGCCGGTCTCGAGGCGAGCCATGCTGCTCTGACCTCGAACAAGCGTCTTGCCCTGGCCAACAAGGAGTCGCTCGTCGTCGGTGGCGATCTGCTGATGCCGTTGGCGCAGCCGGGCCAGCTTATCCCGGTCGACTCCGAGCATTCCGCCATCTACCAGTGCTATCTGGGCGAAAATCCGCGCGAGGCTCACTGCATTTGGCTTACCTGCTCGGGTGGCCCGTTCTTTGGCCGCACGCGTGATGAGCTCGATCGCGTGACGCGCGCCGATGCCCTGGCGCATCCCACGTGGGCTATGGGTGCCAAGATCACGATTGACTCCGCCACCCTCATGAACAAAGGCCTGGAGCGTATCGAGGCCATGCATCTGTTTGGCTGCGATCTTGATTTCATTAACGTGGTCGTGCAGCGCCAGTCTAAGATTCACTCCATGGTCGAGTTTGCCGACGGATCTGTGATGGCGCATCTCGGTGCCTCCGACATGCGCATTCCCATCCAGTTTGCCTTCTCGTATCCCGAGCGTTGGGATACGCCGGCTCCGCGTATCGATTTCCGCGAGCTAGGGCAGCTTACCTTTGACGCGGCCGATATGGATACCTTCCGCTGCCTTGCGCTGGCCGAGCGTGCCGGCAAGACGGGCGGCACCATGCCGTGCGTGCTCAATGCCGCCAACGAGGTCGCCGTCGATGCCTTTCTGCATGATGGCTGCAGCTTTACCGATATCGACCGCATTGTGGAATCCTGCATGGATGCTCACGATGCGCAGGCGGTCGATTCGTTTGAACAGCTCCGCGACATCGATGCGTGGGCGCGTGAAAAGGCCGCGCAGGTGCTCGCCGCAACCCGTTCTTAACTCATAAGGATTGCTTTTTCGTTTTATGGATACTGTTCTGAGCGTTTTCTCATCGGTCTTTTGGGGCCTGCTGATGCTTTCCGTCCTCGTGTTTTTGCACGAGGGCGGCCACTTTTTGGCGGCGCGTGCCTGCGGCGTCCGGGTGACTGAGTTCTTCTTGGGCCTGCCGTGCCGCTTTGATATCCATCACACATCGCGTCGCATCGGCACCAAGTTTGGCGTGACGCCGCTGCTGCTGGGTGGCTATGCTGCCATTTGCGGCATGGATCCGACCGACGTCTCGTGTGCCAATCGCGTGCTCGCGGCCATCTATCGCCACGGTCGTGTGACGGTGGCCGATCTTGCTGTCGAGCTCGAGCTGTCCGAGGAGGATGTGCTCGAGGCCTGTGCTTTGCTGTTGGGCTGGGGCTCCATCGCTCCTTGGTATGAAGAAGGGGAAAAGCCTTCGCCCAGTTACTATCCCACCAAGTACCAGACCCTGCCGCGTGACGCGGTGGGTTATACCACCTTTGACGGCCGTCGGTTCGATCGCGAGCACGCGACTGCCGAGGGCGATGTATGGGAGCTGCCGTGCGGCGAGTCCGAATTCCTTGCACGCGAGCGCTCGCACACCTATTTGGGCCAGGGCTTTGTCAAGCGTGCCTTTATGCTGCTTGCGGGCATTATCGTCAACATCCTGACGGGCTTTTTGCTCCTTATGAGCATCTATTCCATCGCAGGTGTCACGGTGCCGGTGGATACCAATGTGATCGGCCAGGTTGACGCAGGCTCGATTGCCGCCGCGGCGGGAATCGAGGGTGGCGACGCGATCCTTTCGGTTGACGGAGTATCGTGCTCTACCTGGATGGACGTTTACGATGCCATCGGCAAGGCTGCCGGTAAGGACGATATCGCCATTGAGTACGAGCGTGACGGCAAGCAACATTCGACCACGGTTGCGCTCAAAGAGGACGAGCGCCTAGGCGTGTATGCCTCTACGCAGGTGGTCCGTTTAGACCCCATCACGTCGGCTCGCCTGTCGTTCTCCTATGTTTTGCAGACAGCGGAGGGCGTGATGCGCCTGCTTCAGCCGCAGCATACGATGGAGATTCTCGATCAGTCCTCTTCGATCGTCGGTATTAGCGTTATGTCCTCACAGGCCGCTGCCGCCGGCCCTGCCACGTTCCTTTCGTTTGCCGCCCTCATTTCGTTCTCGCTTGGCTTTATGAACCTGCTGCCCATCCCACCACTCGATGGCGGTAAGCTGGTCATCGAGATCATTCAAAAGATTGCGGGCCGCGAGCTGCCGCTCAAGGTCCAGACGATTGTGAGCTATGTGGGCATCGCGCTCTTCGCGCTGCTGTTTGTCTATATGCTTCGTTCCGACATCCTTCGATTTATTCTGTAGGGGAGTGTTTGGATTGTCTTTATCCCATTCTTTGCCTCGCGAGCTGACGCGCCCCGTGCATGTGGGCGGCGTGCAGATTGGTGGCGGCGCGCCGGTGGTGGTCCAATCCATGACCTGCACCGATACCGCTGATGCTCAGGCAACGCTTGCGCAGGTGTGTGCGTTGGTACAGGCTGGCTGCGATATCGTGCGCGTGAGTGTGCCCACCGAGGCCGCGCTTGATGGTTTCCGCACCATCTGTGCCGAGTCTCCGGTGCCGATTGTCGCCGATATCCACTTTAACCATAAGCTCGCCATTGGCGCCGTGGAGGCCGGTGCCGCCAAGCTGCGCATCAATCCCGGCAATATCGGCGATTGGGCCAAGGTTGACGCGGTGATCGATGCTGCGGGTGCCGCGGGCTGTGCGATTCGTATCGGCGTCAATGCCGGTTCGCTTGAGCAGGATATTGCCGAGCGCGATGATCTCACGCAGCCCGAAAAGCTCGTGATGTCGAGCGAGCGTTTCGTCAAGCATTTTGAAGATCGCGGCTTTACGAACATTGTGCTTTCGGCCAAGGCCCATAGCGTGCAAACGACGCTCGATACCTATCGAGCCCTGTCGCGTGAGATTCCCCACGTTCCGCTTCACCTGGGCGTAACCGAGGCGGGAACCAAGCTGCAGGGCACCATCAAGAGCTCGGTGGGCCTTGGTATTCTGCTGTCTGAGGGTATCGGTGACACCATGCGCGTCTCTCTCACGGCCGATCCGGTTGAGGAGCCGCCGGTTGCCTGGGGAATTCTCCAGTCGTTGGGCCTGCGTCGCCGCGGTTCCGAGATTGTCTCGTGCCCCACGTGCGCCCGCTGTCAGGTTAACCTGATTCCTATCGCCGAGGAAGTAACCGAGCGGCTTAAGAACTATGCCGCGCCGCTTTCGATTGCCGTCATGGGATGTGCCGTTAATGGTCCCGGTGAGGCTTCCGACGCCGACCTGGGCGTTGCTTGCGGACGTGGTCAGGCCCTGCTCTTTTCGCATGGCCAGATCATTGGTAAAGTAGCTGAGGATCAAATTGTCGACGCGCTTATGGCCGAGGTCGACAAGCTTATTGAGGAGAAATAAATGACTCGAGCAATGTATATGTCTAAGCTCTATGCGCCGACGCTCAAAGAGGATCCGGCCGACGCCGAGCTTGCAAGCCATCGCCTGCTGCTTCGTGCCGGTATGATCCGCAAGGAGGCCGCCGGCCTGTATTCCTATCTGCCGCTCGCTTGGCGCTCGATTCGTAAGATCGAGAACATCGTGCGCGACGAGATGGACGCTGCGGGCGCCCAGGAGCTCATGATGCCCATTATGGTCGATGCCGAGCTGTGGCGTGAGTCCGGCCGCATCGATGCCTATGGCAAGGAGCTCGTGCGCTTTGACGACCGTCATGGTCGCGAGTTTGTGCTGGGCCCCACGCACGAGGAGACCGTCACGGCCCTGGTGCGCAATGAGCTGCGCTCCTATAAGCAGCTGCCCGTCAACCTGTACCACATTCAGGATAAGTTCCGCGACGAGTTCCGTCCCCGCTTTGGCCTGATGCGCGGTCGTGAGTTCATCATGAAGGACGCCTACAGCTTCTCTGCCACGCAGGAGAGTCTGCAGGAGGAGTACGACAAGATGAAGCAGGCCTACGCCAACATCTGCGAGCGCTGCTACATCAAGGCTCTGCCCGTTGTCGCCGACTCCGGTGAGATCGGTGGCGACACCTCCGTTGAGTACATGGCTCTGGCCGACGCCGGCGAGGCATCGCTCGTCTACTGCGATGACTGCGGCTTTGCTGCCGACGACGAGGCTGCAAACACCAAGGTGGTCGTGACCGAGGGCCCTGGCGACGGTGCGCTCACCAAGGTCGAGACTCCGGGCTTGGGCACCATCGAGGCCGTCGCCAAGTTCTTCGGCTTCCCCGAGAACGGTACGCGCAAGTCGCTGGCGTTGATCGATGCCGAGGGCAAGCCGGTCGTTGCCATTGTCCCGGGCGACCACGAGCTCAATGACTGCAAGGCCGAGCATGTCTTTGGCAAGGGCTATCGTATGATGACCGACGAGGAGCTCCAGGCCTACGGTCTGCACAAGGGCTTTATCGGACCGGTCAACCTGCCCGAGGGCATCCGTCTGGTCTGCGACGAGAGCCTGCGCGAGTCCAAGCAGTGGGCTTGCGGCGCCAACGAGGTCGACTACCACTTTACCGGTGCCTGCCCCGAGCGCGACTTTACCGTCGATGAGTGGGCCGACCTGGTTACTGTCGTTGCCGGCGATCCCTGTCCGCACTGCGGCAAGCCGCTCTCTGCTGCCCGCGGCATCGAGGTTTCCCAGGTCTTCCAGCTTGGCACTAAGTACTCCGAGGCCATGGGTGCCACCTTTATGGATGAGGACGGCAAGGAGAAGCCGCTTATCATGGGTTGCTACGGCGTGGGCGTGTCCCGTTCGCTCGCTGCCGTCGTGGAGCAGCACAATGACGAGCATGGTATCGTCTGGCCGGTTTCCGTCGCTCCCTACGAGGTCGCGGTGATTCCACTCGACCCCAAGAAGGAGGAGTGCGCCACCGTCTGCGACCAAATCGTCGAGGGCCTGTGCGCCGAGGGTATCGAGGTCGTCGTCGATGACCGCGACGAGCGTCCCGGCTTTAAGTTTGCCGATAACGACCTCATGGGCTTCCCGTATCAGGTCGTTCTGGGTAAGCGCGGCCTTAAGAACGGTACCGTCGAGCTCAAGGACCGTGCGACGGGCGAGCGCGAGGATGTGGCGATCGATGAGGTCGTCGCCAAGGTTGCTGAGCTTGTGAAGGCGGCCCGTCGTTAATCCGCGGCATTGCCAATAGCTGCGTTACGGGGCGGCCCCGCATTTCTCCGAAATAGGGGAGTTGTGGGGCCGTCCTTTTGTTTGCCGATGTACTCAATCGCTAAAAGGAAAACCCCACAGCCCATGCGAGCTGCGGGGTTTTCCTTTGTGCCTCCGATGCGAAATGAATCGCTCAGATATTACTGATAATCGACGACGTCGATCCAGTTCTTAAGGAACTCATCGTTCACGTTGCGCTTACGAGCAAGCTCGGAAGCAGCGACGATGCTCGTCCACTGACGCACGACCTGCATGGGCATGTCGGCGCGGTCGCAGTAGAGCTCCAGGTAGGCCTCGGCCTGGTCCTTGCTGTTGAGGGCAAAGAGCAGGTAGGTGGTTGCAACGTCGGCGGCAGGGGAGCCCTGGGTGGCGTGTGCCCAGTCGCACACGTAGAGCTGGCCGTCGTCACCGACGATGACGTTGGAGGGGTTGAAGTCGCCGTGGCAGACCTTGAACTCCTTGGTCATGCCGTCCAGACGCTCCTGAAGGTTGTAGCGCGTGGTGGCATTGAGCTGATCCAGGCTGTCGATCATGCGGGCGAACTTGTCGCGCTGACGGTTGAGCAGCGGGGAGGTGTAGCCGTGGATCTCGATCTGGAGGTCGACGAACATCTCGAGGTACTCACCGAAGCGCTGGGGCTCGGCAGTCATCTTCTCGGCAAGGGTGGTGCCCGGGACCTTCTCGGTCACAAGCGCCCAGCCGTTGGCGTTCTCGAGCTGGGAAACCTCGAGAGCCTTGGGGCTGCGGATGCCGCACTCATTGATGCGGGCAAGATTCAAAGCCTCGTTGAACACGTCGGAGACAGGCTTGGTCTCGTTGAAGACCTTGACGATCTTGTCGCCCAGGTCGTAAACGACCTTGTTGCCACGGCGGACGAGCTCGGTCTTGGAATCGGGTAGCAGCATGGTTGCATCCTTTCAACGATGCGATAGAAGCGACGGCGGGGGTGTGTGAAACACCCGTGCACCCCCGCCGTTAAAAACCGTGCTAAAACTAGCAGACGGCGTAATCCTGGGGCTCGCGGCCGTAGTAGGCGTCCAGGTAGAGCTCCTTGATCTCGCTCATGAGCGGGTAGCGCGGGTTAGCGCCGGTGCACTGGTCGTTGAATGCCTGCTCGGTCATCTCGTCGAGCGTGTCGAGGAAGTACTGCTCGTCGACACCGTAGTCGGCGATGGTCTTCTTGACGCCGATGAAGTCCTTGAGCTCCTCGAGCTTCGTGATGAAGTTCTCGAAGGTCTCCTTGTCGTCCTTGCCCTCGATGCCGCAGTACTTGGCCATCTCGGCGTAGTTGTGCAGCGCGTTGGGGTAAGGATACTGGGAGAAGGTGCCCATCTTGACGGGAGCCTCGGCGGCGTTGTAGCGCATGACGCGGGTCAGGATGACGGCGTTGGCGATGCCGTGGGGCAGGTGATGGAAAGCGCCGAGCTTGTGAGCCATGGAGTGGTTGAGGCCCAGGAAGGCGTTGGCGAAGGCCATACCGGCCATGCAGGAGGCGTTGTGCATCTCCTCGCGGGCGTGCGGGTCCTTGGCGCCGTATTCGAAGCTGGAGGGCAGGTTCTCGAAGACGAGCTTGGCAGCGCGCTCAGAGAGGCCCTTGGTGTAGTCGGAAGCCATGATGGAGACGTAGGACTCGATGGCGTGGGTCATGACGTCGATGCCGGAGGCAGCGGTCAGGCCGCGCGGGGCGGTCATGCAGTTGTCGGCGTCGACGATAGCCATGTTGGGGAGCAGCGCGTAGTCGGCGAGCGGCCACTTGATGCCGGTCTCCTTGTCGGTGATGATGGCGAACGGCGTGCACTCGGAGCCGGTACCCGAGGAGGTCGGGACGGCGACGAAGTAGGCCTTCTTGCCCATCTCGGGGAAGGTGAAGATACGCTTGCGGATGTCCATGAAGTCCATGGCCATGTCCTCAAACTTGCACTCGGGGTGCTCGTACATCATCCACATGATCTTGCCGGCGTCCATAGCGGAGCCACCGCCGACGGCGATGATGACGTCCGGCTCAAAGAGAGCCATCTGCTTGGCACCGCGACGTGCGCACTGCAGCGACGGGTCGGGCTCGACGTCGTAGAAGCAGTCGTGGGCGATGCCCATCTCGTCGAGCTTGGCCTCGATGGCGCGGGTGTTGCCATTCTTGAAGAGGAACTGGTCGGTGACGATGAAGGCGCGCTTCTTGCCCATGACGGTGCCGAGCTCGTCGAGAGCGACGGGCGTGGAACCCTTCTTGAAGTAGACCTTCTCGGGAGCGCGGAACCACAGCATGTTCTCACGGCGCTCGGCCACAGTCTTAACGTTGATCAAGTGCTTCACCCCAACGTTCTCGGAGACGGAGTTGCCGCCCCAGGAGCCGCAGCCCAGGGTCAGAGACGGCTTCATGCCAAAGTTGTACAGGTCACCGATGCCGCCGTGCGAGGACGGGGTGTTGATGACGATACGGCAGGCCTTCATGACGTGCTCGAACAGGCTGATCTTCTCGGCCTGGGCGGGGTGCACGTACAGAGAGGCGGTGTGGCCCGGGCCACCGGCGAGCACCAGGTGCTCGGCCTTGTCGACGGCCTCCTGGAAGTCCTTGGCGTGGTACATGGCCAGGACCGGGGAGAGCTTCTCGTGGGAGAACTCCTCCTTGGCGGGGTCGGTAGAGGTGACCTCGGCGATCAGGATCTTGGTCTTGGCGGGAACCTCGATGCCGGCGAGCTCGGCGATCTTGGCGGCAGCCATGCCGGGGATGCGGTGATCGAGAGCGCCGTTCTTGAACATGGCGGCACGCAGAGCCTCCATCTCGGCACCCTGCTTGACGAAGTAGCAGCCGCGCTTCTGGAACTCGGCCTTGACCTGGTCATAGATGGTGTCGATGACGGTCACGGACTGCTCGGAAGCGCAGATCATGCCGTTGTCGAAGGTCTTGGAGTGGATGATGGAGTTGACGGCGAGCAGCACGTCGGCGGTGTCGTCGATGATGACCGGGGTGTTACCGGCGCCAACGCCCAGGGCGGGCTTGCCCGAGGAGTAAGCGGCCTTGACCATGCCCGGGCCACCGGTGGCGAGGATGATGTCGACGTCGCGCATGACCATGTTGGTCAGCTCGATGGAGGGGACATCGACCCAGCCGATGATGCCCTCGGGGGCGCCGGCCTTGACGGCGGCGTCAAGCACGAGCTTGGCGGCGGCGATGGTGCACTTGGCGGCTGCCGGGTGCGGGGAGATGATGATGCCGTTGCGGGTCTTCAGGCTGATCAGCGTCTTGAAGATCGCGGTGGAGGTGGGGTTGGTCGTCGGGATGACGGCGCCCACGATGCCGATGGGCTCGGCGATCTTGGTGATGCCGTAGGCCTCGTCGCGCTCCAGGACACCACAGGTCTTGGTGTTCTTGTAAGCGTTGTAGATGTACTCTGCGGCGTAGTGGTTCTTGATGACCTTGTCCTCAAGAACGCCGCGGCCGGTCTCCTCGATGGCCATCTTCGCCAACGGGATACGAGCCTTGTTGGCGGCCATGGCGGCCTCGTAGAAGATCTTGTCGACCTGCTCCTGCGTGTACGTAGCAAAAAGCGCCTGGGCCTCTCGCATCTGAGCGAGCTTAGCCTCAAGCGCCTCTACGTTGTCCACAATTGCGGGAGTAGTGTTTTCCGGTGACTTTTTCACCATTTGTGTCTCCTTGCGATCGGAGATTTACCCTACGCCTTGCATAATAGCAATAAATAATTCGGTGAGTGGTAAGATTCCCGTAAAAGGCACACTAAAACGCTTCAATATACTGAAGCGTTTTAACTAATACTTGTCACCAGCATCGCCCCGCTCATTGGGGACAGGCTTACATGAGTGCTTTCACTCATTTGGGACAGACATCGTTTTGCCATTTTGCCGTTCTGGACCTGTTTTTGCCGCTTATTGGATATAAATAGGTCACAGGCTCAGCATTTTGCGTTCCTTCTCTCCTTTTAGGTGTTGCCTGTTCGCCTGTTCAGTTTTGAAAGGAGAGATTTTGCCTCGATGCGCCCGCGCCGTTTCGCTCACCGGCTACTACCACGTCTTTGACCGTGGCAACTCCAAACAGATTATTTTTGAAGATGACTCCGACCGCTATCGTTTCTTATCGGATATCTCGGACAGGTTCGCGCGCCATGACGTGGCGGTGTTGGCCTGGTGCCTTATGGATAATCACTTCCATTTGATGGTTGATGACCCATTTGACAACCTTTCAAAGGCAATGCAGTGCGCGCTGACGGCATATGCTAAGTATTTCAATGGGAAAACGGGGAGAACGGGTCATCTGTTTGACAATCGCTATTCGCGGGTTGCGGTTGAGTCGGACACGCAGGCAGTGCAGCTGCTCGATTATATCCATCTCAATCCCGTAAAAGGCGCTCTCGACTCGCTCGATGCCTACCGCTGGTCAAGCTTCAGGGCATACCAGCTGGGCTACGATCCCTTTGACATCTGCGATGCGGCCCCCATGCTCGATATTGTCGGGGGTTCCCGTCGCTATTGCGAGCATCTTAAGGAAGTCGCCGGGCGGATCTGGTCAGTGGAGGTTCTTCCACGCCGGCGGATCCCCGATGAGGAGGCCCTTTCCGTTGCGCGCGAAGTCCTGCCGAGCATAGATCCTGCGCTGCTCAAGGCCCTGCCACGCCCCGAACGCGATGCCTGTCTGCTGAGGCTCAGGCGGGCGCATCTCACGGTCAAGCAAATTGCCCGTATTACTGGCATCGGCGCTACAAGTGTGACCAAGTCCACTGCAGGCTGGAACGAGGCTGCGTGAGGCATGGATTGGGGCCGATCGACGCACTGTGAGCTTAGGAAAGCACTCATCTAAGTCTGTCCCCAATGCGTAAAAACACTCATGTAAGTCTGTCCCCAATGAGTGCAAAAAGGCGCCCTCCGTAGGGGAGGACGCCTTTGTTAAGTTCTATATGAACGCGAGGTCTTTGACCCGGAGAGTCCGAGGTACTTGTTGGTAAGACCTTATTTAGGAGCGCGCAACCTTGCCGGACTTGAGGCAGGTGGAGCAAACGTTCATCTTGCGACGGTGACCATCGACGACGACGTAGACGCGCTGGATGTTGGGGCGGAACTTACGGTTGGTGACGCGGTGAGAGTGGCTGATGGAGCGACCGGCAACGGGGTGCTTACCGCAAACTTCGCAAACTTTGGACATAACTGACCCTCCTTGGGCGACAAACGAACATGTCGCGTTAACAAACAAGCCTGAACTATAGCACAGAAGCATGTCTCTGTGCGCAATCTACACAGAGATATTTCTCTTTTGGCGATAGTGCCCACGCTACGGCCCTGGACGTAGATCCGATTTGCGTGTAGCAGAGGGGATTATGCCAGCTCGCAACGAGGTTTTCAAGCTCGTCCCACAAATATATATAGGTTTATGGAGCGATTGGCTCCGTTTACGGATTGATTAGTTTTTATGCTCGCATTTGAGCCCGAGGTTGGCTACACTATCCCTTGACCATTAAAGGGGTACGAGATACCCACATGGAATTACATAGCTGCCAATCGAGCAGCCCTTCCTGTGGGTGTCTGGTCCGCTTTGAGCGGTCGGGCATCTATTTTTTTGACTGTGTCAGCAGTCAAGACATGTGAGGAAGGAGATCGATGGGCACGACTTCCCCCAAGGCGGTCATCATGGACGAGACCGCCGTCAACCGAGCGATGACCCGCATCGCGCACGAGATCCTCGAGCGCAACGAGGGCTGTGAAGACCTCGCTCTGGTGGGCATCGTCACGCGCGGCGACCTTCTGGCAAAGAAGCTTGCCGAGGCGATCAAGGAGATCGAGGGTGTCGACGTTCCGCTCGGCAGCCTGGACATCAGCTTCTATCGCGATGACTATGCGACCAATTTCGCTCCCGCGATCCACGCTACCAACATTCCCTTCAGCGTCGACGGCAAGCGCGTCGTGCTGGTGGACGACATCCTGTACACGGGTCGCACCATCCGCGCCGCTCTGGACGCCGTTATGGACCTGGGCCGTCCGAGCCGAGTCGAGCTGGCAGTTCTCGTTGACCGCGGTCACCGCGAGCTCCCTATCTCGCCGGACTTTGTCGGCAAGAACGTCCCCTCGTCGCACGAGGAGAACGTGCACCTATATATGAAGGAAGTCGACGGCCGTACCGCTGTCGAAATCAACGACGTCGCGCCGGGTTCCCACGTGGGCTCCGCGCCGCTGGGAGGTGAGTAGTACCGTGGCGTTCAATCATAAGCACCTGATCGACATTACCGAGTACTCCGAAGAGGACATCAAGCTCATCCTCGAGACCGCCAAGGCATTCTCCGAGGTCAACGAGCGTGCTATCAAGAAGGTCCCCACGCTCAAGGGCAAGACCATCGTCAACATGTTCAATGAGCCCTCGACGCGTACCCGCAGCTCCTTCGAGCTCGCCGAGAAGCGTCTTTCGGCCGACAGCCTCAACTTCGGCGGCTCCTCGACCTCCACGGTCAAGGGCGAGAGCCTCGTCGATACCGTCGAGACCCTCAACGCCTACAAGATCGACTGCATCGTCGTGCGCGACAAGCATGCCGGTGCTCCCTACATCGTCACGCAGAATTCGCCCGCGAGTGTTATCTGCGCCGGTGACGGTAAGCACAACCACCCCACGCAGGCCCTGCTCGACCTGTACACCATCTGGGAGCACAAGGGTGACTTCCACGGCCTGAAGGTCGCCGTCGTCGGCGACATCGCCCACTCCCGCGTTTGCGGCTCGCTGATCCCCGCGTTGAAGATCATGGGCTGCGAGACCTACGCCGTCGCCCCCGGCACGCTGCTGCCGCCGGCGCCCGAGGTCCTGGGCTGCGACCATGTGACGAGCAACCTCGATTCCGTCCTGCCCGAACTGGACGTCGTCTACATGCTGCGCGTGCAGCAGGAGCGCCTCGAGGGTGCCCCGTTCCCGACCATTCGCGAGTACCACAAGCTCTTCGGCCTGACCAAGGACCGTGAGAAGCTCATGAAGCCCGACGCGATCATTTGCCACCCGGGCCCCATCAACCGCGGCGTCGAGTTCGACTCCTATATGGCCGACCACCCGCAACGCTCCGTCATCCTGGAGCAGGTCTACGCCGGTATCTGCGTGCGTATGGCTATCCTGTATCTGCTGCTTGGAGGTGCCGATAATGGCCTTGCTTCTTAAGAATGCCCACGTCGTCGACCCGTCCGTCGAGCTTGACGGTGTCGTTGACGTCCTGATCGACGGCGACAAGATCGCCGAGGTCGGCGAGAATCTCGCCGTCGAGGGAGCCGAGGTCCGCGACCTTTCCGGCAAGTACCTCGTCCCTGGCCTGGTGGATATGCACGTTCACCTGCGTGAGCCCGGCTATGAGGTCAAAGAGGACATCGAGAGCGGTACCCGCGCTGCTGCCAAGGGCGGCTTCACCGGTGTGTGCTCCATGCCCAACACCGACCCCGTCACCGATAACGGCACCGTCGTGGAGTTCGTCAAGTCCCGCGCTGCCGAGGTCGGTCACTGCCGCGTCTATCCGTCGGGCGCCATGACCCGCGGTCTTAAGGGCGAGGCCATGTCCGAGATGGGCGATATGGTCGCCCACGGCGCCGTCGCCTTCACCGACGACGGTCGCGGCGTGCAGGGTGCGGGCATGCTCCGTCGCTGCATGGACTACGGCAAGATGTTCGGCAAGGTCTTCATGAGCCACTGCCAGGACGAGGACCTGGTCGGTCACGGCCAGATCAACGAGGGCAAGGTCTCTACCCGTCTGGCCCTCGAGGGCTGGCCGGCGGCAGGCGAGGAGCTGCAGATCGCCCGCGACATCGAGATCGCCAAGCTGACTGGTGCCAAGCTGCACATTCAGCACATCTCCACCGCCCATGGCCTGGAGCTCGTGCGTGCCGGCAAGGCCGCTGGCGTTCAGGTCACCTGCGAGGCCACCCCGCACCACATGTTCCTGACCGAGAACGACCTGGACGAGACTTACAACACCTCGCTCAAGGTCAACCCGCCGCTGCGTACCGACGAGGACGCCGAGGCTATCCGCCAGGGCGTCATCGACGGCACCGTCGACGCTATCGTCACCGACCACGCTCCCCACACCCCGTGGGAGAAGGCCCGCGAGTTCGAGCTTGCACCCTTCGGTATGATCGGCCTCGAGACCTCGCTGGCACTCGTGCTCACCGAGCTGGTCAACACAGGCATGATGAGCATGGGCCGCATGGTCGAGCTCATGGCCATCAAGCCGCGTGAGATCCTTGGCCTCGACCAGGTTCAGGTCAAGGCGGGCTCCGTTGCCGACCTGACCGTCTTCGACGCATCTGCCACCTGGACGGTCGGCGAGGATGGCTACGAGTCGCGCGCCGAGAACTCCGGTTTTGCCGGCCGCACGCTCACCGGTCGTGCCACCGATGTGTTTGTCGGCGGTAAGCAGACGCTTGCCGACGGCTGCATCTGCTAGCATAGTCTTATCGCTTTTGTGCGCGGCGCCCTTGTGGTGCCGCGCTTTCTGTTCGCCTGAACCATGCAACCGCATGGGGGATTGGAGCGTCTATGCCCACACCTTCCACTGCACGCATGCACGACTTCGAGGTCGTCTCGAACCAGGAGATCGCCGACGGCATCTTCTCGCTCGTAATCTCGGCCCCCAAGCTTGCAAGTGCGCTCAAGCCCGGTCAGTTCGTGAATATCGCCGTGCCGGGCGATGCTTCCTCGCTGCTTCGCGTGCCCCTGAGCTTCTATCGCGCCGACGCCGAGGCCGGCACCGTCGAGCTGTGGTACGCCGTCGTGGGCGATGATACCCGTCGTCTGTCGCAGATGGCCCCTGGCTCCACCTCCAACTTGCTGGGCCCCGGCGGTCGCGGCTGGTTTGTGCCCGAGGGTACCAGGAAGGCGCTGCTCGTGGCGGGCGGCATTGGCGTTCCGCCCGTGCTCTGCCTGGCTGACATGCTTGCTGAGCAGGGTGCGGCCGTTGACGTATGCCTGGGCTTTGGCACCGCGTCCAAGGCCGTGGGCGTCGATGAGTTCCGCGCGCTGGGTGCTACGGTCAACGTGTGCACCGACGACGGTTCGTTGGGCACGCATGGCTTCTGTACCGATCCTGCCGCCGAGCTGCTTGGCGAGGGCGGCTACGACTACGTCGCCAGCTGCGGCCCCGCCGTCATGATGAAGAAGGTCGCCGCCGCTGCCGCCGAGGCCGGCGCGTACTGCGAGGTGTCGCTCGAGCGCATGATGAGCTGCGGCTTTGGCGCCTGCAACACCTGCAATGTCGAGACGGTCGACGGTATGAAGGGCGCCTGCATGTGCGGCCCCGTGTTCGATGCTTCCAAGGTGGTGGTCTTCTAGTGGGTACCGTGAACATGGCCGTCGATTTCGGCGGCGTCAAGATGCAGAACCCCATCAACACCGCAGCCGGTACCTTTGGCTACGGTTGGCAGTTCCAGAATTTCTTCGATGTCTCCCAGTTGGGCGCCATCACCACCAAGGGCTGCGCTGCCGAGCCCTGGCCCGGCAATCCCGCACCCCGCATGGCCGAGATCCCCGGCGGCATGATCAATTCCGTGGGCCTGCAGAACCCCGGTGTGGCCGCTTTCGCCCGCGAGTCCGGTCCGTGGCTCGAGCAGCTCTCCAAGGACGGTTGCCAGGTCATCTGCCAGGTTGCCGGTCATTCCGTGGACGAGTTTGTCCGTGCGCTCGAGATGTATGTCGAGCTGTGCCCCTGGGCTGCCGGCTATGAGATCAACGTGAGCTGCCCCAACATTGCCGCCGGCGGTGCCGCCATGGGCTCCACGCCCGAGGGCGCCTCTGCTGTCATGGCCGCGTGCCGCAAGGTGACCGACAAGCCGCTGTTCGTAAAGATGGCTCCGGTCAACGTTGCCGAGATTGCCAAGGCTCTCGAGGCCGCCGGTGCCGATGGCCTTTCGGTCATTAACTCCATCCAGGGTATGGCCATCGACGTCCACACCCGCAAGTCCCGCGTGGCCAAGCCCAAGGGCGGCCTTTCGGGCCCGCTGTGCCACCACATCGCCGTGCGCATGGTCTGGGAGGTTGCCCAGGCGGTCGATATCCCCATCAACGGCGTCGGCGGCGTCATGACCGGAGAGGACGCGGCCGAGTTTATCCTGGCTGGCGCTACCTGCGTGTCGGTCGGTATGGCCAACTTCGTCGATCCGTGTGCCTCGCTCAAGATCGCGCACGAGCTTGAGGCCTGGGCCGAGTCCCAGGGCGTTAAGGACATCAACGAGCTGGTAGGTGCGTTCGAATGCTAGAGATCGATGCCCGCGACCGCGTTATCGTCGCCCTCGACTGCGACCGTGAGCGTGCGCTCGAGCTCGCCCGTGAGCTTTCGGGTCACGCCGCCTGGCTCAAGGTCGGCATGACGCTCTATTACGCCGAGGGTCCCGAGATCGTCAAGACGTTCAAGGACCTGGGCTTCAAGGTCTTTCTCGACCTTAAGTTCCACGACATTCCGCATCAGGTGCGTGGCGCCGCCCGTTCGGCCTCGCTTGCCGGTGCCGACCTGCTTTCGGTCCACGGCCTGGGCTCGGGTGCCATGCTCGCCGCCTGCCGTGAGGGCGCCGAGGAGGCTCGTGAGGACCGCGCCAAGCTCGTCGCTATCACCGTGCTTACGAGCATGAACCAGGATGCGCTGGCAGAGATCGGCGTCGACTCGCCCGTGGCCGAGGAGGCCGCGCGTCTCGCGAAGCTCGCTCAGGCCAACGGTATCGACGGCATCGTGTGCTCACCGATGGAGGCTCATGACATGCGTGAGCTGCTGGGCCCCGATGCGCTGATCGTGACCCCGGGCGTGCGCCCGGTTGGTGCGGCGCTGGGCGATCAGTCCCGCGTGGCCACGCCTTCCCAGGCTATCGAGCGCGGCGCGAGCCATATCGTGGTGGGCCGTCCCATCACCGGCGCCGACGATCCGGTTGCCGCGTTTGATGCCATCGTCGCCGAGCTGGTCGAAAACGTCGCGTAAAAGATTCCCTTAAGTCACCACTTTTGGGTCTCATTAGCACAATTTAGCCCCTGTGCCTGCGAAAACTTTCCCATCCTTTGTGTGGAATCGCAGGTCGGGGGCTCAACTTTTAGTGCGATATATTGCACTTTTTGCGGGTATCGTCTAACCTATGGAGCCGCGATTGGGCATTTTGTACGTTTTACGTGCTAAAATGCCAAATATTGAATCAGATATAACCCAACTATTTGGAGGTACGAATGGCACTCCCTCAGCTTACCGATGAGCAGCGCAAGCAGGCTCTTGAGAAGGCTGCCGCCGCACGTCACGCTCGCGCAGAGCTCCGTGAGCAGATCAAGAAGGGCGAGAAGTCCCTCGAGTCCGTGCTCAACTCCGATGACCCCATCGCTTCCCGCATGAAGGTTTCCACCCTCATCGAGTCCCTCCCCGGCTATGGCAAGGCCAAGGCCGCCAAGATCATGGAGGAGCTCGGCATCTCCGCTACCCGTCGCGTCCAGGGCCTCGGCGTCCGTCAGCGCGAGCAGCTCCTCGAGCAGCTGACCAAATAAGTGAGCGCTCAGGATTCAAAGCTCTTTGTGATTTCTGGACCGTCAGGCGCAGGCAAGGGCACGCTCGTCACTCGTGTGCGCGAGCGTCGCTCCAACCTGGGCCTGACGGTTTCGGCTACCACGCGAGCACCACGCAAAGGTGAGGTCGACGGCGTCAACTACTTTTTCCTGACGCGCGAGGAGTTCGACCGCCGCGTGGCAAACGGTGAGTTTGTTGAGTGGGCCGAGGTCCACGGTAACTGCTACGGCACGTTGGTGAGCGAGGTCCAGTCCAAGCTCGCTTCGGGCGCGTCTCTGATTTTGGAGATCGATGTCCAGGGTGCCCTGCAGGTCAAGGAGCGTTTCCCCGAGGCCGTGTTGATCTTTATCAAGCCTCCCTCGCTCGAAGTGCTTCGCGAGCGTCTGGTCGGTCGTGGAACCGAGACGCCCGAGACGATCGAGCTGCGTATGGCAAACGCCGCCGATGAGCTTGCCCTTGCCGACCGCTACGACGACGTCGTGGTGAATGACGATCTCGACCGCGCGACCGACGAACTCGTTCGCGTTCTCGATATGCATGAAAGGATCTGAGGTCCGTGTCCGTTGTAAAGCCTTGCATTGACGATCTTCTGGAGAAGACCGATCACAACCGCTTCCTGCTCGCTTCGCTTGCCTCCAAGCGTGCCTGCGACATCAATAGCATGCTGCGTGGCCAGCACAACCGCGTGCTTGCCGTTCAGGATGTCGATGACATCACCATCGCTCTTTCTGGTGCCGATACCATCTCGATGGCTATGGACGAGATCGTCGACGGCGATATCTCCTATGACGAGGCCCGTTACGAGAAGGCACTCGGCCACAAGGTTGCTGAAGCCTAAATGGCAGCTCGCGTCTGCCTGGTCCACTATCACGAGGTTGGACTGAAGGGCAAGAACCGCGCACATTTTGAGCATATCCTCATGGATAACATCAAGGCGGCTTTGGCCGCCTTTTCCGTGAATGCCGTGTCTCGAATTTCCGGTTATATCCTCGTGACCTTTAACGAGCATCAGGCCGACGAGGCGGCGCGTGTCATTCGTACCGTTCCCGGCGTTGCCCGTGTGTCCCTGGCATATCACACGAACCGCGACCCGCAGGAGTACTGCGCCGCCGCCGTCAAGGCGCTGCGCGAGTTTGGCCCCTTCGATTCGTTTAAGGTGCACGCCAAGCGCTCCAATACTGACTATGAGCTCACCTCGATTGATATCAATCGTCAGGTGGGCGAGGTGCTGTGCGAGGCCTTCCCCGATAAAAAGGTTCAAATGCACGACCCCGATGCGATGGTGCACGTACTGGTGGTCCAGGGTAGCGTTTACGTGTACGCGCGCTCCGAGCGCGGCGTGGGCGGTCTGCCGGTGGGTTCTGCCGGCAAGGTTGTGACGCTGCTGTCGTCGGGCATCGATTCTCCGGTGGCGACCTGGATGCTCGCGCGTCGCGGCGCGGTGTGCGTGCCGGTGCATTTCTCCGGTCGTCCGCAGACGCCCGACACGAGTGAGTACCTGGTGCAGGACATCATCCGTGCGCTTGAGCCGGGTGTCCAGATCGGCCGCCTTTACGTGGTGCCGTTTGGCGATTGCCAGCGTGAGATTTCCGTCACCTGCCCCAGCAACCTGCGCGTGATCATGTATCGCCGCATCATGTATTCGGTTGCCGAGTGCATTGCGCATATCGAGGGCGCCAAGGCCATCGTGACCGGCGAGTCGCTCGGTCAGGTTGCCTCCCAGACGCTCGAGAACATCATGGCCGTCAACGAGGCCGTCAGGATCCCCGTGTTCCGCCCGTTGATCGGTTCGGACAAGCAGGAGATCATTGCGCGCGCTCAGGAGATCGGCACGTTCGATATTTCCACCGAGGCGGCGCCCGACTGCTGCACGCTGTTTATGCCGCGTCGTCCCGAGACGCACGCCAAACTCGATGCCGTGCACGAGGCCTGGGAGCTGTTCGACCACGAGGAGATGATCGAGCGCCTGCTTAAGCAGACCGAGTACATCGACTTCTCCAGCAACACGTATAAGGCCCCTAAGACCTTAAAACGCAAACATTCGGAGCTTGCTCCGCGTGAGATTTACCAAGATCACGAGTAATTGCCTGCATAGACCGACGACGCGCCTGTATCGTCGGTCTTTTGCTATCTGGGCAAATGATGCCAAGATGTTCATTCGCTGACGTGTGCCTGAATAAATGGGCATGTTCCCGCAAGGTTTTGGTCAGCTTTTGGTTTGACCGTCAAAACTGGCTTGTCCATGCGGTTCGTTTTGCTGCGTTTTCCTGACACGATGGTGTTGGGAGGTTTTGCTATGGCGCAGCGCGAACAACACGAACGGGTTAAACGGATGGACCGCTGGGCGGGCAAGTTGCTCGGGCATAAAGCGGTGGTGGTGGCGATTCTGGTTGTCATTGCCGCCGCGAGCGGCTTGGCGATGGCAAGTTTTAATAGCCGCTCCAGCGGCGTGTCTTTTGAGCGTAGTGATGAGGCGAGCTCCTCGGATGTGCACGGGGCCGGGGATGCGTCTCCTGATGATGCCGATGAGTCTTCGGCCAATAGCTCCTCTGCTGCCGAGGCGTACGTCGATGTGGATGGCGCCGTTGTGAGGCCTGGCGTGTATCGGCTCAAAGATGGAGCACGGGTGTCCCAAGCGATCGATGCCGCCGGAGGGCTTACGGCCGAGGCGGATGTGACAGGGCTTAATCGTGCGTCCAAGATTACAGATGGCCAAAAGATCTATGTTCCGACAGTGGGGGAGCAACAAGCGGCTGAGGTGGTCGACGGGGCCGAAAGCGGTGCTGCTACGACTCCTGGTGCGGGGTCTTCGTCGGGGCTCGTGAACATCAATACGGCAAGTGCGGCTGAGCTGCAGACGCTTTCGGGCATCGGGCCTTCTATGGCGCAGTCGATTATCGACGAGCGCTCGAAGAATGGCCCCTTCGCCTCAGTTGATGATCTGATGCGCGTATCTGGCATCGGAGAGAAGAAGCTTGCCAAAATCAAAGATGGTATCTGCGTATGAGCACGCCCAAGCGCGAGCATGTGATGCCCCCGCGGCCCCTCATGCCATGGACGATGGCCTTGTGTGCCGGTCTATGCGTTAGCTGTGTCTTGGTGCTCAACGTGGCCGCCGATGCGCTACTGGGGGAGCAGACATCGGAGGTCGGACCGCTATGGGCTATTCCTGTTGCGGCGGCGGTATTCGTTGTGCTGGTTCAATCTTGTGCGCGGCTTGCCCCTTTGAAGCGGTGGCTGTATGCCGCGTCCGTCGGTCTCGTGGCGGGAGCGGTCGTCTCGGCGTGGTGGGCTGCGGGTGCGCTAAGTGCCTCGAAAGCGCTCGACGGCAGGGCGGCGAGCAGCCTTGAATTTGTGGTGCAGGGCGATCCGTCCATCAACGATGAGACGTATTCCTACACCTGCGAAACACGCGCGGGCGGTAGACGCTTGGGCGAAGTTCGCCTATCGTGCGACCGCGAACTTGGTGCCGGGTCTCACGTGCGTGTTATCGGCCGCGTTTCACGTTTTGAGAACGATTCGTATGGGCGCTCGCGCGTGTTCCGAGGCGAGGTGCGCAAGGTTAAAGCCGTTCGGATTGTGTCGGTCGATGAGGGCTCTCCGGGGCCGCTGCTTCGGCTGCGAAACGGGCTGCTTGCGTCCATCGCGCCTGCGACCGACGCGGCGCGTGCGCTCATAGCCGGTGTCGTCTGCGGTCGTTCGGCCGAGCTTCGCTCTCAGCCGGCGGGCGACTGGTTTTCGGTGACGGGAACGGCACATCTTATCGCCGTCTCGGGCAGCCATTTGGCTATCGTGGGGTTTGTAATCGAGGGCGTATTGCAAAAGACTCGGTGTTCACGTGGTCTTCAACGGGCGATATTGGCGATAACGCTTGTGGGTTACGCTGCCTTTACGGGCGCCTCGCCCTCGGCCGTGCGAGCGTGCTGCATGGTGTTCGCGACGCTTGTCGTAAACGGCGCGGGGCGTCGTCGACATGGCGCATCGGCACTCTTCGCAACCATGTCCATCTTTGTGCTACTGCGGCCGACGGTGCTGTTCGAGATGGGCTTTCAGCTTTCATGCGCCAGCGTCTTTGCCATCCTGTGCTTTTGCCCGTACGTCACCTACGCTTTGGGGGAGCTGGGTGTGCCATCGGGCGTTGCCAGCATGCTTTCCGTCACGCTTTGCTCGCAACTGGCGACGCTTCCCATCACCATTCCTGCCTTCGGTACGTTTTCGCTCATAGCTCCACTTGCGAATGCGTTTATCGGTCCGGTGGTGAGTGTGCTGCTTGCCGTATCGCTCGTGCTGGTGCCCTGTTCGCTCGTGGTGCCGTTACAGAACTGGTCGCTTGCCGTGCCCATGATTGCCGCACGCTGCGCGCTTTTCTTTGAGCAACTGTTCGCCGCGGTGCCAGGCGCCTCGGTAAGCATTGCGCCCGATAGCATGTGGATCTATTTGGCGCCGTGCGCGTTGCTAGCTCTTTTGGTCTGGTGGCCGCGCCCACGTGCGCGTCCTATGACAGTGGGGCTTGCATGTCTTGTGCTCTTGGCGATCGTCCCGTATGTATATTGGGATCGATGTGCGCCGGCTTCGGTAACGGTCCTCGACGTGGGCCAGGCCGATGCCATCCTTATCCGCCAGGGTGGGACCGTTGCGCTCGTCGACTGTGGGCTTGATGAGCGCGTGGTAAGCGCACTGGTGCGCAATAACGTTCACCATATCGATGCCGTCTTTGTGACGCATTGGGATGAGGACCATTGGGGTGGCCTGCCCGCCGTGCTGGAGCAATTTTCGGTCGGAACCATTGCCGTGGCGGCTGATGCGCTGGAGGATGCCCCTGCCGAGGTCGTGGGACGACCTGGTGTCTCGTATCTGCAGGTGGCCCGCGGAGATACCATCGACATCGGCGACTTTCGCGCCCGCGTGATGTGGCCATTTGAGTCCGTGGACGGCGAAGGCAATGAAGACTCGCTCGTCCTGCTGCTCACCTACGCACAAGAGGGCAAGCGTTTACGCATGCTGCTGACCGGTGACGCCGAGCTCGATCAGGAACGTGAAATTGCTCAGGAAGTGGGAGACATCGATGTCCTTAAGCTTGGACATCACGGCTCCAAGGTTTCGGTCGACGGCGAGCTTCTGGATGTCCTGAAGCCCGAGCTTTCCCTCGCGAGCGCCGGTGAGGGGAATCGATACGGCCACCCGTCCGATGAATGCAAAGATGCGGTTCAAAAGGCAGGCGGGGCCTTTGCGTGCACGATTGAACACGGCGACATTACCGTCACGCCGACCGCGAAGGGTTTCGCGATGCGATGCCAGCGACCATAACGACGTCGTTGGCGCACCGTAGGTCCCTGGGCTAGAATGGCGTGGTACGAATTAGAGGGCCTGCGAGAGGGGAGCGCGATGTCTGAAACCGGTCTGCTACCGGCATATCTGATCGTCGGTACCGACGGAGTTAAGCGCGATCACGCTGTCTCGCGTATGAAGGCTCGCTTGGAAAAGTCGGGCGTGGTCGAGTTCAACCTCGATGAGCGCGACATGACTAAAGACCCCGATATCGAGTCGATCATCGGCTCGCTCAACACCTTTCCCATGGGCAGCGAGTTTCGCCTGGTAATCCTCGACGGCTGCTCTAAGCTTGCCAAAGCGGTTTCCGAGCCGCTCGTTGAGTACCTCGCAAGTCCCAGCCCCACGACGGTCTGCCTTTTCATCGCCGACTCACTTGCCAAGAACACGCGCCTGTATAAGGCGATCGCCAAGATCGACAAGAAGGCCGTAATCGATTGCTCGGGTACCAAACGCTGGGAGCTGCCGCGCCGCGTGCAGCAGATGGCCACACAGCACGGTAAGTCTATCTCGACGGCTGCTGCCGAGGAGCTCGTCTCGCGCTCGGGCGAAAACACCCGCATGCTCGATAACGACCTGGCAAAGCTCGCCCAGATGGTCGAGGCGCCTCAGATTGAGCTTGCCGACGTGGAGCGCTGGATCGTACGTACGGCCGAGGTTCAGCCCTGGGACTTCCTAAATGCCGTCTCGGCTCGCGACATGCGCCGTTCGCTCGAGCTCTTTAAACTGCTGCCTTCCAAGAGCTACGTGTGGACCTACACGCTGCTATGCGGTCGCATCCGTGAGCTCATTGTCGCCAAGGCGCTCGACTCTCGCGGGCAGGGGCGTGAGCTCGCCGCGACGCTCAAGCTTCAGGCCTGGCAGGTCAAGAATCACCTTACCTGGGCACGTCGTTTTTCGATGACCGAGCTCGTTGTCGCCCTGGAGGGTGCCGTTGATGTTGAGCTTGCACTCAAAGGTTCGGCCGATTCGGAGACCGCGCTTTTGCTCTGGATTACGAACATCTTGAGAAAATCGTGATGATACCTGCCTATTTGACAAATTCGTTCTATCCCTTTGAGGGGGAGCGTGCTATAGTAGGCGCTTGCATGACCTCACCGTGTCTCAGAGGTGTCATACATTTTTTGCAAGGAACTCGAAAGGAACTCCAGAAGTGGCAAACATCAAGTCTCAGAAGAAGCGTATCCGCACCAATGAGGCAGCTCGCATGCGTAACAAGGCTGTCAAGTCCGAGCTCAAGACGCTGACCAAGCACGTCCAGTCCGCCGTCGCCGAGGGCGACGCCGAGAAGGCCCAGGCTGCCCTCAAGACCGTTACCAAGCGTCTCGACATGGCTGCCGCCAAGCATGTCATCCACAAGAACCAGGCTTCCAACCGCAAGTCCGGTCTTGCCAAGCTCGTGAACAGCATCAACGCCTAAGTTGTAAATTTCACACCACACAGATTACGCGCATAAATGGAGCCTGTTTTATGGAACAGGCTCCATTTTTTGTACCGCTCGGGTAAGATAGTCCGCATGAATACTTCAATTGACATTTCCCACATCCGCAACTTCTCGATTGTTGCGCACATCGACCATGGCAAGTCCACGATCAGTGACCGCATCCTCGAGCTCACCCATACCGTTGACGAGCGCGACATGGAGTCGCAGCTGCTCGACACGATGGATATCGAGCGCGAGCGCGGCATCACGATCAAGTCCAATGCCGTTCGCGTCTCCTATGATGCCGACGACGGCGAGACGTATCAGTTCAACCTGATCGATACGCCGGGCCACGTGGACTTTACCTACGAGGTCTCGCGTTCGCTGGCCGCCTGCGAGGGCGCGGTGCTGGTCGTCGACGCCACGCAGGGCGTCGAGGCTCAGACCGTCTCCAATGCCACGCTCGCCATGAATGCCAACTTGGACATCGTGCCCGCCATCAATAAGATCGACCTGCCCTCGGCGCACCCCGATGAGGTCAAGACCGAGATCGAGGACGACCTTGCCATTCCCGCCGACGATGCCGTGTGTGTGTCGGGCAAGACCGGCGAGGGCATCCATGATCTGCTGGAGTCCATCGTCTTTTTGATCTCGCCTCCCAAGGGCGATGCAAATGCCCCGCTCAAGGCACTTATTCTGGATTCGTACTTTGATGAGTACCGCGGCGTCGTGGCCACGGTGCGCGTCTTTGACGGTTCCATCAAAAAGGGCGACACTCTGCGTATGATGCAGGCCGAGGGCGACTTCTTGGTCGACGGCGTGGGCGTCAAGCGTCCCGCCGAGACCCCGGTGGATGCACTGACCGTCGGCGAGGTGGGCTATGTGGTCACGGGTCTGAAGGACCCCGAGGCTGTGCGCGTGGGCGATACCCTTACGTGGGCTTCGAACCCCTGCCCCGAGCCGCTGCCGGGCTACCGCGAGGCCAAGCCCATGGTCTACACGGGCCTGTTTCCCATCGACAACAAGGATTACGAGAACCTGCGCGATGCCCTCGATAAGCTGCACGTCAACGACCCGTCGTTGGTGTGGGAGCCCGAGACGTCGGTGGCGCTGGGCTTTGGTTTCCGCGTGGGCTTCTTGGGCCTGCTGCACATGGAGGTCGTCAAGGAGCGCCTGGAGCGCGAGTTCAATCTGGACCTTATCGCCACGAGCCCCTCAGTTGACTATCACGTCTACAAGACCGATGGCGAGATGATTGATGTCCGCAGCCCGCAGGACCTGCCCGAGGCCACGCGTATCGAGCGTATCGAGGAGCCCTACCTCAAGGCAAAGATTATCTGCCCGCCCGAGTATACGGGTGCCGTCATGCAGCTTGCCATCGAGCACCGCGGCGTCACGACCGATATGATCCACCTGACGAGCAAGTCGGTCGAGATGCGCTTTGACATGCCGCTTGCCGAGCTCATCTTGGACTTCTTCGATCAGCTCAAAAGCCGCACCAAGGGCTATGCTTCGCTCGACTACGAGTTCAACGAGTACCGTCCCTCCGAGCTCGTCAAGCTCGACATCCTGCTTTCGGGCGACGAGGTGGACGCGCTGTCGTTTATCGTGCACAAGGACAAGGCCTATGGCCTGGCCCGCGGCCTGTGCGACAAGCTTAAGGAAATTATCCCGCGGCAGCTGTTCGAGGTGCCTATCCAGGGTGCCATCGGCAACAAGATCATCGCTCGCTCCACCGTTAAGGCCCGCCGCAAGGACGTTTTGGCCAAGTGCTACGGCGGCGATATCTCGCGTAAGCGCAAGCTGCTCGAGAAGCAGAAAGAGGGCAAGAAGCGCATGAAGGCCATCGGCTCGGTCGAGGTCCCGCAGGAGGCCTTTATGGCGATCCTCAAGGTGGACGAGTAGGTCCATGGCGCTTTCCGAATACAGCAAGCGGCTGCTGGGCGCCTATGCCGAGCAGCCGTTCCTCATGGCTCCCATGGCAGGTGTTACCGACCCCGCATATCGCATCATGTGCCGCCGTCGCGGTGCCAACCTTGCCTACAGCGAGATGGTCAGCGTGGCCGGCCTTGCCTATGCCAGCAATAAGACCTGGCGCCTGGTATTGCCGGCCGACGAGGAGCAGCAGATTTGCGTGCAGCTCTTTGGCTCCAAGCCCGATCAGTTTGCGAGCGCCGTCGCTGCCGTCGAGGAGCGCGTGGGCGATCGCCTGTCGCTCATCGATATCAACATGGCCTGTCCGGCTCGCAAAGTCGTTACCAAGGGCGAGGGCTCGGCGCTCATGCGCACGCCCGACCTGGCCGAGAAGATCGTCGAGGCGGCGGTGGGCGCGGCGCATGTGCCCGTGACCGTCAAGATCCGCAAGGGCTTTTACGCCGAGGATCGCAATGCCGCAACGTTTGCCCATATGCTCGAGGGTGCCGGGGCCGCTGCGGTGGCGGTGCACGGTCGTTGCGCCACGCAGCTCTATACGGGCCAGGCCGATTGGTCGGTGGTCGATGAGGTGGCCGACGCCGTCGAGATTCCCGTGATTGGTTCGGGCGACGTGTTCTCGGCCGAGGATGCTGCTGAGCATCTGCGCAGCTCGGGTGCCAGCGCGGTGTTTATCGCGCGTGGTATTTACGGCAATCCTTGGGTATTTGGCGATGCGCGCGCCCTTGCTCTCGATGGTGCGCCGGTGCCGGTGCGCAGTTCCGTAGAGCGCCTGGACGCCCTGCGTGAGCATTTGACCCTGACGCACGAGCTCTTGCCGCTCATGTCGCGCGCCCGCACGTATGCGAGCTGGTATCTCAAAGGCATGCCCCATGCCGCCGCCTGGCGCGCCCAGGTGGTGCGCTGCTCCGCCTACGAGGAGTTTATGGCACTGGTCGATGATATCGAGCGCGACGTGGTGACCTGCGAGGCCGCCCTTGCAGCCGGCGAGTCGGTGCCCGCGCATCCGCTGGAGGCCTAAGGGTGGCCGTTACCGCGCTGTATGTGCACGTGCCGTTTTGTGCTCAAAAATGCCGCTATTGCGATTTTGACTCGCGCAGCTTTGCCCCGTGCGATTTGAATGCCGCGCTCGATGCCTATTTTGAGCAGCTGTATGCGCGGCTCGATGCCTTTGGCAAGGCTGGAGCGCTTGAGTGCATTCGCACCGTCTACGTAGGCGGCGGCACGCCGTCGCTGGCGGGAGTGCGCCTGGTGGAGCTCGCCCGGCGCGTTCGCTTGTGGTGTGAACCCGTTGAATTTACTTGCGAGGCCAATCCTGAGTCGCTGACTGTCGCACTTGTCGAAACCCTTGCCGCTGCGGGTGTCACGCGCATTTCACTTGGCGTGCAAACGCTCGATAATGACGAGCTTGCCGCTATCGGCCGTATCCATGATGCCGACCGCGCGCTCGCGGCCATCGCGACGGTCAAAGACGCCGGGCTTGACGCATCGTGCGACCTCATGTGCGGGCTTCCCGGGCAGACGGTGGCGAGCTGGCAACGCACGCTCGATGGTGTCCTTGCGGCAGCTCCGCATCACGTCTCGGTCTACCCTCTTACGCTCGAGGAGGGCACACCCCTCTATCGCATGGCATGCCGCGATGAGTCGCTTGAGCCCGATGAGGATTTTCAGGCTGCCTGTATGGATGTGGCGCGCGATTGCCTGAGCGAGGCTGGCTATCACCCTTACGAGGTGGCGAGCTATGCTCTCGACGGGCATGAGTGTGCCCACAACATTGCTTATTGGACCGGCCAGGGTTATTTGGGCCTTGGTCGCTCTGCCGCCGGCATGCTCGATGCCGGGGATTTCGACCGCTTGGCTGAGCTCTTTCCCGGTGTGTCTCCTCGTGGCGATTCGTATCGCGTGCGCCTGGTGCAACGTGACGATGCCGCGACGGCGTTTGAGGCAGAGTGTCTTTCGCGGCGCGAAGCGGTAGCCGAGGATTTGATGCTCGCCTGCCGTATGACGCGTGGCGTGGGGTCCGACCTGCTGGTACGTGCCGCTCGCGTCATTCCTGCGGCTGAGCTGGTGTCCGCTTGCGACCGCGCACTTGAGTTGGGCCTTGCTGCCTGGGTGCCTGACGCCGGCGATGCCCATGCGAACCTTGTCGCTTCGGCCGACATCATCGCGGGCAGTGCCCGCGCCTGTCTGACGCCGACCCATTTGGGCTGGCTCGATGGAAATGTTCTGTTCGAGCTGTTTTGGGATCTAGCTTAGGCCGCTCGGGTAGAATTACCGCAATATATACGCTGCTGTGAGCAGGAGGTTGCCGCGCATGGCGACGATGAACGAAAAAGACTACTACGAGATTTTGGGTGTCTCTAAGGACGCCACCTCGCGTGATATTCAAAAGGCCTTCCAGCAGAAGGCCCGCAAGCTCCATCCGGACGTGAACAAAGAGCCGGATGCCGAGGAAAAGTTTAAAGAGGTTTCCGAGGCCTACGCCGTGCTCTCGGACGAGCAGAAGCGTGCGCGATACGACGCCATGCGCTCGGGCAATCCCTTTGCCGGAGCTCCGACGGCTTCGCCCTATGGTGGCGGCTATGCCGGCAGTGCCGGTTATGGCAATCCCTTTGAGGGCGGTTTCCCCTTCGGCGGCGCCTGGGGCCAGCCGCGTCGTGGCCAGGCGGCCTACAACCCCGAGAGTGGCGCCAACGTGGTCGTCGACATCAAGCTCGATGCCAAGGAGGCCAAGAGCGGAGCCAGCAAGACCGTTCGCTATACGCGCTTCGATACCTGCGGTCACTGCGGTGGTTCGGGCTCCGTTTCGTCTGAGCATGCCCACACCTGCCCCAGTTGCGGCGGTCGCGGCCATATCGACGTCGACCTGTCGTTCCTGTTTGGCGCCGGTACGTTCCAGTCGGTTTGTCCCGAGTGCGGCGGTTCCGGCAAGGTCGTGGCCGATCCGTGCCCCGATTGCGGTGGCAGCGGTCGCACTCGCGTGACCTCCGAGCAGACGATTAAGTTTCCCGCCGGCACGCATGATGGCGACGAGGTGCGCATCCCCAACATGGGCCATGCGGGCACCAATGGTGCCTCGGGCGGAGACCTGGTCGGCCGCGCCCACGTGGAGGCCGAGCGCTTGGAGGGCAAGGCTCGCACCGGCTTCTACCTCATGGGTATCATCGCGCCGTTTTTGGTGTTGTCGGCCATCTCGGGCGTGTTCTCGGCTTTTGCCGTGATGTGTTTTATCCCGTTTGCCATGGGACTGTTTATGGTGCTTTCGGATGGCGTGCTTCATCGCAGTCTGCTGTGGTGGAAGCGGGGCGCAATGCAGTTTGCCAACGGTTTTGCCAACGGCTTTATGTTCGCGCTCGTGTCGGTCTGGTTCGCAAGTTGCTCTCAGCGGGCCATGGTCGCGCCTTATGGAATGCAATAACATTAAGCACACTGTTTGCGACCTGCCCAGCTTGGGTATAGGACGCACTGTGACAATATTGAAAGTCGGAAGGATTCGGTCGTGTCGGAAAATAGGGATTACTACGAGGTACTTGGTGTCGATAGGGACGCCGACGCGCGGACGATCAAGCGCGCGTTTCTAAAGAAGGCCCGTACCGTACACCCGGATGTTTCGGACGACCCCGAGGCCGAGGCAAAGTTCAAGGAACTCAACGAGGCCTATTCCGTTCTTTCCGACGAGCAGAAGCGTGCTAACTACGACCGTTACGGCACTGCCGACGGCCCCGGTGGCTCCGGCTATGTCGACATCAACGATATCTTTGGCGGCATGGGTATGGACGACCTGTTCTCGTCGTTCTTTGGCGGTGGCGCCGGTGGCGGCGCCCGTAGCCGTCGTGAGCGCCGTCGCGGTCGCGATATGGCCATCTCGCTTTCGGTGACCCTTGAGGAGGCGGCGCTCGGCTGCAAAAAGACGATCAGCTACGACCGTCTGGCTCCCTGTGACGATTGCAACGGCACCGGTAGGGCCGAAGGTGCACAGGAAAAGCAGTGCGGCCGCTGCCACGGCACGGGTTATGTCACCACAGTCCAGCGTTCGTTCCTGGGTCAGGTCCAGTCTTCCTCGCCCTGCCCCGACTGTCACGGCGAGGGCACGGTTATCGACCATCCCTGCGAGACCTGTGACGGTCAGGGCCGGACTCCCTCGCACGAAAAGCTCGATATCGATATTCCCGCCGGCGTGTCGACCGGTCGCCAGCTGCGCGTGAGTGGCTTTGGCGAGGCTGGCCTTCGCGGCGAGCCCTCGGGCGATTTGATCGTCAACGTACGTGTTGCCGACCACGAGCGCTTTAAGCGCAATGGCGATGACCTGTACCTGGTGAGTGACGTCTCGATTGCGCAGGCCGCGCTTGGTTGCGAGATCGAGGTCCAGGGCATTATGCCCGATGAGGTCGTCAAGCTGTGCGTCCCCGCCGGCGCGCAGTACGGTGACACCGTAAGCGTTAATAATTACGGCATGCCGCGTATCGGCGGTGGCGGTTCGCGCGGTCGTCTGATCGTGCAGCTTCGTGTGGTCGTTCCCACCAATCTTTCCAATAAGCAGCGCGAGCTGCTCCGCGCCTTTGCCGACGAGATGGGCGATGACGTCGCATCCGGTAAGAAGTCGGTGACCGACCGTATCAAGAGTGCCCTCGACGACATCCTCGATTAAGGAGCCCGCGTGCTCGCACCCCATATTTCCGTCGTCAACCTCGGCTGCCGCGTCAACCGGGTTGAGTCCGACCGTATCACTGCCGATCTTATGCGCCTGGGCTTTGCGATGGTGGAGCCTCAGGACGCCGAGCTGATCGTCATCAATACCTGCGCCGTGACGGGCGAGGCCGAGGCCAAGACCCGCAAGGCCGTTCGCCACGCCCTAGCCTATCCGGGCGAGCCCTACGTGGTCGTAACCGGCTGCGTGGTCAACCTGCATCCTGAGGAGCTGCTTGAACTCTCCGATCGCGTGATCGCCGAGCCTTCTAAGATCGATGTCGCCGAGCGCGTCTGCGAAGTGCTGGGCGTCGAGTCCGATAGCGTGCCCGCCTGCAGCGATGGCGACGTGGTTGATGCGCTCGGTCGTTCGCGATTGGGCGTGAAGATTCAGGATGGCTGCAACCACCGCTGCACCTACTGCATCGTGTGGAAGGCCCGCGGCCCCGAGCGATCTGTGCCCGTCGAGTCAGTGCTCGAGCAGGTGCGCGAGGCCCAGGAGGCCGGCGTGCCCGAGGTGGTGCTGACCGGCGTGAACCTGGGCGCCTATGACGGCAAGAGCGCGACCGACGAGCATGTCGAGATCGACGAGCTGCTCGAGGCCATTATGGAGCGCACGTCTATTCCCCACGTGCGCATCTCCTCGGTGGAGCCCATGGATATCTCCGAGCGTTTGCTCAAGGTGATGGCTCGCTATCCGAAGCGCATCGCGCCGTTTTTGCACCTGCCCGTGCAGTCTGGCTGCACGGCGACGCTGCATCGCATGGGTCGTCCCTATAGTGCCGAGGCCTTTGAGGATACGGTGCGTATGATTCGCGCTAACCTGCCACAGGCTGCACTTTCGTGCGACGTTATCGTCGGTTTTCCTGGCGAGACGGACGAGGAGTTCGAGGAGTCGCTGGCGCTGTGCCGTCGCGTGGGCTTTTCGCGCATGCACGTGTTCCGCTATAGCAAGCGCCCCGGTACTCTTGCCGCCGATATGCCCGACCAGGTACCGCCCGAGGTCATGGCCGAACGCAGCCGTCGCATGCGCGCGACGGCTCAGGAGCTCGCGGTTGCCGATGCCCGCCGTCGTGTGGGTACCGTCGAGCGCGCCGTGCTTGAGTACGGTGACAATTTGACGCTCGGTTCGTTCCATCATGCCCGTCTTGATGATACCTGTGGACTCACAGCCCCGTGCCTGCTCGATGCTGCTATCATCGGAGTCGATGATTCCGGCTTGGTCCATGCGCGCAGGGAGGTTCATGGAAGCCTCGAAGATTAGACTTACCGTTCCCGAGGGTATCGACCCCTCGCGCGTTTTGGGCGCCGGTGACGGCGTCCTTCGCGCGCTTGAGAACTTAGTGCGCGCCCATGTGGTTGCCCGCGGCGATGGCATTGCCGTGAGCGGCGATCCGGACGAGGTCGAGCTGGTCGCGCGTTTTTTCGAACATGCCTTTCGAGAGGCGGCAGCCGGTCGCACGCTTTCTGGCGACGACGTCTCGCGCTGCCTGGCCGTTTTGCGTGACGATGAGCATGATGCCTCGTCGCTGCGCGATGACGTGCTGCTGTCGTATCGCGGTCGCGTCATCCGCCCCAAGACGCTCGGTCAAAAACGCTATGTGGATGCCATTCGCTCTCATACCATCACGTTTGGTTTGGGTCCCGCCGGCACCGGTAAAACCTATCTGGCCATGGCGCTCGCCGTCGCCGCACTCAAGCGTCACGAGGTGGGACGTCTGATCCTGACGCGCCCGGTCGTTGAGGCGGGGGAGAACCTGGGCTTTTTGCCCGGCACCCTCGAAGAAAAGATCGACCCGTATATGCGTCCGCTCTACGATGCTCTCTTTGACATGATGGATCGCGAGCGCACCGATGAGCTTATGGAGCGCGGCGTGATTGAGATCGCCCCGCTCGCCTACATGCGCGGCCGAACGCTAAGCGATGCCTTCGTGGTGCTCGATGAGGCGCAAAACACAACGCCCGAGCAGATGAAGATGTTCCTAACGCGTCTGGGCTTTAATTCCAAGTTCGTGATCACTGGCGACCTAAGCCAACGCGACCTGGTGGGTCGTCGCGGCGGTCTTGCCGATGTCGAGAGGATCTTGGGCCGCGTCGACGATGTGGCGTTTTCGCACCTGGAGCGCGCCGACGTAGTGCGCCACGCCCTGGTGGGCCGTATCGTTGAGGCATACGATGCTTATGATGATGTGCGCGAGAAACGCGTACGTGATCGAAAGGAGTCCCGTTGAGTGTATTGATCAGCAACGATGCCGAGCTCGATACGCTGCTCGATGCCCAGGAGGTGGAGCACATCTGCGAGGTTGTGCTTGCCGCCGAGGGTGTTGAGCGTGAGGTTGAGATTTCCCTTTCGTATGTCGATGAGGACGAGATGCACGAGCTCAACCTTGAGTGGCGTGGTATCGATCGTACGACCGACGTGCTCTCGTTTGAATGCGACTCGGCCTTTGACGAGGATATTCCCGCCGACGAGACGCTCGAGCTCGGCGATATTATCCTGGCCCCTCAGGTTATTGCCCGTCAGGCCCCCGGCTTTGGCAACAGCCCCGCCGATGAGTGCCGACTGATGCTCGTGCACGGAATGCTGCACCTGCTGGGTTACGACCACATCGAGGACGATGAGGCCGAGGTCATGGAGGCACGCGAGGATGCCATCCTGCGCGACCTGGCGCTTGAGCGCGGCGAGGACCCCAAACTCGTCCACGTCGGCCCCATAACCAATCATGCCCACGACTAGGAGCCGTCTATGATTCCCGGATCGAACAAGGACCATCCGTCTTTTTTAAAGTCGTTCTCATACGCGATGGAGGGCTTCGTCACCGCCGTCAAGACCGAGCGCAATATCAAGGTCATGCTCGTGGCGGGCGTGTGCACCGTCATTGCCGGCTGCATCGTGGGGCTCGATATTGCCGAGTGGGCTACGGTCATCATCTGCTGCGGCCTGGTGATTCACGGCGAGTTGTGCAATACCGCCATGGAGGCGATTGTCGATCTGGCGACCCAGGAGCTGCATCCGTTGGCCAAGCGCGCGAAGGATATCGCCGCTGCCTCTGTATACGTTCTTTCCATTACCGCCGCGATCGTGGGCTTGCTTGTCTTTGCCCACGCGCTCGACTTTATTTAGAAAGGGATTCCCATGTCCGATAACATGAAGCCTACCGATGAGATTCTGAACGACGAGGTCCTGGACGAGGCCGAAGGTGCCGAATCGTTTGACGAGGTCGAAGAGTTCGACCCGTTTGAGGGCATGAGCGACGATGAGCTCGATGCCCTGTGCGACGAGGACGATAGCCTCGCGGGTTTTGGCGATGTGGAGCCCGGCTTCCGCAGCGGCTTTGTTGCCCTGGTCGGTCGCCCGAACGCCGGCAAGTCCACGCTGCTCAACGCCTGTTACGGCAAGAAGGTCGCCATCACCTCGCCGGTGGCCCAGACGACGCGACGCCGCATGCGCGCCGTGGTCAACCGCCCGGGCTATCAGCTGGTCTTCGTCGACACGCCGGGCATCCACAAGCCCAAGGACGGCCTGGGTTCCGAGCTCAACAAGAGCGCCCTGTTCGAGCTCAACGACGTGGACGTTGTCGCGTTTCTGATCGACGCTACCAAGCCTATCGGCAGGGGAGACGCCTGGGTCGCCGAGCGCGTAAAGAACGCCCGCTGCAAGAAGGTCCTGGTGCTCACCAAGGCCGACGAGGCCGATCCTGCCCAGGTCATGGATCAGCTCAAAGCCGCTCACGAGCTCATGGAATACGACGACGAGATTGTGACCTCGTCGGTCAAGAACTTCAACGTCGATGCGTTTATCGAGACCGTCGCGCACTTTTTGCCCGAGGGCCCGCGCTGGTTCCCCGAGGACATGGGCACCGACGCGTCCGACGAGACCCTCGTTGCCGAGTTTGTGCGCGAGAAGGTTCTGCGTCGCACCCGCGACGAGATCCCTCACTCCGTGGGTGTCATCTGTGACGCACTCGAGCAGACTAAGAAGGTCCTGCGCGTGCACGCCACGATTTACGTTGAGCGCGAGGGGCAGAAGGGCATCATCATCGGCAAGGGCGGCGAGATGATTAAACATATCGGTATCGACGCCCGTCGCGATCTTGAGCGCATCTTTGGCACCCAGGTCTTTTTGGAGCTCGACGTGAAGGTCAAGGCCGGCTGGCGCGATGACGAGGCTCAGATCCGCCGCTTTGGCTACAATGCCGAAGATTAAGCCCCGGCGTTCATGGCAGGCTCTCGCACATATCGCACAAAGGTGCTCGTCCTCGACAAGACCAAGCTTAAGGAAACCGACCTGATTTTGACGATGCTCGACGAGCGGGGACGGCAGGTGCGGGCCGTGGCTAAGGGCGCACGTAAACCCGGCGGTCGCCTAGCGGCCCGCTGCGAGCTCTTCTGCACCGTCGATATGCTGTTGGCGCATGGTCGCTCGCTCGACGTGGTTTCTCAGGCGGAGCTTATGGAGGCGCCGCTCGGCGCCGCTCCCGATTACGAGACGACCTGTGCCGCCAGTGCGATTGCCGAGGTTGCGCGCGTATGCTCGTTTGAGGATGCCGAGGACCCCTTTACCTTTGCCATCACGCAACGGGCGCTTACGCTTGTCGGTAGCGGGCTCGAGTCGGCGCATATGGACCTGCTCGTGGCGGCCTTTGTCTTTAAGCTGCTGTCGCACGTTGGTTACCGGCCCGATTTCTCGGCTTGCGTCTCGTGCGGCGACCCCATGCTCTCGTATTTTTCGGCCCAGGCCGGCGGGCTTTTGTGCGGGTCGTGCGCCTCGAGCGTGCCCGGAGCCGAGTTGGTATCAGTCGGCGAGGTCGCATGGCTGCGCGCCCTGATGTCCATGACGTTCGATGCCCTTATGGCCGAGCAGATCGATCCGCATACGGCGGCGTTTTTGCTGGGGCTTTCGCATGTGTGGGCCGCCACGCACACCGATCAGCGGCTCCGTGCGATGGAATTCATGTTGGGTCGGTGATGATGCGCAGAAGCGCGCCGCTTGTGGTAACATACCGACTTGTTGGTACCTCGACCTTGGATGCTCGCTCCACCGGCGGCTTCCCAGTCCGAGGCGAATAGAGTCGCCCGCGGGCGA
>CAKTUH010000006.1 GCA_934621885.1 uncultured Collinsella sp.
TCGACGGCCCGAATCCGGCCCTTAGACCAGAAGAGCCCGGCACCATAGCGGTACCGGGCTCGGCAAATCTCTGGTGCCCCCGGGCGGATTCGAACCGTCGACACCCGCTTTAGGAGAGCGGTGCTCTATCCCCTGAGCTACGGAGGCATGTTGTACTAGTGTAGCAGATTTACGCCACTACCATGCAGTGCATAGCCACTCTTCGAGGGTAGTCATTGGGAACGTTCTTTAATGACTAGTCGTTTAAGAACGTCCCCAATGACTAGTTGCCTTTGTGGAAAAAGCTCTTGATAACGGAGGGGATGCTCTTGGCGCCCTTGGCCGTCACGTCGATAAAGTCAGGCGAACGCACGAGCTTGTCCTCGTCAACGTACTTGCGAACCGCGCGCAGCGTCTCTTTGTCGTCGCGCGTCGAAAACGTAAAGTGACCGTTGTCCTTGGTGAAGATGGCAAAACGCGTAATCTTCTTGGTGCCGCGCAAAACCTCGGCGGCAATATAGTCGACCTCGTCCCACGGGATCTGAATATAATCCTCGGGATTGCGCTCGTTATAGTACTCGAACGCCTTATTGCCCACCATCACGTTACCGTGGCTAGTAAGCCCCATCAGGCAGGTTGCCGGCGTTGCCAGATCAACCGTGCTGTTCTGAGATTGCGCCATGCGCGCCTCGCCCTCCAAATAAAACAATCGGACCGCATCCAGTGTACCCACCGGGTGCGGTCCGTTTCAATGGCTCAAAAGCCCTTGCTCAGCAAACCTCGGTCTTAAGCCGAAGCGTGCTTACATGAAGCCGCAGACGCGACCGATGATGCCGACGGCGAAGAGAGCCAGGATGATGACGATCGGGCTGACCTTCTTCTTGAGGAGCTTGCAGACCAGCAGGGTCAGGCACACGGCGGCAAGGCCGGGGATGAGCTGATCGAGGTTGGCCTGAAGCGTGGTGACCTTCACCTGATCAAGGGCGGTGGCACCGACGGAGTTGTACATCGTCAGCGCTTCCTTGACGCCCTCGGAACCGGAAGGCAGGTTGGCCCAGTCAATGAAGGCACCAGCGGACTGCGTGACCTTGGAGACGACCGGGGTGAAGGAGATGGACACCCAGCGCTCGACCAGGGCACCGATGATGAACATACCCAGGATGGAAGCGCCCTCGGTGACCTTGCCCATCAGACCACCGGAGAGGTCCTTGGCGATGGAGGAGCCGACCTTGTAGCCAAACTCCTGCGTGTACCACAGGAAAGCGTAACGGATGATGTTCCACGCGAAGAAGAACAGCAGCGGGCCGGCAATGCTGCCGGACAGGGCCATGGAAGCGCCCAGAGCGCCCAGGATCGGGCGAAGGGTGAACCAGAAGGCAGGGTCGCCGACGCCGGCGAGCGGGCCCATCATACCGACCTTAACGCCCTGGATGGCGACGTCGTCAATCGGAGCACCGTTGGCGCGCTCCTCCTCGAGAGCGAGGGTAACGCCAATGACGGGGGCGGAAACATAGGGATGGGTGTTATAGAACTCCAGGTGACGCTTAAGAGCGGCAATCTGGTCATCCTTGCTGGTGTAGAGCTTCTTGATCGCAGGGATCATTGCGAAGCACCAGCCGCCATTCTGCATACGCTCGTAGTTCCACGAGCCCTGAAGGAACTGATGACGGAAGCAAACCTTCTTGCGGTCAGCCTTGGTAAGCTGAATCTTGTTCTCTGCCATATGTATCACTCCCCTCCTACTCGTAATCGTTCAGAATGTCGCCGAGCGGGTCGCCGGAGCCACCGCCCATGCCGCCACCCTGCTTGGCCAGATCCTTAAGGCCAAGGTAGATAAGGGCAAGGGAGATGCCGATGAGGCCCAGGGCGATCAGCGTGAGCTGAGGGATGGCAGCAAGGACAAAGCCGAGGATGAAGAACGGCCAGGTCTCCTTGGTGGCCATCATGTTGATGACCATGGCGTAACCGACGGAAGCGACCATGCCGCCGCCGACAGCCATGCCGCCGGACAGCCAGTCAGGCATAGCGTTGAGCGCGTTGGTAACGGCCTCGGCCGGGATGATGCACAGCAGGACGGCCGGGATGGCGATACGAAGGCCCTGCATGAGGATGGCAGCGTACTGCCAGCGCTCGATGCCGGCGAAATCGCCCTTCTCGGCGCAACCGTCCATGGCGTGAGCAATAGCGGTAGCCAGAGTACGGCAGATCATGGTCAGGAACAGGCCGGCGACCGACAGCGGGACGGCGACGGCGATGGCTGCGGTAACGGCCTTCGACGGATCGGTAGCGCCGCCGTTGAGGGCGAGCACCATGATGATCGAAGAAGCGACCGATGCCAGAGCAGCGTCAGGCGCGACGGCGGCGCCGACGTTAGCCCAGCCAAGGGCCATCATCTGGAGCGAACCGCCCAGGAGGATACCCTCCTGAAGGTGACCGGTTACGAGACCGATAAGCGTGCATGCCACGAGCGGCTGATGGAACTGGAACTCATCCAGAATGCCTTCCATACCGGCAAGCAACGCGACAATCGCAACAAGCAGAATAGTGATTGCAGACATGTATCGGACCCTCCTTTACTATGCTTGAGCGGCCAGTTCGGCCTTAGCTTTCTTCAACATGGCGTCGAGATCCTCGGAGGAATCCGAAGGAACCTTGCGGACCTCGAACTTGACGCCCTTGGCCTTGAGGGCCTCGAGAGTCTTGACGTCGTCATCGCCCATAGCGACGGCGTTGGTGACGACGACCTTGCCCTTGGAGTGGGCCATGGAACCGATGTTGACTTCCTTGATGTCGACGCCGGCCTCGATGGCCTTGAGCAGATCCTGCGGGTTCTCGAAGAGCAGCATCGCCTTGGTGTCACCAAAGCGCGTGTCCTTGACGACCTCGGCCATCTTCTTGATGGGCACGACGTTGGCATGGACTCCCGGAGGGGCAGCCTGCTCGATCATGGTCTTGCGGAGCTCGTCGTGAGCAACGCCGTCGGAAACCACGATGATGCGGTTGGGGTTGATCTGCTTGGTCCACGTAGTGGCCACCTGACCATGAAGCAGACGGGTGTCGATACGGACGTGGGCAATCTTGATGTGCCCGTCGCCGATGACCGTTCCCGGAGGGATGGCGCCTGCAGGAGCAGCGGCGGCCGCAGCCGGCTTCTTCTCCTCGGGCTCCAGAGACTCGGGCTTGACGCGCACGCCAGCCTTAGCCTCAGTCACGAGATGTTTTGCGATCGCATGTGCAGTGTTCTTTGCGTCAAAGCGCTGCGAATATGCCTCGATGAGCATAGGCAGGTTGACACCGGTGACGATAGCCCAGGAATCGTGGCCCTCGATGAGCCCGCTGATCTGGTTGAACGGCGTGCCGCCCCACAGATCAACGAGGAAGAGCACCTGCTCCTGGTCCTCGAAGGAAGCGATTGCTTCCTCGACCTTGGCACGGAAGTCGTCGGGGCCCATGCTCGGCTCGAGCGAGACCACGGCTACAGACGGCTGATCGCCAAAGACCATCGAGCCCGTCTGCTTGATTCCAGCAGCCAAGTCCCCGTGGCTAGCAAGAACAATACTTACCATCACATAACCTCCTTTTTGTCTACGTAATTCCTACACGACATGAAAGGAGTATACCTGTTTGCTTTGTGGAATTATAGCTAAAACTGCAAATGGTTGGATTATTTGTTTAAACGTCTAGGTTTGTTACAAGTTGATTACATTGCTGATTTTTGACTCATTACCCGCCAAGGCGTCGCTCATCAAACCTTACATTTTGCAGATACAAGCAGGCTGTTCATTAATATAGTTTTTAGGCAAGCGCGAATGCGCTTGTACTGTCGCTATTTTGTTTAAACAGACATAACTTGACTATTAGCATGACTTATGCACTAGCGCAAGTAGCCATTGGGGACGTTCTTAAACGACTAGTCGTTGGGGACGTTCTTGATTGACTAGTCATTTAAGAACGTCCCCAACGACCAAGTTAGGCGATGCGGAGGGGGTTGGCGGCGTCGACGGCATCGGGGGTGTCGGCGGGAGCAGTCGGGCCGCCCGAGGCGGCGTCCGCCGGGTCCTCGTCGGGAGTCTCGATCTGCTTGATCATGACCTCTTGGCCCTGCAGCAGATAGGTCTCGCCGCTGCCGCAATGGGGGCAGGTCTTACCTTGCTCGACCGTCGCGTAATCCCGTCCGCATGCCTCGCAGTGCGTCACGGCCTCGACAGGCTCCACGACAAGCTCCGCGCCCTGCGTGATGGGCTTTTTATCTGCTGCCCAGCGCCAAGCATCGAGCATCAAGTCGGGAACGACGCCCGAGACCTCGCCCAGCAGCAACGTCACACTCGAAACGCGTCGCACGCCATGAGCGCGCGCCACATTCTCAACATCGCGAATGATGTGATACACGATTCCCAATTCATGCACTTTTTCTTCCGCCGTTCTAACGAACGGCGGTCGGCTTGACGCTGCGCGAGCCCCAGACGGGCGATCTGCCTTTCAATCGTCGGGCATGGGCAAAAGCCCTATGCCCTCCTCTTTCAAGGCACCTCGCCACGCCTGGGACCCGCTCGCTGTCCAACCGCCCTCTGCGCCGTTCGCTTACTCGTTACGCTCTTTTACTTCTTCCCGAATTTTATCTTGATAGCGCGCTTTAGCGCGTACTTGCCTAGGCTGGGAAGCTTTTGCTCGTATTTGACCATCGTTGAGCACTCGGGGCGATCGCGATCCAGGTGGATGGCATCGAACGCGCACTTGGTGGTGCACAGACCGCAGCCGATGCACTTGTTGGGGTCGACGATCGAGGCGCCGCAGCCCAGGCAGCGGGCGGTCTCGGCGCGCACCTGCTCCTCGGTAAAGGTCTCGACGTACTCGCTAAACGGCGTGGCCTTCTCGCGCTCGCGGTCCACGTGGGCAACCTCGCGGCTCGCGTTGTCGTAGCTCTCGATCACGACATCGTCGCGATCAAGCGCGGTGTAGCGACGCTGGTTGCGGCCGATGGTGAGCGTAGAGCCCGGCTGCACAAAGCGATGGATGGACACGGCCGCCTCGTGGCCAGCGGCGATGGCATCGATGGCAAAGCTCGGACCGGTGTAGACGTCGCCGCCCACAAAGATGTCGGGCTCGGCGGTCTGGTAGGTCTGAGGGTCGGCGAGAGCGCCCTGGCCGCGGCCAAGCTCCACCTTGGAGCCGGCCAGCAGGTCGCCCCACACGATGGACTGACCGATCGACATGACTACACGGTCGGCGTCGACACGGCGCAGGTCGTTCTCGTCGTACTCGGGCGCAAAACGGCCCTCGTCGTCAAAGACACGCGTGCAGCGCTTAAAGGTAATGCCGCACACGTGACCGGCCTCGTCCAGATGGACCTCCTTGGGGCCCCAACCGCAGCTGATGTGCGCGCCGTCCTCGATGGCCTCGCGGCGCTCCTCCTCGCTGGCGGGCATCTGCGCCTCGCTCTCCAGGCAGAACATCTCAACGTGCTCGGAACCCAGGCGGCAGGCGTTGCGGGCCACATCGATGGCCACGTTGCCGCCGCCCACCACGATGGTGCGACCGGGCAGCGCGTCAACCTTGCCACTGTTGACCTCGCGCAAGAAGTCGACGGCGACGGTCACGTCCTCGGCATCCTCGCCCGGAATACCGGCAAGGCGGCCACCTTGGCAGCCAATGGCCACGTAGAAGGCCTTAAAGCCCTGCGCGCGCAGCTCGTCGAGCGTCACATCGCGGCCGACTTCCACGCCGTAGCGGAACTCGGCGCCCATCAGGCGGATGACCTCGACCTCGGCCTCGATAACATCCTTCTGCAGCTTAAAGCTGGGAATGCCGTAGGTGAGCATGCCGCCCGGGCGCTCGTTCTTCTCGAACACGACGGGCTTGTAGCCCTTCTCGGCCAGGTAGAAAGCGCAGGACAGGCCGGCCGGGCCGGCACCGATGATGGCAATCTTCTGATCGAAGCCGCCGGCGCGCGTCGGGGTCACCACAGGCGGAACATAGCGGGTCGCGGCATCCAGATCGCGCTGGGCGATGAACTTCTTGACCTCGTCGATGGCCACGGCCTCGTCCACGCGACCGCGGGTGCAGGCGTCCTCACAGCGGCGGTTGCACACGCGACCGCAGATAGCGGGTAGCGGGTTCTCGCGCTTGATGAGCGCCAGGGCCTCGTCATAGCGGCCCTGGGCCGCAAGCTTCAAATAGCCCTGAACGGCGACATGCGCAGGGCAGGCCGTCTTGCAGGGCGCCGTGCCGGACTCATGTGTCTCGATGCGGTTGTCGTTGCGGTAGTTGGGCGACCACTTGGTGTGATCCCACTTGGTGGCATCGGGCAGCTCCTGGCGCGGATACTCGGGCACGCGCCCGCCGGCCTTTTTGCTGCAGAGCTTCTGGCCCAGCTTGGCGGCGCCGGCCGGGCACACCTCAACGCAGCGGCCGCAGGCCACACACTTGTCCTTCTCGACCTTGGCGACGTAGGCCGAACGCGACAGGTTGGGCGTGTTGAACAGCTGCGAGGTGCGCAGGGCGTAGCACACGTTGACGTTGCAGTTGCAGATGGCGAAGATCTTGTTCTCGCCGTCAATGTTGGTGATCTGGTGCACAAAGCCATTGTCCTCGGCCTGGCGCAGAATGTCGTAGACCTCCTCGCGCGTCACATAATGACCGCGGTCGGTCTCGACCACGTAGTCGGCCATATCGCCCACGGCGATGCACCAATCGGCCGGGTCGTCGGCGCAGCCCTCGCCCATCACGCGGCGGCTCGCGCGGCAGCTGCAGGTGCTGGCGGCATACTTGCCCTCGTATTTGTCGAGCCAGTGCTCGATATGCTCAATGGGCACCGAGGTGCTCGCGGCGTCAATGGCCTTCTCGACCGGAATGACATGCATGCCGATACCGGCACCTCCGGGCGGCACCATCGGCGTAGCCTTGGACAGCGGGCCTTTGGATGCCTGTTCAAAGAACTTGGCGTAGACCGGGTGCTCCTCGAGCTGGCTCACGCGCATGTTGAGGAACTCGGCAGAACCCGGCACCAGCATGGGCAGCACCCACTGCTTGGCACGCTCGGGGTTTTCCCAGTTGTACTCGAGCAAGCCCGTGTAGCTCATGTCGTCGAGCATCTTCTCGATATCGGCCTCGGGCATACCGGTGAGCTTGACCATCTCGGGCAGCGTGTAGGGACGGCGCATCTTCATCTTGCAGAGCACTTCGGCCTGCTCGTCGGTCGCGGCCTCGGCAAACGACCAGTACTCGTAGCCCAGCAGCTCATCGCGATGGAGCAGGCGGTTGGTGCAGTGCTCGCACAGTTTGACGATGGCCTCGCGCGGATGCTCCGGCAGCGGCGGCACAAACTCCGCGCCGATGTCGGGCTCGGTATAGCTAATCCCCGGTCCGTTGAGAATCATGGTTGTCCCTTCTCTTGCCGCAGCCCGGCGAGACCGCAGCGCCCCTCTTTTTTTGCAGGTCGGGCATGCCCCCATGCCGTTCACCCGCCATTGTTGACATTGTGTCAAAAATAGTATTGACGAACCGTCAACAATATTCAAGACTGTTAGGCGAACGGTTGGGCAAAAGAGGACGAAAGGCGGCAAAACATGAGCAACAACACGGCAGATACCTCCGTGGTCGATGCTGTCCCCGCCGTCGATGCCGCCGCGACAGCCGACGGCGCGGCAAAGCGCCTGACGGGTGACGAACGCCGCCGCGAGATCCTCGATGCCGTGCGCACCGTAAGCTCCGAGCTGGGTGTATCCCACCTTTCGGTATCGGCCGTGACCAAGCGGGCCGGCTGCACGCGTTCGCTGTTCTACCACTACTTTGCCGATATGGACGCCGCCGTCACCGCCGTTATGGACGAGGCGATCGACGGCTTTATCTCCGAGCTCGAGCAGTGGAACGCCAGCCGCACCGTTGGCGATATCGAAGGCGCGCTCGACACCGTCGCCCCGCTCTTTAAGCGCCTGGTCGCCAGCGGCCACGAGCTGCCGAGTACGCTCACCTCAAGCAGTGGCGCGCTCTACGGCGGCTTTCTGCACAACGTGGTCCAGCGTGTGGCGCAGTATATCTGCGACACCACCGTGGTGGATTTTGTCGCCCATCATGAGCTACGCATCGACCATGTCTACGAGACGTTCTACACCCTCATCATGGGGTTGTTGATGTATATCCGCACGCACCCCGATGTGCCCGACGAGACGGTCAAGGAAATCATCGCCTCGACACTCCACATCGAGGGTTATACCGCCAAGTATCCGGAGCGCAAGCCCCAGAACTGACGACATTTGGCCAAACTGCCCGCGATCAGAAGAGGGGCCGCGGGCGTGTGAAAGGAGAGCAGCATGCTGTTCGATGTTTGGGGTAGCGATACCCTTATCCACTGGGCCGGCTGGGCCATGGTCTTTATTGGCCTGATCGTGCTCAACGAGGTCGGCCGCCGCACCAAGCTCGGCGCGGCCATCATCTTTGGCGTGGCTCCGCTGGCCATGACCATCTACTGCGTCGCCATCGCCATCGGCGTTTCGCAGGGCGCCGAGTGGGCGCTCACCAACCCCACCCATGTGTACCAGAACAGCTGGTTCCACTACGCCAAGGTGTACGCGGCGCTGGCCGGTTGCTGGGGCTTCATCGCCATTAAGTACCAGTGGGGCAAGATCGGCAAGGCGCACTGGTTCCGCGCGTGGCCGTTTGTGATCGTCGCCATCAACATCATGATCGCCGTCGTGTCCGACTTTGAGAGCGCCTATCACTTCTTTGTCCTGGGCGAGTCCACCTGGGTCACCTCCGAGGGCGCCACGCAGCTGGCCGGTTGGAACAACGTGTTCAACGGCATCGCCGGCATCATCAACATCTTCTGCATGACCGGTTGGTGGAGCGTCTACGCCTCCGAGGACAAGACCGACATGCTGTGGCCCGACATGACCTGGGTCTACATCATCGCCTACGATATCTGGAACTTCTGCTACACCTACAACTGCCTGCCCACCCACTCCTGGTTCTGCGGCTTTGCGCTGCTGCTGGCGCCCACCGTCGCCGCCTTTATCTGGAACAAGGGCGGTTGGATTCAGAACCGCGCCTTTACGCTGGCTATTTGGTGCATGTTTGCCCAGGTGTTCCCCTACTTCCAGGAGGAGTCCATCTTTGTGACCCACTCCACGCTCGACCCCGGCGCCGCCACCGCGGTCTCGATCGCCGCGCTGATCGCCAACATCGCCGCGATCATCTACATCGTCTACCGCGCCAAGAAGCTCGGCCACAACCCCTACAAGCAGGATGTCTTTGAGGGCACCAGCGATTGGGAGAAGGCTACCGCCCGCCGCGCCAAGGTCGATTACGCTCACGCCGAGTAACGTGTTGGTCATCGTTGGCACCTGGGCGTAGTCCCGCTTGCCAGGCTTTCGATCCATTGCCTCGCGCAGCCCCCGGAACGCGATTCGTTCGCGTTCCGGGGGCTTTTTGTTGCCGCGGCTTTGGGTCGGATTTACGCTCATATTAAATCGGATTTCAATTTACACGCCGGCTCTATATGATCCCATTTTTGGGTACATTGTTGAGCCGACATTGCATTGGGGGATATATGAGTGATGAGACAACGGGCCAAGAGGATGCGGTCCAAGATGCAGAAGCTTGCGCTGAGGCTTTGGAGAGCTTAGACCAGATAGCGCTAGGCGAGGTTGCGTTTGAAGATGCGGAGCTCGACGCGCAGGGCAAGACGGACGACGAGACGCAACCCGATGATCGGGACGCAGACGATAGTGTTGAGGCAGCCGAAGACGAGGCCGACCACGTGAGCTCCGAAGGCGAGGCGGACGACCAGCCCGAATCCGGCGCAAGCGAGGAAACTGTCCTGCTCGATAGCTTGCCGGCCGAGGATTCGCTGACCCGCGAACTCCCCGGCTTGGGCTCTGCGCCCGCCATGGACGAGACCATCGCCATGGGCAATATTCCCCTACCGTCCGTTCCCTCGGCACGCGAGGCCGAGATTCGCCATCGCAAAATGTCGCCCAAGCGCCGCAGTCTGATGATGGCCGGCGTTGTGGCCGTCGCGCTTGTCGCCGGCGGCGCAGGCTACGCCGCATGGACCGGATACCAACAGGAACAGGCTGCCGTTGCCGCTGCCAATGCGCACACGATGATGTCGGTGCAGATTGGCGTACATGCCGCAGGCCTCGACTGCTCAACTGGCTCCAGGATTCCCGTGCAGGTGAATGGCCAGGATTCCGACGGTTCGTCCGTGAGCGAGACGCTCTACGTTGATGAGCACGGTCGCGGCATTAAGCTGCTGCCCGGTGATTACACGTTCTCCATCGCCGCCTCCCCCATCGCGGCGGACGGCACCATCTATACCGTCCCGACGACCAAGGCGCAGGTCACTATCAAAAGCGACGGACAGGATTTGCGCGGTGAGGCCATCTTTAAGCTCAAGGTGCCTTCGGCTGACACGGTGACTGACGACCAGATCGATGCCGCCGCCAAGTATGCCGAGGAGGGCGGTGCGAGCTCCGCTGCTGCCGCCAAGATACTTCAGCAGGCCGCAATTACGCGCCGTGATGCCGCCGTCAACGCCGCAAGCGCAAGCGAGGCACAGTCCGCCCGCGATGCCGACGCTCGACACAAGGCGACGAATCTGTATCAGCTCGATATTCCGGTTGAGTGGTATGGCAAGGTCGCGACCTGGCAAAACAACAGCACGCTGTGCATTTATCTGGACGGCGACACCAACACGCCGCTCGTGACCCTTGTCGCCGTGCGTGACGGCGAGAGCTTTTCGCCCGATGACGGCGATACGGTTTTGGGCACGGTCAGTCTGGGCAACGGCTACACCGTCTACGCCAGCGGCCCCGTCTATCCATATGTGGTGGCGCAGACCATCAATGGACGCACGCAGGATCCCGTGTCGACCTACCCCATGGACACGGCCATTGAGCTTGTCGAGCTCACGACCGGCAACCGCTACACGTACAGCCAGATCAAGAACGACCTGGTCGGCAAAGACGGCAAGGCCGACGCCGCGACCAAACTCGAGACCGACTACCTCGCCCAGATCCTGCTACCAAGCATCGAGGCCCAGGACTAGCCGGTCCGAAGACAGCCGCCCAACGCCCACGTCCCTAACGCAGTTGCGGTGAAATAGGGACTGTTTTTGCTGGCCAAACCGCAAACAGTCCCTATTTCACCGCAACTTATTGGTGGCCTTTTGGGTGGCACTCAGCGCCAGGGGTCGGCTTCGAACATTGGCTCGCGCTCGGGGCGGCGATCGCTGTAGGGATCGTAGCCGTCGTCGTCCTCGTTCTCGGCACGGATGTAGGGGTCGCGCGGCTTGGGTGCCGGCTTAGGCGCAGGCTTGGGTGCGGCGGGTGCGGCATCGGTCGCCGGCGCGCTTGTCTTGATCTCGTCTTTCATCTGCATAGCTCCTTGCCATGTATTCACGTTCAACATCATCGATTGTCGCACGAAAAAGGGCGGCGGACCCCATTGGATCCGCCGCCCTTGGCGTTTAGAGACGAGCTGGTAGATTTTAAGGCATGGCCCAACAATCTACTCGGCGTCGGGCACCTCGTAGGTGGCAGACGGCGTGTTATCGCACACGACGGTAAAGCCGCCGTCCTTGTCGACATCGACCGTCACCTGATCGCCCTCGCGCACCGTGCCGTCGATGATAGCGGCGGCGATGGCGTCCACGACCTCGCGCTGGACCAGGCGCTTGAGCGGACGGGCACCGAACACGGGGTCCAGGCCGCCCACGGCGAGCATCTGCTTGGCCGCCGGGGTGATGGCAAGCGTCATGCGCTCCTTGGCCAGGCGTGCGCGGACGTCGGCGAGCTGGATGTCGACGATCTTCTCGATCTGCGCCATGCCGAGCGGATGGAACACCACGATATCGTCGATACGGTTGAGGAACTCGGGGCGGAAGGTTTGAGCCATGGCCGTGTCGACCTGATGGCGCATCTCCTCCTCGTCCTTGCCGGACAGATCGGCAATGGCCTTGGAGCCCACGTTGGACGTCATGATGATAATCGTGTTCTTGAAGGACACCTGGCGACCCTGGCCATCGGTCAGACGGCCGTCATCAAGCACCTGCAACAGCACGTTAAAGACATCCGGATGAGCCTTCTCCATCTCGTCGAGCAAGATTACGGAGTACGGACGACGGCGCACGGCCTCGGTGAGCTGGCCGCCCTCGTCGTAGCCCACGTATCCCGGAGGCGCACCGATCAGACGCTGGACGCTGAACTTCTCCATATACTCGGACATGTCGATACGCACGAGCGCGCGCTCGTCATCGAACAGGCACTCGGCCAGCGCCTTGGCGAGCTCGGTCTTGCCTACGCCGGTGGGGCCCAGGAAGAAGAAGCTACCGATGGGCTTGTCCGGGTCGGAGAGGCCCGCACGGCTGCGGCGCACGGCCGCGGCCACAGCGGACACGGCCTCGTCCTGGCCGATGACGCGCTTATGCAGCTCGCCCTCCAGGCCCTTGAGCTTGTCGAGCTCGCCCTGCATCATCTTGGACACGGGCACGCCGGTCCAGGCGCTCACGACCTCGGCGATCTCATCGGAGGTCACCTGCTCGTTGAGGCCCTCGCCGTCCTGCTGCTTTTGTGCCTCGAGCGCAGCCTCGGAATCCTGAATCTGCTGCTGCAGACCCGGAATCACGGAGTAGCGCAGCTCGGACGCACGGCCCAGATCGCCGTTGCGCGTCGCACGCTCCTCTTCACTCTTGGCCTCGTCAAGCTGGCCCTTAAGCTCCTGCACGTGGTCGATGGCGTTCTTTTGGTTGAGCCAGCCGGCCTTTTGCACGTTGAGCTTTTCTTGGACCTCGGCAATCTCCTGGCGCAGGGCCTCCAGACGCTCCTTGGAGGCGTCGTCGGTCTCCTTCATGAGCGCCTGTTCCTCGATCTGCAGCTGGGTGAGCTGACGCGTGGTGGCGTCGATCTCGACCGGCATGCTGTCGAGCTCCATGCGCAAGCGGCTTGCGGCCTCATCGACCAAGTCGATGGCCTTGTCGGGCAGGAAGCGGTCGGCGATGTAGCGATCGGAGAGGTCGGCGGCGGCCACGAGCGCGCTATCGGTAATATGCACGCCGTGGAAGATCTCGTACTTCTCCTTGAGGCCACGCAGGATTGAGATGGTGTCCTCGACGGTAGGCTCGCTGACCATAACGGTCTGGAAACGACGTGCGAGCGCTGCGTCCTTCTCGATGTACTTGCGATACTCGTCGAGCGTGGTCGCGCCGATCGCATGCAGGTCGCCACGGGCGAGCGCCGGCTTGAGGATGTTGCCGGCGTCCATAGAGCCCTCGGTGGCACCCGCGCCCACGATGGTGTGGAGCTCATCGATGAACAGGATGACCTTGCCCTCGGACTTTTGCACTTCCTTGAGCACGGCCTTCAAGCGGTCCTCGAACTCGCCGCGGTACTTGGCGCCGGCGACCAGCGCGCTCATGTCGAGCTCGATAAGGTCGCGGTCGCGCAAGGTGCTCGGCACGTCGCCGGCCACGATACGCTGGGCGATGCCCTCGACGATGGCCGTCTTGCCGACGCCCGGCTCGCCGATGAGCACGGGGTTGTTCTTGGTGCGACGGGACAGGACCTGGATGGTACGGCGAATCTCATCGGTACGGCCGATGACCGGGTCGAGCTTGCCGGCGCGGGCGAGGTCGCAGATGTTGCGACCGTACTGCTCCAGTGCCTCAAACTGGGTCTTGTCCTCGGCAGACGTCACACGGTCGTCGCCGCGCAGCTCCTCGTAGACTTGCTCGATGCGCTCCTTGGTGACACCTGCGTCGCGCAGGACGCGACCAGCCTCGCCCTTGTCCTCGGCAAGTGCCATCAGCAGATGCTCGGTCACCACAAAGCTGTCGCCCATCTTGGTGGCCTTCTTCTCGGCCTTTTCGATGACGCGGACGAGCTCGTTGGACAGGCCCATCTGCTGACCCTCGCCCGAAACCTTGGGCGCGTGGTCGATGGCATCTTGTGTGGAACGCGCGAGCTGAGCCGGGTCGGCACCGATGCGCTCGATGATCACGGAGATATTGCGCTCGCCGGCACCGAGCAGGGCAGACAGCAGGTGAATCGGCTCCACCGCACCGGCCTGCGCGTCGGCAGCCGTGCTCATAGCGGTCTGCAGCGCCTCGCGCGACGTCATTGCTAGCTTATCGATTCTCATGGAATCACCTCTCTTGGGGTGGCCGCCCTACGGGGCGGCTTCACGTTGTTCGAGAAGTATTGTTGCCAGCTTTGCGCGTTCTTATACACAAATCTAAGTCTCTATATATAAGATTTTCTGAGTGATTGATGGATAGGGTACTGAGACGTCGACCCGCTGCACCCCCGACGACCAACCGTCTCGATCTGTAACATCTAGCGGCCGTTTTTGGGTTCAGATGTTACAGATCGAGATGAAATGCTCAGCGGCGCCCGTTTATCTAAATCTGTAACAACTACTCGGCAAATAAGGGTCCACCTGTTACAGATCGAGACAAACGGAAGATGCCTGAACCGATAATCTAAATCTGTAACACCAAGCCCACTTTTAGCGGCCAAGATGTTACAGATCGAGACAAACCGAAAACCACCACAAAGGGGTACCTTTGTGGTGGACGCGTTCTCTACTCTTTTGCCGAGCCCGTGCTTCCCGATTCGGCGTTCCGGGACATCTCATCCTCGAACAGCCATGTACGGGCAGACCCACTATCGCGTGCAGTCTGCGGGTCGGGCAAGCAGGTCTGTTCATAGGCATCTTGGATACACTGGGCCATAAAATCGTTGAGCTCGGTCTGGTCGCCCTCCATGACATAGGCCGCATCGCCGTCCATGATGTAGATGCCCGGACCCTCATTGCCCTCGTAACCCGGATCGTACGAGACATCACACAGTTTGGTGCCGCTCGTGGTATCCAACTCGATGGAAGAGCTGTATCCACCGACCATGTCGTTCGCTTTTGCCCGATAGGACGCATATCCGTACCAACGCTTAAAGGTTTTGCCCTTGAGTAGCTCGGTTGCTTTGCTGATTAGGCTCGCGTCCATGGTGTAGCGCATGGCTCCAAGCTGAATTTGCGGATAATTGCTAATGCCCAGCGCTGCCGGCTGCTCATCGAAATCAACGGTAATCGTATCGGGCTTGGTATCGCCGGTCAGGAACTCAACAGATTGAGTTATGGGCTTGACCACGGGCTCCGTCACCGCAGTTGGCAGAAACGACATGCCAACAACGCCCATGCCAATCACAGTGGCAACCAGCGCCAAAGCAATCAATCCAATACGGACAGAACGTCTCACGGCAAAACACCTCGCAACATGACCCATGTCTGTTGAGCTAATGATACCGCCTACAGACAGTATTCAAGAAAGAGAGTCAGCCCTAACGAATTCGATATTGTTGTTCTTGATCGTTATGGGGTTAGAATTGAATTGCTATCCGAGGATATTCATTTTTATCGTCTCGTCCTTGACAGCCCTTCGTCTCAAGGAGCGCAATATGAAGCAGCCTCAGCCTCGTTCCGCTGGCCGTAACGCCATCATCATTCTCGCTGTTTCCATCTTGATACTCTTCTTTATCGTCGTCGCGCCCTTTTCCCTTGGTATCGCCTCGCCCTTCGATCTGTGCGGGATGATCGACGCCGGTTCGCGCGCCACCTCGTTCTCCTTCATCTGCCGCGGCGTGTTCTACGAAGAAGGAATTCCAGCCGGAATTTGGCAGTCAAAGTTACCGCTGCTCGGCCAGATCGATGGATGCTCTCCTTATTTCAGCCTTGAACCTCCGGCGGCTAACTGTCTGCTCTACGACCAGCCCCTTGCCTCCGTAACCCTCGCCTATGACTACGCGCCAAACGCCAGCGATCACCACATGAACCAAGTCCTCGACAAGCTGATTGAGCAGTGTGGACTGACCGAGGAGGTCGGCCGGGCCATCGATAACGACCAGAAGCTAAAACGAACAGAGCTCCGCCGTATCGGAAGAATAGAAGGACGAGACAGGGCCGCCTACTGGCAAGCCCGGGCGATACGCGACAAGAGTGAATTCGGACACAGCACCTATATGGTCACTGTCTACACCGAAGACGGAATCAAAGGCAATATTGACGATTTTGCCTCATCCAAACTCGGCATTCCCAAAACAACCAAACCCGCCAGCCCGGATGAAATCCTGTAGGGACGTTCATTAAAATGCCGCCCCACCACCACGAAGGGGACAGGCACCTTTGTGGTGGTCGCAATCTCTACTCTCTTGTCGAGCCCGTGCTTCCCGATTCGGCGGTCCAGGGCATCTCATCCTCGAACAGCCATGTACGGGCAGACCCACTATCGCGCGCAGTCTGCGGGTCGGGCAAGCAGGTCTGATCATACGCATCCATCACGCACTGGTCGATAAAGTCATCAACCGGCTTTTGATCGCCCTCCATCACGTAGACGACGTCCCCATCCCGCACGTACACCCCGGGCCCCTTGTTGTTTTCATAACCGGGATCATAGGAAACCTGAAGAAGCGTTTTGCCGTCGGTCGTGTACAGTTCCAACGTTCCGTTATATCCACCTACCATCAAGCGGTTTTTGGCCTCATACGACGCGTAGCCGTACCATCTTTTGAATCGGGCGCCTTTCAGCAGGTCGGCCGCCTGTTTGACCTTCGATGCGTCGACGGTATAGCGCGTATCCCCGAGTTCGAGCGTCGGGTAATTACTCACAGCAAGTACACCCGGTTCGTCCTCGTAATCCAACGTCACTTCGTCGGGCTTGACCATACCGGTAATGGCCTCGATGGGCTTGGCCACAATCTCAACCGCACGCTTCCTGCATTCAATTGCCGTATCCGAAGGCTGAAGCATAAGCCAAACCAGACCGACGCCGATACACGCTAAACAGACGGCCACTGCCAAAAGCGCTACGTAGGTCCCCCGCTTCATCCGACCAACCCCTTAAGTGAAGGCCCACCGACATCGGCAATAGAACGACCGATATCCCAAGCAACGACAAACTGTTTCTAAATAGTATCATTTAATCGCAACAGAACCGTTCATTGGGGACGTAAATAAATGACCGGTCATTGGTATACGTCCCCAATGGCCGGTCATTTGGGACAGGTACAAATGACCGGCCAAATGAACCTGTCCCCAATGAACGGTCCCGATGGGTGGGGCGGCAACGGCCCTCATCTCTTTTAGCGTTCCCACCAAGGCCGCCGTCGAACCACCACAAAGGCGCCTGTCCCCAATGTTGTGGTTTTCGACAAAGATGCCGCCCCAAAAAAAGAGGCGGCATCAAGCAAGTCTATTTTTAGCGTCCCTCAAGACCCAACGAGAACGTCGCGGTAGCCCCGGACACACCTTTCCCTCGGGCGACCCTCGCGAAGCGCGTGAGCACGAGGGAAAGGTGTGTCCGGGGCGTACAGCAACGTTACTCGGCAGCGGCCTTGAACTTGTTGTAGTTGATCAGGCAGCCGGCCTTGACGATGGCGCGCTCCTCGGCGGTCATGTCGGCGATGTAGAGCTCGATCTGCTCAACCGCACCGTCGGCACGCACCACGTAGGCAGCGATGTTCTGCAGATCGCCGTCGAGCGCGGCGCGGATACCCGGCACGAAGACGTAGTCGCCCACCTCAAAGTTGGGCTCGGCCTCCATCTGGAAGGGCACCATGCCCCAGTTCATCACGTTGGAGCGATAGCGCTTGGTGGCGTACTCGTGGACGATATTGGCCAGGCCGCCGATCACGCGCTGGCAGCTCGCGGCCTGCTCGCGGGCGGAGCCGTCGCCCGGCTTCTTGGCGTAAATCATGGAGCCGTACTCGGTCGCCTTGGCGTCTGCCGCGACACCCGCACCGGCCAGCGCCCCAAACACACCGGCAAGCTCGGCATCGAGCGCGGCCAGGTCGCCTGCTGCCTCGCCGGCAACGCGGCGCTTTTCCACCGCGTCGACCTCCTTGGAGCGACCCACGTAGGCCGGATCGCGGCGGCTGAGCGTAAACTCGGCCAGACCCAGCGGGTTGGAGCGGAAGGAGCTCGTCTCGCCCGAAGGAATGAGCTCGTCGGTCGTGGTGACCGGGTCCATGATCTTGGAGCACACCTTGAGCAGGATGTCGTCACCGAGGGGCTCCATCGCGGGCCACGGCTTGATGTTGGGGCCTTCGACCAGCTCGTCGGCCGGCTCAGCCTTGCCAAAGCCCCAGTACACACGCTTCTTGTACGGCGCGTCGTCGAAAGTGTACTCGCAGGCCTCATCCCAGGTGTCCTCGGGCAGGTCGGTCGCCGGCGTCAGGACGCCGCCGTTGGCTGCCGTCGCCGCAATGGAGCGGGCGTCCATCAGGGCCACGGCGCTCAGCTGGCCATTGCCCGGCTTGGAACCCTCGCGGTTGGGGAAGTTGCGCGTGGTGTGGCGGATCGACAGGCCGTTGTTGGCGGGCGTGTCGCCGGCACCGAAGCACGGGCCGCAGAACGCCGTGCGCACGATCGCGCCGGCCTCCATGAGGTCGTAGATGTAGCCGCGGCGCGTGAGCTCGAGCGCCACGGGCTGGCTCGTGGGATAGACCGACAGCGAGAACTCGCCGCAGCCGGTGTTGGCGCCCTTGAGCACGCGGGCCGCCTGCACCACGGAGTCGTAGTTGCCGCCCGAGCAGCCGGCGATAACGCCCTGCTGCACGTGCAGCTTGCCGTCGACGATCTTGTCGAGCAGGCTAAAGTGCGTCTTGCCCTCGCCGATCTTGGCGGCCTCGAGCTCGACCTCGTGCAGGATATCCTCGAGGTTCTCGTTGAGCTCGTCGATCTCAAAGCCGTTGGAAGGATGGAACGGCAGGGCGATCATGGGCTTGATGCTCGACAGGTCGACCTCGACGCAGCCGTCGTAGTAGGCGACATCGGCGGGCTTGAGCTCGCGGTAATCGTCGCCGCGGCCGTGCATAGTCAGGAATGCGTGCGTGTCCTCGTCGGTTGCCCAAATGGAGGACAGGCAGGTGGTCTCGGTGGTCATGACGTCGACGCCGTTGCGGTAGTCGGTCGTCATGCTCGCGATGCCGGGGCCCACGAACTCCATGACCTTGTTCTTGACGTAGCCCTTGGCAAAGACGGCGCGGATGATGGCGAGCGCCACATCGTGCGGGCCGACGCCGGGGCGCGGAGCACCCGTCAGGTAGATGGCCACAACGCCGGGATAAGCGACGTCGTAGGTGTCGCGCAGCAGCTGCTTGGCCAGCTCGCCGCCGCCCTCGCCCACGGCCATGGTGCCCAGGGCGCCGTAGCGGGTGTGCGAGTCGGAGCCCAGGATCATCTTGCCGCAGCCGGCGAAGTTCTCGCGCATAAAGGAGTGGATGACCGCGATGTGGGGCGGAACGAAGATACCACCGTACTTTTTAGCAGCCGAAAGGCCGAAGACGTGATCGTCCTCGTTGATGGTGCCGCCCACAGCGCACAGCGAGTTGTGGCAGTTGGTGAGCACGTAGGGCAGCGGGAACTGCTCCATGCCCGAGGCGCGCGCCGTCTGGATGATGCCGACAAAGGTGATGTCATGGCTCGCCATGGCATCGAAGCGAATCTTGAGCGCCTCGGGGTCACCGGACGTATTGTGTGCCTGGAGGATCGAATACGCGATGGTGCCGCGCTTGGCATCCTCGGGCGTCTGCGTAATACCACGCTCGGCAGCCTCGGCCGCAGGCACAACCTCGCTGCCGCCGCGCAGGTAGATGCCGTCCTCGTACAGCTTGACCATTCTGTCTCCCACTCTGCCCAAAGATTTGGGCGCATAGCATACATTCGTTCAATATCGTGCCATAGAACAATTGCCAACGGGTTACGAATCTACGCGTTCACTTTATCTCGGTAAAGCACAGGGCGGTATTGGTGCAAGGAGTGTCCCAAAGTGCCGGCACAAAAGGAACGTCCCCAAGTGCCGAATAAAAATGAGGGTGGATAATCTCCCGTTTTGAGCCCGCATGCGAGCCAAAAGTGGGAGATTATCCACTCTCGTGCTAGGACTTGCCGCGCAAACCGCGTAACTAAAGATCGGTTCCCGCTCCCAAAAGCTTGCGCATGACTTGCTCGGGGTTGACTGAGCCGTCGCGCGGGGCCAGGGCGGTGATCTTCTTCTGCATCTTGTACTCGTGCAGCTCGTCCTCGAGCTGGCGCACACGAGCGCGGAGCTTCTCGTTCTCGCGCTCGCGCTCCTCGGCACGCTCCTTCATATCGAGGATGCGCACCACGCCGGCGAGGTTGATGCCCTCGTCGGTCAGTTGGTTGATGAGCTCCAGGCGCTCGATATCGGCACGCGAATACAGACGCGTGTTGCCGCCCGAGCGCTGGGGGTTCACCAAGCCCTTGGACTCGTAGACGCGCAGAGTCTGCGGGTGCATGCCGGTCAGCTCGGCCGCCACGCTGATCATATACAGCGGTTTGTTCCTATTGTCCTCGGCCATGCTACCTGACCCCTTTCCGTCTCGCACATCTCCATCATAAGCCTGCGGCCAGCCCGTGGGCCACGCAACCAAACTAGAACGTCGCCTTGTAACGGTTGACCTTCTCACGATAGTCGCGCGTGTCGGCCTCGCGCAGTTTGGTCATAGCCTCGCGCTCATCATCGGACAGGTTCGTGGGAACCTGCACCTTGATCTCGACGAGCAGCGCACCCGTACGGCCGCGATGCTTAACGTCGGGCGCACCCATCTCCTTAAAGCGGAACTTCTTGCCCGTCTGGGTACCCGCGGGCACCTTCAGGCGAACCGTTGCGCCACCGGGCGTGGGCACGTCAACCGTGCAGCCGAGCGCCGCCTCGTAGACCGAGATCGGCACCTCCATGGTCACATCGGCGCCTTTACGCTTAAACAGCGGGTGCTCCTCAACGTGCGTGGTCACGACCAGGTCGCCACGCTCGCCTCCGGCAACGCCGTACTCGCCGCGGCGCTTGTAACGCAGCTTGCCGCCGTCGACCGCGCCCGCGGGCACCGAGACCGTAATGGTCTGCTGCTCACCCGTCGAGGGAATGCGGTAGGTGACCTTGTGCGTCACGCCGCGAAACGCGTCCTCGGCCGTCACGTCGACGGTCAGCGACAGGTCGCCACCCTTGCGCGCACGATTGCGGCCCGCGCCCGCACCGGCAGCGCCCGCGGCCCCGGCAAAGCCCGAGCCCCAATCGCTGCCCCAGGCGCCGTTGCCGCTAAAGATGCTGTCGAAGATATCGCCCCAGCCGCTGGCGCCCGCGCCGGCACCGTAGCCGCCGCCATACGCACCGCCCGCGCCCGGCATGCCGCCGAACATGAGCATCTGGTCGTACTCTTTGCGCTTCTTCTCGTCCGAAAGCGTCTCGTAGGCCTCGCTGATCTCTTTGAACTTGGCCTCGTCGCCGCCGGCATCGGGGTGATATTTTTGCGCGAGCTTGCGAAACGCGCTCTTGATCTCTTTGTCGGAGGCGCTCTTGGATACGCCCAGGATGTCATAGAAGGTTTTGCCTGCAGCCATCGTAGCTCCTCTCCTGTTTCATCCGCCGTCCCCGCGGACGGCGGCTCATGCTTTCATATGGCACTAGGCCAGAAAGGGCCCCGGGTGTTGCCCCGGGGCCCTTCTCAATTACTCCTCGGTGCTCTCGGCCGTATCGGCCGTGGCATCCTCGGGCGCCGCTTCGGGCTCCGGTGCGGGGCGCTTCTCGCCACCGTAGGTCACCGTCACCATCGCGGAGCGCAGGATGCGGTCCGCCATGCGGTAGCCCTTCTGGTACACGTCGTTGACGGTCTCGTCGTACTGCGCGGCGTCCTCGACGCGACCCACGGCCTGGTGCTCGAGCGGATCGAACGCCTCGCCCTTGGGGTCGATGGGCTCAACGCCCTCGTGCGCAAACACGTCGAGTAGCTTGGCATGCACCGCGTCAACGCCATCGACGAACTGCTTAAAGTCGTCGGAAAGCTCCTGGCTGCGGGCATGGTCGATCGCACGCTCGATATCGTCGACCACCGGCAGCAGCGCGGTGACGAGCTTCTCGGTCGCGCGCTCGCGCTCGGCGATGCGCTCGTTGGCGGTGCGGCGACGGAAGTTCTCCCAGTCGGCCTGCAGACGGGCGGTGCGCTCGGTGGCGTCCTTCGCCTTGTCCTCGGCGGCCTTCTGAGCCTCTGCCGCAGCCTCGAGCTCATGGCGCACGTCGGCAAGCTCCTTCTGAGCCTGCTCGAACTTAAGCTTAAAGTCGTTGTCGGCGGCTTCCTCACCGGCGCGGATAGCGGCTTCCACCATCTCGTCCTCGGTCATCGTCGCCTCCTTGTTGGAATCCTCTACCTGGTTCTCGGCAGCCTCGGCGGCCGCGGCCTCGTTGGCCTCGGTATCGTCGACGGCCTCTACGGGAATCTTCACGTCCTTCTCCTTGGAGTCAACGGGGGCGGTGCCAGCGGCAGCCGCCTCCGTGCGAGCTTTACGGGCGGACATGATTACTTGTCCTCGTCGTCCACAACCTCGTAGTCGGCGTCGACAACGTCATCGTCGGCAGGCTGGGCGCCGGCGGCACCGTCGGTCTGCTGCTGAGCGTCGGCGTAGACAACCTGAGCCAGCTCGTAGGCGACGGACTGCAGGGACTCGCCAGCGGCCTTGATGGCCTCGACGTCAGACCCCTCGAGGGCCTTCTTGGCGTCGGCAATAGCGGCCTCGGCCTTGGACTTCACGTCGGCGGAAACCTTGTCGCCCAGCTCGTTGAGGGTCTGCTCGGTGGAGTAGCACAGGCTGTCGGTCTGGTTGCGGACCTCGACCTCTTCCTTCTGCTTCTTGTCCTCCTCGGCATGAGCCTCGGCGTCCTTGACCATACGATCGACTTCGTCGTCGGAAAGCGCGGTGGAGCCGGAGATGGTGATCTGCTGCTCCTTGCCGGTGCCCTTGTCCTTAGCAGAGACCTTGACGATGCCGTTGGCGTCGATGTCGAAGGTGACCTCGATCTGCGGCACGCCGCGGCGGGCGGCCGGGATACCGGTCAGCTGGAACTTACCGAGCGACTTGTTGTCGCGGGCAAGCTCGCGCTCGCCCTGGAGCACGTTGATCTCGACGCTGGTCTGGTTGTCGGCAGCGGTGGAGTAGACCTCGGTCTTGGAGGTCGGGATCGTGGTGTTGCGGTCGATCATCTTGGTCATGATGCCGCCCATGGTCTCGACGCCCAGCGACAGCGGGGTCACGTCGAGCAGCAGGATGCCCTCGACGTCACCGGTGAGCACGCCGCCCTGAACGGCAGCGCCGTCGGCAACGACCTCGTCGGGGTTCACGGACATGTTGGGCTGCTTGCCGGTCATGGTCTTGACCAGGTCCTGGACGGCGGGCATACGGGTGGAGCCGCCGACGAGGATGACCTCGGTCAGGTCGGAGAGCTTGAGCTTAGCGTCGCGCAGGGCGTTGGTGACAGGCTGCTTGCAGCGCTCGAGCAGGTCGCGGGTGATCTTCTCGAACTCAGCGCGGGTCAGCGTGTAGTTGAGGTGCAGCGGGCCGGACTGGTTCATGGTGATGAACGGCAGGTTGATGGTGGACTGCTGGGCGGCGGAGAGCTCCTTCTTGGCGTTCTCGGCGGCCTCCTTCAGGCGCTGCAGGGCCATGGGGTCCTGACGCAGGTCGACGCCGTTCTCCTGCTGGAACTTGTCGGCCATCCAGTCGATGACGCGCTGATCCCAGTCGTCGCCGCCCAGGTGGTTGTCGCCCGAGGTGGACAGAACCTCAAACACGCCGTCGGCGAGGTCGAGGATGGAGACGTCGAAGGTGCCGCCGCCCAGGTCGAAGACCAGGATGCGCTGGTCGGAGCCCTGCTTGTCCAGGCCATAGGCCAGAGCAGCAGCGGTCGGCTCGTTGACGATACGCTTGACGTTGAGGCCGGCGATCTTACCGGCGTCCTTGGTGGCCTGACGCTGGGCGTCGTTGAAGTAGGCAGGGACGGTGATGACGGCGTCGGTGACGGTCTCGCCCAGATACTTCTCGGCGTCGGCCTTCATCTTGGCGAGCACCATGGCGCTCACCTGCTCGGCGGTGTAATCCTTGCCCTCGATGTCGACGACGGCACGGCCACCCTGGCCCTCCTTGACCTCATACGGCACGGTCTTGAGCTCGGAGGTGCACTCGGAGTACTTGCGGCCCATGAAGCGCTTGATGGAGAACACGGTGTTCTTGGGGTTGGTGACCGCCTGGTTCTTAGCGGCCTTACCCACAACGCGGTCGCCGTCGGCACGGAAGCCCACGACGGACGGGGTGGTGCGGTCGCCCTCGGCGTTCACGATGATGGTCGGAGAACCGCCCTCGAGGACGGCCATAGCGGAGTTGGTAGTACCAAGGTCGATACCAAGAATCTTACTCATTAGAAATTCCCTCTCTCTTTTGCGTTCGCGTCGCCTCGACGGTCTGTCGCGCGGCGCTTCGGCTTGTCTTTCAGGATGTAGTGTATCCCCTTATGGGCCGGAATATACAAAATCTAAGTCAATTCATATAAGATTTCTTATCTCTGAGAGTTTAGGTTCTCAAATGCGCAGGTAGATGCACTGATTGAGTTCTCGGCAAATCTATTGAGATCTATGTAGAGTTGACTGAGGTTTGGGACTGGGGCCGCGCAGGGGACCTTGGGGCGACCCCGGGGAAAGCGCGACCCACTTTGAGTGTCGATTCCGGGATACGGTTTCCGCAAGCACGCTCAATCGCTCTATATTTCAAGTCACCTATAGCTAACATTTGCGCAGCTCAGCGGCCCCACCTGCATGTTTTTTAGTAAGCCGTGGCATACTCGGCGAACGGTATGAAGATGCCGGTCAGAGGGTATTGCAAACGGTCGCTGCCGTGGTATGTTTTTGCCCGAATCAAACCGACGCACATCGCCTGTAGCGTCGGTCAACAGAGAGGAAACTACCATGGCTCATCCCGTAATTGATGCCGACGAGTGCATCGCTTGTGGCGTTTGCGTCGACTCCTGCCCCGCTGGCGTTCTGGAGCTCCAGGACGTCGCTACCGTCGCTGACGAGGACTCCTGCGTCGCCTGTGGCGCTTGCCAGGACGCTTGCCCCGCTGGCGCGATCACCGAGATCGTCGAGGAGTAACAACTCCCCCACTTGCACACTCAAAAGTACACCGTGCACAAAAAAGGAGGCCTCCGCATCGCCGCGGAGGCCTCCTTTTGCATGTGTGGGCAGCTAATTTGGGACGTGCTCTTGGCAGTTGCGGTGGAATAGTTCCTGTTTCATGGCTTCGATGCCCATTTTAGGAACTATTTCACCGCAACTTATAGATATGGCGTCGGTTAAGAAAGGTCGTCCTCGTAAGGCATTAGGTCCGCCAAGTAGCCTTTCTCTTTGAGCATGGCCTCGATCTCGTCGAGGGTTTGCTCGTCTTCTGCCGCAATGCGATGGAAGTGATAGCCACTCGTCACCGTTAATAGTGGAAAGCTCTTGCCACTGGCAATGTCGTGCAGATAGCGCTCGATATCGCGTCGGTTACGGATGTCCAGGTCGGCCGTGATCTTACCGTACACGCGGTGATTGACGATCACGTTGAGCACGGCGCCGCCCGCATCGACAATACTCGTGAGCTCATCGCCCGCCTGCTCCACGCTGTGGCGCACCTTGACCAGGCGCGTGGGCACAGCCGGGCTGCTCGCGGCCTCCTGCAGCACGTAGCCCCGATTGGTGGCGACGATATCGTGCCCGTCGGCGCGCAGCAGGGCAATATCCTGCACCACGACCTGACGGCTCACGCCAACCTCGCGGGCAAGCGCACTGCCCGAAACGGGATCTTTGGCTCCCTCGAGCACGGCCATGATGGAACGGCGACGCTCGCGGGCATTCATTATTTACCGTCCAGCAGACGCAGGTGCTTAAGCGAGAGGTCGAGGATCGGCGCGGAATGCGTCAGAGCACCCGAGCTAATAAAGTCGACGCCCAGGTCGGCCAGAGCGCGAATGTTGCCGGCGTCCACGTTGCCCGAGCACTCGGTCTTGGCGCGACCGTCGATGAGCTCAATCGCGGCAGCCATATCGTCGTGGGTCATGTTGTCGAACATGATGATATCGGCACCGGCCTCAACGGCCTCGCGCACCATATCCAGGTTCTCGCACTCGATCTCGACCGTCGTGGTAAAGGACGCATGGGCACGTGCCATCTCGATCGCGCGCGTCACGCCACCGGCAGCGTCGATGTGGTTGTCCTTGAGCATGACAGCCGTCGACAGGTTGTAGCGGTGGTTGCTGCCGCCGCCGATCTCGACTGCCGCCTTCTCGAAGACGCGCATGCCCGGCGTGGTCTTGCGCGTGTCGACGAGCACGGTCTTGGTGCCCTCGAGCGCCGCGGCCATCTGGTGCGTATAGGTGGCGATGCCGCTCATGCGCTGCAGGTAGTTGAGCGCCACGCGCTCGCCCGAAAGCAGCACGCGCGCGTCGCCGCGCACCTGGCCCACGTGGTCGCCAGCGTGCACCTCGTCGCCGTCCGCGACATCAAACAGCACCGAGCTCTGCGAATCCAGCAGCTCAAAGGTACGGGCGAATACGTCCAGGCCGGCGATGATGCCGTCGGCCTTGGCGATGAGCTCGACGGTAGCGGGACGCGCCGTGGGGCACACGCTTGCCGTGCTCACGTCCTCAAAAGTGATGTCCTCGCGCAGCGCCTGCAGAATCAGATCATCGACGACGAGCTTCATGGTAATGGGATTCATGGTCTACTCCTCCACGGCCTGCGTGCCGACGGCACGGGCCAAATCATCGATTGCCAGGGTGTCGGCGCCCAGGGCGCGGTGGCGTCCGTCGAGCGCGGGCTCGCCGGCCTGCTCCACGGCCAGCGACTCACCGGTGCGCATGTACCAAGCGGCACGGCGACCCCAGACGAGAGACTCGAGCAAGCTGTTAGAAGCCAGGCGGTTCTTGCCGTGTACGCCGTTGCAGGCCGTCTCGCCGGCAGCGTAGAGCTCGGGCATCGAAGTGCGGCCGTCCTTGTCGACCCACACGCCGCCCATAAAGTAGTGCTGCGTGGGCGTAACGGGGATAGGCTCGTCTAAGATGTCGCGGCCGTCCTCCAGGCAGCGCGCGCGGATGTTGGCAAAGTGTCCAGTCACCACATCGCGATCGACGGGGGCAAAACTCAGCCACTCGTGCTCGGTGCCGTCTTGCTTCATCTGCTCGCGAATGGCGGCGGCGACCACGTCGCGCGGCTGCAGTTCGTCGGTAAAGCGCTCGCCGGCGGCGTTGAGCAGAATCGCGCCCTCGCCGCGGCAGCTTTCGCTGATCAGGAAGGTGCGGCCCGGTTGCGGCGAGAACAGGCCCGTGGGGTGGATTTGCACGTAGTCCAGGTGCTCCATCGTAATGCCGTGCTCCTGGGCGATGTAGCAGGCGTCGCCCGTGAGCTGCGGGTAGTTGGTCGAGTGGTCGTACACGCCGCCGATGCCACCCGTCGCCCACAGCGTATGGCGGGCGTGAATCTCAAACGGTTCGCCGGCATGCACGCCCTCGGCGGCATTTGCCAGCTCGTCGGCGGGACGAGCCGAGTCGTCCTCGTCCACGGGGACGGCGACGACACCGGTGCAAACCGTGGCGCCGTCGCACTCGTCGGTCAGAATATCGGTCATGGCCACGTGCTCAAGAATCTGCACGTTGTCCAGCTTGCGGACGGCCTGGAGCAGCTTGGTCGTGATCTCCTTGCCCGTAATATCGGCATGGAAGGCGATGCGCGGGCGGCTGTGCGCACCCTCGCGGGTAAAGTCGAGGCTGCCGTCGGCCGTGCGCTCAAAGTCCACGCCCATCGCCAGCAGGTCGTTGATGACCGAGCGGCTCGAGCGGATCATGATGTCGACGCTCTCGCGCCGGTTCTCGTAGTGGCCGGCGTGCATGGTGTCCTCAAAGAAGGCGTCGTAGTCCGACCCTTCGGGCAGCACGCAGATGCCGCCCTGCGCGAGCATGGAATCGCACTCGTCGACGGCGCCCTTGGAGAGCATGATCACGCGCGTGCTCGTCGGCAGATTGAGCGCCGCGTACAGGCCCGCCACGCCACAGCCGGCAATGACGACGTCGCACTCCATGTCGGGGTATTGCTTGGTTTCCACAGGAATCCTCTCCCTTGAATGTGGCATGCGGGACTGTCCCTCATGCCACATTGTTTTAGCGCGCTGCGTACTCGAGCATACGGTCGAGCGTGAGCTTGGCTTGGTCGGCGGCCTCGTCCGACACGCCGATCTGAACCTCGCCCTCGCCCGTCTCCAGGCAGCGCACGAGCTTTTCGAGCGTGATGAGATCCATGTTGACGCAGGTGGGCTGCACCGCGGGGAAGTAGAACTTCTTGCCGGTGCCCTGGCAGCGGCGCTCGAGCTCGTAGAGCACGCCGCGAACCGTCACGATGATGAACTCGCTCGCGTCCGACTCCTCGGCGTACTTGATGATGCCGGCGGTGGAGCCGATGTAGTCGGCCTCGGCAAGGACGTCGGCCTTGCACTCGGGGTGCGCCAGCACGAGCGCGTCGGGGTGAGCCTCCGTCGCATCGACGATCTGCTCGACGGTGATGATGTGGTGACGTGGGCAGTGGCCGTTGTTGAGGATGACGTGCTTCTGCGGCACCTGCTCGGCAACAAAGCGGCCCAGGTTCTGGTCGGGAATGAACAAGATGTGCTGCTGCGGCAGCTCGGAGACGATCTTGACGGCGTTAGAGCTGGTAACGCACACGTCACTCCAGCTTTTGATCTCGACCGTCGAGTTGACGTAGCACACCACGGCCAGGTCGTCGCCGTACTCGGCGCGGGCGGCGTCGACCGTCTCGCGCTTGACCATGTGCGCCATGGGGCAGTCCGCGCCCGGCTCGGGCAGCAGCACGGTCTTGGTGGGGTTGAGCAGCTTGGCGCTCTCGCCCATAAACTCCACGCCGCACAACACGATGGTCTGCTGCGGCAGGCTCTTGGCGAGCTTTGCCAGGTAGAAGCTGTCACCGACGTAGTCGGCCACGGCCTGGACCTCGGGCGCCACGTAATAGTGTGCCAGGATCACCGCGTCGCGTTGGGTTTTTAGTTGCTGAATGGCCTCGACGAGCTCTGCGGGCACCAATGCCGCGCGCTCCGTTGCCGTCGTTGCCGATGCCAGGCCGGCCGCAATATCGCGTGCAAGCTCCGATGCATCCATGTTCGCGCTCTGTGCCATCAAGGCCCCTCTCTTTTGGCGAATCTTGGGGCTTTAGTATGACACCTGGCTTTACAGCTGACAAGACAGCTGTAAAGCCAGGTGTAAAGTTGAAATAAAAATTCAATCTTGGGGCGGGTCCATTTTCGGACTGGCAAGCTGAGGATAGTCGAAAATGGACCCGCTCCAAGATTCGAGCGATCCGTTTTGCCCCAGGCCAAGGGGCAGTGGGCAAAAAACGGCAAATATGAGTACTGTTACCAAATTAGTGTCAGCGATTTTCCGGTCTGGAACGGCAAAATCGCCTTGTTTTGGACCCCCTCACGGCTCTGACGGACGGAATCGGACACATTTTTGGCCGCTGGCACCGATTTTGGGGGCTATTTGGCTGCCACTAAACTGGTAACAGTACTCATATTTGGCCTTTTTTGCCCACTGGGTTTCCGGCAGCTCCAAAAACGGGCCCGGATCGCTCGATCCGGGCCCGCTGGGGACTGACGCGCGACTACGCGCGGCGCTTCATGGCCCACGCCAGCAGCAGAGCTGCTGCGCCGGCTGCGAATACGGCACCAGCCACGACGTACGCGCTGTCGCCGGACTGAGGCAACGTCTCCTTGCCAGCCTTCTTCTTGGACTTGGAAGACGTGGTCGTGGTGGTCGTAGTCGTGGTCTGGCTCGAACCAGGCGTCGGCGTAGGCTTGGCAGCCTCGGTAACGGTAAAGTTCGTCTCGGCCGTGCCCGTGGTCGAAACCACGCTCAGCTTATGCTCGCCAACGCCGAGCGTCTTCAGGAAGCTCGTCTTGAGCGTCACGATCGTGGAGCCCTCGGTGAGCACGTAGTTCTCGGAAGCGACCTCCTTGTCGTCGACCAGTACCTTCTGGAAGAACCCGAGCGGCGCGCTCGAGCGGAAGCTCAGGTCCCTGGCGGCGTCGGCCACCATCGTCTGACCCTTGCCGTCGATGATCTCGGGCTTCAGAATCGCTATCTCCTCGGTCTTGCCCTTCTCGCGGCAGACGGCGCACTCCTGATGCTTCTTGCCCTTGGCCTCGACCGTCGCCGGCTTGTCGACGACCCACTCAAAGGTGTGCTCAGCCTTGTCGATGATGTCGCCGCAGCGGCAGACATGCCAATGATTCTTAGCGTCGTGCGCCCAGCCCGTACCGTCGGGCTCGTGCTTGAGGACGCCCTCGACCGTCACATTCACGTCGTCCTCGACATCCTTGAGCTCATAGGTGCCCTTAGCGGAGAACTCAACGGCCTTGCCGTTGACCTTGACGGCGTAGTCCTCGCCCGCAAAGTACGCGCTGTCGATGCTCATGGTGAGCGTTGCAGTCCCGCGCCAATCGAGCTCGGTCGCCGTCGAGGTGAGCTTGTAGCCCACCTGGTTGCTCGGCAGCGACACGACCAGCTTGCGGCCGGCTGCCACGGTGATCTCGGTGGCAGAAGAGGCATCGTAGTTGGTCTTGGCCTGGTAGCGCACCTCGTACACGCCGGCGGCAAGGTCCTCGAGTTCGGTTACGCCCTCGCCCACAGCCTGGTACTTGGCGGCACCCTTGGCGCGCCACTCCATCGTCGCGTTAACGCCCACGATCTTGCCGTCACGCTTGCCGCTCACGGTCTCGGCCGTAGCCTGGACCTTCGGCGCATCCTGCGCGGAGTTCTTGATGGAGAACTCGCAGGTCAGGCCCTCAGTCGGAAGCACATAGTTGCCTGCGGCCTTGCCCGTCAGCGCGGCGAGGGACGCCTGGTACGAATCGCCAGCCTCAACCCGGGAGCCCTCGACGGTCGCACCAAGGTCATCCTTACCGATGACGTTGCCGAGCGTTGCCTCGGGGCAGTGCTCCTCGCCGTCGTAGACAAACTCGCTGGTACCCCACGTCACAGTGAGCAGACGCTGGTTGATGGTAAGCACACCGTCGACAAACGTGATGCTGTAGTTGGGGTTGGCGCCCTTTGCCTGCGTCGCGTTCAGGGCATAGCCGCCCTCGCGCACATCCTCGCCAGCTTCGCGCTCGATCTCGATGCCCTCAAGAGACTCGCCCTCGACAAGCTCGCCAGAAGTGACGTCCCACGTAAACACAGGGTCGGCCTCGCCGTAGGTCTTGAAGGCGTCCTGAGCGGCAACCGTGATTGCGCGCGGCTTGACCTCGAGCGTGACCTCGCCCTCGGCCTTCACACCGTCAATCGTTACCTCATAGGCCACAGTCAGCGTGCCAACGTCCTTGATCTTGGGAGCCTCGGAGGACCAGGTCTTGCCGTCGGTGCTGTACTGAGCCGTTGCGCCCTTGGGCAGACTCGACGCATCGACCGTGTGGTGGTCGCCGTCGTACTCGTCGGAGTAGCCAGCGATAGCGGCGGCCGGAATCTCGACCGCAGGCAGGGCATGGCCACAGACCGTGCACTCCTGATGCTTGGAGCCCACCTCGATCGCCGTGGGAGTCTTGTCGACGATCCACTCAAAGTCGTGCTTGGCCTCGTCAATCTTGTCGCCGCAGGTGCACTCATGCCAGTGCGTGCTGTCGTCGGAGACCCACTTATCGCTCACAGCCTCATGCTTGCGCACGCCCTCGACGGTGACAACGAGGTCGCTCTCGGCGTTCTGAACGGTGAACTCACCACGCGCGTCGGGCGCCACAACCGCGTTGTTGACCTTGACGGCGTAGGAGTCGCTGTCAGTAAAGTAGCCGCTCTCGATGTTGACAGTGAGGGTGGTTGAACCGTGCCAGTCAAGCTTGTCCGGGTTCGCCGTAATCGTATAGCCGACCTGCTTGGCAGGCAGCGTCACGACGAGCTTGCCGCCGGCATTAACGGCAACCTCGGTGGCGGAGGAGGCGTCATGGTCGCTATCGGCGCGGTAGCGCACCTCGTACGTGCCGACGGCACAATCCGTAATCTCAGTCACGCCTTCGGGCACGCTCTGATACTCGCCAGAGTCCTTGGCGCGCCACTCCATCTTCGCGTCGACACCCGTGATCTTACCATCGGACTTGCCACTCACAGTCTCGGCCGTTGCCTGGACCTTCGGCGCGCCCTGGGGTGCCTTCTTGATGGAGAACTTGCACGTCAGGCCTTCGGCGGGAAGCTTATAGTTACCCGCGTCGTCACCCGTCAGCTCGGTGATTTCCGCCGTGTAGGTGCCGGCCTTGACCTTGGCGCCGTCAACGCACGCGGAGAGATCGTCGTCGCCGACGACGTTGTGGAGCTTCGCTTGGGGACAGTGCTCCTCGCCGTCGTAGGTGAACTCGGTGGTGGCATCCCACTCCACGGTGAGCTCGCGCTTGTCGATGGTGAACGCACCAGGCTTGAACGTAATCTTGTAGTTGGGGTTGGCGCCCTCAGGCTGCGTCGCCGTCACGGCGTAGCCGCCCTTGCGCACTGTCTCGCCGGCCTCGCGGGAAACGGTGATGTCCTGGAGGCTCTCGCCCTCGACGAGCTTGCCCTCGGTGACCTTTGAGCCCAGAGCGGGATCACTGTCGCCGTAGGTCTTGGAGGCGTCCAGGGCGGAAACCGTGATCGCGAGCGGAGTGACCTTGAGCGTCACCTGACCCTCAACCACCGCGTCGTCGATCGTGACGCGATAGTCGACCGTCACACTGCCGGCGTCCTTAATGCTGGGCGCAACGCTCGTCCAGCCGCCGTCAGCAGTCTTGTACTCAACGACGGCACCTTCGGGCAGCGCCGAAGCATCGACAGAGTGATCCTTGCCGTCATATTTATCTGAGTAACCCTTAACAGCCATAGCCGGAATCTCAACCGCGCCCGACTCATGACCGCATACGGAGCACGTCCCGTGCTTGGAACCGGCCTCGGTAACCGTCGGCTGCTTGTCGATGGTCCATTCATACGCATGCTCGGCGTACATCTTAATCTTGCGGGTCTCGGCATTGCCAGCAGCATCCGTAGCCACGATTACGTGCTCGGCACCGGCATCGCCCTCGGCAGCCTTGGCTGTGTACTTGCCGTTCTTATCAGCCTTGAGCTCCTTGCCGCTGTCAGTTACCGTCACCGTCTCATCACGGTCATCGATCACGTCAAACGAAACGCTCTCGCAGTAGGCGTTGTCTTCCCAGATGTCATAAATGGTGGGCGCATAAGTGTCCACGTAGGTATAAGACTCTTTCTCATACCACTCGTAGCCGCAAACCCCACAGACCTTTTGACGGACGCCATCAGCCTCAGGAGTTGCAGGCGTAATGATCTTGTAATTCCACCTGCAGCTCTGCCATACCTGAGGCCGGCCGCAATACTTACAGGCCTTGTAGTGGCTGCCATCGCCCGGTTGCCATGCAGCGTTGTCGGCAACAGCATGGGGACCCGGCTCGATCTTGACCTCAACATCGGCCGACGCATTATGGTTGTTGTCAGCAGCATAGCGGACGTAATACGTTCCCGACTTCGTAAGGCCGGTTAGTTTACCGTCAGACGTTATCTTCTGGTAGCTCCCGCTCGACTCGCGACGGTATTCCATCGCCTTGGTCGCGCCCGAGATGGAACCGTCCTTGCTGTTGCACGTGGTCCAATTGTTACCCACGAGCCCAGCCGGCGCCTCCTGGTCGGCCTTGGAAATCTTCACCGTCGCTTTGCCCGTAACGGTCAGGTAGTCAGAAGCCGTCACGCGGTAGCTGGTCGTGTACTCGGCCGCATTGCGATACGTCGGCTTTTCCGTCGTCCAATCGCCGCCGTCTTCGCGATATTCGATCTTCATATCCGCCGGAACGGGGTCATTCTTAACGTTGACCGTAATGCCGTGCTTTTCGCCGTCATAGGTGCCATCGAAGCCAGTGACCTCAAGGTCAAAGCGCGAAACGTCAACAATCTCCCACTTGAGCGTCAGAACACTTGTGGTGCCGCCATCGGTCGTAAAGTTACCCTTACCGATAACAATGCACTCGTATTGTCCCGGATCGGTCTGCTTCAGTCCGGATTCACTTCGAGCGCTGAGCTCGTAATCCTTGCCCTCAACGAGATCGACCCACTCGCCGGCACCGTTCTTGAACTGTGCACTTTCAACGACAGGCTGATGCTCCTTGCCGTCATAGGCATACTTGCCCGCGCCCTTGCCGCCGTCTTTAAGGATGAACTTGTAGGATTGACCCCTAACCAGGCGGCGCTGCGAAATCTCGAAGGCCTTCTTGCCCTCGAGCGTCTGACCAGAGGCAGTCTTAAAGCTCGTAACGACATAGTAGTAGCCAGCGTCCGCCGGAGCATCCTTGAGCTTGGTGCCATTTTGATACGCCTCGGCATCCGCCTGAGACTCGCACTGATACCACGTGAACTCGTCGCTGGCCGTCACGCCCATCTGCTCCAGATTCCACGCGCCGTCCTTATTCAAAGCGATCTTGACCGGGCAACCATCATAGACAAGCTCGGTGCTCTGAGAACTCGTCGCCTTAGACATGGAAAGCTTGTACGTGGCCCTCAGGTACTTTTTGACCTCGCCGTTCTCGTCCTTGCCATATTCACACTCGCTGTTGCGGAACGGACCCACGCACGATGCACGAACGCCCAAGCCGTCAGCTTCAACGTTCCACTTGTGCTGGTGGATGGTCTCGCGGAAGGTGAGGTCGCCGTTAAGGTTCACGATCTCGTACTTGTCGGAGTTGTCGTCGTTCTCGGACGAACCGTCCGGCACAACGCCTTCGATCTCGTTGGATTCGCAGCTACCAAGGACACGCGACTTTACGCCGTTGCTGTCCGCAGTCTCCTCAATCGAAATCCAAACATTATCTCCAAAGCCTCCGCGTACGGAAAAGTCAGACGCGATGTTCAGCGCCGGGACGTTGGCATCGGCACTCTTTTTCTTCGGGACATACAGGCTCTTGGCGGTTCCCGTAGCTTTATCAGCTTCAGTGTACTTGTCGCCATAATTAGTATCGCCGGCGTGGCTGTTCTTCCAGTAGCTCGCGATTTCCGGCGATCCGTTGAGGGTAAGGGTTCCGGCGGCGTACACCACGCAGGTATTGCCGCGCGCGCCGTAGCGTTCAATCGTGCCACCGTTTATGTTGCAACGTGCGCTTCGGGCAACATTAAGAGCGTCAACCGTCAAAGTGTTGTCGGCCGAGCTCGAACGCGTGCTGTGGAAGTTGCTCATCGTGCAACCGTTGAGGTTAACCGTAGCGTTGGTGACGCCCATCACGCCGGCAACGGCGCACTTTCCAGTCTCCTGAACCTGTGCGAACTCAGTGGTCTCTTCGACCGTCGGATACTTATTATTGGTCTGCCAAATGCCACTGTCGGCATCGGAACCAAACCGGCAGTTCTCGAACGTCGCAGCCAGCCTCGAAGCAACGTCCGAATTCACGCCACCACGGGGATTGCCCACAATTGAAACTGCACCGTTGTAGTCGCCAGACGTGTTCCAGAACACGCAGTCAGTAAACGTAGCGTTGAGCTTATTAATATTCCCCTTGCCGTCATCGGAGAAGCTGCTGCGGAACAGACGGACCGGTACGGCGTATTCGAGAATACTGTACGGAGCGACCTCGCCCAGAGAGTTGTGCGACTCACCGGTATAGTCCTTAATCACCAGCTTGTTGAAATCGGCAGACAGCATTCCCTTGGTATTGCCAAGCGAAATCGCAGGCACCTTTTGTTTAGCCCTACTGTCGTACGAGAGAGTAAAGTTTTGCGAGCCGTCGCCAACCCCCAGGCTAACCGAGATATCGCCTGATGCCTTCTTGTAACCACCGCTGTAATAACGGTCGGTCAAAAAACCGCTTACGGACTGAAATTGCTTCTGCTTTCTATGGAAGCTGACGCACGGATTGTTGACGCCGATGAACTCGATATTGCTGCCCTGCTTGATGTTGAACAGCCATCGATCTTGCCCAAGCAAATTGTGCGTCTTGTTGTTTACGTAGACCGTGCCATCGATGTAGATCCTCACAGGGTTAATTCGAGTCGCGCTCGGCGCGTCGATGGTGTAACCCAAAGAAGGTGTGACCTCACCCTCAGCCGTCTTAAGTACGTAGCTGCCTGGCTCGGTGATTTGGACGGGTTCGTTGTTGGCCTGCGTAAGCGACAGCACCTCCGCCTTCACCCCGTCGGGCATGACCTGCGTCTCGGCGCTTGCCACCGCCGGCGTTGCCACGAGCGCGCATGCCACGGTGGCGATGCCCAGCAGACGCGTCAACACGGCGCGCATCCCCATCTTCTTCTCCCTCATCATGGCTCCCTTACCCCTATGCTTTCGCGATGTCTGTTATCGCTTGGCGCTGGCAGCCGGCATGGTCCCTCGCCAGCCGCCAGCTCAAAATGGCACATATATCCACCTGGTATTGTGCAACTGCATGTTTTGACACCCTACCGCTCGGCGTGAGTTGCGTACCGTGGGGCGCAAATGGCACGCACCTCCGCGGGCGGTGCGTGCCCGATGTGGCAAAATCGAGGTACTAAGGGGGCCCAATTATGCTCAAAATCATCGCCTGCGACGACGACGTCGCCTTTCTAGATAACCTGCATCGCATGATCAACCGCTGGTCGGCCGAGACGGGTACGGCGGTCGACGTTGCGCTCGTCACACGCGGCGAAGACCTGCTGGCGCGCCATGCCGCCTCGCGCGCCGATATCATCATGCTCGACATGATCATGCCGCTCGTCAACGGCATGGACACCGCCCGCGAGCTGCGCCAATCCGATACCGCCGTTCGCCTGGTGTTTCTGACCTCATCGCCCGAGTTTGCGTTGGAGTCCTACGAGGTCCGCGCCTTCGACTACCTGCTCAAGCCCGTGACCTACGAGCGCGTGGCGCAACTGCTCGACGAGCTTTCGAGTCTGCGTCCGGCGGCGACCGACGAGCTCGTCATCAAGACATCCTTTGGCTATCACGCCCTGCGCCTGTCCGATATCGAATATGCCGAGGCCCGCAACAAGCACGTGATTTTCCACCTGCGCGATGGGCGCGATATCGAGGCGCTCGAGCCGTTCCGCAGCATCGAGGACCGACTGGCCCAAAACGCGATCTTCTTTAAGTGTCACCGCAGCTACCAGGTCAATCTGCGCAATATCGACCACTTCAATCGCACGGAAATCGTCATGCGCTCGGGTGCGTGCATACCGCTCGCGCGCAGCTGCAAGCAGGGGTTCCAAGACGCCTACTTTGCGGTGCGATTCGAGGGCGGGAGACGCTAATGCTTTCCTCGGCAGAACTGGTGCTCTGGGCAATCCACCACGCGACGACACTGCTCTTTGGCGTCTTTGCCTCGGCGGCGCTGTGCGGTGTCGAGATCAACCGCCGCCATGCGCTTGAGCTGGTGGGGGTCGGCGCTGTAACCGGAACGGCTTTTGCGATTGCCAACCTCGTCGGCGGCGAGCTGCTTGCGCGACAGGCCTATCCGCTCGTCGTACACCTGCCACTTATCGTCTACCTGTGCGTGCGCTATCGCCTGAGTCCGCTGCTCGCCATCCTAGGCGTTACCAGCGCCTACCTGAGCTGCCAGTTTAGCAACTGGATGGGCATCGCCGCATTCGCCGCCACCGATTCGCAGGTCGCGTACTACGTGGCGCGCATCATCACCACGCTCGCCGTCTTTGCCGTCTTGTTGCATTGGGCAGGCGACATCGGCCCCCGCCTGGCGATTAAAAGTCCCACCGAGCTGGAGATTCTGCTCATCCTGCCGCTCGTCTACTACATCTTCGACTACGCCACCAACGTCTATACCACGCTCTTCCACTCGGGCTCGGTGGTAACCGTTGAGTTTTTGGCGTTCGCCCTCTGTGCCTTCTACCTTATGTTTCTTGCCGTCTACCTCCGTGAATACGAGGCAAAGGAAATCGCCGAGCGCGAGCGCTGGATGCTCGCGACCCGCGACAGCGCTGCCATCAAGGAGCTCGAAGCCTGGCGCCAATCTGGACGCGAGCTCTCGATTCTCCGTCACGACATGCGCCACTACCTGCGCGGCCTGGCAGCCCTAATCGAAAAGGGCAGCACCGACGAGGCCCTCGCGCGCATTGATGATCTTTGTGAGGCCAACGACCGCACCGCCGTACGCCGCTACTGTGCCAACGACACGGTCAACATTGCGCTCTCGTCGCTTTCCGCGGACATCAGCGCGCACGGCATCACCGCCGACCTGCGCGCCGCCGTGCCCGAAACCGTCCACGTGGGCGATGTCGATCTATTCAGTGTGGTATCGAACGCCCTGGACAATGCCATCGCCGCGGCGAGCGCCGCCCCCGAAGGCAAGCGGTTTGTCGACCTGGACCTTCGCTACGAAGACGGTCAGCTTCTATTGCTGGTTTCCAACACGTTTGGCCGTGCGCCGCACATGGTCGACGGCATGCCCGTGGCTCAGCACACTGGGCACGGTTTTGGCACCAAGAGCATTAAACTTGCCGTCGAGCGCATGAACGGCAACTGCCAGTTCCGCATTAACGGCGACCGGTTTGAGCTGCGCGCCGTGATGTAGGGGCTGCCGCCAGCCTCGCTACAGCGGTGCAGCCGCCGGGGTCAGCTGCTTAATGTAGGCCCACATGCGCTGCTTGGCGGCCTTGTCGGTGAGCGCCGCCTCAAAACCGTCGAGCGCGAGCACGCGACGACCCTGCACATGGGCGACCAAGCCGGGTTTGAGCATGGCAGTATCGAAGTCGTCGATTGCCACGAGCATATCGGCATAGGTCTCGCGCATGGTATCGGCCGCGCGATTGTCCAGCAGCAGTACCGCCTCGGGGTCCAAGGCCTCGAGCGCCTCGCGGAACAGCTCGCACGGCAGGGCCTCGCCCACCGCGACCGCTCCGTCGCCCGCGCCGGCGACGCTTGCCAGCACGCAAAAATCCTCGGGGGCATATCCGATGGCGCCGAGCGCCTTGCGCAACGCGGCGCCATCCGCGCCGGCGGCCAGCTCGCCGCCCGAGCGCTCGGCTTCATCCAAATCGCCTTTGACCAGCACAATCGGCGAGCACGCGTTGCCCGCGATACGCACACCGCGATCTGCAAGCGACGCGAGCTCCTGCTCGGTCGCCTGAGCGATGGCTTCTTTTTTCTGGCTTTGTGACGTGGGCATGCGCTCTCCAATCGTTTGCGTGCCCACCATTATATAAAAGAGCCGCCCGCGAGTGGTTGCTTTACGGGCCGCTGGGTATAAGCACGGTCGTACTGAGTTTTACGCGGCCGCGCCGCGTCACATTATGGAGGTCACCATGGCTGACATTAAGCAGATTACCCCCGAGAACTTCGACGCCGTCGTCAACGATAGCCTGCCCGTACTGGTTGATTTTTGGGCCCCGTGGTGCGGCCCGTGCCGTTCGCTCTCGCCCATCGTCGACGAGGTCGCCGACGAGCTGGCCGGCAAGCTTGCCGTGGCCAAGTGCAACGTCGACGACAACCAGGACCTGGCCATGAAGTTTGGCGTCATGAGCATCCCCACGCTGGTTGTCTTTAAGAACGGCGAGGAGGTCGACCGTTCGGTCGGCGCATTACCCAAGGCAAGGCTTCAGGCGCTGCTGGAGAAACATCTGTAATACGCTTGTTACTTGTCTGCCGTCCATGAGCGGTTTCGCACCGCTCGCCGGAGCGCCAAACGCAAGGCATGCGACCACGGATAGTATGGTAGACACAAACAGCCCCCAGTGAACGGGTGCGGGTCAGACGGACTCGCACCCGTTTTCTTATGCGGCGGCGCTCAGGGCGGGCGTAGTAGAATCTGAACCACTGGATTGCCCCGTACAGAAGGAGATCCCCATGCATGACGTCGGAATGAACATGAGCCAGCTTGCCATGAGCGTCAAGCAGGTCGACGACACCATCGAGCTCGCTCACGAGTGGAGCCATCAGCTGCTGCATGCGACCGAGAATTTTGACATGGAGCGCATCGGCGCCAAGCTCGAGGCCGCCATGTCTGCGCTGCACGAGGCGCACGATGCGCTCGAGGGCTACGAGGAGGCCATCGAGGCCGATCACAACTCCGTCGGCTCTGTGAAACTGGTGTAACGTGGCCGAACACGAGCACGCGCACAGTCACGGCGCGGACGCCGAAGCGAGCTGTCGCTGCAGTGGCTCCAGCTCCGAGCTGGTCCGCTTTTCGGTTACCGCGCCCGACGACCTGCTGCGCCGTTTTGACGAGCAGATCGCGCGCCGCGGTGACGTGGCCAACCGCTCCGAGGCCGTACGCGATCTGATTCGCGCCTCGATCGCCAAGGAGCAGATGCGCACGCCCGACGAGCAGGTCATCGGTTCGCTCACCATGATCTATGACCACCATACCGGCGATTTGACGCGCCGTCTGGACGAGGTGCAGCACGACTATACCGACGAGATTGTCTCGACCATGCACGTGCATCTGGACCACCACAACTGTCTGGAGATTCTGGCGCTCAAGGGTCGCGGCGAACGCGTCTACGAGCTGGCAGACCGCTTGCTGGGCCTGCGCGGCGTTAAGCACGGCGAGCTCGCCTGCGCCGCCACCGGGCAAAGCCTGGGACTGTAGCGGGATTTTCCGCAGCGCACCTGCCAAAAAGGGACAGGTTTATTTTGGCAGGTTTAGAAGTTTTACCTACCAAAATAAACCTGTCCCTTTTTGGTCGGTTTTGACGAGGGAGAGCCGCATGCGGCATGTGCATATTCATGTGACGGGCATTGTGCAGGGCGTCGGCATGCGGCCGTTTGTGTATCGCGAGGCCATGGCGCACGGCATCTGCGGCTGGGTGCTCAACGCGGGCGACGGCGTGCATGTCGAGGCGCATGCTTCGGGCGCGGCCGTCGACGGCTTTGTCGCCGCGCTGTCGGAGCACGCGCCTGACGCGGCACGGGTGGAGCGCGTCGAGGTTGCCGAGCTGGCGGCTGGCACTTGGGATGCCGCCGACGAACAGGGCTTTCGCATCGTAGCGTCGCAGGATCAGACCGCGCATACGACGCTCATCTCCCCCGATATCGCCACCTGTGACGACTGCCTGCGCGAGCTGTTCGACCCCGCCGACCGACGCTATCACTACCCCTTTATCAACTGCACCAACTGCGGGCCGCGCTTTACCATCATTCGATCACTGCCTTATGACCGAGCGGCTACCTCTATGGACCGCTTTCCCATGTGCCCCGAGTGCGCCGCGGAGTATGGCGACCCACTTGACCGGCGCTTTCACGCGCAGCCTGATGCCTGTTTTGACTGCGGGCCGCATATTACGTGGCACGAGGCAGCGGACGGTATGGAGCTCGAAGGCTCGGGGGCGACGCCGGCTATCGGCAGCACGCGCGAAACCAGCGACGCCATTATTGAGCGCTGTGTCGAGCTGCTGGCAAGCGGCGGCATTGTCGCCATCAAGGGACTGGGAGGATTCCATCTGGCATGCGACGCCGCCAATGAGCAGGCAGTAGTCGAGCTGCGCCGTCGCAAGCGCCGCAGCAACAAGCCGCTTGCCGTTATGGTGCGCAGCCTTGCCGATGCTGAGCGCCTTTGCCATGTCGATGATGCCGACCGCGGCTTGCTGACCGGCAGCATCCGCCCCATCGTGCTGCTGCGCCGGCGCGCCGTTGGCGGGAGCGATTCCCCCGACGTTCTCGCACTCGCACCGTCCGTCGCGCATGATCTGCCCGAGCTCGGCGTCATGCTCCCCTATACCCCGCTTCAGCATTTACTGCTTGCAGCCGCCGCGTCGCACGGCATGCATGCGCTGGTCATGACCAGCGGAAACCTGAGCGAAGAGCCCATCGAGACCGATGACGTTCTTGCTTGGAAGCGCCTCGTTGCAGCTGGCATTGCCGATGCGCTGCTCGGCAATGACCGCGCGATCCTCTCGCGCTATGACGACTCCGTGGTGCGCGTGATCGATGGAGCCGTTATGCCAGTGCGCCGCGCTCGCGGATATGCGCCGCAGCCGTTGCCGCTGCCGGCACTCGATGCCGTCGCGCCCTGCGTGCTCGCCTGCGGCCCGCAGCAAAAGGCAACGATCGCACTCACGCGCGAGGATGCGAACGGCGAGGCGGTCTGTTTTGTGTCGCAGCATATTGGCGATGTTGAAAACGGCGAGACCTTCGATGCCTGGAATGCAGCACGCACGCGTCTGGAAGACCTTTTTGACCTGGCGCCTGCCGCGCTGACATGCGACCTGCACTCCAGCTACCTATCGAGCCAGTGGGCCCGCGAACAGGCGCGGGAGCGCAATCTGCCACTTATCGAAGTCCAGCACCATCACGCGCACATCGCGAGCGTGATGGCCGAGGCCATCGCTGCGGGCCAGCTTGCGCCCGATGCACGTGTACTTGGCATCGCTTTTGATGGCACGGGCGCCGGCACCGACGGAACCATTTGGGGCGGTGAGTTTCTTGTCGCCGATCTCGCCGTTTTTGAACGCGCCGGGCACCTGCGCACCTGGCAGCTGCCCGGTGGCGCCGCGTCCGTGCACGATGCCCGGCGCAATGCCTTTGCCCTGCTGAGCGAGCTTGGACTGCTCGAGCACCCGGGCGCCGCGGGGCTATTGGGCACCCTCGACGAGCAGACGCGCAGCATCACGGCTACGATGATCGAGCGGAACATCAACAGCCCACGCACGAGCAGTATGGGCCGCCTGTTTGACGCCGCGGCGGCGATCTTGGGCATCTGCGGCACTGCAACCTACGAGGGCGAACCCGCCATCGAACTCGAGGCCGCCGCTTGGCGCGCTCTTGACGACGAAAACAGCCATTTCACTGGCAATCAGGCGGGTGTATCCGCATCCGCTTCAATATCGCTGGACAGTTTGTTCAGATACGTATTAACTACAGACCCCCTATCCGACATTTTTGGCCCCATTTGGACTAAAAAGAGCTCTCCAGACACCCCGTTAGCGGCGAATATGTCTGCCGAACACCCCAAATCGACCCATTTGGGGTGTTCGCAAACGGCTTTTGCCACCCAGAGCCCATCACAAAAATACGTATCTGAACTAACTGTCCAGGCGGCCTCGGATAGCTCCCTCGTTTTAGACCAAAGACCATTTTTTGAGGCGCTTTTGGAGGGAATTGAGGCCGGCGCGCCGGCCGATAGGCTCGCGCTCGACTTCCACATCGCCATTGCGCACGTTACCGCCCGTATCGCGCGCGAGATCTGCACCCGTGAAAGCCTCGACACCGTCGCGCTCTCGGGCGGCGTGTTCATGAACCGACTTTTGCTTCAGCTCATCACCCGTAAGCTTGAAGACGCAGGGCTTACTGTCTTGGTTCCCCGCACCGTGCCCGTCAACGATGGCTGCATTGCCTACGGCCAGGCGGCGGTCGCCCGCGCTCGGCTCGCGCAGGTCATACCGCAGTAGGCTGTTTGGCCAGCCCATGCGCCGCCGTCTCACAGGTGTAACGCGTTTGCCCGCAACCCCCGCGAGCGCTACCATCAACTGATGGATAATTACGCGCCTATCCAGCGCAAAGCGTATAAAAGGGGAACAATATGTGCCTTGCCGTTCCCGGTAAAGTGGTCAAACGCGACGACGACCTTAAGGCGACCGTCGACATGATGGGCATCGAGCGCCCCGTTTCGCTGCGCCTCGTACCGACGGCGCAGGTAGGCGACTATATTCTCGTGCATGCCGGCTTTGGCATCCAGATTGTCGACGAGCAGGAAGCTCAAGAGACGCTCGAGCTCGTCAACGCCATGACCGAGCTGGTCGAAGAGGACCAGCTGGCCACCAACCCGGCCGAGGCATACTAGTGGCGGCGGCGCAGCCGGTTCGCTCCGGTATCGACTTTTCGGCATTTCGCGACCCCAAGCTGGCACGCGAGCTCATCGACCGCATTCACGAGCTTGTCGGCGACCGCAGCATCAACCTTATGGAAGTCTGCGGCACGCATACCGTGAGCATCGGCCGCTATGGCTTTCGTTCCATTATGCCGGCGGGGCTCAAGTTGCTGAGCGGCCCGGGCTGCCCCGTCTGCGTCACCGCCAACCGCGATATCGACCATGCAATCGCACTTTCCAACATGGACGGCGCCATCATCACCACCTTTGGCGACATGATGCGCGTGCCCGGATCGTCCACCTCGCTTGCCGCGCAAAAGGCGGCGGGGCGCGACATTCGCATCGTCTACTCGCCGCTCGACGCGCTCGACATTGCCGAGCAAAACCCCGACCGCCCGGTCATCTTTATGGGCGTCGGCTTTGAGACCACGACGCCCACCATCGCCGCCGCCATCCTAGAAGCCGACGCGCGCGGGCTCCAGAACTTCTCGGTCTATTGCGCCCACAAGACCACGCCGCCGGCACTGCGCGCGATTGCCAACGACCCCGAGACCACTATCGACGGCTTTATCCTGCCAGGCCACGTCGCCACCATCACGGGCTTGGCACCCTTTGGCTTTTTGGTCGATGAGTTTAAGACCCCGGGCGTGGTCACGGGATTTGAGCCGGTCGATATCTTGCAGGGCATTTGTATGCTGGTCCAGATGGTTGTTGAGGGCAGGCCCGCGATTGACAACGCCTACCGTCGCGGCGTCAATGCAGACGGCAATCCCGTGGCGCGCCAGCTGGTCGAGCAGGTGTTTGAGCCGTGCGACACCACGTGGCGCGGACTGGGACCGATCGCCCGCTCGGGTCTTTCCATCCGACCCGAATTCGCGCGCTTTGATGCCGAACCCCGCTTTGACGTGCCCGTTGAGCCGACGGTCGAGCCGCGCGGGTGCCGCTGCGGCGACGTGCTCCGCGGGGCCATTGCACCGAGCGACTGCCCGTTGTTCGGCCACGCCTGCACGCCCGAGCATCCCGTCGGCCCGTGCATGGTGAGCTCGGAGGGCAGCTGCGCGGCGTACTACCGTTATCACGGCTAGCCCGAACATCCTCGATTGGAGTTTTCGATATGTCCCATACTGCCACCGATAGCACTGTCCTGCTGGGCCACGGCTCCGGCGGTCAGATGATGAAACGCATTATCGACGAGGTCTTTCTGGATGCCTTTGGGTCACCCGAGCTGCTCGAGGGCAATGATGCCGGCGTCGCCGCGCTGCCCGCGAGCGGACGCATCGCCATGTCGACCGACAGCTTTGTGGTGACGCCGCAGTTCTTTCCCGGAGGCAATATCGGCCGCCTCGCCGTATGCGGAACCGTCAACGACGTCGCGACCTCGGGTGCCAATGTGCGCTACCTGTCATGTGGCTTTATCCTCGAAGAGGGCTATCCCATGGACAAGCTGCGCCAGATTGCGCAGACCATGGCCGAAACAGCACGCGAGGCGGGCGTGTCCATAATCACCGGCGACACCAAGGTGGTCGAGCGTGGCGGTGCCGACGGCGTCTACATCAATACCGCCGGCGTGGGCGAGGTGCCCGCGGGCGTGGCGCTCAGCGGCGCCAACTGCCGCCCCGGCGACGTCATCCTGGTATCGGGTACGCTCGGCGACCACGGCATCGCCATCATGAGCCAGCGCGAGGGCCTGGCGTTTTCGAGCACGGTTGAAAGCGACGCCGCGCCGCTCAACCACCTGATTGCCGACGTGCTGGCCGCCGCCCCCGGCACGCGCTGTTTCCGCGACCCCACGCGCGGTGGCCTGGCATCCACGCTCAACGAGTTTGCGCAGGCCAGCGGCGTTGCGATGGAGATTGACGAGGACGCCGTGCCCGTGCGCCCCGACGTGCAGGCCGCCTGCGAGATGCTCGGCTACGACGTGTTGCAGGTTGCCAACGAGGGCAAGATAGTCGCCGTGGTGCCGGCTGAGCAGGCCGATGCCGCGCTGGCGGCCATGCGTGCCGCACGCTACGGCGAGAATGCCGCCATCATCGGTCGCGTGCTGTCGCTTGCCGAAGGCGCTCGACCCGCCGTGCGCGTACGCACCGGCTGGGGCTCGACCCGCATCCTCGACATGCTCGTGGGCGAGCAACTGCCGAGGATTTGCTAGCGGCAAAGGCGGTCGGGCGGCGCGGCCCGATACACAGCAGTCAAAGTTGTTCAGATTCCAGACATGCCCGGCAAGCCAGCCCAGTATCATGGGATGCGCTTTATAACTCAAACGGCAGGAGCACCCATGGCGGCAGCGTTTTCCCATGTGATTTTTGATCTGGACGGCACCATCCTCAACACGCTCGAGGACCTGGCGGCCGCCGGCAACCATACCTGCGAGGTGCACGGCTGGCCCACGTTTGCCGTGGACGAGTACCGCTACAAGGTGGGCAACGGTATGCTCAAACTAGTCGAGCGCTTTATGCCCGCCGAGTATGCGGGCGACGGTCGCATGTTTGAGCAAACGCTTGCCGAGTTTAGGGCTTATTACGGTGAGCACAAGGAGGACCACACTGCCCCCTACGCCGGTACGATCGAAATGCTCGACCGCCTGCGCGCCGCGGGCGTTCAGCTTGCCGTGCTCACCAACAAGGATCACATTTCGGCAGCTCCGCTTATCGAGAAGTACTTTGGCCCCGAGCGCTTTGCGCTGGTACAGGGCCGCGTGGACGCATTTCCGCCCAAGCCTGAGGCGCCCGTCACGCTGCACGTGATGGAAGAGCTGGGGGCCGACCCGGCAACCACACTCTACGTGGGCGATTCCAATGTCGATGTTCTGACCGGTCACAATGCCGGCCTTAAGAGCGCCGGCGTCACCTGGGGCTTCCGCGGTCGTGCAGAACTCGAAGCCGCCGGCGCCGACTACGTGGTGGACACCCAGGACGAGCTCGCTGCACTGATCTTGGGCGAGTAACGAAGCCGACGCGCTACGCAGTCGCGGCGATTGTGCCGTGCGGAAAGTGCGTCCCGTTTTGACGCCTCAAACTGGGACGCACTTTCCAGTTGAGCCCCGTTAGGGAAACGGCATCCCGTTTCAAGGCAATATTCCGGGTCGCACTTTCCGCAACCCACCCCATTCGGAAACCGCGACCCACTATTCGGCCAAAAACCGGGTCGCATTTTCCCGAGCGTCCGCGATGCAACGCTGGCGCAAAGGGGTCAGGTTCATATGCACCAACATGGTGCAAACTAACCTGACCCCAATGCACCAAACTCGCAAGGAGTGTCCCCAACTGCCGGCAGAAAAGGAACGTCCCCAAGTGCCACCTTCCAACATCGGCAACGCCATAGGTTGAGAAAAAGTCAGCGAAAACCCGCCAGAGCGAGCAAGGTGCCTTGAAAGGCAGATTGCCGCTCTGGCGGGTTTGCAGCGTCGAGCCGTTACGCGGTTCGCAGAACCGCGTAACTAGTTAGCTCATCATGGCATTCATCATCTCGTTGGTTGCAGAATCGTCGGCAGACCACTCGCCGTCGTCATTGCAGGAGTACTTGAAGGTGACCGTGGTGTCCTTGGTCTTAGCAGCCTTGGTCACATCGACCATAACCTGACCGGCCATCTTGTACAGCTCGTCATCGGAAGGCATCGAATCGAGTGCGGTGACCTTCTCCTGATACTGGGTGGCAAAATCCTCAACGATCTGGTTCATGGACTTGCAGGTAATGGTGACCTCGGCAGTTGCGGTGCCCTTGTCCTCGTCGACCGTCACGTCGCCAATCTTGTAGTCGAAGCCCTCGAGATAGCTCTTGGCGTACTCCTTGGGATCGATGCCCAGCTGCTCGAACTCATCGCCCGAGGCCTCTTCCAGGCCGGCGAGGAAATCGTCGCCACCGTTCTTGACCTCGTCAAACTGCGTCGTAAGATCCTCGGTGATGAGCTCCTCAACCGAAGGGCCTCCGCAGCCGGAAAGCACAACCACGCACGCGACCAGAGCAGCCATCAGGGGCGCAAGCAGCAGCTTCTTCTTCATGACATTCCTCCCAACAAGCGGCACCGCGCTTCCCAACACGGTGCACGTCGTAACAATAAGGCCATACTAGCCGCTAACGAACACCCCCGGCAAAGCAAAAGCGCAGTCGGCTCAATTTAACGTCCGAACGGTTTACCGGTCCGCCCAACGTGCAATAAAACGCATCCGGACCGTGCAATAAAAAAGGGTGGCCGGACAATCCGACCACCCCAAAACACCCTATGGATGTCGCAACTTACTTGCGGACAACCTTAACGATGGCGTCGCCGGCGGCGACGGCGGAATCAGCCTCGACGGCGAGCTCGACATCGGCGAACTCGGCGGTGTTGGACACGGCCACGACAACGCAGTCCTTGTAACCGGCAGCGGCGATCTTGGCGCGGTCGATCTTGAGCATGGGCTGGCCGGCCTTGACGACGTCATCGGCCTTGACGAAGCCCTCGAAGCCGTCGCCGTTCATGTTGACGGTATCGACGCCAACGTGCACCAGGACCTCGATGCCGCTATCGGACTGCAGGCCCACGGCGTGGCCCATGGTGACGGTCACCTTGCCGTCGCAGGGAGCGTAGACCAGATCGTCCTCGGGCCACACGGCGCAGCCCTTGCCCAGAACCTCGCCACCAAAGACGGGGTCGGGCACGTCGGCCATCTTGATGACCTTGCCCTTGACGGGCGAGCACAGCACGTCGGCGCCGGCAGAAGCAGAGATGGAGGCAGGAGCAGCGGCAGCCGCGGGCTCAGCCTTCTTCTTGAACATATCAAACAGACCCATACGTTTTCTCCTCTTGATTAAGCGCAACGTTATGCGCATGCCTATGGTGATTATAGTGCCAAATGATCAAATTGCTAAGGTGAGGGCTCGAATCGAGAGCCCTTCCAAGCCCTTCCCAAAACCTTTTCCCCAGTGGCACTCATATTGTCGATTAAGCCAGACCCTCGGTGCCGTTGGACTTGATGATCTTCTGGTATGCGAAGAAGCTGTCCTTGCGGCGGCGCTCGTAGGTGCCGGTGCCGTCGTCGTACTTATCGACGTGGATGAAGCCGTAGCGCTTGCGCATCTCGCCGGTGCCGGCGGACACCAGGTCGATGGGGCCCCACCAGGTGTAGGCGATCAGGTCGACGCCATCGGCAACGGCCTCGCCCATGGCCTTGATGTGGCTCTGCAGATAGGCGATGCGGTACGGATCGTGGATGGAGCCGTCCTCCTCGACCTCGTCGTAGGCGCCCATGCCGTTCTCGACCACCATCAGCGGAATCTCGTAGCGAGCGTAAATCTCGTTGAGGGCGATGCGCAGACCCAGCGGGTCGATCTGCCAGCCCCAGTCGGTGGACTCCAGGTAGGGGTTCTTGCCGCCGAAGGTCATGTTGCCCTCGGTCATCTCGTGGTCCTTGTGGGTGCCCACGGTGCCGGACATGTAGTAGCTAAAGGTGTAGAAGTCGACCTTGCCGTCGGCGATATCCTGCAGGTCGCCGTCCTCCATCGCGAGCTCGACGCCGCTCTCGGCCCAGAAGCGCTTGGCGTAGAACGGGTACTTGCCGCGCACCTGCACGTCGGAGCAGTACCAGTTCATGGAGTTCATCTGCTGCTGCGTGGCGAACACGTCGACCGGATCGCACGTAGCAGCGTAGGAGAGGATGAAGCAATCCATGTTGCCCATCTTGAACTGCGGGTAGTGCTCGTGGGCGTAGCGCACGACGCGGCCGCTGGCCACGAACTGATGATGCAGGGCCTGATAGCGCTGCTGAGCGGTGGTCTTAATGGCGCTTGCCGGACCCTCGAAGCCCTGGATCAGGCCAGTTTCCATCATGGCGCCCATGTCCATGGTGCCGCAGTTGATCTCGTTGAAGGTGAGCCAGAACTTAACCTTGTCCTGGTAGCGGTCAAAGACGGTCTGGCAGTACTTCTCGAAGAAGCCGATGAGCTCGCGGCTCGCCCAGCCGTTGTACTTCTCGACCAGGTGATAGGGCATCTCGTAGTGCGAAAGCGTCACGAGCGGCTCGATGTTATGAGCGCGCAGGCAGTCGAAGACGCGGTCGTAGAAGGCGAGGCCGGCCTCGTTGGGCTCGGCGTCGTCGCCGTTGGGGAAGATACGGCTCCAGGAGATGGACATGCGGAACATGTTGAAGCCCATCTCGGCGAACAGCGCGATATCCTCCTCGTAGTGATGGTAGAAATCGATGCCGTCATGGTTGGGATAGAAGCGGTTGGGGTCGATATCGATCGTGATCTGGCGCGGCTCCTTATAGCTGCCGCCCAGGAAGTGGTCGTCGACGGAAGCACCGCGGCCGTCCACGTTCCAAGCGCCCTCAAACTGGTTGGCGGCGGTGGCGCCACCCCAATAGAAACCCTCGGGGAACTTGATGTTTGCCATGAGCATCTCCTTTGCATCGTGGGTCGATAAGCCGAGTATCGCCCACGAGCGGGACATGCGGGAGCGGGCGCGCCAAACCCGACACTTCTTTTCGCAGCGGCTGCGCGCCGCCGCCCCGCCCCTGACACTTCCTGATACCTGCCAAATAGTGTCAAAATAACCCTGTCCCTTTTTGGCAGGTTTGGCGAGTGCGGGAGTTCGCATGGATATCAAGCGCAAGATTACCGAGGCGCAGGGCCTCACCCCCACCGAACAGCAGCTCGGCATCTCGGCCCTTGTCATGGGCGAAGACATCCGCGGGCTCTCCATTAAGGAATTCGCCGCACGCACCAACGTTTCGGTCGCGAGCGTACACCGCTTTTGCAAAAAGCTCGGCCTCGAGGGCTTCAAGGATCTCAAGGTCGAGCTTATACGCCTGGCAACCGAGGCGGGCAATCGGCGCGATGTGGATATCAACTTCCCCTTCGATGCCACGTCCACACCCGCACAGGTTATGGAACGCATGGAAGGGCTCTACCAGACCACGCTGGCCGAGACACAGGAGATGCTCGACCCCATGCAGCTCGACCACGCCGCCAAACTGATCGTGAAGGCACGGCAGGTCGACATCTACACCGGCTCGCACAACCTCTATCCAGCGGGGATGTTCCGCGACCGCTTGCTTTCGGCCGGCAAGAGCGCCACATGCTACGACGGCGTCGAAGCCCAGGTACGCACAGCGCTCGCCTCAGATTCCGGCCATGCGGCCATCGTCATCTCCTACAGTGGCCTTGCACCCAACCTCAAGGAAATCTTGCCGATCCTCAGCAGCCGGCATGTCCCGGCCATCGTCATCGGCACGCCCTACTGCGCGCGCCTGCACCCTGGCTTTGCCGCCTACCTCACGGTGAGCGATCACGAGAGCATGACGCACCGCATCACGCAGTTCGCGAGCCACATCGCCGTGCAATACGTGCTCGATTCACTCTACAGCAGCTACTTCGCCAAAGACTACGCCCGCTGCGCCGAGTTCCTAGAGCGCTCATTCCCCTACACCCGCCTGCCGGGCCTGAAGTAAAACGAGCGTGGATTATTGGACGCTCAAACCACGAGCGTGGATAATCTCCCATTTTGAGCCCGCATGGGGGCCAAAAACGGGAGATTATCCACGCTCATTTCAGACTGGTCATTGGGAACGTTCTTAAACGACTAGTCAAACAAGAACGTCCCCAAGTGCCGCATCGCCAGCAACGGGAGTGCCAATGTCTTGGCAACGACAGCGAAAGCCCGCCAGAGCGAGCAAGGTGCCTTGAAACGAGGCGGCATTGACCTTCTGGTCATGCCGCCGAAGTTGAAAGGCAGATTGCCGCTCTGGCGGGCTTGCAGCGTCAAGCCGTTACGCGGTTTGGTAAAACCGCGTAACTAACGGACTCCGTACTGCTCGTAGTAGGCGTCGATGGCGGTCTTGAGCTCGTCGTCGATGACAACCTTGCCGTCGATCTCGTGGTTGTAGAGAGTCTCGACGACCTCGGCCATGGAAACGATGCTCGCGACGGGGAAACCGTACTTGGCCTCGATCTCCTTCTGCGCGGTGGTCACGCCACCCTTGCCGACCTCCATGCGGTTGAGGGACACGATCAGACCCTTGATCTCGACATCGGCAGCAGCCTTGACCTTGGGATAGGTCTCGTCGATGGACTTACCGCTGGTAGTGACGTCCTCGACCATGATCACGCGGTCGCCATCCTGGGGCTCGTAGCCCAGCAGGTTGCCCTTGTCGGCACCGTGGTCCTTGGCCTCCTTGCGGTCGCAGCAGTACTTGACCTCCTTGCCGTACAGCTCGTGATAGGCAATGGCGGTCACGACAGCCAGCGGAATGCCCTTGTAGGCAGGCCCAAACAGCACGTCAAAGTCGTCGCCAAAGTTATCGTGGATAGCCTGAGCATAATACTCGCCCAGCTTCTTGAGCTGATAGCCCGTCACGTAGGCGCCGGCGTTCATAAAGAACGGGGACTGACGGCCGCTCTTGAGCGTAAAGCTGCCGAACTTAAGCACGTCGGACTCGACCATAAACTTGATGAACTCTTGCTTGTAAGCCTCCATGCGGGCTCCTCTCGATTAGGCGTTCGTGCTTCACAGTTTAGCGCAGGCAGCCCATCGCTGCCGACACAACCGCCACGAAGGGGACAGGCACCTTTGTGGTGGTTTTGCCCGGATGCAGCTACTGCAAGCGCATGGCCTCCTGTACCGCGCCGACCAAGTTGGCATCGTTGCCGAGCTCTGCGGCCTTAATCTGTGGCTCAGGGATACCGGCAAGGGCGCTCTCGTACCCCGCAAGCGCAGCAGGCATCTGCTTGCGCAGAGCATCGATAAGCTCCGGATGGCAGGAAATGCCGCCCGCGATAACAAAGACCTCGGGATCAATCACTGCTTGGAGGTTTACAAGCTGCGCATCAAAGGCTCGCGCGTAACGATCAAGGGCACGCTGAGCGGCAACGTCGCCGTTTTCGATCCATTCGAATACCCGACGCCCGTCTACGGGAGAATCCTCCGGCAGCCCCTTTTCGGCAACGGCTGCATCGCGCAGCGCACGCCAGCCACCCGTACCGGCAAAGGTGCTTTCCATGCTCGCCGGACACGTCACGTCGTTGCGCAAGAAGCTAAACTCGCCCGCAAAGCAATGTGCCCCGCGCAACACCTTTCCATCGATGACGATACCGCCGCCGATACCGGTGCCGATAGCGAGCACGACGCCAAACCGCGTACCGCGCAGCGCTCCCGCCGCGTATTCGCCCAGCGCACAGCACTTGCCGTCGTTGTTAACGGCGACGGGCACACCAAGGCGCTCGCGCATGATTTTTCCCAGGGGGCATCCATCCATATAGGTCAGCGACCCGCCGCGATGGATTGTGCCGTCCAGATCACCCTCATAAATGCCGCCCGGGGCGCTCACGCCCACGGCCGAAATACGGTCGCGGTACGGCTCAACAAGCCCAATCAGGGCCCCAACCGTCTCTTCGGCCGTGGTAAAACCGGTCGGCAGACTTCCGCGCTCGCGAATGGAAAAATCCTCGCCCAAAACAGCCCACTTAACGGCCGTGCCGCCCACGTCGATACCAAAGTACTCTTTCATGTCCTGCTCCTCTTGTCTGCATCTGCAAATGCCGAATGCCGGAACGGAAAACCGTCTCGGCATCGGCTAGTCTCGTCTGAGATTGTCTCTACTGCTCGGCTTCCACCTCGCGGACGCGCAGCATCATGTACTGACGGCTCGGCAGATCGATACGGAACTTACCCTCAAACGCGCCCTCGAGCGTCTCGACGGTCATGTTCCACGTATCAATCATGTCGACGGCATAACGCTTGCCCTCGGCACCCTCGAACTCCCGATACGCCGGGCGATTAAAGCCAAAGTACATAACGACATCGGCAGTCCCGCGGCCATGGTCGTTGGACATACAGGTAACGTCCCAGGTCAACGTACCGTCAAGAATGCCGACCTCGTCGGGCACCCAATCAAAGTCATCCGGCAGCGCCTCCATATAACGGCGGCAGAAACCGATGCGCTCGGGCGACTCGCCGTAGAGCTTGCCGCCATGTGCCCACCAAAGCTTGGGGCCGCGGTCGACGTAGGTCTCGCCATGCGTGACATAACCGCCGCGCAGGCTGCCCTCCCAAAAACGACGGACAAGCTCCTGGGCCGTAAGGTTGCCCCAGCCCCAGTTAATATTGCCCTCGTAGCCGACCTCGTCAATCAAAACTGGCTTGCTGTACTGCGCACGCAGCACGGTGACATCCTCGGCCGTGTTTTTAAGATCGCACCTCTGGTAGCTCACATGCGTAATCCACGGATGGCTGTGATCGAAGATCTCGCGGCAATTGTGGATGCTGCGCAGGTGGCCATACGGGTCGTTTGCCATGATGATACGGGCATAGCGATCCCAGTCCTCGGCCGGCTTCCACGGCATAAGGTCCCACTCGTTGGCAAGGCTCCACCAGATGTTCTTGTATGCCGAAAAACGGCGGGCAACATACGTCAGGTAGAAGACGTCCTCCTCGCGCGTCATGCGAGAGAAGCCCCAGTCCTCGGGCTTGTCATACGGATGCAAAACGATAAGGTCCGCCTGAATGCCCAGTTCGTCAAGCTGCTCGATACGGCGCTCGAGGTTCTCCCAAAACGGCTCGTAAAAGCGGTAGTGGTCGAAGTTGCCCTTCTCGCCCTCGTAGGCATACATCGCCGGATCCTCAACGTTATAGTCGTAGAACTTGGGGAAAACGCACATGCGGATCTTATTAAAGGGCGCCGCGGCGAGCGTCTGAAGCGTCTGCTCCTGCAGCTGAACATCCTGGTTGGTCCAGGCATAGCACGTGGTGCCAAAGGGCAGGTAACGCGCGCCGTCCTCGTAGGCAAAGTTGAAATCTTCGTCGGTGATAAACGGAGCATCATGGCCGAGCACGTCCTTTGCCAGCAGCACGCGGCCGTGGTTGTCGCCCGTGGCAGGCGTGGCCTCAAAAGAGCCGGCGGCGCCATCGAGCTCGGGGTCGTTGGAGCTCACCGCGTAGTTCCAGACGCCGGCGCTCTCGGGCATAAAGTTGATTCCGTAGCGGCCATTGCCCTTGTAGAAGCCATGGACCTCAAAGCTGTCCTGGCCGTCCACGCGATCGAATCGCGCCGACAGCTCAACCTCGACATAGGGATTGCCGGTCGCGGTACCCGCAAGCTCGAGCTTAAACACCTTGTACTGCTCGACGGTGGTCATAATAACGCCTCCAAGTTAAGCGATTGAATGGTCAAAAGTCCGTCAGGCGGCGCGAACGCAGCCCGACGGAAGGAAAGAGAATGGCGGATTACTTGGCGCTCTTGATGAGCATGATGAACACATAGCCCACGGCGATGAGCACGATGGAGATCGGGAACGCCATGAAGTAGGAGCCGGTAGCGACAACGATTGCCGAGGTCACGATGGGGCCAAGAATCTGACCGATGGTGTTGGCGATGTTGAGGATGCCCAGGTCCTTGCCGGCGTTCTCCTTATCGGGCAGAACATCGACATTGAGCGCCTGGTCCACGGAAGAGTAGATGCCGTAGCCAAGACCGGCCAGCAGAGCGAATCCGTACATACCGACAACGGACTTAAGCAACCAGGGCAGGGCGATACCGATGCACATCATGATCGTTGCGACGAGGATGATGGGCTTGCGGCGGCCGATCTTGTCGGAGATGGCGCCCGAGGTAAGCGAGGCGACGAGCGACACGACCATGATCACAACGGACATGCTCGAAAGGACCGCGCCGGCTTCTGCCACAGGAAGGCCGATGTACTTCTCGAGAATGTAGAGCTGATAGCCGTTGATGCAGAAGTAACCGAAGATAAGGAGCAGACGACCAAAGAGCGCCAGGTAGAAGTCGCGGCAATTCTTGGTGGGAGGGACGAACATCAGCAGCAGCGACTTGGGATTGAGCTTCTCGGGCTGCTCACCCTCGGCAAGAGCGGCGGACTTCTCGCGCGGCCAAATGATGATGGCGAGGATGCCGGTCAGGCACCAGGAGACCGTGCCGATGATAAAGCCGGGCAACGGGTTGGCGAGGAACTGCGTACCGATGATGGTGCCGATCGACTGGCCGGCCGTTGCGCCGCCGCCATAGAAAGCGGAGAGCGTGCCGCGCTTGTTAAGCGGGATGCGGTCGGAAAGCACGGCGACAGCAGGGGCCAACATGCAGTTGAGGCCAATCTGCAGCACGCACCAAGAGGCGACGATCATGGGAAGCGTGGTCGCGACCGAAGTGCTCCAGAAGGCACAGCCGCAGATAAAGCCGCCGAGAATGATAAACGGCGTGCGCTTGCCAAAGCGGCTGTGGCAGTGGTCGGACAGAGCGCCAAATACGAGATTCGAGAACAGGGCGAAGATCGAACCGACCGAGTTCATCGCCGCGAGGATTGCCTCGGGCTGGCCGATGTTAAGGCCGTTGAAGCGCTCGGGGAACAAGACGTTAGATCCGATCGTGCCCGACATCATCCACATGATTCCGAAGATGATAAAGCCGATCATGAAGCGCCATGTCTCGGTCTTGGTCATGGGCTTGCCGGTGTCGGGGGCAATGGCGTTGGGATCGATCGCCGTTGACGTTTGGGTTGCCATTTTGACAGTTCTCCCTTCAAAGATGTTGCCTGCGCAATTCACGCAATGGAGGTGGCGTAAAAGGGGTCGAAACGCCACCTCCTCAACGAGCGCGATTTGGGGTACGCCCATCGTGAACTGCTCGAAGTATGCTTACTAAGTAGTAAGTAACTTCTACGGCTTGCATAGTAGTCCTTCGCAACGGTTACTTAGTGATTAGTAAGTACTTATTGCGGCGAACGGTCGATATTGCCGTTTAAACGGTGTTTACTTTTGTTGAGAGGGCTGTTGCGCTGTCCCATCCGAGCCAAATTGGGCTAGCATCGAGTAAAAGAAACGGTACGGGGTCGATCGACACCGATACATGAGATATGGATTTTCATGAGCAACGAGCAAGAGAAGAAATCGGTCCGAACAGCCTCGAGGCGCAGCAATGCCGCGCAGGAGCGCCTTGAGCAGATTGTGCTCGCTGCCGTCAAGATCATTAACGCGCGTGGCTATAACGGCATGTCGCTGCAGGCAGTCGCAGACGAGGTGGGGATCACCCAGGCGGGCGTGCTTCACTATGTAGGCAACAAGCAGGGCCTTTTGCTCGAGGTTATTCAGCATTACTACAAACGAAGCTCTAGCACCCAAGACTACTGGACTTTGTTTGCCCCCGGTGGCGCCCTTGAGGGGCAAAAGCCAAAAATTCCTGAGTACCTGCGCCTAATTGTCGCGGAAAACGCCAACCAGCCCGAACTCGTCATGCTGTTTCAGACGCTCAACACCGAGGCGATGTCACCCGAAAGCCCGATGCACGAATATTTCAACGATTACTCGCGTACTGCCACCCACCCGTCAGAAGTGCCGTCATGGTTGGTGCCCGAAGGCGTCGACGCCGGTGAGACGCTCTCGTGTGCTCTGGCCGCCATGTACGGCCTCGAAGGCCGCTGGCTCGCCCGTCCGGACGAAGTCGATTACAAAACCGAATGGGCAAAGTTCGAGGATGTCCTGTTCCCCCTACCGCTGTGGAAAGACTATCGCTAACGCAAATAGCTGGACCCGAATCGAAAACCACCACAAAGGTGCCTGTCCCCTTTGTGGTGGTTGGCTAGTCTTGGGGCGTCCAGGACCAGAAGTAATTGATGAGCGCCACGCGCGATGTCGTTCCGACTTTTTTGCTGATCGATGAGATATGGCGATAGAGCGTGGAGCGCGAAAGGAACAGCGATGCCGCCACGTCCTGCACGCTGTCGTCCGATACGACCAGCGCCTCCAGCACATCGCGCTCGCGCTTGGTGAGCTCAAAGGTGGCGACAAAGCCATTAAGCCGTTCGTCAAACGAAAGCTCCGGCGCTTCCAAGGGCACCGTGTCCGCCTGATCGGGTGCGCAGCTCACACCAAGATCGTCGGTGGCAAATGCCAGCTCGCCTTGCTGCACCGCCTCGTCGACATGTCGCCCAAACTGCCCCAATAGCGAGATTGCAATACCCGCAAGCAGCACGAGCGTCGCGGCCACCGCCACCAGCACGTTCCGGCTCAAGATAATCGCCACCGCCGGCGCCGTCACCAACAGCGCGCAGATGCTGTTGATGACGCGGCCCATACACGGCCATAGATACGACCAGCGCGCATACATCGAAATCGCAGCGAACTTCGTGATAAAGAACACCACAAAAAAGCCCGAGCCTAGGTAGAAGATTATCGTGGCGGCGAGCACGTTGCCACCATTATCGTCGGTGATAAGCGCAAAGAATGAGAGCGCGGACAGCATGGCGGCGCACGTCATGATGATATTCATATACGAGCGTCCGCGCAGGTCGTACAGGACGCCGGCAGCTAAAGCACCTACGACCAGCAGCAGGCGCGGCCAGTTGCCTAAATCGATGACGCCGGCAGCATGAGAAATCGTGAGTCCCACGTTGAGGGCGGCGAACACGCCGGTGAGACCGGCGGTCGCCACTGTCAGGCGCACCACGGCGGCACGAAACGCCGCCTTTGCCTCGGGGTCGCTTTGCCATTTGGCGCCATATTCCAGCGCGTCGACCGACAGCTCGGCAAAACCGGCATCGAACTCGGGATCGGACTCGTCGCGCAGTTTGGCACGGCGAACGCCGTGAAGCAGCACCACTTGGACGATAGCGCAGACAACTAGAACAAACTGCTGTAGAATGCCCGCGGGCAGCACCACATGGTTGAACACTTGGACCATAACGCCCAAGGCATAGGAAAGCGCCGCTGCGCGCGCCAAACAGGGCGTCCGCGCAAAGCGGCGTGCAAAGTTGGCGTGAACGACCGATCCGCAATAACCCAGCGCGCCGCACGCGACCAGAGCCCCAAGGATCATCATGTCAAACCGAACCGCCATGACCATCAACAGCAATGCCGACACCAGCAGCACGCCCGTGATTTCGCTTATCGTATCGATTGCTTGGGGCCGGCGATAGTACAGGATGGGACGCACGAAATAGCCGATCACACTCGAACCGAGGATAATGCTCTCGCAGATGACGGCCTCGCTTGACGGCACAAATTCGGCCACGCGCAGGTCAAAGAAGTACTTGCCGGCCAAAAACGTGAAAAAGAAAAGCGCCAGGCACAGAATCTCCCGTATGCCCCGGCGCAAATATGCGGTTGTGTCTCCCAGGTCCCTCATGGTAAACCCCACCCGCTTAGATGTCCGGAAACCATTTTAATGGAGAACGGGTCTTAGTACGCGCGCGATACCCGAACTGTTACGCATCAGCCCCCCAACCGCCCGAGACAGCAGTTGCGGTGAAATAGTTCCTGTTTGACCGGCCCGGGCTGTCATTTAGGAACTATTCCACCGCAACTTATAAAGGGGACTGGGTTGTTGTGTCGGAGAAAGGGGAGGTACCCGGGCCGAAGGGTGAAGCTCGAGATCGAAACTCGGGCGTTAGCGCCCGGGGGCCAGGATCACCAGCGCGTCGTGCCCAAAGGGATGCTGAGCCACGCGCACGGTGCCGTCGCCGTTATCGCGCACGGGCAGCTTGGCGATGCGCTTGGCCTCCATGTCGAGGGCCGTCGCCGTCCAGCCACGCGCACTATCGAGCTTAAACGTGAGCACAGTGGTGCGCGGCAGGTAGGTGACGACGCGATCGCCAATACGCGCCACACGGATGGCCTCGCGCGCGTCGTCGAGCAGCTCCTGTGCGGGGACCACGGCAAGGGCGTCGTCGCACGCCGTGGCGCCCAGGCCGGCAAGCACATGCTCGATGGCGGCAAAGTCCCACACGCCCGCAAACTGCAGGCACTCCTGCCAGCGGAACGGCATGTCAAATCCCTCGCCCAGCACCGAGCCATGGCTCTTGCTGGTCTGCCAGTTCCAAACGCCGTGGGCGCCGTAGGTCACGCCGGCGCTGGCACCGGCAAGGATCGACGACCACACGCTCGCGCGGCAATCCTGCGCGGTAAAGCGCCAGTACACGTTGCGCGAGGCACCCATCTGCTCGTAGCAAGGCTCGGAGTTGACCATCGGCTTTTTGGGGTAGTTGGCGATAAAGTCCCGCGGCAGCTGCCAGGCCTCGGGCTGGCCCTCGTAGTTGTGGCCGGGCTGGAACATGTAAAAGTCCAGGCGATCGACAAACTGTGCCGGGATGGCGCGGTTGCCGCGGTTGATGTGCATGGTGCGCAGGGCCTCGGGCGCGCGCTTCACGACCTCATCGAGCGCATCCTCGTAATAGGCGATGGCCTCGTCGCTCGCAAAGTCGGTGTCGCCCGTCACCACGTAGACGGGATCGAACTCGCCCAGGTTCTCAACGACGCGGGCAACGTGGGCGCGAACCTCCTCGCGCGGCATGACCTCGGCACCGCAGCGCTCGGCAATCTTAGCGCCCCAGGTACCGGGCACGTAATTGCACCACATGAGCACAAGCGCCGGACGAATGCCGTGCTCGACGGCAGCGCGGCACATGGCAGCAGCGCGGTCCCAGTATGCCTGGTTGGGCTGGGACCAATCAAAGTGCACGCCATCCTCGCTGGCATAGGGCCAAATGCCCAGATCGGGGCAGCAGCGATCCCACTGCGGCAGCGTGTTGATCTGCAGCACATTCATGCCCTGCTCGGCACGACGGGTCAGATAGTAATCCCAGTCGGCCTCGGGAATGCTGGTAAACGCACTCCAGCACGTATCGGCAAACCAAAAGAACGGCTTGTCCTCACACAAAAAGCCATCCTGACGACCGTTAACGGTCAGCTTTCCCAATCTCATCTGCATGTCCTTTCGCTCGATAAAGGAATTGCGAACCGGCAGAAGCTTTCGCGATAACCCCGTGCGAAAGCCCCTGACGCTTAGCAAGCCCTGGCAGGCGGGACTCCCCCGCCCCAACCAGTCTACCTTGCAAAAAGGACCCCGCCGGGCTTGCGCCTGACGGGGCCCTGTCGTGTAGGTAAGGTCGTATGCGACCGAGGGTTTGGCCTTAGGCCTCCATCTCGGCAAGCTCCTCCTTGGAGAAGCCGGTCAGGAAGACCACGATGGCGGCGATGACAAAGGAGATTGCCATACCGACGATAGCCCAGACGGTGTTCATCTGGCCACCCTGCAGGTAGTTGGTGAAGACCAGGAAGTTGGAGGCACCGCCGGCGAGGTAGTAGGTAACACCCATGAGGCCGGAGAACACAGCGCCGATAGCACCACCGATGAACATGCCGAGCATGGTGCGACGGAAGCGCATGAGGATACCGAAGAGCGCGGGCTCGGTGACGCCGCCGGCGATGGCGGAGATGACGTAGCCCAGAGCGAGACCCTTCTCGTCGGGGTTCTTCATCTTGAGGAAGGCACCGAAGGCGCAGCCCCAGACAGCGGCCATAGCGCAGTTGGTGGAGACGAAGACGAAGGGATCGTAGCCGGCGGCGATGATCTGAACCTGAGCGAGCAGGATGACGGGCATGTGCATGCCGCAGACCACGAAGAGCTGCCAGAAGGCGCCGAGGACGGCCATAACGATCAGGACACCGAAGCCACCCATGTCAGCCAGGCCAAAGAGGGCGTTGGCGATGACGTTGCCGATCTCGTTACCGACCGGGGCAAGGACGATGAAAGCGATGGGGATAGTGACGATCATGGTGCAGAACGGCGTAAAGACCGTGGACAGCACGTCGGGCATGACCTTCTTAAAGAACTTCTCGATGAAGTAGAGGACAGGCACCGAAAGGATGATCGGCAGGACGGACTGCTGATAGTTGGCAGCGGCGATCTGGATGCCGTAGACGGAGATGATTCCGCCGCCCTCCTGGGTCGCGACGCTCACGACGGACGGGGCCATGAGGGCGCCGCCGAGGAGCATGCCCAGAACCGGGGAGGCGCCGAGCTTCTTAGCAGCGGCATAGCCCAGGTAGATGGGGATAAAGGTAAACGTGGCCTCGTACAGGGTGGTGTAGAGGAACGTGTAGGTCGGATCGGTGTCGGAAAGGACGCCGAGCATGGTGGGGCCGAGAACCGCAGCGATGGTGCGGAACAGACCGCCGGCCATGAGCAGCGGGATCAGCTGGGTCATGGAGCCCGACAGATAGTCGAGGATGATGTTGGGCAGGTTCTTGAGCTCGAACTTCTCCTTGGGAGCGTCGAGGTTCTCGTCGACCGCGGCACCCTGCTTGACGCCGGAGATGGCGACGAACTCGGCAAGCACCTTGGGCACGTTCTGGCCGATGATGACCTGGAGCTGGCTGCCGGCGAACTGGCAACCCAGAACACCCTTGACCTTCTTGATCTTCTCCACGTCGGCCTTGTTGTTGTCCTTGAGCGTCAGACGCAGGCGCGTCATGCAGTTGGTGGCGACGGTGACGTTCTCCGCACCGCCCACGAGCTCGAGGACATCGGTGGCAATCTGCTTGTTATCTACTGCCATGGGACCCCTCCCCATATCATCGTGTGCCTACTCGTTTGGGCGTAGGCACGCCTTTGGCTCGGCGACTATAACCCCTTACGGCTGCCGAACCCTTGGATACGCTGTCGTAAACAATGTGTTTACTGAACGTTTACAGGCTTTAGTTTACACGGAACGTCTAATTTGTGGCAATTTTGCCGTCTGTAGTCCGGTGAACGGTAGGAAATCGGGGGTGAGCGTAATTGTATGACGAGGCATTACATATTGAGGTGTCTGTTTCGATTCGGTTGTTTACGTGGGCTTTTGCTTTTTCTAGCCCCTCTGCGACCTGTTTACTCATCAACAAAATACCTGTTAGATACTAGTAAACGCATGTTTAGTACTTCACTGAGTGTTCAATTTGACCGTTTACCGAGTTCACCTGCTTGTTCTCTATTTCTGCATGCTTGTTCTCTATTTCTGCATTACACTAAACATGTTTAAATTGTCTTGCCGCAATTGTTTACTACTCGCGGCGCAAGGGAGGCAGCCCATGGAACTCAAATCGTGCACCTACGCAACCGTCACCACGCTGGGTGACTTTGGACCCTGGATCAGCAAGATCGTCCTCGATCTACCGTGCACCGTGCACGCCAACGATATCGACACGCACTCCTTCCATATATATGTAGAGCGCCACGAGCGTTCGGGCGAGGTCCTGCTGCGCAAGGAGCGTGGCGCCGACCATGCCGCGCCGTCCGTGGGATATATCGATGTTCTCGCCGCGTATCCCTGTGATGAGAACGGCCGCAAGCTCGCCGTGGGCACCCATGTGGCGCTCGAGGTTGCCGAGCAGCGCCTGACCAAGACCATCGAGGGCGGCGTGATGGGCTCGCGCCTGCTCGATAACCAGCTGCGCGTCGTTCAGCTCGTGGCCCTGCCGGGTAATGACGACGACGATCCCACCAGCGGCCTGGTCTTCGACACCTGCCGCGGCGACATCTGCCCCGCGCTCAAGGGCTGGAGCAACGCCACGCA
>CAKTUH010000007.1 GCA_934621885.1 uncultured Collinsella sp.
CGGGAAACGAAAAAGCCCGGTTTTAAACCGGGCTCGAATGAACATGCCTATTGACAATGGCTTTCTCATATTAGAAGAGGGGTCGACGCCGTTAAGGCATTGACCCCTTGAACTAAGTAACGGCGCTGCCCAGCTCTTCACTACTTGGGCTGCCGTCGACTTTATTCTACCTACGGGCGCCAGGTTTAACAAATGGATTTTCGGTAACGAGGCCTCGGCAACCGCCGCCGCTGCGTCCTCACATCTCGGCAAACGAGATCAGCTTGACGTCTCCCCTACTCTCCGCTGCATCCCGACATCCCTGCGTAAAGCCGCTTTTTGAGAAAAGTACATAGCTTTTTCGTTGCCGTCTAAAGAGCTCACTTCGGTCCGCGAGCTTTTGCAGCACGTCTTCGCCCGCCAGTTCATTGCGCCATTTGCACTCCCCAAACAGCGCAGCGCCCTCGCCATCGTCAACAATCAAGTCGATTTCTTCCTGCGTATGCGTGCGATTATCCGTCCCCCACCAGCGCCCGACGCTCGCCGGAACCACATCGAGCTGGCCCGCCCGTGCGAGTTCGTACACGTATTGCCTGCATATAAGCTCAAAGACCGTGCCCATGTAATCCGATACGTGCGGCTCAATGCGCTCATACGCCATCTCGGCCATATCGTTTTGGATCAGCCCGATGTTCTGCGGCACAAACTTGTACCAGAACCTAAACATCTGGTCGCTCAGCAGATACACGGCCCGCTTATTGCTCGTCTCGTTTAGGGGCAGCTCGCGCTCGACAATCCCAAGCGACGCCAGCTTATCCACATAGCTCTTTACGTTGCTCGCAGGAATTCCCGTAGAGCTCGCAATCTCCGAGATTCTCGAGCGCCCCTGAGCAATTGCTTGCACGATCGCATCATATTGCTCGGGATTGCGGCACTCTTGCAATAGCAGGTTACTCGGCTCCTCAAAGAGATAGCCCGTAGGAGTAAGAAAAAGACGTTTGATGTTGTCCTTGAGCGATACGGCAGGATCGACTTTCTCGATATATGCAGGAATGCCGCCCGTCATGCCGTAGCAAACCGCAGCGTCTTCGCGACCCATGCTCTGCCACATGCCGAGGGTCGTCGTAAAATCGAGCGGCATGATCTTAAACTGGGCCGTACGCCTACCGTATAGTGGGCTCTCGTAGCCCAACACCTGCTCTTCCATAAACGAAAGAGACGAGCCGCATAGAATCAGCATGAGCTTGGTCTCTTTGTACAAGTGATCAATCTTGTCTTGCAACAACGAGCTGATCTCGGGATTCGATTGGGCAAGATAGGGATATTCGTCAATCACGACAACCAGACGTTCCGTGCGAGCCATGGCAGCCAATGCGTCGAACGCCTCGTCAAAACTGCGAAACGACACACCTGCAGCACCAACCGAACCCGCAAGTATCGCCTGGCTAAAGCCATGCAGGTTTGCCTCTGCATTGGTACGACGAGCTTGAAAGTAAATAGCCTTCTTGCCTTGGATGAACTCTGTGATAAGGCGCGTTTTACCCACACGACGGCGGCCGTAAATCACAGGCATCTCAAAGGAGCCCGTGCCATACAGTCGATTGAGCTCGGACATTTCCGCTGTTCTTCCGATAAACACAGGGTCATCCTTCCTTTACGTTATAGCTAGCTATATTATACCTTCCTATAATATAGCTAGCTATAACGTAATTCGACAAGCGGGCCACGCAAAAGAGGCGGTACATCACCGCACGTGAACCGTTCCGGAAAATATATCCCGTTCTGGAGCCAAAAACTGAGCCGTAGTCTTCGCCAAGCATGCCATCCGGAAAGCACGTCTCGTTCTGAGCCTGAATTCTGGGATGCATTTTCCGCTGAAGCTTCTATCGGAAAACGAATCCCATTCTGAGCGTCGAATCCGGGACGCAATTTCCGCCTGCAGCCCCGCCGGGAAAGTTCATCCCGCTCTGAGAGCTCGTTCCGGGATGCAATTTCCGTTTGAGGGCCTATTCGGAAACAGCATCCCACTCTGGAGCCGAATTCTGGGACGCAGTTTCCGTTTGAAATCCGATCAACCGCTCATATCACACGTCCTAAAACGCGCAATCAAGAGCTGCAAAATAGCAGATAAACAACCATTTTTCAAAAAAGTACACGTCCCGAAACTTACCAAGGCTTCATAACTCGCTACCATTCACGGTCGCCGATTACCGCCCACCGATTCAGCTTCAAAAAATGACGTCAAAACCAGGCCATCTACCTGCATGGTTAGATTTTGGTCAGCTTTTGGTCAGCTGAGCGGCAAGTTGCGGCTGATACGTTTTTGATACCCAAAAGGAGGCGGTAGCTCATGACCCATTGCAATGACCAACTCATCGACCAACTGCTCACTCAAGCCGAACAAGAGGGGCGCTGTCTGATTCCCCCGAGCGCGGCGATCCGAAAAGCGCTCCTTCGGCGCATGGGCATCACGGTCGTCTCGCCCATGCCGGGGCTGTTTGCGCGAAAAACGCGCTGGGATGAACTCAACCGGGCACAGCGTCATTGCGAGATTGTTCGCGCCCTTGCGATCATCCACCCCGATTGGACGTTCTGCTCGTTTTCGGCCGCCTGTCTGCTGGGGCTCGAGGTCTCGTGGCGGCACCTGAACGTCGTGCATGTCTGCAGCGCCACCAAGCCGTCGGCTCGCCCGGGCGCGCATATTCAGCGGCATCAGATCGAGCCGGCCGGAGCAATCCTTCTATCCGGCATATCGATAACGCCGCCCATCCAAACGGTAACGGATTGCCTGCTGCAGACCGGTTTTGCCGATGGCATGCCCATTGCCGATTCGGCGATCTCAAAGCTCGGCCTTACGCGAGAGCAGTTGATGGGATCAGTCGAAAAACGAGCGGGCGCTCGCAATGGTCGCGCGATTCGTACGGCTCTCGCAACGCTTCGATATGCCGACGCCCGCGCCGAGAGCGGCGGGGAATCGGTCGCCCGAGCCGTCATGATCGAGACCGGTTTTACACCCGACCAACTTCAATACGAGCTGACGGATCCCTTCGATTCGACCGAAAGCATGCGAACGGATTTTGCCTGGGAGCATCAAGCTAGGGAGCTCACGCTGGGCGAACTCGACGGGCTTGTCAAATATACCGACCAGACCATGCTTGCGGGACGCACCACCGCCGAGGCGCTCGTTGCCGAACGTCAACGCGAGGCGCACCTATCACTCTACGGTCACCCTCTGCTGCGCTTTACCATGAACGAAGTCCGTTCGACAGGCATGCTCGCGAAAAAACTGCAGACGGCAGGCGTCCGGCAGACCGCGCTGCCGACATGGCTCAACGATATTGAGCTGTAGGGGCCGCTGAGCTTATGCCCGCCTGCCTGCCAAACCGGGACACACTTTCCGGTTGAACGCCCAGCGGAAACTACATCCCGGAATAGACGCTCGGAATGGGATACATTTTCCGCTAAGGGCCGATCCGGAAACCGTGTCCCACTCCGAGCGTCAATTCTGGGATGAACTTTCCGCCAGAGGGTTCAGCCGGAAACGGCATCCCACTCTGAAGCGAAATTCCGGGTCGCAGTTTCCAGTTGAGGGCTGTTCCGGAAAGCGTGTCCCATTCCAGGCGCGGATTCCGGGGCACGCTTTCCGCTAGAGGCTCAAAAGGAAAGCGCGTCCCATTCTGAGCGTCGAATCCGGGACGCAGTTTCCGCTTCAAACAAAAAGCCCCGGCTCGCGATTGAGTCGGGGCTAAAGGCGCAGCTTATGCGGTTGATGGTGAGCGCAGACGGCCGTGCAGAATGCCGTCCGCGCTCTACCCTATCCTCGGTTACGAACGCGGCTGTAGGGCGTATCCACCATGGGCAGATCCGGGCGCAGCTTGCCGTCAAACGCACGATAGGCGTTCTGAACGGCGGGCGCCGTGGGGATCGTTGCGATCTCGCCGATGCCCTTGCCGCCGTATGCCACGGGCAGCAGCTCGTCCTTCTCCACGTAGATGGCGTGGATATCCGGAATCTCGGGCGCACGGAACAGCCCGAGCGTGCCATACCTGGCCTGGGGCACGCAGTCCTTGAGCGGCCAGTCCTCGGTAAGCGCATAGCCCATACCCATGAGCACGCCGCCTTCGATCTGGCCCTGGATGGAGATGGGGTTGACCACCTTGCCGGAATCGTGCGCGGCATAGACCTCGCTCACGCGACCGTCATCATCCAAAATGACCACATGTGTGGCAAAGCCGTAGCAGATGTGGCTCTTGGGGTTGGGCACGTCGGCGCCCAGCTTGTCGGTCGGCTCCAGGTACACGTAGCTAAACTCGCAGCCCTCGAGCGCCTTGATGGCAGCCGCGGGGTCCTGAGGATGCATGCCCTGACCGGCGACGAGTTCCTGCGAGCGCAGCTGATAGGCGCGACCGTCGTCGTACTCGATCTTGACGCCGTCGCCATGGGCGGCAACCGGGGCAGCAGGCGCGGGCTTGCCGGCCTCGACACCAAACATGGCGTCGCGCAGCAAGAAGGCGGCACCGCGGACTGCCTCGCCGGTCACGACCGTCTGGCGCGAGCCGGACGTGGTACCGGAGTCGGGGGCGTTCTCGGTCGAGCACTCGCCGTTGGCAATGCAGCGAAGCGGCAGACCGCAGGCCTCGGCAACGTCCTGCAAAAAGACGGTGTTACAGCCCTGGCCGATGTCGGACGTGGCAGCGTAGACCACGGCACGGCCGCCCTCGACGCGAATCTTGCAGCGACCGGCATCGGGCAGGCCAACGCCCACGCCGGCGTTCTTCATGGCACAGGCGATGCCAGCGTGGCCGGGATGCGCATAGTAGGCATCCTTGACCTCGAGCAGCGTCTCCTTCAGCGCCGTGGAGCAGTCGGCAATCTGGCCGTTGGGCAGCACCTCGCCCGGCTCAATCGCGTTCTTGTAGCGAATCTCCCACGGATCCAGGCCGACCTTCTCGGCCAGCAGGTCGATCAGGCTCTCGAGCGCAAACTCGGACTGACAAACGCCAAAGCCGCGGAAGGCACCGGCCGGCGGGTTGTTGGTGTAGTAGCCAAAGCCGCGAATGTCGGTGTTCTGGTACTTGTAGGGGCCGACGGCATGCGTGCAGGCGCGCTCGAGCACCGGGCCGCACAGCGACGCGTAGGCGCCGGTATCAAAGTTGATCTCGCAGTCCAGGCCGGTAAAGTTACCCTCGGCGTCGCAGCCCAGTGTAAAGGTGCCGTCCATGGCATGGCGCTTGGGATGGAACGCGAGCGACTCGGCACGCGTGAGCTTGCACTTCACAGGACGCTGGAACTTATAGGCGGCGAGCGCGGCCAGGTGCTGGATGGACACGTCTTCCTTGCCGCCAAAGCCGCCACCCACGAGCATGGTCTCGACGACCACGCGCTCGGGCTCGTTGTCCCAGCCAAACATGTGGGCACACTCTTTGCGCGTGTCGTAGGCACCCTGGTCGGTCGACTGCACCTTGACGCCATTCTTGTACGGGAAGGCAACGGCACACTCGGGCTCCAAGAAGGCATGCTCGGTAAAGGGCGTGGTAAAGCGCTGTGTCACGGTGAACGCGCTCTCTGCCAGCGCCTTGGCGGCGTCTCCGCGCGTCACATGGCGGCTCTGGCACACGTTGTCCTTGAGCTCTACGGTATTGCCAAAGGCAAAGAAGCTGTCGTGCAGGCGCGGGGCGTCTTCGGCCCTGGCCTCGACAATGTTGCGCACGGGCTCCAGCGGCTCGTACTCGATCTTTACGAGCTTCTTGGCCTTCTCGAGTGTCGCCTCGTCCTCGGCAACCACCAGCACGATGGCGTCGCCCACGCAGCGGGTGATATCGCCCTGGGCGATCATGACGTCCCAGTCCTGGATAAGGTGGCCGACCTGGTTGACCGGCACGTCCTCGGCGCGCAGGATGCCCACCACGCCGGGCAGGGCCTCGGCCTTGGAGGTGTCGATGGAGAGCACGCGGGCGCGCGGATACTTGGAGCGCACGGCGCTGGCGTAGGTCAGACCCGGCTGATCGAGCTCGTCGATGTCGTCGGGATACTTGCCCTCACCGAGCACCTTCTTGCGCACGTCGATACGGAAGGCGCGCTTGCCCACGCCGTAGTCGTCGCCGCGCTCCAGGTCCTCATCGATCTGCTTTTCGCCGCGGAGCACCGCAGCTGCCAGCGAAATGCCCTCGATGATCTTCTTGTAGCCGGTGCAGCGGCAGACGTTGCCGCGGATGGCGTACTTGATCTGCTCCTCGGTAGGCTCGGGGTCCTCGGCGATGAGCGCCGCACCCGCCATGACCATGCCGGGGATGCAAAAACCGCACTGCACGGCGCCCACGGCGCCAAAGGCGTACACAAAGGCCTCGCGCACGTCCTCGGGCAGGCCCTCGACGGTCACGATGTTGCGGCCGGCGGCAAGGGCGGTGGTCAGTACGCATGCCTTCACGGCCGCACCGTCCACATGGATGGTGCAGGTACCGCACGCGCCCTCGGAGCAGCCGTCCTTGGCGGAGTGAATATGCAGGTCGTCGCGCAGGTAGCGCAGCAACGGCTTGTTTTGGGTCGTCGTGCGCTCGACGCCGTTAACGGTAAAAGTGAATTCCTGTGCCATGGTGATTCCCTTCTACACGCCAGCGGCTATGCCGGTGCGGTCGTGGATGGCGCCATGCGGGCAGACGACGGCGCACATACCGCACGACAGGCAGTCCGCGCCGTCGATATGGGCGCAGTTGTCCTCAATGCGGATAGCGCCGGCGGGGCACTTTTTGGCGCACATGCCGCAACCGATGCAGCTCGTGTCGCAGATCTTGCGGGCAATGGCGCCCTTATCGGTGTTGTTGCAGCGCACCAGGATGTTCTGGTAGCCGGGAACGAAGGCAATCACGCGCTGCGGGCACGCCAAGCCGCACAGGCCACAGCCCGTGCACTTAGAGCGCTCCACGCGGGCGATACCATCGACCAGTGCGATGGCACCGTGGGGGCAGGCCGTGACACAGGCGCCACAGCCAATGCAGCCTTCGCTGCAGCGGGCGTCGCCGCCTGCGGAGGCACAACCGCTTCCGCAGGCAACGTAGGCCACGTTATGTTGAATGGATTTGGCCATAAGAGACTCGCCTATTTCTTAAGAAGGTACGAATAGTTGTCGCGCACAGTCCTGATGGTCAGGCGGACGGCCTCGGGCAGACCGGTGTTGACGGCATCGATCGAGACGGTGCGGACCGTGCCGGCGACGCGGACCTTAAAGTGATCCTCGTCCACGGCCAGGAAGCCCTCGTTCTCGGAGTTCTCCATGTCCTGCTCGCTCCAGAACAGGGTGAGCTTGTCCTTGTAGGGACGGCCCTCCTGGTAGGGGCAGAACACGGCGCAGTTGCCGCACTCGTTGCACATGCCGTCGACATGTACCACCTGATGCTTGGCCAGGCCCGGCACCTTAATTGCAACGTTGGCGCGGTTGGGGCACACGTCGCAGCAGACCTCGCACACCGAGCCGCAGCCCAGGCAGCGAGTCTTGGTGCAGTTGCGCTTGTCGCGGCACAGCGACCCCTTGCGCTCGTAGCAGGTGTCCTCGCGACCGGCCTGCTCGTTGCAGTCGGCGTACTTGTTAAAGTCCACGCCAGCGATGGCACGGGCGACCTCGGCGGCATCGGCGATAGCCTCGACCACGGTGGCCGGACCGCGACGGCAGTCACCTGCAGCCCAGACGCCCTCGACGCCGGTGGAGGTGGCGGCAAGGCGGCCGCGACGGTCGTGCTCGACGCCCGCGGCGTCGTACAGGCTGGCATCGATGCCCTCGCCCACGGCGCAGATCACCGTGGTGGCGGGCAGCTCGACGGTCTCGCCCGTGGCGACGGGGCTGCGACGGCCGCTTGCATCCGGCTCGCCAAGCTCCATAACGTCGCAGGTCAGCACGGCGCCGTTGAGCGCCTTGGGCGCCAGCAGCTCGCAGAACTCAACGCCATCGGCAAGAGCAAGATCGAGCTCTTCCTCGTCGGCGGGCATCTGTTTCTTGGTGCGGCGATACACCAGGCGCACGTTCTTCACACCAGCCAGGCGCTTAGCCACGCGCGCGGCGTCCATGGCGGTGTTGCCGGCGCCGATGACCACGACGTCCTCGCCCAGCTCGAGCTTCTCGCCCTTCTTGGCGGCCTCGAGGAACTCCAGCACATCGAGCTCGGCACCCTCGCCCAAGCCCGCAGAGCCGGGCATCCAGGCACCGGTTGCCACGACCACGTCGGTAAAGCCCTGGGCCTTGAGCTCGTCAATGGACTCCACGCGGGCGTTGAGCTGAACCTTGGCGCCAAAGGCCAGGCAGAGCTCGGCATCGTGGGAGATATCGTCGCTCGCAATGCGGAACTCGGGGATCACGTGACGGACCACGCCGCCAAGCGAATCGCGGGCCTCGAAGATAGTGACGGGCACGCCGGCGCGCGTCAGGAAGAACGCCGTCGCCAGACCGGCCGGGCCGCCGCCGATAACGGCAACGTTGTGCTCGCCGTCGTTAGCAATGGCCTGGGCGCGCAGCTTGGGCAGCACGGCGGTCATGGCCTCGCGGGCGGCCTTGAGCTTGCTGGCGCGAATCTGGGCGCCCTCGGGCTCGTAGAACGCGCGCTCGCAGGCGCGGCCGCAGGGATGCGGGCAGATGGTACCGGTGATGAACGGCAGGGCGTTGCGCTCGATGATGATGTTGAGCGCGTCCTCGTAGCGGCCCTCGTCGACAGCCGCCAGGTAGGCGGGAATGTCCTGCTGGATGGGGCAGCTCGTGCGGCACGGCGTGGTAAAGCAGTCGGAAAGCGGGCTCTTGCCGGCGACCTTGCGGTCGGGCAGCGGGCGCAGCGGCTTCTTGTAGAGCGGGCTGGTGAGCGAATCGGTCTGGATCGCAGTCACGGCCTCGAGCGAGACGCCCGCGAACGGCTTGCCGTCCAGATCGCCAAACTCGCCGGCCATCTGACTAAAGCGCTCGTAGCCACCGGGCTTGAGCACGTCGGTCGCCAGGGTGACGGGCCAAATGCCGGCATCGTACAGGGCGCGGATGTTGTAGACCGTGGCGCCGCCGGAGTAGCTGATGCGCAGCTTGCCATCGAACTGCTCGGTGATGCGGCGGGCGGCCTCGATGGTCAGCGAGAACAGCGAACGGCCGGACATGTACATCTCGGTGGAGGGTAGCTCGTTCCTCGTCACGTCGACGGGGAAGGTGTTGGTCAGCTTAACGCCAAACTCCAGACCGCGCTCGGCACACAGGGCAATCAGGCGCTCAAACATAGGCACGGCGTCGACCCACTGCAGGTCCTCGCGGAAGTGCGTGTCATCGAAGACGATGTAGTCAAAGCCCAGTTCGTTGAGGCGCTGACGGGCAAACTCATAGCCCAGCAGCGTGGGGTTGCACTTGATGTAGGTGTTGAGGCCCTTCTCGGTGATGAGGTAGGTCGCAATGCGCTCGATCTCGGCGGGCGGGCAGCCGTGCAGGGTAGACTCGGTGATGGAGTTGGAGACGCGCGCCGGAATGGACTCGACAAACGCAGCGTCGACATGCTCAAACTTGTCCAGGTTGGCGAGTGCCCATGCGCGGCACTCGTTCCAGACGTCAGAGCCGCTGGCGTCCTTCATGCCCTCAATGTACGCATCGACCTTGGGGCTCTTAATGCCCTCCAGGTCATAGCCCACCGACATGTTGAAGACAAAACCGTCCGGGCTGCCCAGGCCGTACTCGCGAGCGATCAGGTGGCAGGCAAACCATGCCTTCACGTACTCGGCAAAGGCCTGCGGAACCTCGAGCTCGGTCGACCACTCGCAGTTGTAGCACTCGTCCTGCGCCACGATGCAGGGTTTGTTCACACACTTGGAGAGCTCCTCGCCGTCCATAACCTGGACGGTCTTGAGCTCAAAGAAGCGCGAGCCGGCAACATAGGATGCCACGATGTTCTGGGCCAGCTGCGTGTTGGGGCCGGCGGCCGGGCCAAACGGGGTCTCGATGCGCTCGTCAAAAATGGGAAGCGCGCCCTCCTGGTTGGTCGTGACCATCTTACGCACGCCAAAGATGGCGTCCTGGGTCTTGTACTCCTCGATGATCCAGTTCATCAGCTGCGAAAACGGGATCGGCCTCATGATGTCGCTCATAGTGAGCTCCTCTCTGTAACGCCCGGCGAGACCGCGCGGCGGGCGCAAATACGGTGTAGCGCTAGCACAGCGCCAGCGACCCCGCGGAGGTCGCCTATACGCGCGTCGGATGCGGCGAAACATCCGACGCGCGCGAATCTACTTGTAATTAGTAGGCGCGATCGTTGAGCGTGCTCCAGAGCTTCTTGGACTCAGCCATGGTCCACGCGTTAATCTTTTCCTCATCAATGCCAACGAACTCGCGGTCCTTGTACAGGACGCGGCCGTTGATGATGGTGGTGCGGCAATTTTTGCCCATCATGCCAAAGAGCATGTGGCCGTCGATGTTCTCCTCGCTCAGCGGCGTAAAGGGCTTGTAGTCCATAACGATGACGTCGGCGGCGGCACCGGCCTCGAGCACGCCGAGCTTGCGGTCGAAGTACTTGCTGGCCATCTTGGCGTTGTTCTCGAACAGCATGGTCATGGCCTCGCACCAGCCCACGTTGGGCATGGCGGCGTTGTGGCGCTGAATAATCAGGAAGACCTTGAGGCTCTCGAGCATATCGTGGGTGTAGGCGTCGGTGCCCATGCACACGGGGATGCCGCGGCGGAAGAACTCGAGCACGGGGGCGCAGCCCACGGCGTTGCCCATATTGGATTCGGGGTTGTTGACGAGCCAGGTACCGGACTCCTTGACGATATCCATCTCGGCAGGTGTCACGTGGATGCAGTGGCCGAGCATGGTGTCGGGACCCAGCAGGTTGTGCTGCAGCAGGCGCTCGACGGGGCTGATGCCACCGCGGTTGAGGCGGGAGTCCCACACATCGTTCATGCCCTCGCACACATGGATATGGAAGCCGGTCAGGCCGTTGTTGGCCTCGGCCATCTTGTCCATGGTCTCGTCCGACAGCGTAAAGGTGGCGTGACCGCCAAACATGGCGGCGATCATATGGTTGTCGTTATCGCGACGCTCCTTGGCGGCCCACTGGGCAAATTCGGCGTTCTCGGCAATGGCCTGGTCGCATTTTTCCTGGCCGCGGCGATCGGAGACCTCGTAGCACAGGCACGAACGCATGCCCAGCTCCTGAGCGGCGTCCTTAATGGTAAAGAGGCTTCCCGGGATCTCGCAGAAGCTCGCATGGTGATCGAAGATCGTGGTGACGCCATCGCGGATGGAGTCCAGAATCGTGGCATAGGCGCTGGCCTTGGTGCCGTCGAGCGTTAGGTTGTCGTCGATCTTCCACCACTGCTGCTCAAGATTTTCCAGGAAGTTGGTGGGGTTGCAGCCCTTAATGGCAAGGCCGCGGGCCAGACCCGAGTAGATGTGGGTGTGGCAGTTGATGAGTCCGGGCATGATGAGGTTGCCCTGGGCGTCGACGTACTCGGCATCCGGGTACTTGGCCTTGAGCTCGCACTCGGGGCCCACTTCGACGATCGTATCTCCGTCAATGGCGACCGCACCGTTGGGAATGAACGGGGTCTGAGCGTTGCGGGTAAAGACGGAACCGTTAGCGACCAGAAGCATAGATGCTCCCTTCAACATCAGAGGCGGGGTTTGACACCTCTGACATAGCGGAAGTGCGAAGCGCCGGCCTGCACCGGAAACGGGCCCTCTCCCGTCAACGCTTCACCAAAGGGACAAACCCTTTGAAGTGCGGCTTGGCGCCGCATGACGTCGGCGGACGAGGCGATGCGTCCGCCGACGAATAGCACCGAATTGGTTACTTCTTGCTCTCGGGCAAGACCAGATCCACGGCAGCGTCCTTGGCAGCATCGATGTGCTGAGCCACGACCGGCGTCTGCGGAAGGATCAGGTTAAGGACAATGGCCATGATGGCGGTGGGGGTTACGGCATTGGAGCCGATGACGGTGGACACCCAGGCGGGCATACCCTCGCCGGCAAGGCAACCGCTGGCCATCCAGATACCCAGGCCAAAGACGACGGAGGTGCCGACGATGGTGGTAGTGCGCTGCGTGAGGCCCTCGCGGGTGAACATGCGCACGCCGTTCATGGTGATGGTGCCAAAGACGCCGACGGTCGCGCCGCCGATAACGGGCTGCGGGATAGCGGAAAGGACGGCAGAGAGCTGCGGGAACAGACCGGCGATGGCAAAGACGGCCGCGATGATCACAAAGACCCACTTGTTGACGACCTTGTTGGAGCAGATGATGCCCACGTTCTGGCCAAGGGCGCTGGTGGGAAGACCGCCCAGCAGGCCGCCGACCATAGAGGTGAGGCCCTGGGACACGATAGCGCCGGAGAGCTCGCGCTCGGTGGGCATACGGTCGATGGAGCCCAGGCAGGCGGCGGAGACGTCACCGATAACCTGGATGGCAACCATGGGGAACACGACAGCGAGGGTAATGCAGACTTCGGGATCAAACTCGAGCGCGTAGGGCATGAGCTTGGGAAGGGCGAAGACCTGAGCGGTGGCGACGCTGGAGAAGTCGATCATGCCAAAGGGGATCGAAACGATCATGCCAACGATCATGCCAAAGAACACGGATCCCAGCTTGAGCGTGCCCTTGCCAAAGTTGGCGAGCGCAAAGACCACGGCGAAGGTGATAAGAGCGACGCACCAGGCCTGCGGAGTGCCCCACAGCGGCGTACCCATACCGCCGGCCATATACTTGACGGCCGTGGGATACAGCGAAACGCCGATGGAGAAGATGACCGTACCGGTCACGACGGGCGGGAACAGCCACTTGATCTTGCTGTAGGCCAGACCAAAGAGGACCGCGACGGCGCCGCCGACGATCTCGCCGCCCAGCAGCGCACCAAAGCTAAAGCCCGAGGCGCCCATGGCCTGCAGGGCCGGGAGGAACGCGAACGAAACGCCCATGACGATGGGCAGGCCGCCGCCGATGCGACGGAAGGGAGCGAAGGCCTGAAGGGCCGTATCGATCGCCGAAAGAATGAGCGCGACCTGGATGATGTCGGTGCTCTGCTGGCTATTAAAGCCGTAGACGCCGGCCATGATGACCGCCGGGGTAATGATGCCGGCAAACGATGCCAGTACGTGCTGAAGGGCACACGGGATCATTTCCTTAACGGGAGGCATGCCTTCGCGAGTGAACAGGGCTTCAGTGCCGTTCGTAACCGTCTCCTGGGTCATTTGACCACCAATCCTCGAAGTAGTTGTTTTCGCATCTAACGCTCTATTGTGACGCAGTGCGGGGTTGAGGTTGTGCCTTCGTTGCATATCGTATTAAAGATGATTCTCATTCTCAATAATAATTTTTTGTTATCAGACTATTCTTAAGCTGAGACAATGCATTTCCGCAGGTCAGGAAAGTGTCCGGTCAAAATAACATCTAACTTTTCTTTTGGTCAACCGTTTACCGCCAAAATCCTACCGCTCGTCTGTATTACGCAATGTACCTGCGAATATGCGAGTCAATAGACACCGTGTTACCATGAGAAAAAATTGTTATGAACATTTCCGATTTCACCCAAAGGAGTTGCCCGTGAACGAGACCGTACGCCGCTTTTTGCCGATGGTCGATTTCCTGGAGCAGATACTCGGTAAGAACAGCGAGATCGTGCTGCACGATTTCTCGGATCCCGACCACGCCATCGTCGATATTCGCAACGGCATCGTGAGTGGCCGCAAGGTCGGCGGTCCCGCCACCGATCTGGCGCTCAAGATCATGCACGACCCCAAGTATCGCGACCTGCCGTTTATTACGGGCTACGAGGGCCGCGGCGCCGGAGGCAAGACGCTGGAGTCCGCGACGTTCTTTATCCGCGAGGATGACGAGATCGTCGGTATGCTCTGCGTCAACACCGACCTCTCGACCGTACGCTCCATCAACGCCATGGCGCAGCAGCTCATGGCGTGCTTCGACGCGGCGCCGACGCGCACGGAGCCCGCCCCTATCGAGGTCGAGAGCTTGTCGGAGTCCACCCAGGAGCTCATCGACCGCAGCATTGCCGAGTTGCTGAGCGCACGCGGGCTGGATGTAGCGTCGCTTGGTCAGAGCGACCGCGTGGACGTCATTCGCCACCTCAACGGTAACGGGGTGTTTATGCTCAAGGGCGCCGTGGCCTGCGCCGCCACCGCGCTGGGCATCTCAGAGCCCAGCGTCTACCGCTACCTGCAAAAAGTCCGCAAGGAAGGCTAACCCACCGATCCCTTGGGGACGGAGGAAAACGGATCATTTTTGTCGCATCGCTTGACAAAAGACCCTGCAGCTCGCACGCGCTGCAGGGTCTTTTTGCATGTCATGTTTAGTTGTGGCCAACGCCTTAGAGAGCGGCGGCGACTTCGATCTCGACCAGACCGCCGGCCGGAAGGGCGGCAACCTGGAAAGCGCTGCGCGCGGGGAACGGAGCCTCGAACTTGGAGGCGTAAATCTCGTTCACGGCAGCGAAGTCGGCGATGTCGGCCAGGTAGACCGTGGTCTTGACGACATCGGCAAACGTAGCGCCGGCGGCAGTCAGCAGGGCCTCGACGTTAGCAAGGGACTGCTTAGCCTGGGCCTCGACGCCCTCGGGCATCTTGCCAGTTGCGGGGTCGATGCCCAGCTGGCCGGACAGGAACACCATGTTGCCGGTCTGGATGCCGGGGGAATACGGTCCGATGGCTGCGGGTGCGTTATCGGAAGACACGACGGTCTTGCTCATGTTTATCTCCTTACGATCAGTTGAGAAAGCGTGAGCGCGGCGTTCACACCGGGAGGCACAGTTCGGTCTGAACACCGCGCTTGATTGGGATAGTACTCAAGGTTTCCGCGCGATGCAAGATTATTATCACGCTGCGAGAATATTTTATCGTCCAACGGTTTCCCTAGACCGCTGAACGGTTCTCCACGGGGTCAGCCAGCCCAAGCTGCTGAAGACTTTATCCCGCTTGGAGCACGGGCATCGCCTGCCGCAACGGCGCCACTATACTTTTGAATATCTGAGCATTTTGAAAGGCAGGATATGACCGCAACCGCCAGTCGAACCACCAACCGCAGACCCGAGCTTTTGGCGCCCGCCGGAGGGCCCGAGCCCTTTGCCGCCGCACTCGCCGCCGGGGCAGACGCCATCTACTGCGGCATGGGCAGCTTCAACGCCCGCCGCAAGGCCACCAACTTTACCGACGAGGCCTTTGAGCAAGCCTGCCGCGCCGCGCATCTAGCCGGGTCGCGCGTCTACGTCACGGTAAACATCGTCATCAAGCAGTCCGAGATGGGCGATGCACTGCAACTCATCCATCGCTGCTCCACGCTGGGCGCCGACGCCTTCATCATCCAGGACTGGGGCCTGTTCTTTGAGGTCAAGCGCACCATGCCCGGCATCGAGACGCACATCTCAACCCAGGCGAACGTCCACGACGACCGCGGAACCCTTTGGTGCCGCGAGCAGGGCGCCGACCGCGTGACTCTCTCGCGCGAGCTCTCCATCGACGAGATCGCCGTCATCCACAACGCCGCGCCCGATGTGGACCTTGAGGTCTTTAGCCACGGTGCCATCTGCTTTTGCTACTCGGGCCTGTGTCTGCTTTCGAGCTTTGCCATGGCGGGCCGCTCGGCCAACCGTGGCATGTGCGCTCAGCCCTGTCGCCTGCCTTACGAGCTGATCGACGAGAACGGCCGCTCGCTCTCCCCTGCCGGTCGCGAGCGCGCGCTGTGCCCGCGCGACACCAATACCTCGCAACTCGTTCGTCGCCTGTATGACGCCGGCGCCGCATCGCTCAAGCTCGAGGGCCGCATGAAGGCCCCCGATTACGTGTATTCCATCGTCGACGTGTATCGTCATCAGATTGATGACATGCTTGCCGATGTTTCGACCTCTAAGGATGAGGATGCCGCCCGCCAGCGCCAGCTCAAGCGCTGCTTTAATCGCGACTTTACGCACGCCTACCAGGATGGCACCTCGGGCGACGAGATGATGAGCTACGAGCGCTCCAACAACCGCGGCCAGATTGTGGGCACGGTGCTGGGCAGCCGTCTGGCCAACCGCGATGTACGCGGACTCAAGCCCGACGATCGCCGTCGCCGCGCCGCCATCGCCCGCATTGAGCTGTTTGAGCCCGTGGGCAAGGGCGACCTGCTGGAGCTTCGCCACGATAACGAATTTGACCAGTTCCTGACCACCATTGCCGCCGATGATGCCGCCGCGGGCGACATCATCGAATGCCGCGTGCCCCGCAGCATGCCCGAGGGTTGCCGCGTCCGCGTGATTCGCAGTCAGCGTGCCATCGACGCCGCCGGCGCCGCGCTCAAGCGCGATGTGCTGCACCGCCGCGCCGTAGACGTGTCCGTTGTGGCGCGTCTGGGCGAGCCGTTTGCCGTTACGCTCACCTGTTGCGACGATCCTTCGCTTACGGCCACGGCCACGGGCTTTACCGTCGAGGCTGCCAAGACCCGCGCCGTCGAGGCATCCGATCTGGTTGAGCACGTCGGGCGCATGGGCTCCTCTCCCTTTGAGGCCGCAAGCTTTGACGTTTCGCTCGACGCCGGCTGCGGTATGGGCTTTTCCGCCGTGCACAAGGTGCGCGCCGCCGCTTGTAAGGCGCTGGAAGAGGCCATTCTGACACCGTACGAGGAGCGCGCAAAAACGCTCGAGCTGCCGGCGATTGTAACCAGTGATTCCCGCCCCGCACCCGAGCACTACCGCGATGAGCCGCAGATTTGCGCCACCGTCACCTCGCTCGAGGCCGCCGAGGCCGCTCGCGCCGAGGGTGTAACGCGCATCTACATGACCACCGACGCGCTCGATGCGGCCGAGCTCTCCCCCGCCGATACATTTGAGCAGGGCATCGTACCCGTGCTCGACGAGGTCTGCCGCGCCGTTGACCACGTACGCGTCGACCCATGGGTTGTTGCCGGCGCCACGGTCGCTATTGGCAACATCTCTGAGCTTGCCCTGGCCGCCCAGGTTGGCGCCACGGCCGAGATTCGCTCTTGTCTGCCGGTGCACAACACGCCCTGCATGGAGGCGCTTGCCGAGCGCGGAGCCGGTGCGTTTTGGCTCTCGCCCGAGATCACGCTCGACGAGATTGTCTCGCTCGGCGCCGCCGCGCCCGCGGCTCTAGGCATCACCGTCTTTGGCCGCCCGCGCGTCATGACAAGCGAGCATTGCATTCTGCAGGTTGCCAACGGCTGCATCCACGATTGTGCCAACTGCCGCTTGCGTGCCCGCAAGCTCTCGCTCAAGAATATCGACGGAAAGGTCATGCCCGTCCGCACCGACATCCACGGCCGCTCTCGCCTGTACGACGCCTACCCCATCGACCTCACACCGCAGGTTCCACAGCTGCTCGACGCCGGCGTGCGCCGTCTTATGGTCGACGGAACCTTGCTCGAGGCCGATGAGATTGGCCGTGCCGTCGCTCGCGTCCGTCGCGCCGTCGAGGCCGCGCAAGCCGGCCGCAAGCCCGCTGCCCGCCTGCGCGGCGCTACCTCGGGCTGCATGTTTGTGGGAATTAGCTAACCGAAAGGCTTACACGTGAACGAAGAACCTCAAGTCCTCTACTGCGACGCCTGGCTCATGGCCATCGACAAGCCCGCTGGCATGATCGTCCACGGTGACGGCACCGGTGAGCGCACACTTACCGACTACGCCAGCGACCTGCTGCTGGCGATGGGCGACGGCTTTGCCGCGACCGACATGCAGCCGCTCAATCGCCTGGACCGCAACACCACCGGCGTGGTGCTGTTCTCGCTCGACAAGCAGACGCAGCCCGCCTTTGACCAGATGGTCATCGACCACGCATTCGAAAAGCACTATCTGGCGCTCGCCGAGGGCAAAATCAACTGGAACGAGAAGCTCATCGACAAGCCTATCGCCCGCGACCGCCACGATAGCCGCAAGATGCGCGTTGGCGCCAGCGGCAAGCCGTCTCAGACGCGCGTCAAGGTACTCAAGCGCCTTAAGAGCCGCCGCGGCCTGCCCACGCGCTCGTATATTGATGTCGAGCTGCTCACCGGCCGCAAGCATCAGATTCGCGTGCATCTGGCAAGCGAGCATCATCCCCTGGTTGGCGACGACCTGTACGGAACGCCGCGCCCCTGCGGCCTCATGCTCCATGCCCACAGCGTGTCCTTTACGCATCCCGTAACCGGCGAGCACATCCGCATCGAAGCCCCCTGCCCCTGGGAGCCCTAAACCACCACAAAGGGGACAGGCACCTTTATGGTGGTTTTGCCGCAACGGCTCAGCCGCGGTCCCAAAACGTCTCGATCTGTAACAGTTAGAACCCATTTTCCGGTCTATCTGTTACAGATCGAGACATTCGAACCCCCTTAAGGGAAAATCTCAATCTGTAACAGTAACTCGGCAAAATCAGCCTCAGATGTTATAGATTTAGACAAACCACCAGCGTCGCCCCAAACAATCTCAATCTGTAACATCTAGCCTGCTTTTAACGGTCTGGTTGTTACAGATTTAGACAAACCGGCAGACAACGAAAGCGGCAACGCCCGTAATGGATGTTGCCGCTTTTCTATTGAGAAAACTAAATGGTTTTGGCCTTACTTCGCCCCGTTGCTAGACCGTTATGACGTTTTCCATCGCCTGGTACTTGGCGGGCACCTCGCCCGCGGTGATAATCGTTGCGTCGCGGAAGTCCGCAAACTTGACGGGCGCCACCATGCCAAATTTGCTGGCATCCGAGATTACGAAGCGTTTGGCCGTATGGCGCATCGAGATGCGCTTGACCTGTGCCTCCTCGATATCGGGCGTCGTAAAGCCCTGCTCGGCGGCAATGCCGTTAGAGCCCCAAAAGCCGCAGTTGAAGTTGTAGCGGTCTAAGGTTGCCAAGGCATCGGGGCCAACGAGCGCCTCGGTCTCGGGCTTGAGCTCGCCACCCAGCACCACGGTGCGCATGCCGCGCAGGGCGAGATGCTGGGCATGGAGCACGGAGTCGGTCACATAGGTGACGCCGTCAAGGCGCGGAAGATGCTCGATGAGCCTGAGCGTCGTCGAACCCGAATCGATGTACACAAAGCTCTCGGGCTCCACGAGCGCCGCGGCGCGAGCGCAGATGCGCTCCTTGTCGTCGTTATGGAGATCACTGCGCTCACTGATCGTTAAGTCGCGCGTCACGTGCGCGCGCTCAAGGCTTGTCGCGCCACCGTGCACCTTGGCGATGCGGTGCGCTCGGTCAAGTGTCTGCAGGTCGCGTCGAATGGTAGAAGCCGTCACACCCAGGGCATCGGCAAGCTCTGGCACCGTTACTGAGCCAGCCTGCTGCACCATCGAGACGATCGCATTGAGCCTATCTTCCGCGAGCATCGCTTACTCCTCCTCGGGGTAGACGACTCCCCAATCGGCACGGAGCTTGGTCATCAGCTCCATAACATCAGAAGCATAATCCAGAAGCTCACGCTTGGAATCATCACCGGCAACGGCCTTCTCGAGGTCAGCCATCTCGTAGCACAGGGCGTAAGCCTCGGTGCCCGCGGCGACCTCCTCGCGATGGCTATCCGCGGTCCACACGATCATCGCATGATCGGCACGCGGATACTCGTTGACCTCAATATAGCAGTTATCAAAGCTGATAACCGAGCGCTTGGGCTGCTTGGAGTGGAGCGTAAGGCTCACAACGCCCAGCTGCTGTTCGGCATTGCGGCAGACGATACCGCCCGCGACATCGACACCAGTCTCGCAGGTGTTGCCCAGAGACACGACCTCGGCGGGTTGGCTGGCCATAAACAGGCGCATGACCGAAAGGGCATAGACGCCGATATCGAGCATGGCGCCGCCGGCGAGACTACGGTTGTAGAAGCGGTTGGTCAGGTCGCCGTACTCCTTATAGCTGCCAAAGTTGAGCTGGGCGAGGTTCATGCGGCCAAAGTCGCCCGCATCCATACGACGGCGCAGCTCCTGATACAGCGGCATGTGGAGCACCGTGGTGGCATCCATAAGGACCACGTTGTGCTCGTCGGCGATGGCGCGGGCCTCGTCGAGCTCGGCAGAGTTGAGGGTAATGGCCTTCTCACAGAGCACGTGCTTGCCGGCGGCCAGCGCGGCACGCAGATAGGTAACATGCGTGTTGTGCGGCGTGGTGATATAGACGGCGTCGATGTCCGGATCGGCGTAGAGGTCCTCGACCGTGTCATAGACCTTCTCGATGCCATACTGCTCAGCAAAAGCTTGAGCCTTGGACAGCGTGCGGTTGGCGACACCCGTAAGCTTGCGGCCGGCAAGAGCGAGAGATTGGGCCATCTGGTTGGCAATAACGCCGCAACCGATCACAGCCCAACGGAGCTCGGGTGCCGTAAAGATATCATCGGGAAACGGCTTGTCCTGAACCGACGCGAACGCTGCCTTAGCGGCTGCCGCGGCATCGAGCGGAGCCTGTTTAGAATCTGCCATGAGTGCCTCCTGAGTCACTGAAAGTCTTTCATTTCTGACAGCTCTATATTCGCACAAACACGCGCGTCTGTGCGCGTTTTTGCGTATCTCACCGCTAAAAGGTCATTTTTGCCCCGTAAACGGCGCATCTATACGCATATTCACGCAATCTCACGCACGCAAATACGCACAAATGCGTACTGGTCATTGCTCAGAGACAGGGGCTTATGCTTAGAACTCAAAAGACAGGATGATCCGCTTCGCCTCGTCGCTCATGGCGCGCTGCAGCTCAAAGGACCGTCCCTAACTGCCAACAGTATGCCCACTCATTTATGTCTGTCCCCAATGAGTGTTCTCACTCATTTAAGTCTGTCCCCAATGAGTGGGGACAGAAAAAGGCCCGGGTGCCGTGGGGCATCCGGGCCTTTGCTAGCAACTTGATGTTGCGGGCAGCTTAGAACTTGTGGCCGCACTTCTTGCAGACGCGCAGCTTGTTCTTGCCGTCCTTCTCGTGACCGACGCGGGTAACCTTACCGCACTCGGGGCAGACGAGATTGACGTTGGAGGCGTCGATGGGAGCCTCCTGCGAAACGATGCCGCCCTGCTGGTTGGCAGCGTTGGGCTTGACGGCCTTCTTGACGACCGAAACGCCCTCGACAACGACCTTGTTCTCGGCGGGGAGAGCACGCAGGATAACGCCCTGCTTGCCGCGATCCTTACCAGAGAGAACCTGGACCTTATCGCCCTTCTTGATATACATATATCTCCCCTAACTACAGGGTCTCGGGAGCGAGCGAGACGATCTTCATGTACTTCTTGTCACGAAGCTCGCGAGCGACGGGCCCGAAGATACGGGTGCCGACGGGCGAACCATCGTTGTTGATGACAACGCAGGCGTTCTCATCAAAGCGAATGTAGGAGCCATCCTTGCGGCGGATCTCCTTAACGGTGCGAACGACGACGCAACGGACAACGTCCTTCTTCTTGACGTTGGCGCCAGGGGTAGCCTCCTGGACAGCACCGATGAACACATCGCCGATGCCTGCATAACGACGCTTGGAACCGCCAAGCACCTTGATGCAGCGAATCTTGCGAGCGCCGGAGTTGTCGGCGACGTTCAGCATGGTTTGCATCTGAATCATGGTAGATGTTCCTCCGAACTAAGAACCGAAGAGAGGTGCGCAGCCTGTATACGGCCTGTGGTATGCAAGCCAGGCATACGCACATCTTCGGAAACGTACAAGTCGTAAGAGCGACTGCTTATTTAGCGCGCTCGACGACCTCGATGAGGCGCCAACGCTTCATCTTGGACATAGGACGGGTCTCCATAACGCGGACGGTGTCGCCCACGCCAGCCGTGCACTCCTCGTCGTGAGCGTGCAGCTTCTTGGAGCTGGTCATCATCTTGCCGTACTTGGGGTGACGCTTGCGCTCGGTGATGGTGACAACGATGGTCTTGGCACCGGAGACGGAGGTAACGACACCCGTACGGACCTTACGCGAGTTACGCGAATCAGTCATGTTCTCTCCTTAGGTCCTACTCGGCGACAGCGGACTTCTCCGCTGCGATCTCGCGGGCGCGCTGCTCCGTGAGGACGCGAGCGATGTCCTTCTTCACGGTGTTGACGCGAGCGGTGTTGTCCAACTGGCTGGTGGCCATCTGGAAACGAAGGTTAAAGAGCTCGGCGCGCATTTCCTTCAGCTTCTCAACGAGCTGAGCGTCCGAGAGCTCACGAATCTCTGCGGGCTTCATTAGTTCTCCTCCTTGGCGGCGGCGGCGTCCTCAGCAGCCCACTTGGCCTCGAGAGCGGCCTCCTCAGCCATCTCCTTCTCGATGCGCTGCTCAGCGTTCTTAGCAGCAACAATCTTGGTCTTGATGGGAAGCTTGTGCTGTGCAAGACGCAGAGCCTCGCGAGCGACCTCCTCGGGCACGCCCTTGACCTCGAACATGATGCGGCCGGGCTTGACGACGGCCACCCACTCCTCGGGGTTACCCTTACCAGAACCCATGCGAGTCTCGGCAGGCTTCTTGGTGATGGGCTTATCGGGGAAGATCGTGATGTAGACACGACCGCCACGCTTCATGTAGCGGGTCATGGCAATACGAGCGGCCTCGATCTGACGGTTGGTGATCCAATGGGCCTCGAGAGCCTGGATACCAAACTCGCCGAAATGCAGCTCGGTATTACCCTTGGCCTGGCCCTTCATGGAGCCACGCTGCACCTTGCGGTGAAGAATACGCTTAGGGGCAAGCACTACTGACCCCTCCTCTCGGAGTTACGACGACGAGGACGGGAAGAGCCCTCGAGTGCAGGGTTGGGAACAGGCTGGCCCGGGAGCTTCTCGCCCAGGTAGATCCAGACCTTCACGCCGCAAGCGCCCATGGTGGTGCTGGCGACAGCCGTGCCGTAGTCGATCTTGGCACGGAGGGTGTGCAGAGGCACACGACCCTCACGGTACCACTCACGACGGCCCATCTCGGCACCGCCGAGACGACCGGAGCACTGGATACGGATGCCCTTAGCGCCGGCCTTGCGGGCGGACTGGACAGCCTTGCGCATAGCGCGACGGAAGGCAACGCGGCCCTCGAGCTGCTCAGCGATAGACTGAGCAACGAGGTTGGCGTCGAGCTCGGGGCGCTTGATCTCGACAACGTCGACGGAGAGCTGGCCCTTGGAGACGCCAGCGACCTTCTCGAGCTCGGTGCGGAGGGTATCGATCTCGGCACCCTTCTTACCGATGACAACGCCGGGGCGAGCGGTGAGGATGATGACCTTCACCTTGTCGCCAGCGCGCTCGATCTCGACGCGGGAGACAGCTGCGCGGGAAAGACGCTTCTCGAGGTACTTGCGGATCTCGAGATCGTTACCGAGGGTCTTAGCGTAATCCTTCTCTGCGAACCAGCGGGAGCGCCAGTTCTCGGTGATGCCAAGACGGAAGCCGGTGGGGTAGACTTTCTGACCCATACAGCTTTACGCCTCCTTTCGAGGAGCAACGACGACGGTGATGTGGGAAGTACGCTTCAGAATGCGAGAAGCGGAACCCTTGGCGCGGGGACGGATGCGCTTAAGCGTCGGACCCTCGTCAACATAGGCAGCGGCGACAACCAGGTTGTCGGCACGCAGACCGTTGTTGTTCTCGGCGTTCGCAACGGCGGAACGGAGAACCTTCTCGACATCCACGGCGACGGCGCGGTCGCAGAAGTGGAGGATGTCGAAGGCCTGAGCGACAGGCTTACGGCGGATCAGATCGACCACCAGGCGGGCCTTGCTGGGGGAAACACGCACGTACTTAGCGACGGCGCGAACCTCGGTGGCCTCAGTTTCAATAGACTTAGTTGCCATTTACGGTTAACCCCCTATTTGGCCTTGTGGCCACGGAACGTACGAGTCGGCGCGAACTCGCCGAGCTTGTGACCAACCATGGACTCGGTAACATACACGGGCACATGCTTGCGGCCGTCGTGGACGGCGATGGTGTGACCAACCATCTCGGGGAAGATGGTGGACGCGCGGGACCAGGTCTTCACGACGTCCTTCTTGCCAGCCTCGTTCATCGCGGTGATACGCGAGAGAAGGCGAGTCTCCACGAACGGGCCCTTTTTGAGACTTCTGCTCATAAGTGCTTTCTCCTAAAACTCGGTATCCGAAATTACTTCTTACGGCGACGAATGATGTGCTGGTTCGAGACCTTCTTCTTCTTGCGCGTACGAAGGCCCTTCGTCGGCTTACCCCAGGGGGTAACAGAGGGACGACCAGAGGTGTGGTTCTTGCCCTCGCCACCGCCGTGCGGGTGGTCGACAGGGTTCATGACGGTACCGCGGACGGTCGGGCGCACGTTCATGTGACGCTTACGGCCGGCCTTGCCGATGACGATGTTGGCGTGATCGGCGTTGCCGACCTCACCGACGGTGGCGCGGCAGGTAACGAGGATGCGGCGCATCTCGGAGGAAGGCATACGGACGATAGCGTACTTGCCCTCCTTACCCATCAGCTGGCAGGAGTTACCGGCGGAACGGGCGATAGCGGCGCCCTTGCCCGGCTGGAACTCGACGGCGTGGATGAGCGTACCGACGGGGATGTCGGCGAGGGGCAGAGCGTTGCCCGGCTTGATGTCGGCGTCAGAACCGGACATGATGGTCTGACCGACCTCGAGGCCCTTGGGGGCCAGGATGTAGCGCTTCTCACCGTCAGCGTAGTGCAGCAGAGCGATGCGAGCGGAACGGTTCGGATCGTACTCGATCGTGGCAACCTTGGCGGGCACGCCGTCCTTGTTGCGCTTGAAGTCGATCACGCGGTAACGACGCTTCACGCCGCCGCCCTGGTGGCGGGTGGTGATGCGGCCGTTGTTGTTACGACCGGCCTTCTTGGGCAGGGGCTCGAGAAGAGACTTCTCGGGCTTGGTGCAGGTGATCTCGGAGAAGTCGGAGATCGTCTGCCAACGCCTACCAGCGGAGGTCGGCTTAAGGTGCTTTACAGCCATTACAATCCCTTTCAATAGGAATCCGTTAGCCATCGCAGACAGGGATTCGAGGTTCTGCCTCGGGTGCGATGACACCGGACGTATACACGGTTCCGGGCGTGTCCATTTTATACGCCCAAAACCTTGAGCTCCCGCCTCCCCTATTTGGGAGGCATGAGCTCACTCAACAGCAGCGAGTCTTAGGCCTGGTTGCCAAAGACCTCGATGGTGTCGCCCTCGGCCAGCGTGACGATGGCCTTCTTCCAAGAACGGGTCTTGCCGGCGACATAGCGCACGCGCTTGGTCTTGGGCTTGACCGTCAGGGTGTTCACGCGAACGACCTTGACGCCGAAGATCTCCTCGACAGCGTCCTTGATCTGATACTTGTTAGCATCCTTGGCGACCTCGAACGTGTACTTGTTCAGCTCCATGCCGGAGAAGGAACGCTCGGACACGATCGGACGGATGATGATCTCGTGGGCGGTCATTTATGCAAGCACCTCCCCGAAGTGAGCGGCGATGTCGGCGGGCATCAGCACAGCGTTGTTGTTGACGAGATCGTAGGTGTTGGCCTCGTCGGCAGTGATGATGAACGTCTTGGGAATGTTGCGGAACGACAGGTAGGCGTTGACGTCCTCATCGCGAACGATGATGGTCAGACGCTTACCCTCAAGGCCGAGAGCCTTGAGCATGGCGACGGCAGCCTTGGTGGAAGGCTTCTCGAAGCCGTAGTCGTCGACGAGCACGAGCTCGCCATCGGCCAGCTTGGCGGACAGCGCGGAGCGCATAGCCAGCTTGACCTCCTTGTTGTTCATACGCTTAGCGTACGAACGGGGCTTGGGGGCGAAGACAACGCCACCGTGACGCCACTGGGCAGCACGGATGGAACCCTGGCGGGCACGGCCGGTGCCCTTCTGACGCCAAGGCTTCTTGCCGCCACCGGAAACCTCAGAGCGACCCTTAGCAGACTGGGTGCCCTGACGCCAAGAGGCCATCTGGCACTTGACGATGTGGTGCATAACGTGGATGTTCGGCTCGATGCCGTACACCTCAGCGGCGAGCTCGGCCTCGGCGACCTTCTTGCCCTCGCTGTTCTTTACTTCAAACTTTGCCATTTAAGTGTTCTCCTTGGTATGACGCTGGGCTAAATGGGCTGGGCCCTTAGGCCATACGGATGGCGACGAGACCATTCTTGGCACCCGGGACAGCGCCCTTGACCAAGATGAGGTTCTGCTCGGCATCGATGCGGACAACGGAAAGGTTCTTGACGGTAACGCGCTCGTTACCCATGTGACCGGCCATCTTGACGCCCTTGAGGACGCGCGCAGGATAGGCGCACTGACCGATAGAACCGGGGTGACGCTGGAAGTGAGAACCATGCGTCATAGGACCGCGGCGCTGACCCCAGCGCTTGATGCGACCCTGGAAGCCCTTACCCTTGGAGGTGCCGATGACGTCGACCTTCTCGACATCAGCGAAATCAGCGACGGTGACGACCTCGCCGACCTTGTGCTCCTCGCCGTTCTCGACGCGGACCTCACGAAGGAAGCGGACAGGCTCGACGCCAGCCTTGGCGAAGTGACCAGCCATGGGCTTGTTCACGTTCTTGGCCTTGATGTCGCCGAAACCGATCTGGACGGCGTCATAGCCGTCGGTTGCCTGAGTTTTAACCTGCGAGACAGCGCAGGGGCCAGCCTGGATGACCGTGACGGGAACGACGTTGTCGTCCTCGTCCCAAACCTGGGTCATGCCAATCTTGCGGCCGAGAATCATGCTGATCAAGATATGATCCCAACTCTCGCGTGGTCTTGGGACAATGCGTACACCACCGAGCGTACGCCCCTAGAGGACCACTACTTACACGACGTGCTCCCCAGCCTTGTATTTCGCCCGGACTACCTGACAACCCTATTAAGCAGGCATTTTGTCCAGCCAGAATACTCCCCTGGTTACACACAGCTGTTTAGTATACACGGCTGCGGGCGTATCCATCGAGATTCATATTTCACTCACATTGTTTACGCAGGTAAAGTGCGTGGAGTCCCCTGGGCTTGGCAGAGGGCCGGCGAAATATATTAAGTTTGCTGCTCTACAGTCCTGCGCAAGACGGAAAGCACATTAAGTGCTTTCCTTTGCGTGCGGAACTCGCGACAAACTTAATATATTTCGCCGGCCCTCTGCCAAGCTCGGGGGACGACACGTTGATGTCTGCTTAACTCTGCTCGCTCAGGCTAATGACTTTGTTGGGGATCCACTATTTGCTGGAGGGTGAACTTGCATTGTGAAGGTTCGCCTTCTTCTCCCAGCTCTTCCTCATCGAAATCGAAAATCATGATGGCGCAGTTGGGGAGTTTAGTTGGGAGTTTGAAGTCGGCTGGGGCGGCGGCTTTTATGAATTGGCGGCTGGCGCTGCCGTGGCTTACTGCTAGGAGGGTTTCGATGCCCTCGGCGCCCATGAGATTGGTGAGGGTGCCTACCATGCGCTCCTGTAGCGCCTGGCTTCCCTCTCCTCCGAAGGGGACTAAGTCCTCGCCCGGATCCCAGACGTCGGTGGGTAGCGCGTCGTGGGGGCCTTCTTCGAAGGTGCCGTAGCTGCGCTCGATGATGCCTTCGCAGGGCTCGACTGCTGTGTCCGGGCCGAGGAGCTCGCATGCGACGAGCTGAGCCGTGTCCATGGCTCGGCCTAAGGGCGAAGAGACCACTTTGTCGGGGACGACGCCGTGGGCTTTGAGCCATGCGGCTGCCATTCCCGCTTGCTTGCGGCCCAGATCGGTCAACGGAGAATCGCAGCGGCCCTGGACGAGCTTTTTAACGTTGAATTCTGTCTGACCGTGGCGGAGTAGATATAGACGCTTCATGCTCTCCCCTTCTGTATAACTTGCTTTGCTGGCACAGCCCTACTCGTGGGTATGGCCTACGTAGTCTTCGTCGATCGTGATCTTGGCAATCGACTTGGGATATTCGGATTCGACACGTTTCGCCAACGCGCGCTTTAGGTCCTCGGCGTTCATCGTCAAATCCGAGGGTCGCACGCAGTCAAAGATCACGTTGGTGTGCGTAGGACCCGGCACACAGCGTAGGTCGTGAACCGAAAGGCGGCTATCGATCTCTTGAGCCATAGCGTTGATGCGCAGACGCATGCTCGCCACCTTTGGATCGTCGGTCACGATGGGATCGTAATGGAGCGTGACGATCATACCGTCTTCGTTCCTAAATGCCTGCTCGATGTTATCGAGCGTGTCGTGACTTTCCAGCGGGCTGGCCTCGGCCGCCATTTCGGCGTGGGCGCTTGCGAACTTTCTGCCCGGACCGTAATCGTGAACCATGAGGTCATGAACGCCCAAAACACCGGGGTAGCTCATGATCTTGCTGCGGATATGCTCGACAAGCTTGGGGTCGGGCGCCTGACCCAAAAGCGGGCTCACCGTATCTTGGATAAGCTCAAAGCCGCTCCAGCCAATATAGGCGCCAACGGCGAGTCCAACCCAGGCATCGAGGTTGATGCCTGTCACCTGCGAGACGATCGCGCATGCCAGAACGGCGCCCGTGGCAAGGACATCGTTCTTGGAATCCTGGGCGGTCGCGTGCAGCGTCTCGGACTCAATGCGATCGCCGAGCTTTTGGTTGAGCGCCGCCATCCACAGCTTAACGACCATCGACAGCGCCAAAACCGCCACCAGGGCAAGCGAGAACTCGACGGGCTCGGGGTGGACGATGCGCTCCACCGAGGACTTCACCAGCTCAACGCCGATGAGCAGTACGAGCGCCGCCACGACCAGACCGGAGAGATACTCGTAGCGACCGTGGCCGTAGGGGTGCTCGGGGTCTGCCGGCTTGCTCGCCAGCTTAAAGCCCAGGACGCTCACGATATTCGAGCTGGCATCGGACAGGTTGTTCATGGCGTCCGCCACGATCGAGACCGATCCCGACACCACGCCGATGGCACCCTTTGCAGCACAAAGCGCCACATTGGCAACGATGCACACCATGCCCGTCAGCGTGCCCACGCGCGCACGGTCGCCCTGCGCACGCTTAACAATCCACTCGACCATCTACATCCGCCCCCACGGTACTACCTATATATCTATTGCTCAAACGGATTGTAGTGTAGCCACTTTGCCCCACAGATACAAAAAGGCCGCAACCCACACGGGCCACGACCTTGGAATGTGCCATGCGGGACTGCCCCTTTGTCGATCGATTTATGCGCTTGCTTCGGCCGTGCTCTTCGAGGTTTCGCGCGAATCGGCCCCGTCTTCTGTCGCCTGTCCCTTCGCCGGCACCACGCCAAAGCAGTAGCTCAGCGCCGCAGACACCGCAAATGCCACACCGCCGGCGGCGCAGCACCACAGCAGGTTCGAGATGCCGCCCGTGGCAAAGCCAATGACCATGAGGACATTCGTCATGCCGATGGTATAGGCCGTAACGTGGCCCACGGCCGCAACAAGGCCTCCGACGGCGCCGCCAATGGCCATGCACGTCAGGCACCTGCCATATTTAAAGCCGCAACCGTACAGCGCCGGCTCGCTTACGCCGCCAAGAACACCCGAGATTGAATAGCCCAGCATGAGCGCCTTCTCGTCCTTATCCGCAACGCGAAGCGACGCGCCAAAGGGCATGCCCCAAACGGCGAACGTTGCCATCGTCGCGGCGATCAGAATGCACGAATCCGTTCCCACACTCATAAACTGCGCATAGGCGAGCGATAGGACAACGTTGCTGACGCCGGCGATCTTAAGAAACTCCCAGCCCGCGGCAAGCCCCATGAGCGTGAGCAGCGACACGATGCCACCGGAATTGCCAAGCATAAACATAAGCTGGCCCAACAGCATGCCTAGATAGCTGCCCGCCGGCGCCGTAATACACAGCGCAACCGGAACCATGACGAGCATGGTTGCAAACGGAACGAACGAAAACGCCACGGCCTTAGGGATAACGCGCTGAAAGAAACACTCCACTCGCCATAACACGGGCACCGAAATGAGAACCGGAATAACAGTCGTCGTGTAATCGTTGACCGGCGCGGGAAGCAGACCATATACGGAAGTCATCGATGCCCCCGTCGTCGAAGCGGCATCGACGAGCTTAAGCAAATCGGGCGCAATCAATACGCCGCCCAGCATCATGCCCAGCTGCTCCGAGCAACCGAGCTGGCGGGCGGCCGCCCAACCAAGATAAATGGGCAAAAAGTAGTAGCCGGCGTTATAGAGCCAGCTGTAGAACAGGCGATAGATTTCGGAATCGGCAGACCACAGGCCCAGCATGCCTTCGCCCATAATGACGGCGACGGTGCGGAACAATGCCGCGCAGACAATAAACGGCAGCGCCGACATCATGCTTTTGGACAGATAGTCCACCACGGCCATGGCGTTTGATGAAACCGTCGTTGTAAACGAGGTGTTAGAAACTTGTGACATGGAACGCCTTTCCCAATGTGACATGCGGACTGTCCCTTTGTCACATCGTGCGGTACCGACCGATTGTGCGGTACTTTTCGTAGCGGAGGTTTGTGAGGGTCGCGTCGTCGAGCTGCCCAAGCGTATCGAAGGCATCAAATGCCGAGGATATGACGGCGCCGGCGATCTCCTCATGCGACAGGCCCCTATCGTCAACGATGCCGTCGATGATGCCGAGCGCCAGCAGATCGGGGGCCGTGAGTTTAAGCGCCTCGGCAGCCTCATTCGCGCGCTCGGTATCCTTCCACAGGATCGACGCACAGGCCTCGGGGCTCACGACCGAATAGGCCGAGCTCGAGAGCATCAGGATGCGGTCGGCCACGGACAGCGCCAGCGCGCCACCAGAGCCGCCCTCGCCTGTCACCACCGAGACAATCGGCGTCTTAAGGCCGCTCATCTCCATGAGATTCTGGGCAATCGCCTCGCCCTGGCCGCGCTCCTCGGCACCGATGCCGCAAAACGCGCCCGAAGTATCAACCAGGCACAGAACCGGCCGGCCAAATTTCTCGGCTTGGTGCATCAGGCGACGTGCCTTGCGGTAGCCCTCGGGATGTGCCATACCAAAGTTGTGACGCATGCGCTCTTTGGTCGTGGTGCCGCGCTCGATGGCGATGACCGTTACGGGGCGTCCGTCTTTCCAGCCAATGCCAGCCACCACAGCAGCGTCGTCGCCAAAGTAGCGGTCCCCGTGCAGCTCCACAAATCCATCCAGGCCCAGCGAGATCATCTCACCTGCCGTGGCGCGATCTGCCGAGCGGGTCTGCTTGACAATCTCGAGCGCGGTTTTTGGTGCGGCCGAGCGCTTGAACAAGTGTCCCAACTTTTTGCCGCGGCGACCCGTATGCACGATCTCATGCGGTGCCCCCAGGACGGGCGCGTGCCCTTCGTGCAGCGCCAGCAGCTCGCCTACCGTGAGCGCAATCTCGCCACGCGGAACAACGGCATCGCAAAAGCCGTGCTCCAGCAAAAACTCGGAGCGCTGGAATCCCTTGGGCAGGCGCTTGTGCATGTTCTGCTCGATCACGCGCGGGCCGGCAAATGCCGTCAGGGCATCGGGCTCGGCCAGGATAATGTCGCCCTCCATGGCAAAGCTCGCGGTTACACCTCCGGTCGTGGGGTCGGTGAGCACCGTGATATACAGACCGCCCGCCTCGCTGTGGCGCCTAACCGCCGCAGAAATCTTGGCCATCTGCATAAGCGACGTCACACCCTCTTGCATGCGCGCGCCGCCCGAAACGGTAAAACCGACAACCGGCAATCCCAGCTCGGTCGCACGCTCAAATGTGCGACAGATCTTCTCGCCCACCACGGAGCCCATCGAGCCCATCATAAAGTTGGCGTCCATAAAGAAGAGCGCCGTATCGCAACCGCAGATCTTGCCCCTGCCGCACACGACGGCATCGCGCTCGCCCGAACGCTCGCTCACGCTCTTGAGCTTGTCGGCATAGCCGGGAAACGAGAGGAAGTCCTCTGACGCCAGTTCGGCATCCCACTCCTCAAAGGTACCCGCGTCGACCGTCATGCGCATGCGCGCGCGACCGCTCACGCGAAAATGCTTGCCGCAACGGGGGCACACCTCGAGGTTGTCGTGCAGGCGTGCCTCATCTATCACACGGCGGCACTCCGGACACTTGATAAACACGTGGCGCGCGGGAAACTCGGCGCACGACTCGGTTATCGGTCCCTCAAGGACATTGACCGTCTTCGCTTTTCTATTCATCAGCATAGAGATGCCCCATCAGATCGGTGTGATACATGCCCGACAAGAACTCGTCGTTTGCCAGCACGTCAAGCTGAAGCTCACTGTTTTCGCTCACGCCCTCAATCACGAGCTCGCCCAGGGCAGAGCGCATCTTGCGAATGGCGCCGTCGCGCGTGGGCGCACACACGATGAGCTTGCCGAGCATGGAGTCGTAGTACGGCGGAACTTTCGCTCCGGTAAACATGGCGGAATCCCAGCGCACGCGCGGGCCACCCGGCACACGCAACGCGGTGACCGTTCCGCACGACGGCAGAAAGTCCGGCGTTTCGGCATTGATGCGGCACTCCATGGCGTGGTTGCGCACCGGCATGTCCTCCTGCTCAAAGGGCAGAGGCTGGCCGGCTGCCACGCGCAGTTGCCACTTGACCAAGTCGGTATCGGTCACGAACTCCGTAACCGGATGCTCCACCTGCAAGCGCGTGTTCATTTCCATAAAGTAGAAATTGCCGTCGTCCGAATACAGGAACTCGATGGTACCGGCTCCTTCGTAGCCGACGGCACGAGCTAGGTCGCGTGCCGCCTTGTGCATACGGGCACGAATATCATCGTGCCCATCGAGGCACGGCGCGGGGCTCTCCTCGATCAGCTTTTGGTTGCGGCGCTGCACCGAGCACTCGCGCTCGCCGAGCGAAAACACATGGCCCTGCTTATCGGCCATAATCTGCACCTCAACGTGATGCGCCGGCGCGACGAACTTCTCCATGTAGCACTCGCCGTCGCCAAAAACGGCCTCGCCCTCGGCACGTGCTTCAATAAAGGCCTTTGTCGCGTCTTCCACGCGCTCGACCTTGCGAATACCGCGACCGCCGCCGCCCGCGCGCGCCTTGATGAGCACGGGGCAGCCGATGCGCTCGGCCTCGGCCGTCGCCTCCTCGGGGCTTTTGAGCAAATCGCAGCCCGGCACGATGGGCACGCCCGCCGCGGCAGCCGTTCGACGTGCGGCGTCCTTGTCGCCCATGCTGTCGATGACCTCAGCCGAGGGACCAACAAACGCCAGACCGTACTTGTCGCAGTCGCGCACGAAGCTCGCCTTCTCGGAAAAGAAACCGTAGCCAGGATGGATCGCCTTAGCTCCCGACTTTACGGCACAGGTGAGCACGGCATCGTCGTTGAGGTAGCTCTCGGCAAGACGCGGGCCGCCGATGCAATACGCCTCGTCGGCAAGCTGCACGTGCAGCGCGTCCGCATCGGCCGTGGAATAAACGGCGACGGTCTTGATGCCCATATCGCGGCACGCGCGGATAACACGGACCGCGACTTCGCCGCGGTTGGCGATGAGCACTTTGTCGAACATGAAGCCTTCCTTAACTTTCGTGCATGAGTGCAAAAGACATATCGGCGCGGCAGCAAACCTCACCGTTGACGCTCGCGGTACCCGTCGCAAAGCGGAACGGCCCGTGCGCACGCGTGATGGAGCACACCAGATCCACCGTGTCGCCCGGGCGCACCGGACGCTTAAAGCGCACCTTGTCCAGACTCGTGTAGAACGGCGTCGCGCCGCGCGCCTCCTCATCGCCCATCAGCAGCACGCAGCAGTTTTGGGCGAGCATCTCGCACTGAATCACGCCGGGGACGATCGGGTTTCCCGGAAAATGCCCCTGCAAAAAGAACTCGTCGCCCGTAATCTTGATCTTGCCGTGGGCCTCGTCGCCCACCAGCTCCGCCTCATCGAGCAAGAGCATGGGCTCGCGATGCGGCAACAGTTCCTTAAGCTCTTCTTTGTTCATGGATATCACCTATCCGATCCTCATGAGGCAGCTGCCGAATTCCACGAGGTCGCCGTCGGCTACGCAGATCTCGAGCACCTCGCCGTCCGCCTCTGCCGTCACCTCGTTGAGGACCTTCATGGCCTCAATGATGCAGAGCGTCTCGCCGGCCTTGACCTTGGAGCCCACGCGTACAAACGGCTCGTCGCCCGGCGCCGGGGCAGCGTAGAAGACGCCGACCATGGGAGCGGTCACCTCGGTGCCCTTGGGCTCCGGCGCGGCGGCAGGTGCCTGCACGGCAGGTTCCGTTGCGGCGGCAGGCATAGCGACAGGAGCCACTGCCGGGGCAGTCACGGCACCCGGCATAGGCATGGGCACGGCAACCGGCTGCGCGGTGCTCGCGCGCTCGAGCTCGACCGCGGTGCCATCGGGCTCCTCAACGCGCACGCGCGTGAGGCCGCGGTCCTCCATCACATCAGCTATCTCGGCAAGTCTTTTGGAATCCATGCTCTAGCTCCTCGTATATCTACGCAGCGCGATGGCGGCGTTGTGGCCGCCAAAGCCCAGGTTGGTCGAAAGCGCCCAGGTAAGGTCGGCGCGAACCGCGCGATTGGGCGTGTAGTCGAGATCGCAGGCGGGATCGGGCGTGTGGTAGTTAATGGTCGGGGGCACCACGCCCTGCCCGAGCGCCATGGCACAGGCCATGACCTCGATGGCACCCGTGGCACCGATCATGTGGCCGGTCATCGACTTAGTCGACGAGACATGTGCGGCGCGTGCCGCGTCCTCGCCGAGCGCGCGCTTAATGCCCGCCGTCTCGGACGAATCGTTGAGTTTAGTCGAGGTTCCGTGAGCGTTGATGTAGAGGCCCTCGGAAGGCTTAACGTCGCCCTCGGCCACCGCCAGCGATATCGCACGGGCAATGCCGGCAGCCTCGGGATCGGGACTCGTGATGTGGTAGGCGTCATCGGTGTTGCCGTAGCCCACGACCTCGGCATAAATGTGTGCACCGCGCGCCTGCGCATGTTCCATGCCCTCCAGCACGAGCACGCAGGCGCCCTCGCCCATCACAAAGCCGTCGCGGTCTGCATCGAACGGGCGGCAAGCCGCCGACGGGTCAGGATTAGTGGTGAGTGCACGGCAGGACGTAAAGCCTGCAACGGCATCGGGGATAATGGCCGCCTCGGCTCCGCCCGCGAGGATCGCGTCGGCATAGCCATGCTTGATGGCGCGGAACGCCTCACCCACGGCATGGGCCGAGGTCGCGCAAGCAGTCACGACGGGCAGGGTCGGCCCCTTTGCCTTGTGGCGGATCGCGATATTGCCCGAAGCCATATTGGGGATCATCATCGCAATCATGTATGGCGATGCGCGGCGGGGCCCACGATCGGCGATCGTGTGGACGTTGTCGACGAGCGTCTGCATGCCGCCCACGCCTGAACCCACGTAGACGCCCAGGCGCTCGCGATCGATGGCGCCTTCGACATCAAAGCCCGCATCGTGCATGGCCTCGTCCGACGCCGCCAGTGCAAACTGAACGCAGGGATCCAGGTGCTTGGCATCGTGCTTGCCAAAGTAGTCGTTGCCGTCAAAGCCTTTGACCTCGGCCGCCACCTTGACGGCAAACGCATCCGTATCGAAGTGCGTAATCGGGCCGATGCCACAGGTCCCGGCGCACATGGCCGCCCAGGTGGCAAGCGCGGTGTTGCCGAGCGGCGATACGGCACCGATGCCGGTGATTGCAACTCTCTGTTCCATCTTGGTCTCCTCATTCAAGCCGTTCTTCGGCCCTGGTTTCTACATCGCCATTCCGCCGTCGACGCGCACGACCTCACCCGTAATGTAGGCAGCCGCATCGCTCGCCAAAAAGCGCGCCACGCCAGCCACTTCCTCGGGGCGCGCCATGCGCTTAAGGGGAATCTGCTCCTCGGTTGCCGCACGCACCTTCTCCGAGAGCTTTGCCGTCATATCGGTCTCGACAAACCCGGGGGCGACCGCGTTCACTCGTACGCCGCGGGGCGCAAGCTCGCGCGCCACCGCCTTGGTAAGCCCTATCACGCCCGCCTTGGAGGCAGCGTAGTTGGCTTGCCCGGCATTACCCATTAGGCCCACGACCGAGCTCATGTTGACGACGCAACCGCCGCGTTGGCGCATAAAGGTCTTGGTGAGCGCACGCGTCGTGTTGAACGTGCCCTTGAGATTGACATCGAGCACGCGGTCGAAGGCATCGTCGCCCATACGCATGAGCAGGCCGTCGCGGGTGATGCCGGCATTGTTGACGAGCGCCCAGATTGAGCCGAAGTCACTCAGGACCGTCTCCACGCACGCGTTGACGGCATCGGGGTCGGCCACGTCACATTGATATGCACGCGCCGTGGCGCCAGCCGCCTCACAGGCTTCGCACGTCTCGCGTGCCGCATCGACGCTACCGGCATAGACGACGGCGATATCGTAGCCATCCTCCGCCAGGCCCACGGCACAAGCGCGACCGATACCGCGCGAGGCGCCCGTGACCAGTGCCACGCGACGTGAGTCGTTGCGCTCGAGCGCGCCGTTGTTCAAGTTGCCCATGTCATTCCTTTCGGGTTACAGCTCTGTGGACTATGCGAGCTCGTCGGCAATAGCTGCGACCTGCTCGGCCGTTTCGCACGAATACACGCGAACGTCGCTCAGCGTACGCTTGACCAAGCCCGACAGCGTTTTGCCAGGGCCGACCTCAATAAACGTGTCGATGCCTTGATCTCGCAGAGCATGCAGCGTGTCGACCCAGCGCACGGCATGGCTCGCCTGGTTGGCCAGCACGTCCGATGCCGCTCGCGGGTCGGCCGGATAGGGCGCCGCCGTCATATTTGCCATAACAGGAATCAGCAGCGGGGACGGCGCGTGACCGGCCTCGATATATGCAGCAAGGCCACAGGTCGCCTCGGCCATATAGGGGCTATGGAATGCACCCGACACCGCGACCTTCATGGCGCGACCGCCAGCCTCTTTTACCAGGACGTCGAGGGTCCGCAACGCATCGGGTGCTCCGGCCACAACCGTCTGCTGGGGGCTGTTGTAGTTGACCGGCCAGCAGTCCTCGCCTGCTTGTTTTGCCAGGCCCTCGACCTGTGCCGCATCGAGTTTGATGACGGCGCGCATGCCGCCGGGGTGACGCTCGGCCGCCGTGGCCATCAATGCCGCGCGCTCACATACGAGATCAAAACCTGCTCGCGTATCGAATGCCCCCGCAAAGGTAAGTGCAGCGACCTCGCCCAGCGAGAATCCCGCACAGGCGGCAGGCACCACGCCGCGCTCGCGCAGGGCGACGGCGACAGCCAAGTCGTGGACGAACACGCAAGGCTGCGTGTTCTCGGTCTGCGAGAGCTCCTCCTTGGAGGCGCTCCGGCACTGTTCGCTCGTCCCCGGGCGCACCTCGTCGGCGATCGCGAACACCTCGGCAGCCGCCGGCGATGCCTCGATGAGGTCGACGCCCATCGCGGGATGCTGGGCACCCTGACCGGCAAACAGAAACGCTACGCTACCCATGCGGACGCACCCTTCAGGACGTGCTCGGCGCCATCGACTAGATCGTCGACGATTTCGCGAGCGCTCTGGCGCTCGTTGACCATGCCGGCAATCTGTCCGCACAAATACGAACCCTCTTCGTAATTACCGTCCTTTGCGGCCTTGCGAAGCGCACCCGTGCCCATGGCCCCGAGCTCCTCGGGGCTTGCGCCCGCCGCCTCGTTCTTAGCATACGCGTTGGTGAAGGGACTCTTGAGGGCGCGAACCGGATGTCCCGTCGAGCGACCGGTCGCACGCGTCGACGTGTCGCCTGCCTTGAGCACCAGCTCTTTGTACTGTTCGGATACGGTGCACTCGTTTGCGACCAGAAAGCGTGTTCCCACCTGGACGCCGGCGGCGCCGAGCATAAAGGCGGCCGCCACACCGCGGCCATCGGCGATACCGCCAGCCGCAACCACGGGAATATCGACCGCATCGACAACCTGCGGGACAAGCGCCATCGTCGAGGTCTCGCCAATATGGCCGCCCGATTCGGTTCCTTCGGCAACCACGGCGGTGGCCCCGCGACGCGCCACGAGACGCGCCAGCGCCACCGAGGCAACGACCGGGATGACCTTGATGCCTGCATCGTTCCAGGCCTTCATGTACTTGGTGGGATTGCCGGCGCCGGTCACCACAACGGGCACCCGCTCATCAATCACCACTTGTGCGACCTCGTCGACAAACGGGCTCATGAGCATAACGTTGACGCCAAAGGGCTTATCCGTCTTGGCGCGCAGCTCGTGAATCTGATCGCGCAGCCAGTTAGCGTCGGCATTCATAGCCGCGATAATCCCTAAGCCGCCCGCCTCGGACACGGCCGACGCCAGCGAGGCATCGGCGATCCAGGCCATGCCGCCCTGAAACACGGGCTTTTCGATGCCGAGCAGGTCGCAGAGAGGAGTCTTGAGCATTACTACTTCTCCAATGCCGCCTCGACCGTATCGACGAACTCGCCGACCGTCTTGGGGTTCTCCTCGGTATCGAGCTGAATGCCAAACTCGTCCTCGACGGCGACGAGGATCTCGACGGTACCCAGGCTGTCGAGGCCAATCTCCTCGAGCGTGGACTCGGGCTTCATCTCGACATCATCAAGGCCGGCGGTCTCGCGGATAACGTCGCAAACGCGCTCGAAGGTCTTCTGATCTGCCATGGTAGTTCTCCTTTGTTTGTGCCCTGGGGCGTTTTTATGTCCTATGTGCAACTACTTCCAGCGAAGCAGGTAGCCACCTATATCCAGACCGGCGCCAAATCCAACCAAGGCGATCGTGTCGCCCGGGCAAAGCGCGCCAGTGTCTGCCAGCCGGTCGAGGGCAAGCGGAATGCAGGCGCTCGAGATGTTGCCGGTCTCGCGCAGCGTACGGACCACGCGGTCGTCCGGCACGCCTAGGCGCTTGACCGCCTGGCTCAAAATTCGTTCGTTGGCCTGATGGAATACAAAATGGTCGATGTCCTCAACCGCGATACTTGCGTCGCTCGCGAGCTTGTTGACCGTGTCGCAGATCGCATTGACGCCAAACTTGAACACGCGGCGGCCGTTCATGGAGAGCACGCTCTCGCGGTCCTGCGCCGTCTTATACGGCGAGGAGCCCGCCAATCCGGGGACGCGCAGTGTTTCGACGTCAGGCGACGTCGAAAGCTCAACGGCGAGGGGATTCTCTCCCCCGGCCTCTATGACCGCAGCACCCGCGCCATCGCCAAAGAGCACGCACGTTGCACGGTCGGTCCAATCGAGCGCGCGCGTCATCTGCTCGGCTGCAACGACCAGCACGTGTTTGGCGCGACCGCGGGCGATATAGCCCTCGGCGACATCGAGCGCAAATACGAAGCCGGCGCAGGCCGCCGAAACGTCGAAGGCAGGGCACGTCGCGCCTAGTCGCTCAGCAACGGCACACGCCTCAGCGGGAACAAGGTGGTCACCCGTCGTCGTCGAGCAGACGATCAGATCCAGCTGGCTCGCGTCGATTCCGGACACCTGGAGTGCCCGCTCGCTCGCCGCTACGGCAAGGTCGTCGAGCGACTCGGTGGTGCACACATGGCGGCTCTTGATACCTGTGCGGGTAAAAATCCACTCATCCGAGGTATCGAGAAACTCGGACAGCTCGTCATTGGAAACGCTGCGCTTAGGAAGCGCCGAGCCCGTTCCCAGTATCGTGAAACCCATCACTAACCTCCTTTGAGTTGTTGACGTGTTTACATCGACCAAGAG
>CAKTUH010000008.1 GCA_934621885.1 uncultured Collinsella sp.
GACGAGAAGTTCACGACCCTCGACGGCGAGGAGCGCGTGCTCGACGCCGGCATGGGCCTGATCACCGACGGCGAGCGCCCCGTGGCGCTGGCCGGTGTTATGGGCGGCATGGATTCCGAGATCGAGGACGACACCGTTGACGTGATGGTCGAGAGCGCCTGCTTCAACGCCGGCCGCACCTCGCACACCAGCCGCGACCTGTCGCTGATCTCCGACGCCTCCATCCGTTTTGAGCGCCAGGTCGACGAGACCGGCTGCGTGGACGTCGCCAACGTCACGTGCGCGCTCATCGAGGAGATCGCCGGTGGCGAGGTTGCTCCCGGTTACATCGACGTGTTCCCCGCGCCCAAGACCATCGACAGCATTAAGCTGCGCCTGGCCCGCGTGCACGCCATCTGCGGCGCCGATATCGAGCCCGACTTCATCGAGCGCTCGCTCACCCGCCTGGGCTGCACCGTGGAGCGTGACGGCGAGGACTTCATGGTCACCCCGCCGAGCTTCCGCCCCGACCTGCCGCGTGAGATTGACCTGATCGAGGAGGTCCTGCGCCTGTGGGGCATGGGCCGCGTGACGGCGACCATCCCGGCTGCCAAGAACCACATCGGTGGCCTGACCCGCGAGCAGAAGCTCACCCGCAAGGTCGGTGAGATCCTGCGCGCCTGCGGCCTCAACGAGACCACGACCTTTGGCTTTGCCGCCCCGGGCGACCTGGAGAAGATCGGCATGTCCACCGAGGGTCGCGGCTGCCCCGTGGTACTCATGAACCCGCTGGTGGCCGAACAGACCGAGATGCGTCGTTCACTGCTGTCGGGCTTGCTGCAGTCCGTGGCCTACAACGAGGCCCACGGCACGCCCAACGTGCATCTGTACGAGGTCGGCAGCCTGTTCCACGGTCGCGAGAACGCCAGCCTGCCCAAGGAGACCAAGTCCGTGGCGGGCGTGCTTTCGGGCCAGTGGAGCGAGCAGTCCTGGAACATGAAATACCGCAAGCTGCGTTTCTTCTTTGGCAAGGGCATTGTCGAGGAGCTGCTCGCCCAGCTGCGCATCGAGAAGGTTCGCTTCCGTCCCGTCGAGGGCGAGGGCTATGCCTTCTTGCAGCCGGGTCGTGCGGCCGAGGTGCTCTCGGGCGGTACCGTGCTGGGCTGGGTCGGCGAGATCCATCCCGAGGCACGAGAGGCCTGCGGCATCGATGAGGTTGTCGTTGCCTTTGAGCTCGACCTGGACAAGCTGATCAAGGGCGCTCGCAACCAGGAGAACTACCGCGAGTTCTCGCAGTACCCGGCCGTTGAGCATGACCTGGCTATCGTGGTCGACAACTCCGTGACCTGCGAGGACCTTGAGCGCCGCATCACCAGCGCCGGCGGCAAGCTGCTCGAGGGCGTGCGCCTGTTCGACGTGTACCGCGACCCGATCCGCATCGGTGCGGGCAAGAAGTCCATGGCCTTCGCGCTTACGTATCGCTCTGACGACCACACGCTCACCAGCGAAGAGGTCGAGAAGGCGCACCAGAAGATCGTCACCAAGGTGTGCAAGGGCGTAAACGGCGAGGTTCGCGGCTAGGGCTTGCGACTGAGGCGTGGGCCGTCGGGCGGCGGCATGACTGGGCTACCGTCCACCAGCGCCCTGCATCTGTGACATATGTATTGCATTACGGCGTGCTGCTTTGTTGGCGGCGCGTCGTTTTGCTATGATAGCCGGCGGCGTGTTACGAATCGGCCGATGCGTAACACTGACAACATGGTTCAAACGGCGCGCAATCCCACGCGCCGATACCGGGAGGCGTATATGCACATTCCAGACAACTACCTGTCCCCGCAGACCGATGCCGTTATGGCGGTGGCGATGGTGCCCGTATGGGTTCACTGCATCAAGAAAGTGCGCGCCACGCTCGATCGCGAGCATATGGCCTTTCTGGGTATTTGCGCTGCGTTCTCCTTCCTGCTCATGATGTTCAACGTGCCGCTGCCCGGCGGCACCACAGGCCACGCCGTCGGCGGCGCACTCATCGCGCTGCTGCTGGGCCCCGAGGCCGCGGCTATCGCTGTCTCGGTCGCGCTGGCGCTGCAGGCGCTGCTGTTTGGCGACGGCGGCGTTCTGTCGTTTGGCGCCAACTGCTTTAACATGGCCTTTGTGCTGCCGTTTGTCGCTGCTATCGTGTTCCGTGCGCTCAACAGCCGTCTGCACGACAAGAGCTGGGGCACCTCGGTTTCTGCCATCGTGAGCGGTTGGGTCGGCCTGTGCCTGGCGGCCCTGTGCGCGGCAATCGAGTTTGGTATTCAGCCGATGCTCTTTACCAACGCTTCGGGCGCGCCGCTGTACTGCCCCTTCCCACTGTCCGTGGCTATTCCGGCCATGTTGATCCCGCATATGCTGGTTGCCGGCGTGATCGAGGGCGTGGCGACGGCCGCCATCTACGGTTTCATTAAAAAGACGGCGCCGAGCATTATCGTCGGGCCCGAGGCCGTCGATGGCCAGCTTGCTGCCGAGGGCGCTGCTGCCAAGAAGACCTCGCTGGTGCCCACGCTCATCTTGGTTGCCGTGCTTGTCGTGGCCACGCCGCTGGGTCTGCTTGCCACCGGTGACGCCTGGGGCGAGTGGGACGCCGAGGGTGCCGCCACCGCCGTTCAGGAGGCTGGCGACGACAGCCTGCAGGCTTCGGTTGGCCTCGATACCCCGACGTTTGCCGACGCACTGCCCACGGGCGATTACCTGCAGGCCTATTCCGAGGAGCAGGGTCTTGGCTTTGCCGGCCAGGCTGCCATGTATATCCTTTCGGGCGTGATTGGCGTTGCAGTGCTCACCATCGCGTTCCGCCTGATCTCGCTGACGGTTAGGGAAAGCGGTGCTCATGGCAATGGCCGAGCTGCCTAGCTGGCTTGCGGCCGAGGAGCGATACGAGCCCACGGGTGCTCAGCATCGCGTGATGCAAAAGAACGTCCTGCTCCTGGCGAGCCTGCTTGAGCGGGTTCGCCTGGGCGGTGGCACACACGAGGGCGGGTCGATTATTGACCGCGCCCTTTCTTGCGTTTCGGCTCCGGTGCGCTTGGTGGGGATATTTGCCTGCGTTCTGTGCGTGTGTCTGACGCAAAGCCCGCTATACCTGATGCTAATGGCGGCAACCGCGTTGGTGCTGGTCGCGGTGCGTCCCGCACGTGGGCTGCGTGCGACCTTTGTGCCGGCGCTCGGCGCTGCGGGGCTTGCGGTGGTTCTGGTGCTGCCTGCCTTGCTGCTGGGCGCGTCTGCCACGGGCGCCATGCTCAAGATCGCGCTCAAGACCTTCATTAATGTGTCGCTGGTGCTGGGCGTTTCGTGGACGCTTACCTGGAGCCGCATGTCGGCGGCGCTCAAAATGCTGCATCTGCCCGACGAGGTCATCTTTACGTTTGATATGGCGCTCAAGCATATCGAGGTACTGGGACGCACGGCGCACGATCTGTGCGAATCGGTCATGCTGCGCAGCGTCGGTTCCGCGTCTGCGGGTTTTTCGCGCACCGACTCGCTGGCGGGTATCATGGGCATGACGTTTATCAAGGCGATGGAGTGCAGCCGCGCGATGGACGAGGCCATGCTCTGCCGCGGCTTTGCCGGTGCGTACCCGGCGCCTGCACGCGCCGGGTTTGGCTGGCGCGATGCGGTCTATGCGGCCGGCGTGGCGCTGCTGGCGGTGTTGTGTGCCGTGCTGTAGTGCGGATGGCGGGCTGTTGATGCAAATAGGGAAGGGCGACGTTTTGACGATCGATATGAATAGTGCGGCGGGCACGAACGGTGCGGGCGGCGCCGAGGCCACGCCGCTCATCGAGTTTCGCGACGTGGTGTTTTCCTATGCGGGCCATACGGTGGTCGACGGCGTTTCGCTGCAGGTGGACCGTGGGGAGCTCGTTGCTCTGCTTGGTCCTAACGGTTGCGGTAAGACGACGATCATGCGCCTTATTAACGGCCTTGAACTCGCCGACGCAGGAGCATACCTGTTTGACGGGCACGTGATCGATGCGGCGTTTCTAAAGGATTCCGCGGCCGCTCAGCGTTTTCATCAGCGCGTGGGCTTTGTGTTCCAGAATGCCGACGCGCAGCTCTTTTGCGCCACGGTCGGCGAGGAGGTCGCGTTTGGTCCCGCCCAGATGGGACTTCCGGCAGACGAGCTCGAGCGCCGCGTGCGCGATGCCATGGGGCTGTTCCAGGTTGCCGATCTTGCCGACGCCTCGCCTTATCAGCTTTCGGGCGGGCAAAAGAAGCGTGTGGCGCTGGCGGCCGTCGTGTCGATGAATCCGGATATCTTGGTCCTCGACGAGCCTACCAATGGGCTCGACGAGGATTCATGCGACATCGTGGTCAACTTCTTGTTGGCCTACGTCGCGGCGGGTAAGACGGTCTTGATGAGTACGCATCACCAGGATTTGGTGCGACGCCTGGGTGCCCGTGCAATCTATATCAATCGATATCATCATGTGGTCGAGGCGCCTTCGCCGTCGTATGGAACCGAAAGCGGTGCTACGGACTAGCTACTGCGTAGAGCGTGCGTAGCCGCCCGCGCGGCTTTGCCGTGATGGTATAGTTATCCAGGTTTTTATGGGGGTGGCTATGCCAAGCTGGAACATTCATATCGCTCAGACGGAGCGTTTGCTGGAGCGCACCGGTGCGCTTGCCAATAGCGTGCGCGACCGCAATGCCTTTTTGTTTGGCTGCGTGGTTCCGGATATCTTCGTGGGCTATATGGTCCCTGGCATCGCCGATCCCATCCCGTACCGCATTACACACTTTGCCAAGCCTGAGCCCATCCCTAAGCCTCGTGAGCATGAGTTCTGGGATACCTATGTGGCACCGTTGCTTAAAAGTTCGCCCACCGGTGCGCCGGCCGCGGCGACCTCGATTATCGAGGAACGCGAGCGACTGAACCGCGTACACTATCCCCAGCGCTACAAGGATGCCGAGCCGGTTGCCGGTCCCAGCGCCTGTGAGTTCTCGCTTGCGTCCGAAGATGTGGCGCAGTCACTGCTCGATTTAACGCTGGGCGTCTGGTCGCATCTGGTAGCCGACACGGTATGGAACACGCGTGTGAACCAGTATCTGGAAGCACACGGCGGCAAGCCGTGCGAGGAGTTCCGCATTAAAAAACAAGGCGACTTTGACTGGTTTGGCAAGACGCTGGGCATTGTTTCCATCCCGCGTGCGACCGATCGCCTGTATACCGCTGCGACGCGTTTTGGGCAGTATCCCATCCATAAGGAGTATGTGCTCAAGACCATCGGCGTCATGCACGAGATTGTTCGCGAAAACCCCGGCGAGCCCGATCATCCGCCGTATCGCCTGCTAACCGAGGAGTTCTTCGACGCGACGTTTTCCGAGGTCATCGAACTGACCGAGGCCGGCTTCGCCGAGCGCGTGGCCGCTCCCGGCACACCCGCGGTACCCCTGATCGCCAGCTGCTAGCTGGGCGGCTTGACGGCGAACAGCTCATCCCAATCGACCAGGAGTTCCCGTCGAAGGGCATCTTCGGCGGCACGTTCCTGTTTGGTCTTCGGCGCGTAGGGGAGTCCCGCCTTTTTATGGATGAGCTCAGCGATGTTGTTAAAGCTCTTCGTGTCTTTGATTTGATCGTAGGTGATCTGGATAACGTCGTAGCCCATGCTTGTGAGGGCGGTGGTGCGCTCGGCATCGGAGAGGCTTGCAGCCTCGCTGTCATGAGTAGAGCGGCCCTGGCATTCCAGGATGACGCCCATGCTATCGGTGTTGCTTTCGATAAGGATATCGGCGTAGCAGCAGGTTTTGTCATACAGCGAGCGCGCGGCGTCGCTGAGTGGGATGCGGACGTTGTTTGCGATATTGATGCCCAGTCCGCCTTCATCGCGGGGAAGTGAGACGAGCATGGAGGTTTGCACCTCGAAGGGCGAGGCGGTCTGCCCCGTCATGTGCTCGACCGCCCAACGAAGCTGCTTGACGCCGCGCAGGCCTGCGGCCTGCTTGGCGAACGCAGCGATATCCGCCGCGGCAAGGAGCGGCGTACGCTTCCATAAGTTGGTGTCTTTGCCGTTGACGTCTTGGATCCGCTCCCAACCGCAGTTGGGTGGAATGAGCTTAAGCAAGATGGCTTCATCGAGTTGTTGCCGCGTTCGCTCGCAGGGCTTAAACACTGCAAAGGAGCCGCACATCTCGTAACAGGCCATGAGTAATTGGTTACGTGAGACCTGCGTAGCAAGGTTGAGCAGCGTGAACTCTGGTGACGAGACATCAAATCCATGCTCAGTCTGCCTAAACGACCCAGGAGGCGGCTCTTGGGTCAACAAGCGGCTGTGGAATAGTTTTCCGTTAAAGCGATTGCCTCGGGCGCTTACAAATCTCCAAACTGGCTTGCCAAGCAGATCTTCAAATACTGGCTGCTGGGAGTAATGCACAAGGCGATGGTCATGGTCGGGTGGCAGGATTGCCGGATAGAGCCCCAGTATCTGAGGTGGAATGCGATAGTACTGGAAAGCTGTGGGTCCGCAGGCAAGAAATGACATAGCAAACCGATCGTTTGAGCGTTGTTTGGGCTAGAAAATGCTACTGGTTTCGGAAGTGCGGGGAAAAAGAGAAACAGGCCAAGCACAAGCGGTGTTTGAGCCAACTTTATCAGGGGTTTTGTTGAAATAAAAGGGTTTATGCTCAGGGGTAAGCGATTTTTCCCCGCACTTCCGAAAATGTGATCAGAATAGAGCTTGCTAAAACGCTTTAGCAGTCACAGTTGGGGTGTGGGTTCGCCACCGGGCGGACACTATCGATGCTGGGGAGGTTCGTTTCGGGCCTTGAAGGGCGATTTTCGCGTCCTTTGGTAAAAAAATTTGGCGCAAGCCATGCCGCGTTCCGGCATCGACATACAGAAAAAGGGCCCGGAAGGCGAAGCCTTCCGGGCCCTTTACAATGCAAGTCTGCTTGCAAGTGCGATTTAGCGCACCTGAGCGACGTAAGCGACGTTGGTCGAGGAGACCTTGTCCTCGAGCTGGACGCTCATGCGGGGATCGCCGGCGGTAGCGACGGTCAAATCGCCAGCCTCGACGTAGCCGAGCTCCTTAGCGGTCTCGATCGCCTTGACGATCGTGCCGTTGACGGTGCCCTGGGTAATCTCGGCCTGGTGCGGGATAACGCCCCAGTACATGATCATCTGCTGGACGGCCCACTCGTGGCGGGAGAACGCGCAGATCGGCATGTTGGGACGGAAGTGCGAGATCAGGCGAGCGGTACGACCGGTGGTCGTCGGCACGGTGATGCACTTGGCGCCAACGGTGGTGGCCATGTTCACAGCGGACATACCCACAACGTTGTTGACGACGCGGGTGCCGTGAGCGTCAGCCGGAACCTCGAGCGGAGCGTGGGCCGGGAGGTACTTCTCGGTCTCCATGGCGATGCTGGCCTGCATCTTGACGGCCTCGACCGGGTACTTACCGGCAGCGGACTCGCCGGACAGCATGACGGCGTCGGTGCCGTCGTAAATGGCGTTAGCAACGTCGGCAACCTCGGCGCGCGTCGGGCGCGGGTTCTGCTGCATGGAGTCGAGCATCTGCGTAGCGGTGATGACGGGCTTGTAGGCCGCGTTGCACTTGGCGATGATCTCCTTCTGGATGTGCGGAACGAGCTCGGGCTTGATCTCGATGCCCAGGTCGCCACGGGCGACCATGATGCCGTCGGAAGCCTCGAGGATCTCGTCGAAGTTCTCGACGCCCAGGGCGCACTCAATCTTCGGGAAGATCGTCACGTGCTCGCCACCGTTCTCGCGGCAAAGCTCGCGGATGCCGCGGACGGACTCGCCGTCACGGATGAAGGAAGCGGCGATGTAGTCGATGTTCTCGGTCAGGCCAAAGAGGATGTCCTGACGATCGCGCTCGGTGATGGCGGGCAGCGAGATGTTGACGTTGGGCATGTTGACGCCCTTGCGCTCGCCGATCAGGCCGTCGTTCTTGACGACGCAGGTCATGTCCTGGCCGTCGACGGACTCGACCTCGAGGGCAACCAGGCCGTCGTCGATCAGGATGAGGGAGCCCTTCTCGACCTCGGAAGGCAGAGCCAGGTAGTCGAGGGAGATGTGCTCAGAGGTGCCGTGGAAATCCTCGGACGTGGGCTGAGCGGTGACGACGATCTTGTCGCCAGTCTTGACGGCAACCTTCTTGCCGTCGACCAGAAGGCCGGTGCGGACCTCGGGGCCCTTGGTGTCGAGCAGGATGCCGACGGGCAGACCGAGCTCCTTGGAAATACGACGGACGCGCTCGATGCGACCGTGGTGCTCGTCGTAGGATCCGTGCGAGAAGTTAAAACGGGCAACGTTCATGCCCGCCTTGATCATCTCGCGGATGGTCTCGTCGCTATCGCAGGCGGGACCCATGGTGCATACAATCTTGGTGCGCTTGTACATTCAGACCTCCATCTGACATCGTCTTGCGCTGATAGATAAACCATAAGAAATAAAACCGAGAAGATTATAACGAATTGCCGACCGAATACCCCTAAAAATCGACCGTACGCCGATTAAGAAGTTCATTTTTTACTCCAAAAAGGCTAAAGGAAAAACTTTTACCAAGCGGTCTTACCGCTGCTATCTGGGAGATATTTCAGTTAGGCGATGAGCCGTAGAAAAAACGTTTTACCAACATTGAGCATCACACTGTCTGCACCGTTGTACCCGGACCGTGTTTCCAGATGGAATGTTTTGGCTAGACGCGCCGCTTTGGGGTACCATAGCTCCACTATCAACTGCCGCTCAGCACGGCAGCCTTGATGAGCCCTTGCCCTTCTCCTGGGAATTATGATCGGGCATCAATCTGCTGAGTGGCCCGAATCCCAGGAGGGGACTCTATATGCAAAAGGAATACCTGTCCGCCGCGGCGGAGGTGCTCAGCGACCAGGGTGTCGATGAGAACCTCGGCCTGAGCACAGGCGAGGCGTTGTCGCGTCTTGCCAAGACAGGCCCTAACAAGCTTGAGGAAGCCGAGAAGACGCCGCTGTGGAAGCGCTTCTTTGAGCAGATGGCAGACCCTATGGTCATCATGCTGATCGTTGCCGCCGTTATCAGCGCGCTCACGGGCATGGTCAAGGGCGAGGCGGACTTTGCCGATGTCGCCATCATCATGTTCGTCGTTATCGTCAACTCGGTGCTGGGCGTAGTCCAGGAGGCTAAAAGCGAGGAGGCTCTCGAAGCCCTGCAGGAGATGAGCGCGGCGCAGTCCAAGGTGCTGCGCGACGGCAAGCTCGTGCATCTGCCGAGCGCCGAGCTCGTGCCCGGCGACGTGATCATGCTCGAGGCGGGCGACTCCGTCCCGGCCGATTGCCGCGTGCTCGAGAGCGCCACGATGAAGATCGAAGAGGCCGCACTGACCGGCGAGTCCGTGCCGGTCGAGAAGCACGCCAACGTGATCGAGCTCGCCGCGGGCACCGACGACGTGCCACTCGGCGACCGTAAGAACATGTGCTACATGGGTTCCACCGTGGTGTACGGTCGTGGCCGCGCCGTCGTGGTCGGCACCGGCATGGATACCGAGATGGGCAAGATTGCCGGCGCCCTGGCCGAGGCCAAGGAAGAGCTCACGCCGCTGCAGGTGAAGCTCGCCGAGCTCAGCCGCATCCTCACCATTATGGTGATCGTCATCTGCGTCGTGATCTTTGGCGTTGACATCCTGCGCCACGGCGTGGGCAACGTTCTCACCGACCCGACCGCGCTGCTCGACACCTTTATGGTCGCCGTCTCGCTCGCCGTCGCCGCCATCCCCGAGGGCCTGGTCGCCGTCGTGACCATCGTGCTTTCGCTCGGCGTGACCAAGATGGCCAAGCGCCAGGCGATCATCCGCAAGCTTTCCGCCGTCGAGACCCTTGGCTGCACGCAGACCATCTGCTCCGACAAGACCGGCACCCTTACCCAGAACAAGATGACCGTCGTCAAGCACGAGCTTGCCGCGCCCAAGGAGAAGTTCCTGGCCGGTATGGCGCTGTGCTCCGACGCCCAGTGGGACGAGGAGCTGGGCGAGGCCGTGGGCGAGCCGACTGAGTGCGCGCTCGTCAACGACGCCGGCAAGGTGGGCCTTACCGGACTGACCGCCGAGCATCCGCGCGTGGGCGAGGCCCCGTTCGACTCCGGCCGCAAGATGATGTCCGTGGTCGTCGAGACTCTGGACGGCGAGTACGAGCAGTACACCAAGGGCGCGCCCGACGTGGTGATCGGCCTGTGCACCCACATCTACGAGGGCGACAAGGTCGTCCCGCTGACCGAGGACCGTCGTGCCGAGCTCGTGGCCGCCAACAAGGCCATGGCCGACGAGGCCCTGCGCGTGCTGGCGCTGGCAAGCCGCACTTACACCGAGGTCCCGAGTGACTGCAGCCCCGCTGCGCTCGAGCACGACCTGGTCTTCTGCGGCCTGTCCGGCATGATTGACCCGGTCCGTCCCGAGGTGGCCGACGCTATCCGCGAGGCGCACGACGCCGGTATCCGCACCGTCATGATCACAGGCGACCACATCGACACCGCCGTGGCCATCGCCAAGCAGCTGGGTATCGTCACCGACCGCAGCCAGGCCATCACCGGCGCCGACCTCGACCGCATGAGCGACGAGGAGCTCGACGCGCACATCGAGGACTACGGCGTGTACGCCCGCGTCCAGCCCGAGCACAAGACCCGCATCGTCGAGGCCTGGAAGTCGCGTGACCAGATCGTGGCCATGACGGGCGACGGCGTCAACGACGCCCCGTCCATCAAGCGCGCCGACATCGGCGTCGGTATGGGCATCACCGGCACCGACGTCACCAAGAACGTCGCCGACATGGTGCTTGCCGACGACAACTTCGCCACCATCATCGGTGCCTGCGAAGAGGGCCGTCGCATCTACGACAACATCCGCAAGGTCATCCAGTTCCTGCTTTCGGCCAACCTTGCCGAGGTCTTCTCGGTGTTCATCGCCACGCTCATCGGCTTTACCATCTTCCAGCCGGTGCAGCTGCTGTGGGTGAACCTGGTCACCGACTGCTTCCCCGCGCTCGCGTTAGGGATGGAGGACGCCGAAGGCGACATCATGAAGCGCAAGCCGCGCAACGCCAAGGACGGCGTCTTTGCCGGACATATGGGCCTGGACTGCGTTGTCCAGGGCTTGATCATCACCGTGCTGGTGCTGGCGAGCTTCTTTGTGGGCGTGTATTTTGACATGGGCTACATCCACATCTCCGATATGATCGCCGGCAACGCCGACGAGGAAGGCGTGATGATGGCCTTCATCACGCTCAACATGGTCGAGATCTTCCACTGCTTCAACATGCGCAGCCGCCGCGCGTCGCTGTTCAGTATGAAAAAGCAGAACAAGTGGCTGTGGGCCTCGGCCGCGCTGGCGCTGGTGCTGACGGTGATCGTGACCGTGCAGCCGACGCTTGCCGAGATGTTCTTTGGCCCCGTGACGCTCGAGCTTAAGGGTGTTGTCGCCGCGTTGGGCCTGGCCTTCCTGATCATTCCGCTGATGGAGATCTACAAGGCGATCATGCGCGCGGTCGAGAAAGAGTAACGTACCTGTCCGGGCCCACCTGCCTGCGGGGTTTCCACGGGCACGTCCTCGCCGCTTTGCGGCTGCGGGATGTGCCCTTAGGAAACCCCTCCCGGCGGGCGGGCCCTGCGGTATCCTTGCTGGCTTTTCTCCCGTGCGGATGAAAAGGGCTGAGGGAAAGTTTGTGAGCTGGTCGGGCTTTGCCCGGCCAGCTCTTTTTGATTTAAAATACCTGCTCAGTTGTGTGGTTGGGTGCTGGGAGGCGCTTGTGGGCAAGGCTAAGGCTAAGGCGAAGAAAAAGACGACGGGGGCGCGGGCTAAGCGCGATCGTCGTCGGAAGCTTGCGACCGAGGCCCCTGCGTCTGCCGAGGAGTTGCTGGCGAGTGTGCCGGGGCTCGATGCGCTGCAGGATGTTCCGGCGTTCGATGACCTGCCGGTCGATGCGGCTCAGCATGCTGCCTTTGATGACTTTTGCGCGCATGCCGAGGAGCCCGAGCAGATGCAGCTCGGTGCCGTGGTGCGCCTGGACCGCGGGTTTCCGCTGGTGGCGACCGCCGATGATACCTTTCGTGCCGAGCACGCCGTGGGGTTTGCCAAGTCGCGTGGCGAGGATGAGGTTCTGCTGCCGGCCGTGGGCGATCGCGTGGCGGTGCGTCGCGCTCCCGGGCACGACATGGGTGTGATCGAGTGCGTGCTGCCCCGCCGCACGAGCTTTGAGCGTTGGCGTGGCCGCGCTCGCGGTGAGCGCCAGGTACTCTGCTCCAACGTGGATAGCGTGCTGATTGTGCAGGCACTCGGTGCCGGCGAGGTGCTGCTCGACCGTGTGGCGCGCTCGCTGGTGCTGGCGCTCGATTGCGATGCCGAGCCGGTGGTGGTGCTCACCAAGGCCGACCGCTGCGAGACCGATGAGCTTGCGCGCGACCTGGACCGCGTGCGCCGTCTGGTGGGTCCGGACGTGCGCGTGATTGTGACGTCTTCTGCTGAGGGCCTCGGCCTGGACGAGGTGCGCGCCTGCGTGCCCGCCGGGAGTTGTGCCATGATCTTGGGCGAGTCGGGTGCCGGCAAGTCGACGCTGCTCAATGTGCTGCTGGGCCACGATGCGCTGGCCACCGGCGGTGTGCGCGAGCGTGATGACCAGGGCCGCCACACCACGGTCGCGCGCGTGATGGTGGCGCTGCCGGGCGACGCCGGCGTAATCGCCGATGCCCCGGGCCTGCGCAGCCTGCCGCTCGTGGGCCACGAGCGGGGTCTGGCGCGCGCCTTCCCCGAGATCGTCGAGGCGTCGCGTGCGTGCCGGTTTGGAGATTGCACGCACACCCACGAGCCGGGTTGCGCCGTTCGCGAGGCCGAGGACGCCGGACAGATCGACAGCCTGCGTCTGGAGACGTTCCAAAACCTGGCGTCATCCATGCGCGTGAGTGCTCAAATGCTCGACCCCGATGTTCATCTGTAATTGAATTTTCCTATGACAGCCGTCTCCCAACTGTTCGGGAGACGGCTTTTTTGCTGCCGAAGTGCTCCGAAACATGCATTTTGCTGACGTGCTGACCAAAACCTTGCCACGAGCTTGACGGGCTGGTCAGCTTTTGGTCAGCGATTGGTTTGACACGCAAAACCAAGATCGCGATTGCGCCGCTCTGCGCCCTGGTCGCCCAGACAATGGTGGTACGGGCATTTGCCCGGCACCGCCATGAGAGGAGCGGCCGTGAACAAGCGCAAACGCATCGCCATCAGTCTGGTCGCGGGCGTGCTTGCCGCGGCGCTCTGCATGGTCTACGGCTCGTCGATTCGCTCGCAAGCCGAGCAAGCCCAGGCCGAGACCTTGGCAAAATACGGCGGCGATCGTGTTGAGGTCTGCGTCGCGGCGCGCGATATCGATGCGGGCGAGACTCTCGACGAGACCAATGTCATAACCCAGGAATGGCTGACGAGCCTGTTGCCGCGTGATGCGGCAACCGAGCTGCGCCAGGTGCGCGGCGACGTGACGACCTCGCGCATTCCCAAGAACGCTGTGATTTGCAATGTCTACACCAAGGCCGAGAGTCACAAGCTCGAGGTGCCTAAGGGCAAGGTTGCCGTTTCGGTCGCGGTCGATGCCGAGCACTCGGTCGGCGGCGCCACGGGCGTGGGCAGCTACGTGGACGTGTACGTGCAAAAAGATGGCGTGACCGACCGGCTGTGTGGCGCGTACGTGATCGATACCAGCGAAGAGGCCGGCGCCACGCGCGAAGGCAAGATCGAGTGGGTGACGCTGGCAGCAGATCCCGAAGATGTCAAGGAATTGCTGGGAGCCTCGGGAAAGGGAACGGTCAGCTTGACGATTCCCGCCACGGCGCGCGGCAAAAAGAGCGGAGGCGATGAGTGATGAAGGCGATCTGGCTTGCATGCTGCGCGTGCGGTGATTACGGGCTGCTGCAGCAGGAAGTCGAGGGCCGCGATGCGGGCGCGCAGGTGCTTCGCGTTGGCGACCTGGACGGGCTGGTATCCATGGCGCGGGCGTTTCCGTCGCGCCGCGGTGCCGCCATCATCGTGGCTTCTTTGTTCGATACCGAAGACGTGCGAAAGACCGTTGCGCGCCTGACGGCCGAGGGCCGCGTGAGCCGCGTCGTCGTGTTGATAGAGACACTCGACCCGTCGGATATCGAAGGGCTGTTTCGCGCGGGGGCGACCGAGGTCATCGCTGCGCACGGTTTGTGCGGCAACGGGCGCGCGGGCGAGGGAGCGGTTGATTCCGATTGGCGCATGACGAGTGAGCCCGATGCTTTTGTTGATAGGGAACCCGGGGCGCCTCGCGCTACAAGAGGCCCGCGTGTTGATGAATATGGAAAAGCGGAAGCCGAGCATGGTCGGCGCCCCCGGGACCCCCTTGCATACGATCATGTCGGAGAGCCGGTGCCGTATGGCGATGACGTTCCGGCTGAAGATATGGGATACGTTCACGGCGTGAATCTGGCCGATGGGCTCGACGAGGTTGAGGGTTTTGCCGATGCTGGCGAGGCGTGTGCCGCTGCGCCTTTGGCCGCGGAACCGCAGCTCGGGCAGCCTACCATGCCGGCTTGGGCTCAGAGCATGACCGCGGTGGGGGAGACGGGGATGTTGTCGCCCGCGCCCGAGTCGCCGGTTCCTGCGCCGTTAGCTCCCGCGCCGTCGGCGGATGCCGTCGCCCCATCGCATCGGGCGCCGGTCATCTGCGCCGTCTCGGGTTCGGGTGGCTGCGGCAAGTCGACGATCGTTGCCGCCATGGCGCATGCGGCGTCGCTGCTGGGCCTGCGTGCTGCCGTGCTCGACTTGGACCTGATGTTTGGAAACCTTTACGACCTGTTGGGTGTCGATGCCCCGCACGATATGGCGACGCTTATCGAGCCGTCGGCGGCGGGTGCGCTTGCCGAGTCGGATATCGTGGCCGCGTCGATGCGCGTGGCGCCGGGCGTCACACTCTGGGGACCTGTCGCGGCCCCCGAGAAGGCCGAACTCATGGCGCGCCCGGTGGAGCTGCTGCTCGACGTTTTGCGCCGCGAATCCGACGTGGTTTTTGCCGACACCTCGGTCTTTTGGGGCGATGCCGTGGCCGCCGCGGTGGCGGCGAGCGACCGTTGCCTGGTCGTAGGCGATGCGGCGGTATCGTCCGCGACATCCGCTTCGCGTGTCATTGAGCTGGCGAGCCGTGTGGGCGTGCCACGCACGCGCATGAGTGCCGTGTTCAACCGGTTTGGTGCGCGCGGTGCCGACGAGGACGTCGCCATGCGTTTTGAGATCGCCTGCGCGCTGAGTTCCAAGGTCCGCATTGCCGATGGCGGCCAGGACCTGGCTGCGCTCATGGCATTCGGCAGCGCCGACGAGGCGGTGGGCCAGACGAGCGCCTTCGCGACCAGCGTGCGCGAGGCCACGCGCGAGATGCTCGTGGAGCTGGGCTGCGCCGTCGGTCCCTGGAGCGACATGGTCACCGACCGCGCGACGCGCACCGAGCGCCCGCGCATCCGTCTTCCCTGGTCGCGCGAGGGTGATCCACGATGAGCCTGCAAACAAGGATAAAGGCTGCCGGTGCGGCCGCCGCGGCTACCCCCGTCGATGCGGGGCGCCGCCGCGCCGTTAAGCGTCGCACTAAGCGCGCGGTGATGGACCGCATGGGCTACGACGAGGTGGCGCGCATCAGTGCCTACGTCGATCCGTCCCTTGCCCGCTCGGAGCTGCGCCCGGCGGTAGAAGCGGCGCTCAACGTGGAAGAGTCGACCGACTTGGCGGCGCCCGAACGCGAGACCATCGTCGACGAGATCTTAGATGACGTGGTGGGCCTGGGACCGCTGCAGCCGCTCATCGAGGACGACACCGTTACCGAAATCATGATCAACGGCTGCCGCTCGGCCTTCTTTGAGCGCGGCGGCGTTTTGTATCCCATCGAGCATGCGTTTGAGGACGACGAGCAGATCCGCGTGCTCATCGACCGCATCATCTCGCCGCTCGGCCGTCGTATCGACGAGCGCAGCCCCATCGTCAACGCCCGCCTCAAGACGGGCTATCGCGTCAACGCGGTGATTCCGCCTGTGGCGATCGACGGGCCAATCCTGACCATCCGCAAGTTCTCCGACCGTATCTGTTCGCTGGACGAGCTCGTGGGGCTGGGGTCGCTGCCGCTTTGGTATGCGCAGCTGCTGTCGTGCGCGGTGTCGTTGCGGCAGGACCTGGCGGTTGCGGGAGGCACGGGCTCGGGCAAGACTACGCTGCTCAACGCACTGTCGTGCGAGATTTCCACCGGCGAGCGCATCGTGACGATCGAGGATTCCGCCGAGCTCAAGTTTGCGCATCACCCGCACGTGGTTCGTCTGGAGGCGCGTGAGGCGTCAATCGAGGGCGAGGGCGCGGTGACGATTCGCGATCTGGTAACGAATGCCCTGCGTATGCGCCCCGACCGCATCGTCGTGGGCGAGGTGCGCGGCGCCGAGTGCTGCGACATGCTGCAGGCCATGAATACGGGTCACGACGGGTCGCTCACCACGCTCCATGCGGGCACCGAGCAGGAGACCGTGGTTCGCCTGACGATGCTTGCGCGCTACGGCATCGATTTGCCGAGTGAGCTTATCGAAGAGCAGATCGCCATGGCGCTCGACGGCATCGTGATGTCTGAGCGCCATGCAGATGGCAGGCGTTTTGTGTCCTCATATTCGGGGGTTCACCGCGGTGCGTCGGGCGGTGTGGAGCTCGAGCGCTACGTGACCTTCGATGCTGCCGAACGCACTTGGACGCTCGACCGCGAGCCGCCGTTTATTGCGGAGGGCTTGCGGTCGGGAACGCTCACGCAAGAGGAGGTGGACGAATGGAGATCGCTGTGCCCCTCGTCGTAGGGGGTTTGGCGGGGCTTTCGGTCGCGACGGCGTGCGGGGCAGAGTCTCGTGTGCCGCGGGTGCCGCCGGCGGAGCTGGCGCGCCAGACGCTCGAATCGATGGCGGAGAAGCTGCCCCGTGAGTTGGCGGAAAACGACCTGCTGACAAAGATTGCCCGTTCGTGGGCGTCGCTGATCCCCGCAGATCGCCTTGGCCTCGCTATCGAGGATAACGCGGCTCGTCTGGCATTTCTGCTGTTGTCGAGCGGTATCTGCAGCGTTTTGCTGGCCGTTGCGTCGTTATCGCCTATCGGCTTTGTCTTGGGACTGGTGGCGCCGTTTGGCGTGGGCGCCGCGCGTGACACCTTCGACCGCCGCCGCGAACAGCATGATGTTGAAGAGGCCATGCCCGAGGCATTCACGGCGCTATCCATGTCACTTGCCTCGGGACACTCGCTGGCGCAGGGCATGCGCTTTGTGGGCGCCCATGCGCAAGAGCCGGTACATACCGAGTTTTTGCGGGTGGCGGCAGCAATCGATTGCGGCATCTCGGCGACCGACGCGCTCGATGACCTGCTCGTTCGCATCGATGCCCCCGGCCTTTCGCTCGTTACCTTGGCGCTCAAGGTATCGCAGCGTACCGGCGCTCCGCTTGCCGGTTTGCTATCAGAGGCGTCGAGCATGGTGGGGGAGCGCATTGAGCTCAAGCGCCGCCTGGATGTTAAGACGTCGCAGGCACGCATGTCAGCGCACATGGTCGCGGCGATGCCAGCGGGCATGTGCGCGGTGCTTGTCTTGCTTTCGGCCGACTTTCGCCGTGGTCTTGCGACGCCGGTCGGTGCGGGCGCCGTGGTGCTGGGCCTTGCCCTCAACGCTGTCGCCCTGGTGGTTATCCGGCGCATTATGCGGGTGGAGCTGTGAGCGCCCTGGTTGGGGTTGCGGCTAGTCTATGCGCCCTGAGCGTGTTTGCCGCGACAGGTTTGGAACGTGCGGATGCCCGCAAAATTGCAGAGGCGTGCAAGCGCGAGGCGGTGCTGGTCGTTGCCGCGTGCCGCTCGGTAATCGATGCCCTGACTGTGCGAGTGAAGGGCGCGATTGGGGCGGGCGGCCCGGCGCAGGTGTCGCTCGGCGAGGTGTCCGAGATGATCGACGTGGTGCGCCTGGGGCTTTCGGCCGGCCTTTCGTTTGATGCGGCGCTCGAGATTTTCTGCGCCAATCGTCGCTCGGTGCTGGCCATCCGTCTGGAGCGCGCCTGCATGGCGTGGCAGGTGGGCGTGGGGACGCGCGAAGCCGAGCTGTTGGCTGCCGCACGCGATCTGGACGTGCGAGCGCTCGAGACCTTTGCCATCACGGTGGGGCAGGCGCTCGCCCTGGGTGCCCCGCTTGCCGAGACGCTGGCTGCCCAAAGTCGCGAGATTCGTGCGGCCCATCGCGCCGCAGTCGAGCGCGAGATCGAGCGCGCGCCCGTCAAGTTGCTGATTCCCACCGGCACGCTCATCTTGCCGGCGTTGCTTCTGTCCATATTGGGCCCGCTGCTGGGAGCAGGCGGGATGATGTAGGGAGGAATATATGAACACGATGACCGACATTGCGGGCAAGGTTCGAAGCTGGGCTTTTTGCCAGGCAATTCGCGCTCGCCAGCGTGCCAAGGTGCTGTTGCAGGAGGAGAGCGCGCAGGGCACTACCGAATACGCCATCTTGGTCGGCGTGCTTGTAGTGATCGCGATTATCGCCATCGTCGCGTTTAAGAGCAAAGTCGAAGAGCTATGGAACGCGATCAAAGACGGCATCAACAGTCTGTAGGAGGCGGGCGGCCTGTTGGCTCGCTGCTGGTGCTCGTCTGTTTGCTCGTGGCAATAGCGGTGACGCTTTGGGGGTTGGGTGTTGCGCGGCAGCAGCGTCCAGACGCTACCGCCGATTTGGGATCGGGCTCGGCGGTAGCGTCACAAGCAAAAGACGCGCGGGATGCGGGCACCCAGGATGCCGCCGTCACGGCTCGGACCTTTTTGCAGGTGCTCGACGAGCGGACGGCCAGCGCGACGGAGCCCTCTGCAGACAACGCGATCGCGGTTCGGCTCGCATGGTCCGAGGATCGGCCGATGACCGAGGCGGCGGCAGACCTGTTGCGCGCCTATCGCGAAGTGCCCACGGCCCAGCTTGCCCTGAGCGGCTACCTCGATATTAAGGGCAACGTATGGGGCGCTATCGTGCGCGATGGACGTGGCTGGGTCGACATGGTGACGGTTGCCGCGGATGCCGGCGATGCTTCGTGCCGCCTGCGTGCCGTGCGTCTGGTTCCGCAAACAACGGAGTCAAAGGAGGGGTCGTGAAATGCATGATGTCCTGCGTGAGGAATCTGCTCAGTCGACTGTCGAATACGCCATCGTCACCGTTGCGCTGTTATCGATTGTGCTGGCGATTGCGGGGCTTTGGCGCGCAGGCACCGACGGGCGCTTGGCGGCGCTGGTCGAGCAGGCAGCGTCTCATGGCGTCGCTCCGTCGTCGGTTATCGATGCCGCGACGGGTGCCAAGGACATCGCGCTGTACTGATGCCGTGCGCGAGGATCGGGCGCAGTCTACGGTCGAGGCCGCCTTTTTGCTGCCAACGTTTTTGACGCTCATCCTGCTCGCATTGCAGCCGGTGTGCCTGCTCTACACGCGCGCGGTCATGGAGTCTGCCGCCGCCGAGACCGCGCGGCTTATGACCACGACGACGGTGGGGGACGACGATGACCTTAAGGAGTTCACTCGCCGCAGACTTGCCGCGGTGCCCAACGTCTCGATTTTTCATGCCGGTGGGCCGCTGTCGTGGGATATCGAGTTGGGCCGGGCGGGCGCGGGCGGCACCTCGTCCGTGTCTGTTGCCGGCGAGGTTAAGCCGCTGCCCGTGATCGGTGCATTTGTGCAGGCCATGGGCAGTGCGGGTGAGGGTGGCTATGTCGAGCTCAAGGTCGATGTCTCGTATCGATCGCGTCCCGAATGGCTGGAGGGAGATTATGGTTCATGGATTGCTGCGTGGGATTAAGCGCTGCCTGCTGCGGGTGACGCAAGGGTTTGCGGCTCGCCGTCGACCGGGCGACAGCTGCAAGCGGGGTGGCTTTATGGGCCGTGCCGGTATCGACTTGTTTATCGAAGATGGTGCCTATACCACGCTCTCCTCTGCGGTTGTCATTCTAGTGGTGCTTACGCTGCTGTTTTCATCGACCGCGGCGATATGGAGCATGTCGCGCGCCGGAGACACCCAGGTGGCGGCCGATAGTGGCGCGCTGGCGGGCGCCAACGTGGTGTCGTCTTATCACACGGCCGTCACGGTGGTGGATGCGAGCATTTTGAGTTTGGGCCTGGCGGGGTTTGCCACGATCGGCACCGGCTTGGTGGCCATCCTCATACCGGGTGCCGAGGTTGTTGGCAGCGATATCATCGATACGGGAACCCAGATCATTAAAACGCGTAACAAGTTTGCCAAAAGCGCGGCAAAGGGCCTGCAAAAGATCGAGACCGCCTTGCCGTACCTGGTTGCCGCGCGCGCCATGCAGGCAGTATCGGCGCAGGATACCGACGGCGTGACCTATACCGGTACGGCGCTTGCCGTGCCCAGGACATCCGAGTCGGATTTTGTTGCGCTCGAAGGATCCGAAATCTCGACCGATGCCATTAAAGATGCGTCGGAAGATCTGGAGCGCGCGGCCGAGGAGCTACAAAAAGCATCGGAGGAGACGGCGAAGGCCAAAGAGCGCGCCTGGCTAGCGGATTGCGGTGGATCGGATAAAGGTTCGGTCGGCAGCTGTTCGTGTATGTGGGAGCGCGCAAAAAGCCTAACGGATCTCCCCGGTGTTCAAAATCCGCATTACTCATCGAGTGTTACGTGGGAGCCTCAAGTTGCCCTTGATCGCGCGAAGGACTACTACCATTGGCGTCTGACAAATGAGAAGCCCCAAGGCTCGAGTGTCGAGATGAAGGCAGAGTCTGCGGCGCGTAAGGCGTTTTATACCTACGCGAGCGCGGAGGTCGATCGGGCATATATAACCGAGAGTGGGGATAAGGTTTCCTCCTATATTCCGCTGTTGCCGCGCAATTCTGACGAGGTGCGGGCGACGGAACTCTATACCGATGCGGTGTGGCCGACTAGCGTGAACGATGACAAGGCGTATCTGCATTACGGGACGACCTGCCCTAACTATAAGAAAGGAACGCCGAGCGGATTTGCTTCGGTCGCCGATTACGATGGACAGGATAAATGCAGCAAATGCCATTTTGGCGTTTCGTCGCTTGGTGCTGTTGCGGCGCCTTCAACCTCTATCGAAAACGGCTTCGAGTATCACTTTGATAAGTTTAAAGATGCCCTGGAGGACTACGTCGACTGTCGCAACAAGGAGCTTGAGCTTGAGCGTCAGACCGAGGACGAAGCCGACCGTGCGGGCAATGCGTTCGATACCGCCATCAAAGAGCTTTCGGGCGAGCGCCCGCGTATTGCTCCGCCCGGTCGCAACGGCGTGGTCGCTTTTGCGGTCTCGGGTGCCATCTCCAGCCCCGACGAGCTCAACTCCTCGTTTAACACGGCAGTTAGGCTTGGCGATCGCGGCGCAATCTCTGCTGCGGTGCTGGCGCCCGACGACGCGACGGCGCAAAACAACGTCCTCTCGCGGTTTTTCTCTACACTGGAGGAGCGTTCGGGCGGCGTTGCCGGCGTGTTCGACGGCGTTATGGATGTTTGGGGACGGCTGCTTGTGGGGTACGGAGACATCCAGGGCGCGGCCGACGAGCTTATGGGTGAGCTGATCGGTGGCTTGGGAGGGGGTAGCGGTGCGTTGGGTTCCATCGCGTCGTGGCTCGGCGACACCGTCTCATCTTCCGTAGCGGCGCTGGGGCTCGAACCGTGCGATCTGCGCCTGCGAAAACCGGTGCTGACCGATACCGCCAACGTCATTAAAAGTCCGGGGTCCGATATCGCAGGCATTTCTAAAGCTCAAGATACCCTGCGAAAAATCCCCTTGGGCGTGACCGACCCCAAGGCACTTTGCGAGGCCTTGGAGTATCACGTCGAGCGCACCATCAGCGGCGCGGTGTTCACGCTTGCGGAGATTCCACTGCCCGGTGGCGGTTCCATTCCCCTTACCGTCGATGTCGCCACGCTGGTGGGGGCTTTTGGCGGTGGGTCGTAATGGGCATTCGCACGGGCTTGCGCGAGGAGCGTGCCCAGGCGACGGTCGAGATGGCCGTGGTTGCGCCCGTCCTGATCGTGCTGGCTCTCATCGCGTGCAACGTCATGATCTTTGCCGGCGCGGTCGCGCGCTTCGACCGCGTGGTGCCCGACATCGTGCTGGCGCACGCTGTGGCGCCGGGCGGGGAGGGTGACGAGAGCTCCATTGACGCTTCCGCGACCGTTCAGGCTCAGATTCAGGATGCCATGGAGGGATATGGCCTACAGGTCGAGGTCTCGAGCGAACAAGGTACGGCGTCATCGGAGGGTGGCCTGCTCTCTCTTTCTGGCACGTTTAGGACCTATACCTGCACCATGCACTACGAGCCGTGGCCGAGTTCGCTGAGCATCGCCGGCGTTTCCCTGGGGGCGCCGGCCGTGCTCACGCATGAACGCGCGGTGACGGTCGATCCATGGCGCCCGGGGGTGGTCATGTGAGTGCGGCCTCGTCCTATATCGCCTACGCGCGGGCGCTCAACAGGTTGGGCTGGACGCCGGCCGAGTTTGTGGTGGCGGAGTCGTTTGCTGTGCGTCTGCGCGGCATGCTGGGACGGCGGCCGATTGCCGCCAGCGGACTGCCGCTTGTCATGGCGTTTCCGCGCTGTTCCTCGGTTCACACCTGCTTTATGGCCTACCCCATCGACATCGCCTTCATCAATCGCAGCGGCAACGTCCTCGTATGCTACGAAAACGTACGTCCCTGGCGCATGTGCTCCTGCCCCGGCGCCTGGGCGGCACTCGAGCGCCCTTCAATCATTGTTTCGCCCCCTGCTCTCCAACGCGTGCCGGCATAGGAATTGGCGACAGTGGACTTTCGTCATACGAAATTTGGTACGATGGAGGAGGAGATGCATGGATGTCGAGATCCATCCCAACGCCAAAAAGCACCTGACGGAAAAACAGGTGCTTGGTGCCTGGCTCGCGGTTACTGAGTGTGTTCGCCGCGAGTCGGAGGACGAGCCGCCGAGATGGCTTGCGATTGGATGGCTTCCGGACGGTCGGAGTGTGGAACTCGTTGCGGTCGAACTAATTCGTGGATGGCTCATCATTCATGCATTGTCTCCGGTTCAGAAGAAATTCTGGCAAGAGATCGAGCGAGCTCGGCAAAGGGGTCGATGATGGGCAAGACATATACGACCGCTAATGGTCAGGTTGTAACGGATGAAATGATTGACGCGTGGTGTGAGTCGTACGAGCGCGGAGAGTTTCCGGATGGCGAACACACTGTTGGGGGGATCGTGCACGGGCGGCCCCCGCTCTCAAGTGAGGGGACGGCAACGCTGTCAGTCAAGATTCCCCTAGGAATGAAGGAAGCTATTCGTCGACGGGCGGCTGCCGAGGGAATGACGCCAAGTGAGTTTGCTCGTGCGGCCCTGAGCGAAAAACTTCTTGCTGCCGGTTGATGCTTCTGACGTGCCGTTCTATAGGATCGAGGTCGTGGCCGATGTCGCGTTCAAAACTTTTTTCAAATTCTCGGTTGACCGGAGCGCGTCCTTGGTTATACTAATCAAGCCTTGAAACAAGGCACACCTCAAATGGCTGGGTAGCTCAGTTGGTAGAGCAGAGGACTGAAAATCCTCGTGTCAGGGGTTCGATTCCCTTCCCCGCCACCTTGAATTGACTAGGACCTCTGCAAAGGGGTCCTTTTCTTTTACGTAGCCCTCGCATGGAATCGAACCCCGTGAGGGCGCGGAGCTGAGGAAACGCGATAGCGTTTGCCAGCGGAGCTCGCAAGGCGCGGAAGCGCCGCAGCGGTCCGCACGCGCGGAGCGCGGGCGCGATTCCCTTCCCCGCCACCTTGAATTGACTAGGACCTCTGCAAAGGGGTCCTTTTCTTTTATGCATGGCTCCGCGGAAAATGCATCCCAGTCTTTTGCGAAAAAACGGGGCACGCTTTCCGGCCGCCTACTTCCGGCGCATATGTACATCTCGGCGCGCCATCTCGGGTTCCGTCTGCCCGGACATTCCTCCTACTTTTGCGCCACTTTGTAGACCGTTCGGTCGCCTGTCCGCATGCGCGGGTATACTCAAAACGATACTTTTCCTATGCAATACGATGCAGGCTCGACCTGCGCGATCCGAAGGGGGCAGTGATGGAGAGGATACTCGGCGTTAATCTCTCTGGCTGGTTTATTCCCGAGCCCTGGGTGACTCCGTCGCTCTATGCGGCAACCGGTGCATCCAATGCGGCCGAGCTGCAGGATGCCATGGGCACCGCCGCTTATAACGAGCGCATGCGCCGCCATTACGAGACGTTTGTGAGCGAGGACGATTTTCGCCGCATGGCGCAGATTGGCCTCAACGCCGTGCGCCTGCCGGTGCCGTGGTATGCCTTTGGCTCGCAGGAGTCCGACGCTTCCTACATCTCGGTTGTGGACTATATCGATCGAGCCATTGAGTGGGCTGCCAAGTACAACATCCGCGTACTGCTCGATCTGGCGACTGTACCCGGCGGCCAGGGCGATTCCAACGATTCGCCCACCACGCCGGAGGTCGTTGCCGAGTGGCATTCGTCCACCAACGGCCGTCATGTCGCACTCGACGTGCTTGAGCGCCTGGCCGATCGCTATGGCGAGGCAGAAAGCCTGCTGGGCATTGAGCTGTTGGACACGCCGCAGATGAGCGTTCGCAAGAGCCTCTTTACCATGACGGATGGCATTCCGGCGCACTACCTGCGCAACTTCTATCGCGACGCGTACGAGCTCGTCCGTTCGTATATGCCCGAGGACAAGATCATCGTCTTTTCCTCCTCGGGACATCCCGGTGAGTGGAAGCACTTTATGCGCGGTGTCAAGTACAAGAACGTCTACATGGACCTTCACCTGTATCATTACCGCGACGAGTACGCGCTCGACATCACAAGCCCCCGCGGTCTAACCACGGCGATTTCGCGCAACAAGCGTGAGCTCAAAGAAGCTATCGCAACCGGGTTTCCCGTATTGGTGGGCGAATGGTCGGGCGCGGCGATCTTTGCCAACTCGTCAGTTACGCCCGAGGGTCGCAATGCCTACGAGCGCGTATTTATCGCCAACCAGCTGGCGTCGTTTGCGCCGGCGGCTGGCTGGTTCTTCCAAACGTGGAAGACCGAGAAGCGCATCGCGGCATGGGATGCCCGCGCGGCACTCGGCACGCTCGAGCGCGGCATGATTGAATAGGTTGATATGACGCAAAACAGCGCCCGCACGGGCAAACTTTATGTGGTCGGTACGCCCATTGGTAACCTGGGCGACTTGTCCCCGCGCGTCGGCGAGGCATTTGGCGCCGCCGATGCCATCTGCTGCGAGGACACGCGCGTGACCTCAAAGCTGCTGATGCACCTGGGCATCTCCAAGCCGCTCGTCCGTTGCGACGAGAACGTGATTGCAAGTCGCGCGGCCGGCCTGGTCGACCGCCTGCTGGCGGGGGAGACCCTTGCCTTTGCCTCGGATGCCGGCATGCCGAGCGTGTCCGACCCCGGCCAGGCTCTGGTCGAGGCGGCGCGCGAGGCCGATGTGCCCGTCGAGGTCATTCCCGGACCTTCCGCATGCGTCACGGCGCTCGTGTCGTCCGGCATTCCCTGCGAGCACTTCTTCTTCGAAGGCTTTTTGGGCCGCAAGCACGGCGACCGCGTGCGTCGCCTGCAACGTCTTGCCGTGGTGCCCGGCGCACTCATCTTCTACGAGTCTCCACATCGTATCGTGGCGACGCTCGAGGCCGTGGCCGAGGTCTTTCCCCAGCGCGATGTTGCCGTCTGCCGCGAGCTCACCAAGCTGCACGAGGAAGTCTTGCGCGGGTCTGCCGCCCAGCTTGCCGAGGAGCTGCGTGCCCGTGGCGAGGTAAAAGGCGAGATTGCGCTGGTCATCGCGCCGCCGAGTGAAGACGAGGAGGCCGGCATCGCGCCGGTTGGCACCGCGGCGGCAGACCCCGATGGGGCCCTGCGTGAGGATATCCGCGCCGCGCTCGAGGAGGGCGAGCCCGCCTCCGCGGTGGCAAAGCGCCTGTCGCAGAAGTATTCGCGCCGCAAGCGCGATGTCTATGCCATGGTGCTCGATATGCAATAGATGGAGGATATCCAGCCCTTGCGTTAGAATCATCCCCTGTATGCAACGTTTTTCTGGAGGACAGACCCCATGGATCAAACCAAGCCTTCGTTTTTTATCACGACGCCTATCTACTACGTCAACGCCGATCCGCACCTGGGCACGGCTTATTCCACCATCATTGCCGACGTTCAGGCCCGTTATCGTCGCTCCGCCGGCTATAACGTCAAGTTCCTGACCGGCATGGACGAGCACGGCGAGAAGGTCGCCGAGGCCGCAGCCAAGCACGACATGACGCCGCAGGAGTGGACCGACAGCCAGGCTCCGCACTTCAAGGAGCTTTGGAGCAAGCTCGAGATCTCCAACGATGATTTCATCCGTACCACCGAGCCGCGCCAGCATCATGCCGTGCAGTATCTGTGGGAGCGCATGAAGGAGTCCGGCTACCTATATAAGGGCAGCTACGACGGCTGGTACTGCGTGCCCGACGAGACCTACTTCACCGATACGCAGGTCCAGAAGGGCGACGAGGAGTACGGCAGCGTCGGTCAGCACCTCTGCCCCGATTGCCACCGTCCGCTCGAGCGCGTGCAGGAGGAGTCCTACTTCTTTAAGCTTTCCGCCTTCCAGGACAAGCTGCTCAAGCTCTATGACGAGCACCCCGATTTTGTTGAGCCCGCGTTCCGCATGAACGAGGTGCGCAGCTTTGTCGAGGGCGGCCTCAACGATCTTTCTGTGAGCCGTACGAGCTTTGACTGGGGTATTCAGGTTCCGTTCGACGAGGGCCACGTGACCTATGTGTGGTTCGACGCACTGCTCAACTATATGACTGCCGTCGGCTACGGTGTCGATACCGATGAGGCCCGTGCCGAGCTGGCCTATCGCTGGCCCGCGCAGTTCCACATCGTGGGCAAGGACATCATCCGCTTCCACTGCGTCATTTGGCCTGCCATGCTCATGGCCATCGGCGAGGCCCTGCCCGAGCACGTCTTTGCCCACGGCTTCCTGACCGTGCGCAATGCCGAGACCGGCAAGGCCGAGAAGATGTCCAAGAGCCGCGGCAACGCCATCGCTCCGCAGGATGTTATCGACATGCTGGGCGTCGAGGGCTATCGCTATTACTTTATGACCGACGTGGTGCCCGGCACCGACGGCGCCATCAGCTTCGAGCGCATGGAGCAGGTCTACAACGCCGACCTAGCCAACAGCTGGGGCAACCTCATCTCGCGTTCGCTCAACATGAGCGGCAAGTACTTTGACGGTTGTGCACCTGCCAAGCCCGCATCGTTCGATGCGTTCGACAACCCACTGGCAAAGATCGCCGACGGCCTGGTCGATCGCTACATGGCAAAGATGGATGTGCTCGATTACGGTGGAGCCAAGGACGAGGTCATGGAGCTCATCCATGCCGCCAACCACTACATCGAGGACTCCGAGCCTTGGGCGCTTGCCAAGGACGAGGCTAAGGCTGACGAGCTGGCATTTGTGATCTACAATCTGCTCGAGGCCATCCGCATCGCCGCTCACCTGCTGATGCCGCTCATGCCCCAGACCTCTGCCGAGGCCCTGCGCCGCCTGTCCTGCGAGGACGAGGCCGCGAGCGACGACCTCAAGGGCATTTGCGCTTGGGGCCTGCTTGCTGGTGGTCAGCCCGTCGAGAAGGGCGAGCCGCTGTTCCCGCGTCTGGGTTAAGACGCCGCGCGCCATATCGGCAATTTGCTGTTTAGATGTAAGGGCATGGCCGCAACGGTCCATGCCCTTTTGCTTTACGATGCAGCCACCATGTTAAGGAGGCAACCATGACAACTTCGCCTTTGGCAAACCCCACGGCAACCAGGGAGCTGCTAGAGGAGTTTGGCCTTGCGACCAAGCATCGCCTGGGCCAGAACTTCCTGATCGACAACCATGTGATTGAGCGCATCTGCGAGCTCGCTGAGCTCACGGGCGATGAGCGCGTGCTCGAGGTCGGCCCGGGTTGCGGCACGCTGACGCTGGCCCTGCTGCAGGAGGCGGCGTGCGTCACGTCGATCGAGGCCGATCCCGAGCTCGAGCCGGTGCTCGATGCCCATGCAGCTGACTATGCCAACTTCCGCTTTATCATGGGCGATGCGCTTAAGGTGACGCCGGAGCAGATTGAGCAGGTTGCGGGCGGTAAGCCGACGGTGTTTGTCGCGAATCTGCCTTACAACGTGGCGGCGACGATCATCTTGCAGTTCTTCCAGACGATGCCCGCGCTCAAGCGTGCCGTGGTCATGGTTCAAAAGGAAGTTGCTGATCGCATCGCCGCAGTGCCGGGCAACAAGACCTATGGCGGCTATACGGCCAAGCTGGGCCTGTATGCGCAGGTGACGGGTCGTTTTGAGGTGCCGCCGCGCTGCTTTATGCCGGCGCCGCATGTGGATTCTGCCGTAGTGCGCATCGATCGCGTTGACGGCGTGGTGCCCGAGGGGCTCGATCGCGAGTTCGTGGCCCGCGTGATCGACGCCGCATTTGCCCAGCGTCGCAAAACCATCCGCAACTCCATGAGCGCCAACGGCTTTGCCAAGGACGTGCTCGATGCCGCCTTTGAGGCTTGCGGCATCGCGCCCACCACGCGCGCCGAGACGCTCGACGTCGCCGCCTTTGTGCGCTTGGCTCAGGAGCTTTCCCATGACGCCTAATGTCGAACACGTGACGTTTACCAAGAAAAAGAAAACGATCGCCTGTCCGGAGTCGCTGGCACCGCTTGTCGATACGCATGCGCACCTGCTCTCGTTTTGGGGCAAGGAGGTGCCCGAGACGCTCGTGCGCGCCAAGGCCGCGGGCGTTGATCTACTTGTGACGATCTTCGATCCCATCGCCGACAAGCGCAGCGTTGCGGACTATAGCGACTGGCTGACGCACGAGATCCTGCCGATGCAGGATATTCCGCAGATAAAGTATCTCGCTGGTGTGCATCCGTATGGCGCGCCGGACTATACCGACGACATCCATGCCCAGATTGTGGCGGCGCTCGATGATCCTCTGTGCGTCGGCATCGGCGAGATCGGCCTGGACTACCACATGGACTATGACGACGATATCGCGCCGGCGCCCCATGACGTGCAGATTGACTGCATGGCGCGCCAGCTCGAGGTTGCCGTACGCCGCAATGTGCCGGTAGAGCTGCATCTGCGTCATGAGGACACGGACGGGGAGCGCACCTCGCATGTGGACGCCTACAACGTGTTGCGCGAGGTCGGAGTGCCCCAGGCCGGTTGCGTACTGCACTGCTTTGGCGAGGACCGAGCCACGATGGAGCGCTTTGTGGATTTGGGCTGCTACATCGCCTATGGCGGCGCGGCTACCTTTAAGCGCAACGACGACGTGCGCGAGGCATTCGCGGCAACACCGCTCGACCGTATTTTGTTCGAGACGGATTGTCCTTACATGGCCCCAGAGCCCATCCGCGGTCTTGAGTGCGAGCCCGCAATGATTTCCATTACGGCAAACGCGCTGGTCAACGACCGCGTCGATCGTACCGGCGAGAATGCGGAGGCAATCGCTCAAGCCGCTTGGGAAAACGCTCGCAAACTTTTTCAAAAATAGTTCTTGCGTTCGCAGCGGTGCTCCGTTATTCTAATTCCTGCACGCGGGCGTGGCGGAATTGGCAGACGCGTACGGTTCAGGTCCGTATGGGGGCAACCCCATGAAGGTTCAAGTCCTTTCGCCCGCACCATTGAATGAAAGAGCTCCCAGCAATGGGAGCTTTTTTGTTATGGGCCCATCGCAGGGACTTGAACCTGCGAAGGAGCGAGCGTTAAGAAAACGCGGAGCGTTTTTAGCGAGCTGGCGAGGACGCCGGCAGGCGGCCGAAGCCGGTGCGGATCCGCGAAGCGGATACGCGGACGTCCTTTCGCCCGCACCATTAAATGAAAGAGCTCCCAGCAATGGGAGCTTTTTTGTTATGGGCCCATCGCGGGGACTTGAACCTGCGAAGGAGCGAGCGTAAAGAAAACGCGGAGCGTTTTTAGCGAGCTGGCGAGCCCGCCGGCAGGCCGTTTTTACGGAACCGGGGCAGGAAATGTGTATGGCTGAGACCCCTGTGTTCAAAAAATGCCAAATATGAGTACTGTCACAAAGTCGGCTGCATTTTAGCAGGCGATTTTAACGCTAGTTACGCAACAGATGTTCACTAATTTGACTCCGCTTTGGGATGAGCTCATTAATTTGAGAGGATTCTGGGGCTCCAGCAAGGCATTTATGCTCCAAAACGCTGTTACTAAAATGATAACAGTACTCATATTTGGCATTTTTTGAACACAGGGCCTCTCGCCGGGGCCACGCGACCGCCTCGGACGGGTATCCTAGTGCCAACGCGACCCTATCAGAGGAGAGACCATGCTGTTATCCGGTTTTATCGCCGCCCTTACGAGCTTTTTGATCCCCATCATCATTCTGTTGCTGCTGCTCCCCAATGCCTGCTATGTCGTCGAGCAGCAACACGCGGTGATTATCGAGCGTCTGGGCAAGTTCAACCGTATCGTCAACGCTGGCTTCCACATGAAAGTGCCTGTGATCGACCGCAAGGCTGCTACGGTGAGCCTGCGAACCATGAAGAACGGCTTCGGCATCGATGTGAAGACCCAGGACAACGTGACCATTGGACTCGAGGTTTCTGCCCAGTACCACGTGAGCTACGATATGGGCGCCGGCCCGGCAGATTCGGGTATCTACAAGAGCTATTACATGCTCCAGGAGCCCGTCGACCAGATGCGTGACTTTATTACCGATGCCCTGCGTTCCTCGATCCCCGTCTACACGCTCGACGAGGTCTTTGCCAAGAAGGATGACATCGCCAAGGACGTTAACGCCACGGTGTCCGGGCAGATGGCTGCCTACGGCTTCACCCTCGTCTCGACGCTCATCACCAAGATTGCGCTGCCGACCGAGGTCGAGAACTCCATGAACGACATCAATGCCGCCCAGCGCAAGCGCGCCGCCGCGCAAGAGCTCGCCGAGGCCGACCGCATCAAGCGCGTCACCGAGGCGACCGCCGAGGCCGAGGCTATGGAAAAGGCCGGTGAGGGCATCGCCAATCAGCGCAAGGCCATCGCGCTGGGCATCAAGGATTCCCTCGAGATTATCCAGGAGACGGGCGTCGGCAATGACGAGGCTAACCAGCTGTTCATGTTTACGCAGTGGACCGAGATGATGACGGAGTTTGCTCGTACGGGTAAAAGCTCGACGGTCGTTCTGCCGAGCGACTTTTCGCAGTCAGCCTCGATGTTCGAGCAGATGTTGGCCGCAGGCAAGGTCCAGGGCGATTCGAAGGAGTAGACGCGCGTGAAATATACCGTTGTTTGCGTCGGCAAGCTCAAAGAGCGCTTTTGGAAGGACGCGTGCGCCGAGTACACCAAGCGCTTGGGCGCCTATGCCAAGGTGGATATGCGTGAGGTGGCCGATATCGATCCGGCTAAGGCGGGCGGCGTGGATGCCGCGCGCGACAAAGAAGGTGTGGCGATTCTTGCTGCCCTGCCACCGCGGGCACATGTGATTCTGCTCGCTATCGAGGGCAAGGAACGTTCGAGCGAGGAGTTCTCGGCACGTCTCGATGACCTTATGCTGCGAGGCAACAGCGACATTGCCTTTGTGATCGGTGGCTCGGACGGCGTGAGCGATGCCGTTCGCGCCCGCGCCGACGAAATGCTCAGCTTTGGACGCATTACCTTGCCACACAACCTGGCGCGCGTGGTGCTACTGGAGCAGATCTATCGCGCCTGCAAGATCAGCCGCGGCGAGCCGTATCACAAATAGGTCGGCAATACGAAACAATGGCATGGGACAATAGCTTCCGTTTTGAGGAACGTGTCTGAGAGGACTATGTGATATGAAGATCGGATTTGTCGGTTTTGGCAATATGGCGAGCGCTATGGCCGATGGCTGGATTGCCGCCGGTGTGTCTGCGGGCGACATATGCGCCTGCGCGGGCCGCTACGACGCTCTCGTTGAGCGTTGCGAGGCACGCGGCATAGCCGCCTGCCATGATGCGGCAGAGGTTGTCGCCGCATCCGATATCGTGGTCGCTGCGGTCAAGCCGTACATGATCGAGAAGGTCTTCGCGCCGCTGAAGGACGCGCTTGCCGACAAGGTCGTCCTTTCGGTCGCCTGGACCTGGGATAGCGCCAAGTGGGAGCAGGTTCTGCCGGGCGTCGCTCACATCTCGACGGTGCCCAACACGCCGGTTTCGGTGGGCGAGGGCGTTATCGCCTGCGAGAAGGCGTCCACGCTTAGCGGCGAGCAGCGCGATACGGTGCTCGGCCTGCTCGGAAAGCTCGGCACGGTGGTCGAGCTCGATTCGAGTCTGCTGTTCGTGGGCGGTACCGTGGGCGGTTGCGCCCCGGCGTTTGTCGCCATGGCGATCGAGGCCCTGGGCGATGCGGCCGTCAAGCACGGTATTCCGCGTGCCGATGCCTATCGCATCGTGAGCCAGATGGTGCTGGGCACGGCAAAGCTGCAGCTGGCAACTGGCCAGCATCCCGCCGCGATGAAGGATGCCGTGTGCTCTCCTGGTGGCGCCACCATCAAGGGCGTCGTCGCGCTCGAGGACGCCGGCATGCGCAGCGCCCTGGTCAAGGCCATCGACGCCACCCTCCAGTAAAACCGACCAAAAAGGGACAGGTTTATTTTGGCAGGTTTTTCCTGCGGTTTTGTACCTTGAGCAAAAAGCGCCCCGCAACTGGTTCAATTCCAGTTGCGGGGCGCTTGCGTTTGCCCAGATAAAACCGACCAAAATAAATTTGTCTCTTTTTGGCAGGTTAGTCCCAGAAGCTGTCTTCTTCGTCCTCGGATTTGGGGCCGCGGTCGACATACATTTTATGGGTGCGCTTCTCCATTACAAAGGCAAGAATCGCAAACAGCAGGATGCCGCCGGCGAAAAGGATGGCAAAACCGGTGCGGGTGCCAAACAAAAAGGAAAAAACTGCGTCCATTGGGTGCCTTCTTGCGTAGTTGAGTTGGGTCGTAAACGCTCATAAGTATATACTTGCCCATACATGTACAAGGTTGCAACCTAAATGGAATGTATATCGCCGGAGGATCTAATGCTTGATATCAAGTTTGTTCGCGAGAACCCCGATGCCATCGATACCGCCATGGCAAATCGCCAGACGTCTTGGGATCGCGAGAAGTTCTTTGAACTCGACGACGAGCGCCGTGCCGTCATCACCGAGGTCGAGGAGCTCCAGGCCACGCGTAACGCCGAGTCCAAGAAGATTGGCGCCCTGATGAAGGAGGGCAAGAAGGACGAGGCCGAGGCCGCCAAGGAGGCCGTGCGCGCCGTCAACGAGAAGATCGACGGTCTGGCCGAGCGCCGTACCGCTCTTGAGCAGGAGCAGTACGACTTCATGTCTCACTTGCCCAACATTCCGTGCGAGGCCACCCCGTACGGTAAGGACGAGGACGAGAACATCGAGCGTCGCCGCTGGGGCACCCCGCGCGAGTTCGACTTCGACTTTAAGCCGCACTGGGATCTGGGCACCGACCTCGACATCCTCGACTTCGAGCGTGGCAACAAGCTCTCCGGCAGCCGCTTCACCGTTCTCGGTGGCGCCGGCGCCCGCCTGGAGCGCGCCCTCATCAACTTCTTCCTGGACACGCACACCAGCCGTGGCTTCAAGGAGTGGTGGCCGCCCATCGTCGTCAAGCGTCAGACCATGTTCGGTACGGGCCAGCTGCCCAAGTTCGAGGACGACGCCTATCACGTCTCGGGCGACAACTTCCTGATCCCTACCGCCGAGGTCGTACTGACTAACCTGCACGCCGGCGAGGTTCTGGACGCCGACACTCTGCCTCGCCGCTACACTGCCTTCACCCCCTGCTTCCGCGAGGAGGCCGGTTCCGCCGGTCGCGACACCCGCGGCATCATTCGCCAGCACGAGTTCGACAAGGTCGAGATGGTTAAGTTTGCCAAGCCGGAGGAGTCCGACGAGGAGCTCGAGAGCATGACCGCCGAGGCCGAGTACCTGCTGCAGCAGCTGGGCCTGCCGTATCGCGTGATTAGCCTGTGCACCGGCGACCTGGGCTTCTCTGCCCGTCAGACCTATGACGTCGAGGTTTGGCTGCCGAGCTACAACGCCTACAAGGAGATCAGCTCCTGCTCCAACTGCGGCGACTTCCAGGCCCGCCGTGCCAACATCAAGTATCGCGACCCCGAGAACTTCAAGGGTTCGCGCTACCTGCACACCCTTAACGGTTCCGGCCTGCCGGCTGGTCGTACCATGGCTGCCATTCTGGAGAACTACCAGAACGCCGACGGCACCATCACGATCCCCGAGGTTCTGCGTCCCTACATGGGCGGCCTCGATAAGATCGAGCCGGTTGCGTAGGTTGGCTGCATAGGCGATTTGCGAGGGCGCTCCTTTCTGGGGCGCCCTTTTTGTGCGCGGCTATACCATGCCATGCGGACAGCTCGATAGAAAACACACGAACAAACGTTCTGTATACATGCATCTACCTGCTATGATTTTGCTAGATACAAGCGAGAGAAAGGGGATGTGATGGAGCTGTTCGACGAGCGGGTTGTTTTGTTCCAGAGCGATGAGGGCGGGGAGCACCTGCTGGTAACGTGCGAGCCGTCGGGTATGGGTGGCTTGGTGGTTCGGCAGACGAGTGAGGGACCATTGACGCAATGGTGCTATGAGGAGTCGCCGCATGTGGTCGAGACCTTTGTGGCGCATGAGGCGCTTGTTGTCCTTGAGCACTTCTATGGCGTTGGAACTTCTAATCAGGTGGCGCGCATGCTGAGTATCTCGTTTGCCGACTACGACTGTGCCCAACGGGTGCGGTCGCTCCTGGGGGAGCTTGGCGTCAGATTCGATGTGATTGAAAAGCCAATCGATCGCATGAGAAGTATTGATGCCCGCGGTGCAGCATGACAAATTACGGTCACGAGAAAAAAATTTGAGATTGTGCTTGACTCTAATGAACTAAAGTGGTTTTATATGTCTTGCGCTGCGGCGTTACCTCAGCTGGATAGAGGGTCTGACTACGAATCAGAACGTCATAGGTTCGAATCCTATACGCCGCACCAATTGAAATTGAAGGCCTCCGGCAACGGGGGCTTTTCTTTTAAGGCGACATCCCATGGATTCGAACCTCGGTCGAGGCGCGGGCGTGAAGCGGACGCGGAGCGTCCGTAGCGAGCGGGCGAGTCCGCCGGCAGGCGGCCGAAGCCAGTGCGGATCCGCGAAGCGGATGCGCGGAATCCTATACGCCGCACCAATTGAACTTGAAGCCTCCGGCAACGGGGGCTTTTCTTTTATGCCGACATCACATGGATCCGAACCCCGGTCGAGGCGCGAGCAGCTCAATCATCACTTCGAAAAATTTTTTCAAATTGTTGCTTGACCCATCGGGGGCTCGCGTGCATAATAATCCGTGCGTTGCGGCGTTACCTCAGCTGGATAGAGGGTCTGACTACGAATCAGAACGTCATAGGT
>CAKTUH010000009.1 GCA_934621885.1 uncultured Collinsella sp.
TGGATCGCGCCGGGCATGGTCGACACCCACATCCATGGCTTCTATAACCACTCGACTACCGATAACGACCCCGAGGGTATCGATATCAGCTCGACCGAGCTCGCCCGTCGCGGTACCACCAGCTGGCTGCCCACGACGTTCACCGACGGTGTGGAGCAGATCAAGGATGCCTGCGCCGCTATCGCCCAGGCTGACGAGGGCCGTGGCCCCGACTTCTGCGGTGCCCGCATTCAGGGCATCTACCTGGAGGGCCCGTTCTTTACCATGAAGCACGTGGGCGCGCAGAACCCCGCCTATCTGATCGATCCCTCCGAGGAGGTCTTCGACCAGTGGCAGGAGGCTGCCGGCGGTCGCATCGTCAAGAGCGCCATGGCTGCCGAGCGCGACGGTGCCGCCGCCTACGCTGCCGCTCTGAACGCGAAGGGCGTGGTGACCAGCATCGGTCACTCCGACGCTACCTATGATGAGTGCGTCGCCGCCATCAACGCCGGCGCTAGCTGCTTTACGCACACCTATAACGGCCAGCGCGGTCTGCATCATCGCGAGCCCGGTGTCGTGGGCGCTGCTATGGCCACGCCCGAGACCTATGCCGAGATTATCTGCGACGGCAAGCACGTGAACCCCGCCGCCATCAAGGCACTGCTGCAGGCCAAGGGCTGGCAGCACACGGTGCTCATCACCGACTGCCTGGGCTGCGGTGGCATGCCCGAGGGCAGCTACACCAGTGGCGGCATGGACGTCATCATGAAGGACAACCTGTGCTGGCTCGCCGACGGCAAGAGCATCGCCGGTTCGGTGCTCACGCTTGCCCAGGGCGTCAAGAACATCGTCGACTGGGGTATCGCCAGCGCCGATATCGCCATTCGTATGGCAACCGAGGTACCGGCCCGCTCTGCGCACATCGAGGATGAGTGCGGCAGCATCATGCCGGGTCGCGACGCCGACTTTGTCGTGTTCGACCACGAGCTTACCCTCGTTGAGACCTATGTTGGCGGCCAGAGCGTCGGCAACGCATTTACCGAGTAACGACAGAAAAAGACGGCGGGCCCGAATTTGCTCGGACCCGCCGTATGGCTTAACGCTCAAAAGCACCTTAACAGTTACAGCTTGTTAGCAATCTTCTTTGCCGTGCGCTTGACGCCGGCCACAAGACCTCCCGCAGGATGCTCCTTCTCGTATGCTAGGCGCTTCTCGCGCTTGGCGTACTCTTCGACGATGATGTCGCCGTACTCATCTTCGATCTTGTCGAAGAAATCGACAGCGCCCTTAATTTCCTCAGCAGTCGGGTGTCCCTTCTGGACACCGCCCGTGAGCTTGAACGGGCCCCACGTGTCAAATCCGGGGCAGCCGTAGACACCCATAAAGATGGCCTGCTTCATGCGGCAGATGCCATCGATATCCTTACCGTACCACTTGTTTTTACCGCCGTAGGTCATAAGACCAAACACCTTGTCCTGCGGCTGCAGCACGTTGGTGAGCACGCGTGCCATGTCCTTGTCGATCTCGGAGTAATAAATGCCCGTGGCGACACCAATCAGATGGTACTCGTGCAGGTCGGGGTACTCGTTTTTGCCGAGCGCCTTTACGTCGAGGGTATCGATCTCGGGGTGGGCTTCGACAATGGCGTCCACGAGCTTTTTCGTGTTGCCGTGGTGGCGCGAGGCGTAGAGGATGATGGTTCGCATAAGAAGGCCTTTCAGCTGTAATGAAGTCAATGTCAATATGGTACCCCGTTGGATAGCTGGGATACCGGACACATCGATGAACGTGCGGGTTTGTCCTATGGCTAGGACTGAGATGGGTGCTTGCGAGTAAAGGGCAGTTGTTCGAAAGGATGGGCAATGGAATACGCTCTTTCCAACGATTCGATTTCTATTAAGGTTTCCACGGCTGGCGGCTCGTTCACCTCAATCGAGGCTGACGGTCGCGAGTATCTGTGGCAGGGCGACCCTGCCGTATGGTCCGGTCAGGCGCCGATCTGCTTCCCGATTTGCGGAGGCCTGCGCGATGGCAATGCCATGACGTTTGCCGGACATCACGTGAAGCTCGCCCGTCACGGGTTTGCGCGCAAGCAGGAGTGGAAGCTGCTGAGCCAAAGCGAGAACGAGCTGGCGATGTGCCTGGCTTCGGAGGATAACGCCGCGTTGCTGAGCGATTATCCGTACCCGTTTAAGCTTGTCGCCCGCTATACGCTTGAGGGGGCTGCCGTGCGCGTCTCCTACGAGGTCACTAACGAGGGCACCGAGGACATGCCGTTCTTTATTGGTGGTCATCCCGGCTTTAGGTGCCCGCTCGATGACGACGAGGCCTATACGGACTACGAGCTGCGCTTTGAGAAGGACGAGGCCGCGGAGCTTTGCACTGCCGTTCCCTCGACCGGCTTGATTGACGTGGACAGGCGCTCCAAGAACCCCATGGTGGGAAAAACGCTGCCGCTGTCGCATGAGCTTTTCGATTTTGCGGAGACCATCTTTGACGTGCTCGAGAGCCGTCAGGTTACGCTTTCCAAGAAGGGCGAGGACAAGGGCGTTCGCCTGAGCTTTGAGGGCTTCCCGTATCTCATCGTGTGGAGCAAGCCCGAGGGCGATTTTGTGGCGGTTGAGCCTTGGGGCGGTCTTTCGACCTGCTCTGATGAGGACGATGTGCTTGAGCATAAGCGCGGCTGTCTTGTCGCCAAGCCCAAGGAGACCGTCGTTCGCTCGTTCACGATTGAGATTCTGTAATTCCGTTTTGTCGACTCGTACCGCGAGGCACAAGGAGCCTGCGAGATAAGGAGCTAAAAATGATCCTCACCGTTACGATGAACCCGTCCGTTGATACGCGCTATCAGCTCGATGAGCTCATTATCGACGACGTCAACCGCGTGACGCCCGAAAAGACCGCCGGCGGTAAGGGCCTCAACGTGGCCCGCGTCCTGGGCCAGCTGGGCGACGATGTTGTGGCAACCGGTCTGCTCGGCGGTCACATGGGTGCCTATATGGCTGAGCTCATGGACGACAACGGTATCAACAACGACTTTGTGCCCATCAAGGGCGAGACCCGCATCTGCCTCAACATCCTCCACGCCGGCAACCAGACCGAGCTGCTCGAGAGCGGCCCGACGATTGCCCCCGAGGAGCTCGATGCCTTTACGGCCAAGTTTACCGAGCTTGCGAGCAAGGCCGACGTCGTCACTATCTCGGGTTCGCTGCCCCGTGGCGTCGAGGCGGACTACTATGCCAAGATCACGGGCATTGCCGAGAACGCCGGCGCCAAGGTGCTGCTCGATACCTCGGGCGCCTCGCTCGAGGCTGCGCTTAAGTCCGAGGTTAAGCCCGAGCTGGTCAAGCCTAACCTGACCGAGATCAACGGCCTTCTGGGCACGAGCTTTACCACCGACGACGTGGATGAGCTCCGCGCCGCACTTGCCTCTGACGCCCGTTTCTCCGATATCCCCTGGGTTGTCGTGTCCATGGGCGCTGCCGGCTCCGTGGGTTTCCACAACGGCCGTGCGTTCCGCGCCAAGACGCCCGATATTCCCGCCGTTAACGCTACGGGCTCCGGCGACTCCACCATCGCCGGCTTCGCGCATGCCATTGCTGCCGGCGCGGACGACGAGACGGTGCTGCGTACCGCCAACACCTGCGGCAAGCTCAACGCTATGGATCCCATGACCGGCCATCTGGTCATGGACCGTTGGGACGAGGTTTACAACGGCGTTGTCGTAACCGAGCTGTAAGAGCTCGGGTGTCGGCCCCGGCGTCACTTGCTAACTCATGCCGACGACAAGTGCGGTAGCATTATGCCGGGGCGCGACGCCGACTTCGTCGTGTTCAATCCCGACCTTACCCTGGTCGAGACGCATGTGGGCGGCAACAGCGTCGGTAACGCATTTACCGAGTAGCTGCCAAAGAGACGATCCGAGAGGGGATTTAGATGATTTACGGTGCACTGGGCGATATCGAGGAATACCGCGGAATGCTCAAGGGTCTCGACGTGCTGATCGATTGGCTCGAGGAGCATGACCCGGCGGAGCTCGAGGTCGGCAGCCATCCGATTCTGGGCGACAAGGTCTTTGCGAACGTCATGGCTCCCACGACGCGTCCCGAGGCCGACGCTCACTACGAGACGCATCAGCGCTATCACGACCTGCAGATTGACGTTGAGGGTCGCGAGGCCTTTAAGGTCGCCACGGGCAGCCTGACGCTGGTCCAGGAGTTCGACGAGAAGGACGACTACGACCTGGTCGATTCCGACGCCTCGATCGCCGGCGATCTGGCCGACGACAAGTTTGCCCTGTTCGTTGCCGGTGAGCCTCACATGCCCACGCTCGAGTTCCCGGGCGACGGCGCGCAGCCGGTCAAGAAGATCTGCTTTAAGCTGCTTGCCGACGCCTACTGGGAGGAGTAACGCGCCGCTCGATTGAGCTGTGTGTTGGCGCGATTTCCTTGAGGGAGTCGCGCATGAGCCCCGTTAATCGTGGTTTCCCGTTTGGGGAGCCATGGTCGGCGGGGTTTTTGTTTTTGAACAGGGGAGTTGCCGACGGCGTGGTGCTTGGATTGACGGGCGCGCGAGAAATCGGCAACAAAAAAGCCGCCCGAAGGCGGCTATCTTGTGCAATGGAGCCAGCGACCGGGCTCGAACCGGTGACCCCCGCTTTACGAGAGCGGTGCTCTACCAACTGAGCTACGCTGGCGGCCATGTGGTGACGCAACTGAGGCGTCAACGGCTGTCTATGATACGGGACATCGCAAATCCGCGCAAGTGTTCTGACGGCTTTTCTCACTTTAAATGCACTAATATTGGGGACGTGATGTCTTGCTCTTACGGGCCTCGAACAGAATGGGGCGGCGATGGCTCAACCCAAGATTCTTCTTACGCGAATTGACGACCGCTTTATCTATGGGCAGGATGTCGAGCTGTGGAACGAGGCTGTGGGCAGCAATCTCGTCCTGATCGTTAACGACGAGATTGCGGCGGATTCGCGCAGGTGGGCACCTATGAGGGTTGCGGCTCCCGAGGGCGTGTGGACGCGGTTTTTCTCGGTGCAAAGGACGATTGACGTTATTCATACCGCGACGCCGCGCCAATGGGTCCTGATCATGGTGGCGTCGCCCGCCGATGCGCTCGCGCTGGTTAAGGGCGGCGTGCCCATTACCAAGATCAGCATAGGCCATATGGAAGCAGGGGAGGGCAAGCGCCCTGTAACGCCTGCAGTCGCCATAGACGACGAGGATGTTGCCGCCCTCAAAGAGCTGCAAGAACTCGGCATAGAGCTAGAAATCCGCTATCTCCCCGAGTCCGACCCCGATCCCATCGACAATCTGTTCAACTGATCCCTCATACAGTGACAGCGAAATTGAGCTCTAGGGATGAAAAGGCGCCCGTCGGCGGTGCCGGCGGGCGCTGCTGTGCGATATGTTGCGTTGTGCGCTTAGTGCCTCATAAAGTGGTACTCGATCACATTGCTGTAGGGGTGACCCGGGCCCACGATGCCCTGGGGGAACAGTGGCTGGTGCGGCGTGTCGGGGTACATCTCTGCCTCGAGGGCAAAGCCGGCGCCCCAGCCATAGTTGGCGTCGTCCTTGGCGTGCTCGTCGCCCAGCCAGTTGCCGGTGTAAAGCTGCACGCCCGGCGCGGTAGTGTAGTAATCCATTTCGCGGCCGGTCCACATCTCCTCGACGTGCAGGGCGCGACGCAGGTTGCGGCCGTACTGGTAGCCGCCGATGCACAGGCAGTGGTCGTAGCCGCGGGCCTGCTTAATCTGCGGATCGTCGGCCTCCATACCGGGGGCGACGGGGCGCAGCTCACGGAAGTCGAACGGCGTGCCCTCGACCGGAGCGATCTCGCCGGTGGGGATGTTCTGCTCGTTAATGGGCAGGTAGTGGGCGGCGTTGGCCACAAAGAAGTGCTCGCAGTCCATGCCGGCGTTATGACCGGCGAGGTTAAAGTACGTGTGGTTGGTCATGGACACGTAGGTGGCGCGGTCGCTCTCGCAGCCGTATTCGATGCGGAAGCGCCCCGTCTGCGTCACGGTAAACACGGCCGTAAACGTGCGGTTGCCGGGAAGACCCAGCTCACCGTCCTCGAGCGAGGTGGTCATGCGCACGGCATTGTGTACCTCGTCGAGCTCAACGTCCCACACGCGCTTGTGCAGGCCGTGCTCAAGATCGCTGTGCAGGTTGTTGGCGCCCTCGTTGGCCGGCATGTGCCAGTCCGTGCCATCGATGGTGATCGTGGCGCCTGCGGTGCGGTTGGCCACGGGGCCGATGGTCGCGCCAAAGCAGGCGGGGTTGTCAAAGTAATCCTCGAGCTTATCGAAACCCAGTACCACATCGCGCACATTGCCGGGAATGTCGGGCACGTCAATGCCCAGAACGGTGGCGCCGTAGTCCATAATGCGAACGCAGATCTCGGGCCCGTTGAGGGTGTAACGATGAACGGGGGTACCGCACGGCGCGGTGCCGAAAAGCTCGGAAGTGATCATTTGGTTCCTAACATCGAGGTATTTCGGACAAACTGTAGCGCGAACAGGCGAGATTATCACTACATCTCACTAAAGCAGGGGGTATTTTTCTTAAAAAAAGTAATGAAGACGCAGTTGAAGCGTTCATTTTTGGCCCGCGCGAGTCTGATACAATTTGTTCGTTACTGTTTGAATTGATGCGAGCGTGGAACAGCGAGGACTCATCGTGATTAAGGCGGAGCGACAGGACAAGGTTCGTCAGCTGCTCGAGGAGCAGGGCACGGTTTCGGTTAAGGAAATCTCGGATGCGCTGGGCGTCTCGGACATGACGATCCGCCGCGACCTGGAGGAACTCGCGAGCCTGGGTGAGATTGAGCGCGTGCACGGTGGCGCCCGCAGCGCGCAGGGACGCCCCCATGCCATGTTGCGTCACGAGTACTCGCACAGTGAAAAACGCACCAAGCATGCGGAGGAAAAGCTGCAGATCGCCCGTCGCGCTGTGGAGCTTATCGAGGAGGGCTCGACCATCTTTTTGGGCACGGGCACTACGGTGGAGCAGATGGCCTCGATGCTACCGGCGTGCCGCCTGCGCATCGTGACCAACTCGCTTTCGGTTTTTAACCTGCTCGAGGAGCGCGAGGACTGCGACTTGTGCCTGGTGGGTGGCATGTACCGCCGCCGCACTGCCGCCTTTGTGGGCCCCACGGCCGAGGACACCCTGCGTGCGCTGGGAATCGACGCGGCTTTTATCGGCGCCAACGGCATCCTGGATGGCGACGTATCCACATCCAACATGGACGAGGGCCGCATCCAGCAGCTCGCCTTTAGCAAGGCCGATTCGCGCTACCTGATTGCCGACTCCAGCAAGATCGGCAAGCGCGACTTCTACACCTTCTGCCGTCTGGACAGCCTGGACGCCGTGGTATGCGAGCCGAGCATCTCGGCAGAAGACCGCGCCGCCATCGAGGAACACACACAGGTTATCTGCTAGCTAACGCTGCAGGAGATACTTCTGCCCTCTGGCAACGCGGGGGTTACCGCTTCAATATGACGCGTAAATGTAAAAACGCCATTTGCGCGTCAAATCAAATGACACGTAAAAATTTGCGCGTCATTTTGCGCGCCAACGTGACGCGATATGACGCGCAAATGTGGATTCAGAAGCGCTCGGAAGATTAACGGAGCTCGCGAGTTTGCAACTTGGTCGCGTTGACGTACGAAGCCTTTCATGATACCGAACATGCTTTCGGTATCATATCGGCAGTAAATGATACCGAAAGCATGTTCGTGATACCTAAAACAAAGGTAGAGACGCACGTAAAAGTTGCTTGGATAGTTTGGATTCCGTTGTCTAATTATCTCGACCTGTAACAGTTAGGACTGAAAACTCGGCAACATGTTACAGATTTAGATCTTACGGAGTGGCCCATCCGTTTATCTCATTCTGTAACAGTTAGACGACTAAAAGCTGGTTAGATGTTACAGATTGAGATTTTGTTGGAACGGTCCTCACGTTTGTCTCGATCTGTAACAGTTAGGACTGAAAAACTCGGCTAGGTGTTACAGATTGAGATAAACGTGAGGCTGGACCCGGCAAAAACAAAAAGGCCGCATGCGATCCCGCGGGGGATTCGCATGCGGCCGACAGGGGGTATGCGGCTGAAACTAGGCCATGAGCAGGCCGGTCTCCGAGACGTTCTTGTACCAGTACGCGCTCGCCTTGGGATAGCGCTTCTGGGTCTCGAAGTCGATGTAGAACAGGCCATAGCGCTTGTTGTAGCCGTTGGTCCAGGAGAACTGGTCCTGCAGCGACCACACAAAGTAGCCGTCGACGTTCACGCCGCCGTCAATCGCCTTGAGGACCCACGCGAGATGCTGGCGCATGTAGTCGATGCGAGGGGCGTCGTCGATAAAGCCGTCCTCGAAGTCGTCCTTATAGCCCATGCCGTTCTCGGTGATGTAAATCTTCTTGTAGTTGGGGTAATCGTTCTTAATGCGGAGCAGCAGATCGTACAGGCCCTCGGGATAGATAATCCAGTCCCAATCGGTGGTGGGTACGCCTTCGCGCACGCATGACTCACCAACGCCCTTGAGGAACCAGCGCGAGGAGCCCTTGTCGCCAGTGCCATTGTGGTTGATGTCGTTTTCGCCCTCGGCGGCACGCAGGAACTGGCACTTGTAGGTGTTGACGCCCAGGCAATCGTTGTAGGGGAGCGCGGCGGTCAGCGCGGCGATGTCCTCGTCGCGGACGTCGAGCTCGCCGCCGGCGATATGGGCCAACTTGGTCGCAGCTTCCATGGTGTCGGCTGCATAGTGGCCGCGGAAGGTGGCGTCGAGTACCCAGCGGTTGTTGATGACGTCGGCCATGCGGGCGGCCTCGCAGTCGGCAGCACTGTTGGGATCGAGGGGATACTTGGGCTCCAGGTTCTGGACGATACCGATCTCGCCCTCAAAACCGCCCTCGTGGAAGGCGACGACGGCCTTGGCATGGGCCACCATCATGTTGTGCATGAGCTGGAAGGCCTTGTCCAGGCGATACTTCTCGCCGTGCGGCCAGTTGCCGACGATAAAGCTGCCCTCGGCGGTCGCGGGAATCTCGTTAAAGGTAAACCAGTGCTTGACCTCGGTGAACTCGGCAAAGCAGAACTTGGCGTACTCGACAAAGGCGTCGATCGTCGTGCGCGTCAGGAAGCCCTCGCCGCCGTCCTGGTAGAAGGCCTCGGGCGTGTCAAAGTGATCGAGCGTGACATAGGGGATAACGCCAGCTTTGTTGCAGGTGGCAAAAAGCTCATGATAGTAGGCAACACCTTCGGGGTTAACCTCGCCGGTGCCGTTGGGGAAGATGCGGCTCCAAGCGATGGAGACACGGATACCGTTGATGCCGAAGCGCTGGCACAGGTCGATATCGACCGGGTACTTGTTGTAGAAATCGCTTGCGGGATCGGGGGAGAAGCGACCCTGAGCAGCCAGGAAATCGTCCCAGGGCACTTTGCCCTTGCCGTGCGTACGGGTCTCGCCCTCAACCTGGTAAGCGGCGGTGGCGCCGCCAAACACAAAGCCGTTGGGGAACTGCATGGGATTGGACATGAGCCATCCTTTCTGTGGGATACGAATAGGGAGAGGTGCCCGAACTGGGGATCCGGGCACCAACAGAGGGAGGAGCTAGTCGAGGTTCTCGCGGAGCCACTTGATGGCGCCAGCGGGGTCGCGGGTAAGGTCGATATATTCCTTGCCGCGCGGGGCGAGCAGCTTAATGCCCAGACGATCGGTGTCGGCCTTCATGTCGTTGTAGTAGCTACGGACCTGCGGGGCAAGCACGATAACGTCGTACTGATCCATGATGGCGGTGTGCTGGCCATAGGCACCAGCGGAGGAGGCGATGTTCTCTCCGGTCTGTGCGGCGCCTTCCTTGATGGCATTGGCAAGCATGGCGGAGGTGCCGGCGCCGGCGCACAGGACGAGGACCTTCAGGCCATCGACGTCCTTCTTAGCGGATGCGTCGGCGGCGGGCTCGGGCTGATCGGCGACGGGCTCGCTGTCGACGGCGGCAGCGGTCGTCTCTGCGGCAGCGGTAGTCTGCTCAACGGCGGGTGCAGGCGCGCTGGCAGCGATGGCAGCGGCACCATCGGACTCGAGACCCAGCTCGGCGGCGCGCTCGGCTTCCTGGTCGCAGAGCAGCTTATCGTATGCCTTCAAGAACGGCAGATAGATGACGGCGTCCAGCAAGATGATGATTGCGACAAACACCAGGGCAATAAGCTGGAAGTTCGTGGTAATGAAGATACCGATGGGGGCGGGGGTGGCCCAAGGCACCACGAAGGAGAAGCCGTTCATGCCCACGTTATCGATAAAGAACTTGGCAACACTCACGTTGACGCAGCCGGCGGCAACAAAGGGGATGAGCATGTAGGGGTTGAGGATCATGGGAGCGCCAAAGAGCAGCGGCTCGTTGACGGCAAAGGCAACAGGAACAATCGAGGCCTTACCGACGGCCTTGAGCTGCTTGGACTTCATAAAGAGGATCAGCAGGAGCGGCACGATAAACGTGGCACCGGTGCCGCCGAACTCACCTACGAGCGACATGTTGAAGGTGAGGGAGTGGGCGGGGTGACCGCCGGCAAGAAGAACCTGCAGGTTCTCGGCCTGGTTGGCAAGACGGATGGGGTCAATACCCGGCTGGACGATCGAGGGGCCGTGGACGCCGATGAACCAGAAGAACGCGGTGGCTGCCTGGATAAGGATAAGGCCGGGGTAGGTTTCTGCCGCGGTGAAGAGCGGGGAGAGCAGCTTGATGAGCAGCTCGGAGAACGGAACACCCATGAGGTTGCGCACAACCACATCGATGATGCCGCAGATGATGACAGCACCGCCGAAGGGGATGATGTCGCGGAAGTTCTGAGCGATAGCGCCCGGGACCTCCTTGGGCAGCTTAATGGTCAGATCACGCGAGACACAGAACTTATAAACCCACACGGTAATGAACGCGGCGATGTATGCCGAGAACAGGCCGCGCGTGCCCATGCTAGTGCAATCGAAGACCGAAAGCTCGGAGCCGTTGAACTTGGTGGTGAACTGCGTAACAGCGAGCAGAAGCATGCTGCACTGGGCGGCAACCATGGTGGAGCCGTCGTTGAGCACTTTGCCGGCGGGCATGCGACGGTTCATGGATGCCGTGAAGTTCTTGGCGGTGGTGCCGGCGACCATGATGCCCATGACACCCATGGTGAAGTTGTACAGCTTGTTGCACCAGTCGATGAGCGGCTGGGGCAGCGTGATGCCGACCACGCCGGGAAGCGTGGCGATCAGCAGAAAGATCGAAGAGGTGAGGACGATGGGCATGCACCCAAGGAATCCGTCCTTAATGGCCTGGAGGTAGATGTTCCTCGAGATCTTCTCAAAGAACGGCTGATGCTTTTCGAGCATCTTTACGATGGCGTCCATAGAGCTCCTTTGCTGCTCGATGCGCGATGCATGTGGATGGAACTGGTCGTCGATGGATGGTCAGGACTGCCCGGAAACCTTCCTGCTTAAGGAAGGCATTGCGAAATGACAACGTTGTCATTTCGTTAATGACAACGTAAGACATTTTTGAAAGCGTAACAAGGATTTACAGGTGAACGGTCGATATTGTCCGATAAACGGCTGATTTGTCAGTCGGGCAGGTAGTGTATGCTAGAACGCAAAAAAACAAGCGATTCAAAACCGACTGGAGAAGTAGTGGCAACGATGGACAAGAAAAATGTCTCAATGAATGATGTGGCAGTTGCCGCGGGTGTTTCTCTCAAGACGGTGTCGCGCGTGATCAACGAGCCCGATAGCGTACGAGAGTCGACGCGCGATAGGGTCCATGCGGCCATGGAGGCGCTCGGATTTCGAACTAACTTTGCCGCGCGCTCACTCAAGTTGGGCCGTTACGGGTGCATCGGCGTGGTGATGTTCCACTTGTCGGGTGGTGCCGTGGACATGATCGACGGTATCGCCGATGCCGCCGAAGAGCGAGGCTTTGCTCTCACGATGATCAAAAAGCGGGCTGGGGAGAAGATGACCCTCGCCGATGCAGCGCGCAGGATGTCGCAGCTGCCCGTCGATGGCATGATCTTCAACTTGCGTCAGATGGTCGACGACTTCGACACCTTCGAGGCGCCAAAGGACCTCAAGACCGTGATCATCACGCCTATGGAACACCCTACTTGCTCTACGGTCAGTGACGATCAAGAGGGCGGTGCGCGTATGGCGTGCGAGTACTTCTTGGATCATGGTCACAAGAACGTGTATTTCGTTTCGGGTAAGAAGGAGTCGCTGTCGAGCCAGTGTCGTATGAAAGGTTGGCGTGCGGCACTCGCGGCGCGTGGCATTGAGCCGCCCGAGCCTCTGCAAGGCGATTGGAATGCGGATAGTGGCTATGCCGCGGGCCTTGTGCTTGCCGATAAGCCCGATTGCACGGCGGTCCTCGCTGCTAACGACTGCATGGCAAACGGCGTGATGATGGCTCTACGTGACAAAGGGCTCAGCGTGCCCGATGATGTGTCCGTGATCGGCTTCGACGACGAGCTCTATAAGACGATTCCCAATTCGATTTTGACGTCGGTGAAGTTCCGCCACCGTGAGTTGGGCATCCGTGCGCTTAACGAGGTCGTTGCAGGCCTGGAAGCTCCAAGCTCCAGAAGCCGGACGCTCGTCTCCGGCGTGCTGGTCGAGCGCTCCAGCGTAAGGGACCTGCGGGCGTAGGTTTGCTCGGCCCGTTCATCTTGATCTGTAACAGTTGGGACCGAAAAACTCGACCAGATGTTACAGATCGAGATTGAACGGGCTGACTCGTGCGGTATGTCTCGATCTGTAACGGGTAGGGGCGGAAAACTCAGCTAGATGTTACAGATTTAGATTGAGGAGAATAGCTTGAGCGTTTGTCTCGATCTGTAACAGTAAGACGACGAAAAGTGGGTTAGATGTTACAGATTTAGATTGAGTGGATTGGCCTGAGCGTTTATCTCAATCTGTAACGGTTAGGACCGAAAACACCTGCTAGATGTTACAGATCGAGACAAACGGAAGACCCAGTCCGCTCAAAAACAAAAGAGGCGGATACGACCAAGGACGCCGAAGCATCCACCGGGAAGGTCGTATCCGCCACACGGAAAGAGGTGCATGGACGCAGTGTCCATGCAATCGGGAATGGTAAGGTGCGCGGCTGCGTGATGGTCACGGCAGCCGATGGCGTTAACTAGTCCAGACGACGGGTCTCGGCCACGTGCTTGTACCAGTAGGCGCTTGCCTTGGGCGTGCGCTTCTGGGTCTCAAAGTCTACGTAGAAGAAGCCGTAGCGCTTGTTATAGCCGTTGGTCCAGGAGAACTGGTCCTGCAGGCTCCACAGGAAGTAGCCGCCCACGTTGACGCCGACCTCCATGGCCTTGAGCAGCCAGCGCAGGTGCTGCTCGATGTAGTCGATGCGCGGCTGGTCGTCCACAAAGCCGTCCTTGTAGGGGTCCTTGTAGCCCATGCCGTTCTCGGTGATGAAGATCTGCTTGTAGTTGGGGTAGCGCTGCTTAATGTAGACGAGCAGGTCGAACAGGCCCTCGGGATAGATAATCCAGTCCCAGTCGGTGGTGGGGATGCCGGGCTTGTTCACGTGCTCGCCAATGCCCTTGACGCGCCAGCGGCCGGTGCCCTTCTCGCCCGTACCGTTGTGGTGCAGGTCGTTCTCGCCATCGTAAGCCTTGAGGAAACGGCACTGGTAGTTGTTAACGCCCAGGTAGTCGTTGTAGAGCGCGGCTTCGCGCATGATCTCGAGGTCCTCGTCCAGGATCTCGATGGTGCCGCCCGAGACGGCAGCCAGGCGGTTGGCACACTCGAGCGTGTCGGGCGCGTAGTCGCCGCGGAAGGTGGCGTCGAGCAGGAACTGGTTCTGCAGCACGTGCTCGTTGTTGGCGGCCTTGATGTCGGCGGGGTCGTTCTCGTTGAGCGGGTACTTAAACTCCAGCGACTGGATGACGCCGATCTTGCCCTTAAAGCCGCCGTTGTGGAAGGCGAGCACTGCCTTGGCGTGGGCGAGCATCATGTTGTGCTCGCACTGGAAGGCCTCGGCCAGATGCGCCTTAACACCGCCGGGGAAGGTGCCCTCGATGTAGGTGTTGGAGGCGTCGGCCCAGATCTCGTTAAAGGTGAACCAGTAGGTCACCTGGTCGGCGTACTCCTTAAAGCAGAAGGTGGCAAAGTCCACAAAGGCGTCGATGGTCTCGCGGTTGAGGAAGTCGCCCTTCTCAAAGAGGGGGAGCGGCGTATCGAAGTGGTGCAGCGTGACGAACGGCTCGACGTGATGCTTGTGGCACTCGGCGAAGAGATCGTGGTAGAACTGCACGCCCTCGGGGTTGATCTCGCCGGTGCCGTTGGGGAAGATACGGCTCCAGGCGATGGAGAGGCGAATGCCATTGATGCCGAACTCCTCGCACAGCTCCAGATCGACGGGATACTGGTTGTAGAAGTCGGATGCGGGATCGGGGGAGAAGCGGCCCTGGGCCTCCAGGAAGTCGTCCCAGGCAACCTTACCCTTACCGTGAGTGCGGGTCTCGCCTTCTACCTGGTAGGCAGCGGTGGCGCCGCCAAAGACAAAGCCCTCGGGAAACTGCGCGGGCGGGTTGGTGACGCTGGCGGGGTTAACGGACATGATGATCCAATCGTCTAGTAAAAAGGCCAGCCGGTCTGATTTGCTCGGCTGGCCTTTACGCGTTACTTACTTCGAAAGCTGCTCGGAGACGAAGGCGAGAGACTTGTCGCCGTTCTGGGAGAGCTCGATGTACTGCTTGCCGCGGCAGGCGACGCACTTGTTGCCCACGCGCTCGCAGTCCTTCTGCAGGTCGGCCAGGTAGCTCGCGGCCTGCGGGGCCAGGACGACCAGGTCAAAGTCGGGGAGCATATCCACGTGGTTGCCATAGGCGTCGGCAGCGGTCTCCAGGTCGATACCGCGCTCCTTGGCGGCCTTGGCCAGCGCGTTGGCGAGCAGGCCCGAGGTACCGCCGCCCTGGCAGAGCACGAGCACGCGCTTGCCGTTGAGGTCGCTGGCGGCCGTGGCCTCGGCAGCGGGGGCTGCAGCGGCGGGGGAGGCGTCGGCCTTTACGGCCTCGGCAGCGGCGCCGTCGGCAACGCTCTTGGCATCGGCCTTGCCCTGGAAGGCGTCGTTGAGCTTGGCAGCCTTCTCGGCGTTCTTGGCGGCGAGCTCCTCCTGGGAGATCTCGGCCTCCTCGGCGCACTTCTGGGCGTCATAGGCACGGAAGAACGGGTAGTACAGAAGGAAGTCGACGACCAGGATGACGGCGAGCATCACAAAGGCGAGCGGCTGGAAGCCCAGGCCCATGATGGTGCCGATGGGGCCGGGAACGGTCCAGGGCAGGGTGTACATAAAGCCGTTCATGCCCAGGAAGTCGATAAAGACCTTGAGGATCCAGACGTTGGCGATCGGGGCAAAGACAAACGGGACAAAGAAGACGGGGTTGAGCACGATGGGCGCGGCGAACAGCAACGGCTCGTTGACGGCGAAGCACACCGGGACGATGGAGGCCTTACCGACGGCGCGCATCTCCTGGGACTTGGCCAGGAAGCAGAACATAAAGACGAGGACGAGCGTGGCGCCGGTGCCGCCCATGCAGACGACGAAGTACTGGGCGCCCTGCGTCAGGACAGCGGAGGCGTGCTGGCCGGCCTGGTAAGCAGCCAGGTTGTCGGTCATGTTGGCAACGAGGGCGGCGGCGATAGCAGGCTCGACGATCGAGGGGCCGTGGACACCGACGAACCAGAAGAGGCTCATGGCGCCGTAGATCACAGCGAGGCCGATGTAGCCGTCGGCAGCGGTGAACAAGGGCTGGAACACCTGGATGACGCCCTGGGCAAAGCAGAAGCCAAAGGCAGAGCGGAAGACGATGTCAAAGACCCAAAAGACGGTGATGCAGACGGAGAAGGGGATGATGTCCTTAAAGGTCTGCGAGATGTTGGGCGGAACCTGCTCGGGCATCTTGACGGTGATGTTGCGCTTAATGAAGAACTTGTAGATGATGCCAGTCACAAACGCAGCGATGAAGGCGGTCAGCAGGCCCTTGGAGCCAAGGTAGGTGGTGTTGAAGCCGCTGGCGGCGTCCGTGGAAATGGTGTCGCTCGAGAGCAGCAGGAAGCCGATGATGGCCGCGCACATGCAGGAGATGAAGTTGATCTGGTTGTTCTTGGGCAGGTCACGGTTCTGAGCGTCGGCGAAGTGCTTGGCCGTGGTGGCGGCGCAGGCGATGGCCAGGATGCCCATGGAGTAGTTGTAGCACTTCCACAGGGCGTTGTTGATGTCATCGGGCCAGTAGAAACCCCAGATGTTGGGGACCGAGGCCACCAGGCAGAAGATGGACGAGAAGATGATGATGGGGATGACGGAGATAAAGCCGTCGCGGATCGCCTTGAGGTACTTGTTGCGGGCGATCGCGTTGAAAAGGGGCTGGCCCTTTTCGATGGTGGCGATGAGTTGCTCCATGCAAAGCTCCTAAGAGTCGGTGGGTTAGCAACGATGGTAACGTTTGGACCTTGTTTGCCAAAATGTTGACGTTGCCATTTTGTGACACAAAAAAAGACGCGAACCGGTGGCCCCTGTGCCTGTGGACCGTCGATTCCTTGCGCGTAAACGTTTGAGCCGCCCGGTGGCTCTGTGTTTGCACAATGGCAACGTTAACATTTGGGCGACAAAAGCCGTTCGGGGACGCAGGATTGTCGGTGAACGGTAGGTTTTGGGTGGTGAGCGTATGGCGGGGGAGGCGTTGGATATACTTGGAGGCGTTCATTTTGTCTGTTGGGATGCCCGCGATGGCATCGTTGACATAGAAAGATCGACCTATGGCCGCTGTTAAAAAATCGGTATCCGTTAAGGACGTGGCACGTCTTGCGGGCGTCTCGGAGCAGACGGTCTCGCGCACCGTGCACGATTCACCCAGCGTGCGCCCCGAGACCAAGGAGCGCGTGCGTGCCGCCATGCGCGAGCTCGGGTATCGACCCAATTTTGCCGGCCGGTCGCTGCGCCGCGGCAAGTTCAAGACCGTCGGCGTCGCCATGTTCAATATCACCGGCACCGGAAACCTCGACCGCATGGAGGGCTTTGCCGCTGCGGCTGACAAGCACGGCTATGCCATCACCCTTACTAAAGTAGATGGACATCCCTATACCCTCGAGAGCGCGTCGTCGCGCATGAGCGCGCTTCCGGTGGACGGTATGGTTGTGATCATGAACCGTATGCCGGCAGACTTTGGCACCTTTGAGCCGCTGCCCGGTATGCAGACGGTGCTCGTTACCATGCTGGAGCATCCGCTGTGCTCGACGGTCGACAACGACCAGTTCGATTGCTCGCGCCAAGTGGTCGAGTATCTGTTGGGGCAGGGGCACAAGAACGTGCACTTTATCTCGTGCCCCGAGCGCTCGCTTTCGGGCATGCAGCGCGAGGAGGGCTGGCGCGAGACGTTGCGCGCGCATGGCATTGAGCCGCCGCGGCTTATCCGCGGCGATTGGACGGCGCAGAGTGGGTATGCCGCCGGGCAGGCTCTTGCGGACGATCCGACATGCACGACTATCTATGCTTCGAACGATGCTATGGCCTATGGCTGCATTCGCGGGCTCGAGTCGCGCGGGAAGCGCGTGCCCGAGGACGTGAGCGTGGTGGGCGTTGACGATAGCCTGGGCGATATCGTGCCCGATCGTCGCCTAACTACGGTGCGCTTTGATAACAAGCGCGTTGGCATGTGGGCGGTCGACAAGATTGCCGGCGCCGAGGACGTCGTGGCCGGCGTGGAGCACATGCTGATCCCCGGTGTGCTCGTCGAGGGCGATACGGTACGCAGTCTGCGCTAGGGTGCGGACCTGTTTGGTTGTCGATTTATGTGTTCGATATTGTTCGGAATAGTTTAAAAACCGTTCACGGGTGAAAATCGACCGTTCATAGCTTCAAATTGCGTTTTGGATTGTTCTTTTTTGTTTGAATGTTAATGTTTCTGTCATACACAACGCAGCGCGTATGCCCGGACGCGATGCTCTCCATTGGTTCATATGTGAAAGGAACGCAATATGGCAACCAAAGAAGAAATCTCGATGGTTGGATTCGAGATCGTCGCATACGCGGGCGACGCCCAGACCGACCTGCTCGCTGCACTCGATGCTGCTCGCGAGGGTGATTTTGAGAAGGCCGAGCAGCTGCACAAGGATGCCAGCGACGCGCTCATCGGTGCTCACGATACGCAGACCAAGCTGCTTTCGCAGGAGGCCGGCGGCGGCGAGATGGAGATGACCTTCATCATGGCTCACGCTCAGGACACGCTGATGACCACCATGATCCTGGAGAAGCAGACCCGCTTTACCATCGATGCCTACAAGCGCATCGCCGATCTCGAGGCCAAGCTCGCCTAACGAGCCCCCACAACCAAGTCCCCTTCCAAAAGCCCTGTCGCAACCCCGCGGCAGGGCTTTTTCTGTTCTCCTCCAAGTTGCGGTGAAATAGGGACTGAATAGGGGCCGGCGGGCGTAAAACAATCCCTATTTCACCGCAACTCATCCGGAGATAGTTATTGGAGACGTTCTTAAACGACCAGTCGTCGGGGACAGTCTTGGGGCACTCTGCCGCCTCCCGTTCGGTTTTTCGCTGGGTGGGTATACTTCCTTTCGCATTAAACGCCGGAATGAGGAGGTATCCAAATGCCGGATAACGGGTCAATACAAAATAGAGACGCGCACGAGATGGCTCACGGGCGTCCTGTCCAGATAACCGAGCGCACGACGGTAACCGAGCTACAGCCCAGCCTGTCCGATGTCGTGTGTGCAAACAAAAAGTTGCAGATCGGGTTCATCGTTGCGCTCGTGGTACTGGCGCTTCTGTCGGGTTTTGTCGCGCGCCCGCATTTTGCCGACACCAAGACCTGGGACTCAACTATCGAGGTCATCGACCAAAAGAAGGGCAACGTTTTGGCGCTCACGACCTCGTGCGTGGCGCTGTCTGCGGGCATCACCGCGCTGCCGGGCGACACGGGAACGCCGGTGGCTGAGCAGCTCGCACAGCTTTCGGGCAACCTGGGCATTGTGCTCGCCGTACTGTATCTCGAGAAATACTTGCTCACTATCTTATGGTCGGTCGGGCTGGGTATCCTGATCCCGTTCTCGCTCGTACTCTTCGCGGTGTCGCTTGGCATCCACGGACGCTGGAGCACCAGCGCCGTCCTGCGCCGCGTGGCAACGCGCGTGCTGGTGGTCGCTATGATCGGCATGGCGTTGGTGCCCGCGAGCGTGTGGGTGTCGCAAAAGGTCGATGAGACGTATCGGGTGAGCATCGAACAGGCCGAGCAAAAGGCGGCCGACGCAGCGGAGAAGGCCGACACCACGGAGAAATCGACCGATGCCAGCTCCAAAACAAGCAAGAAAAAGACCGAGACCACCGAGTCCAAGAACGTACTTGAGCAGCTGACCGATGGGGCATCGAGCCTGGTCACGTCGGTGACCAGCGGCGCCAAGCAGATGACCGATGAGATCGTGCAACAGGTGACCGACCTGATCGAAGGCGTCATCGTGATGATCGTGACCTCGTGCGTGATTCCGTTGCTGGTGCTCGTGGCGTTCCTGTGGCTGGGTCACGTGCTGCTGGGGATCGATATCTCCGGCCCGACGAACTATCTGACGGGTCGTTTTCTGAGTGCTCCTTCCAAGCATGCCAAGAAGAGCGGACAGTCCGAGTAGGCGACAAAGCGGGCCTTGAAAGATCGAACCGTAATAAGGGCGGCCGAGATGCGTTCTCGGTCGCCCTTTTTTGTTGAGCACGTGAACGCTCACGCCTCTGTCAGACCCAAACGGTCAACAAACACCCGCGAACGGCAATTGTTCAAAAAAGAACAAAGATAAACAAATAGTTGTTGCAGTTACTGTTCGAATGTGTTCAAATAAACATGAACAGTGAAGAACCGCACATTCAGATGCCCGGACCTGAACGCGATTCAACACTTCCAAACAGAAACTACGCACCTGCGTATCTCTCAAGGAGGATGTCATGAGGGTTGTAATCGCTTCCGATGCCGACGGTATGTCGATGAAGGAGTCCATCAAGGAGATGCTCATCGCCGACGGTCACGAGGTCGTCGACTATTCCGAGACCCCTGCCGCGGACTTTGTCGACTCTGCGACCGCCGTTGCCAAGGACCTGCTGGAGCACAAGGATTCCCAGGGCTTCGCATTCGATAAGTACGGCGTCGGTTCCTATATGGCCGCCGTCAAGATCAAGGGCATGGTCGTTGCCAACATTTCCGACGAGCGCTCCGCCTACATGACCCGCGAGCACAACGGCTCGCGCATGGTCACCATGGGCCCGGGCGTTGTGGGCACCGAGGTCGCCAAGAAGATCGCCCGCGAGTTCCTGCGCGCCCAGTACGCCGGCGGTCGTCACCAGATTCGTGTCGACATGCTCAACAAGATGGCCTAACGAGAGCCACCGAGAACTCGAACTTCTATCTCAACTTGTGAATTCAGACGAAAGGACGTTCTGATGAAGAAGACCATCGCAATCGGTTGCGACCATATCGTTACGGACGAGAAGATCTATCTGGCCGACCGTCTTGAGCAGGCCGGCTACAAGGTGCTCGACTGCGGCACCTACAGCCACAGCCGCACGCATTATCCCATCTACGGCAAGGCCGTGGGCGAGGCCGTTGCCAGCGGCAAGGCCGACTTTGGCGTGGCCCTGTGCGGTACCGGCATCGGCATCACCAACGCCGTCAACAAGGTTCCCGGCGCCCGTTGCGCCCTGGTTCGCGACATGACCTCTGCCCTGTATGCCCGTCGCGAGCTCAACGCCAACATCGTGGGCTTTGGCGGTAAGATCACCGGCGAGTTCCTGATGGCCGACATCATGCTTGCCTTCCTGGAGGAGCCCTACGAGAAGACCCCCGAGCACGATGCCCTGATTGCCAAGATTGACGCCTGCAACAAGGCCGACGCCGAGGCTCAGGCTGACCCGCACTTCTTTGACGAGTTCCTCGAGAAGTGGGACCGTGGCGAGTATCACGATTAGCGGGGATCCGGCGTAATTAACTAGTCCGTTGACGGCTCGCGTTTCTGTGAGGGGGCGCGGGCCGGTTTTCTATCAGCCCCACTGACTCGGCGGGCTGGCGTACGAAAGGGAAGGCTCCTATGGAGTTTGTTCTTGATAACGGTTCTGTTCGTGTGGCACTGAGCACGGCTGGCGGATCGTTCACTTCGATTAAAGCCAACGGTCGCGAGTACCTGTGGCAGGGCGATCCTTCGGTCTGGTCGGGCCAGGCGCCCATTTGCTTTCCGATTTGCGGCGGCCTTCGTAACGGCCGCGCGATGACCATGGGCGGCCGCGAGGTCAAGCTTGCCCGCCACGGCTTTGCCCGCAAGCAGGAGTGGAAGCTCGAGGAGCAGGGCGACAACATGGTTGCGTTGAGCCTAAGCTCTGCCGACCATGCCGAACTGCTCGAGCAGTATCCGTATCCGTTTAAGATCGTCGCGCGCTACACGATCGATGCGGCTAAGGTGGCCGTGTCGTACGAGGTGACCAATGAGGGCACCGAGGATATGCCATTCTTTGTGGGTGGCCACCCCGGCTTTAAGTGCCCGCTCGACGAGGGCGAGTCCTATGACGACTATGAGCTTCGTTTTGATCAGCGTGAGGCCGACGAGCTCTGTACTGCCGTTCCCTCGACGGGCCTGATTGATGTTGAGCATCGCAGCAAAAACCCGATGATTGGCCACGACCTGCCGCTGACCCACGAACTCTTCGACTTCGCGGAGACCATCTTTGACGTGCTCGAGAGCCGCGTGGTTACGCTGACCAAGAAAACCGAGGACAAGGGCGTGCGCCTGACGTTCCCCGACATGCCGTACCTGATTGTGTGGAGCAAGCCCGAGGGCGACTTTGTGGCCGTGGAACCGTGGGGCGGCCTGTCTACCTGCTCCGATGAGGACGATATTCTGGAGCACAAGCGTGGCTGCCTGGTTGCCAAGCCGGGGGAGACCGTCATCCGCGGTTTTGAGATCGAGATCCTTTAAAGAGCTATCGTATGCTTGGGGCCGCACATGTCGTGCCCCGGAAACAGGAGTTCAATATGATTCTGACCGTTACCATGAACCCGTCGATTGATACGCGCTATCAGCTCGACAAGCTGATCATCGACGATGTTAACCGTGTGACGCCCGAAAAGACCGCTGGCGGCAAGGGCCTCAACGTGAGCCGTGTGCTGTTGCAGTTGGGCGACGACGTGCTTGCGACCGGTCTGCTCGGCGGCCACATGGGTGCCTATATGGCCGAGCTTATGGATGCCGACGGCGTCAAGAACGACTTTGTGCCCATCGCCGGTGAGACGCGTATTTGCCTGAATATTCTGCACGAGGGTAATCAGACCGAGCTGCTGGAGAGCGGTCCGCAGATTGCGCCTGCCGAGCTCGAGGCCTTTACGGCCAAGTTCGCCGAGCTTGCAGCGAAGGCGGACGTCGTGACGCTTTCGGGTTCGCTACCGCGTGGTGTCGATGCCGGCTACTATGCCGAGCTCGTCAAGATCGCCGAGGAGGCGGGCGCCAAGGTGCTGCTCGACACCTCGGGCGCATCGCTGGAGGCCGCGCTGGAGTCCGACGCTAAGCCTGAGCTCGTAAAACCCAACCTGACCGAGATTAACGGCCTGCTGGGTACGTCCTTTACGACCGATGATGTCGATGCCCTGCGCGAGGCGCTTGCCGCCGATGGCCGCTTTGCCGGTATCCCCTGGGTTGTCGTTTCGATGGGTGCTGCCGGGTCGGTGGGCTTCCATGAGGGTCGCGCGTTCCGTGCCAAGACGCCCTCGATTGCGGCTGTGAACGCGACGGGTTCCGGCGACTCGACCATCGCTGGCTTTGCGCATGCCATTGCTGCTGGTGCCGACGATGTCACGGTGCTCAAGACCGCCAATACCTGCGGCAAGCTCAATGCCATGGATCCCAAGACCGGCCACCTGGTCATGGACCGCTGGGACGAGATCTACAACAACGTTGAAGTAACGGAGCTGTAGAGTTACGCGGTTTTACCAAACCGCGTAACGGCTCGACGCTGCAAGCCCGCCAGAGCGGCAATCTGCCTTTCGTTTCAAGGCACCTTGCTCGCTCTGGCGGGTTTTCGCTGTCGTTGCTAAAACATCGACGTAATGCGGCAGATGGGGACGTTCCTTTTCTGCCGGCAGTTTGGGACACTCCTTACGGGGCACCCCCTCCACAGCGCCTATGCCAGCTTGTCGATTTGCCCAATCTCCCAGAGCGGAATGTTGACGAGCGTGCCCTCGTCTCTATATGCCGCTAACGATGTTCTCACGCAGCGCTCGAGCTTGAACTTCTCGCAGGCAATCCTCAGACTCTTTGCTTTGAGATTCTCTGCCGCCTTGACCTCGAGCGGAAGCACGGTCCCCGCATGGTCGATGGCAAAGTCAGTCTCTGCATTGCCGGAGGAGGATGACCAATACGCGGGAGTTTTGCCTTGGAGCAAAAGCTCCTGTGCGACGTATTGCTCGGTCAGCGAGCCTTTGAACTCCGTAAAAACAGCGGGCCCGTTCAGAACAATGGCCGGCGAGAGACCGGAGAGTGCTCCGAGGATGCCGGTGTCGATGCAGAACAGCTTGAAGCCCGAGAGATCCTCGTAGCTTGTGAGCGGTGCTCTTAGGGCGGAAACGCGTGGTACCTTATGAACGATTCCATAGTCCATGAGCCACTGGAGGCTTTCCTCAAAATCGCGTGCGCGCGCCCCGGGACGAAGCGCGCCGTAGACGAACTTCTTGTTTTCCTTTGCGAGCTGGCCGGGAAGGGATTTCCAAACCAGCCTCATGCGCTCGACGATGCGGGCTGGCGCATGCTTGCCAAAATCGGATTCGTAAGCTTCGATGATTTGCTGCTGAAGCCTGCGGGCCTCGATGAAATCGTGGGAGGCGGCGAAAGCGGAGACAACCTCTGGCATGCCACCGACAACGAGGTATTCCTTGAGCAAGCGCTCGAGCTTTTCGGAAACGTTTGCCAGCAGGTCCATGTCTGCGGCAAGGATGGCATCTGCGAGCGGATCGCCATCGACGGCACGAACGAACTCGACAAACCCCATGGGGCGCATGGTGAGCTGGTCGATTTTGCCGACGGGGAACGACTCGTTTTCGCGTCGGAGTGCGAGTCCCATATAGGAGCCGGCTGCCACGATATGGTATTCCGGCGCCAGCTCGTTGAAGTATTTGAGCGAGGTGATGCCACGCGGTGCCTCTTGGATTTCGTCGAAGATGATGAGTGTGTCTGTCGGCGTTATGGTCTGGCCGCGCAGGAGCTCTATCTGGGAGATGATGCGTTTGGGGTCAAGGCTTCCGTCGAACAGCGAACGTGCGCCCGGTTCGAGCATAAAGTCAAAACGGATGACGTTTTGATACTGCTGGCCTGCGAATTCGTTGAGAAGCCAGGTTTTTCCCGTCTGGCGGGCCCCCTTAAGCAGGAGGGGCTTGCGGTTTGCCCTAGATTTCCAAGCGATGAGTTCGTCCATTAGCTGTCGCTGCATACTGCCTCCTAACGACCATGGTTAGTATAAGACTGTTTTGGTCCTTCCATCGAAAAATGTGGGAGTGAACCACGTTTTTCCATCGAATAATGTGGGAGACAACCACGTTTTTCCATCGAATAATGTGGTGGTTTAGGTCGACACCTAGGGACGATCCTTTTCTGCCGGCAGTTTGGGACACTCCTTGTTTTGGTGCAAATTAGCTATCCTTGCATCAAAAACGGCGTCCGTCGGCGATGTTGCCGGCGGGCGCCGTTGTCGTGTGGGCGGTTATGTCGTGGCCGCTGATGAGGCTCGAACCCGTATGCTATAGCGAGTCGATAAAGCGCTGCTGGGCGGCGCGGCCGGCTTCGTCCCATTTAAAGACGCCGGCGTTGTCGAGTACGTGGCCAAACACCACGCCGACCTCCTCGTGCAGGATATCGATGGCGTTGTCCGCCGTAAGCTCGTCGGCGCGGCGGGCGTAGACGTCCTCGGCCCACGCGGCGTGGCTGCGGCAAAGGTCGTCGCCCTCGAGCGCGCTGGCAAGGTCGTAGCTGGCATCGGCCTTGGCCGCCAGCAGGTGCTCGCGGACAGCGCCGAGCTCGGGAACCAAGCGCGGCGGCAAAATCGCCAGGCCCATGACCTCGATCAGGCCGATGTTCTCCTTCTTAATGTGGTGATACTCGGCATGCGGGTGAAACACGCCCAGCGGATGCTCGTCGGTCGTGATGTTGCAGCGAAGCGCCAGGTAGGCCTCGTAGATTTCGCCGCCGGCATTGCCGCGGGAGTCGACGCGGCGGATGGCGGGCGTCACGGTGTTGTGCGCCACGCCATCGGCTGTGTGCGCGATGACGCCCACCGATTCATCGGTCCACTCGCGCCAGGCGAGGATAATCTTCTCGGCAGCGCCGAGCAGCTGAGCGCGGTCGTGCGAGCGCAGGCGCAGCACCGAGAGCGGCCACTGCAGCACGCTACCGCTGACCTGGTCAAAACCGGGCACGCTAAACTGCGAGACCTCGGCGGCGTGCATCATGGGGAACTCGTGTGCGCCGCCCTGGAAGTGGTCGTGCGACAAGATCGAGCCGCCCACGATGGGCAGGTCGGCGTTGGAGCCGATGAAGTAATGCGGGAACAGGTCCACAAAGTCGAGCAGGCAGGTCAGGCCCTTGCGGTCGACGTGCATCGGACGATGCTCGGAGCTCATGGCAATGCAGTGCTCGTTAAAGTACGCGTACGGGCTGTACTGGAAGCCCCAGCGCTCGCCGTCGAGCTGGATGGGGATAACGCGCAGATTCTGGCGGGCGGGGTGAGCTCCGCCGTCGGCTGCGGCGGAGCGTCCGGGATAGCCCTCGTTTTCGATGCAGAGCTGGCAGGCGGGATACTTCTCGTCCGTGTTCTTAGCTGCACCTGCCGCGGCGATATCGCGCGGGTCCTTCTCGGGCTTGGACAGGTTGATGGTGATCTCAAGATCGCCCCAGTTGGTGGGGGTGCTCCATTTGATGTTGCGCGCGATGGCGGCACGGCGCACGTAGCCGGCGTCGCAGCACAGGCCGTAGAACCAGTCGGTCGCGGCACGGGGCTCGTTGACGCCCATACGCCCATTGAATTCCTCGTTTACAACCGAAGGCCTCGGCATGAGCGCGCCCATGATGCGCATGGCGATGCGATCGCGGCCCGACGTCGTGTCCTCGGCAGCACCGTTGGCAACGGCAGTCTCGGCAAGCGCGGCAAGCGTGCCTTCAAGGTCAAAGTCGGGCAGGGTATCGGGGTGCAAGAGCGAGAGTTTCTCAACCTGGAGTGCCCAGGCCATGTCGAGTGCCGGCCCCGTGGCGCCGATGCACTCGAGAACGGTGTTGTATGCCCAGATGCGATCGTCCTGGCCGATCATCGATCGGTGGATGGCATATTCGATGAGGCCCTGCGCGGCCTCGCGCACATCAGTCATTACAGCCATGCCGCGTAAGCCCCCTTGTCAGAAATCGCGTAGTGGCGGGCAGAGCCCTCGCCAAGCCAGCCGTTCATCTTGGCAATGAAGGTGTCGACCAGCTCGAGCGGCACGAAGGCCTGGATGGTACCGCCAAAGCCGCCGCCGTGGATACGAACGGCGCCACGGCCGTCGAGCACATGCTCGGCAAGAGCAAGCGCGTACATGGAAGGCTGCTCGGCACCCAGTTTGGCAACAACATTCTGCAGGTACATGGCGGAGCTGGCGCCGGACTCACGCGTCAGGACCAGGAACTGGTCAATGTCGCCGGCGTTCAGGGCCGCCCAGCGCTTATCGACCAGGCCGTTCTCGTACCAGTAATGAACGGCGCGCAGGCAGGCGCGGTCGCCCAGCTTGGCGCGCAGCTCGGGGAGCTTGGCGTCAAAGTCCGCCACGTTTACCTCGCACAGGCGTGCCTTGCCAAACTCGGCAGCGACGTCTTGCATCTCGCGCGGAACGGCAGCGTAGTCGTCGGTGGCTGCCACGTGGTCGGCGCCGACCTTAACGAGCACGAGCGCATAGCCATGATCCTCAAAGTTGAGCTCGAGCTTCTGGGCCTTCGGCTGAGCCTGGTCCTCAAAGTCCATGTAGGCGAGGCCTCCCAGGCACACGGCGGCCTGGTCCATCAGACCGCAGGGCTTGCCGTAATAGTTGTTCTCGGTGCGCTGGCTCATCTGCGCAAGCGCGACGGGCTCAATGGTGGGCGCGCCCCAGAGTGTTTCCATGGCGCGGCCGTACGCGGCCTCGACGGCAGCGGAGCTGGAAAGGCCGCCACCCGAGGGAACGGAGCAGGTGAAGGCGAAGTCGAAGCCCTGGGGCTCAACGCCCAGAGCAGCGATTTCGTGGGCCATGCCGCGGACGAGGCTCGCGGACGTGCCCTTCTCGGACTCCTGAACGTCTAGAGTGTCGAGCGCAATCTCAAACGTAGGATAGCCCTCGTCGGCAACGCGGACCTTGTTGGAGTCGGTTGCCACGGCAATGCCGTCAACGGCGACATCGAGCGAGCCGGCGATGACGTGGCCGCCTTCGTGGTCGGTGTGGTTGCCGCTGATCTCGGAACGGCCGGGCGCGTGCACATAGAGCACCTGGCGATCGCCAATGGGGCCGAACTCCTCCTCAAACAGCTTGGTGAGCGTGGCGAGTGTCTTTTCGTCGGGGGCGGTCATGGGAGTCCTTTCCTTGGCGCGCACGGGTGAGTTTTGCGTCGTTATGAGTACGTTAACAACTTGAAGCGGCATGAACCAAGCGTTCACGATGCCGCACGTTACGGGTTATGTTAACGTACTCATAACACATCGCTTGTCACTTTTTGAGAATCTGGTAATCGGTAGAAATACAGCCGTGAACGGTACTGCCGTATGGACTTATAAAGCAGAAGAGATGCAGATAGAAAAAGTAGAGTACGTTAACATGCGTCCGACGATAGCGGGCCTCGGCGCGGGGTGTATTTCTGCCCGGGCCGGCATGCACGCTATTCAGATCTCGCAAGGGTGAAGGTGATCCTGTGGCAAGGCGCCCGTCCAACGATACAGGTACGCGTCCGGTCTCCATGGCCGACGTCGCCCGCGCTGCTGGCGTTTCGCAGCAGACGGTTTCGCGCGTCGCCAACGGCTTGCCCAACGTTAACGAGCAGACACGTCAGCGCGTGCAGGCCACTATGCAAGAACTCGGCTTCCGTCCGAGTTATGCCGGTCGCTCGCTGCGCGACGGCCGTTACCATTCGGTCGGTCTGTGTGTCAACGATGTCACCAAGTTTGGCAACCTCTCAATGATCGACGGCATCGCCAGCGCTGCTCGCGAGCATAATTGCGCCATCACGCTGGTCGAGATGTCCAAGACCGAGGAGTTTTCGCTTGCCGAGGCCACGCGTCGTATGGCCGCGCTGCCCGTGGACGGTATCATCATCGGCATGAGTCGCATGGCGCCCGATTTTGAGACGTTTGATCCACTGCCGGGCATTGGCACGGTCGTCGTTACCATGTACGCGCATCCGCGCGTGACCACAGTTGACTCTGATCATTACGGCTGCTCGCTATTGCTTATGGATCACCTGTTTGAGCTGGGACACGATCAGATTCGCTATATTGGCGGCCCGTCGTTCTCGGTCGACGAGCAGTTTCGTCGCGCCGGTTGGCAGGATGCACTCGAGCGTAAGCACATTAAGCCGCAGGCGCCGCTCGAGGGCGATTGGTCTGCCAACAGCGGTTACGAGGCCGGCAGGTACCTGGCCGAGCACGACCGCACCATGACGGCGATTTACGCGGCAAACGACCAGATGGCAAACGGCGCGATTGCCGCGCTGCGTGATAGCGGTCTGCGCGTGCCCGAGGACGTAAGCGTGGTGGGCGTCGATGATTCGCTCGATGATTTTGTAGCACACAACGAGCTCACGACCGTGCGATTCGATCTGCATCAGCGCGGACGCGAGGTGTTCGAGCATGCGGTTCCCGAGGCGGGTACGGCGGGCAAAACCGTTGCCATTCGTATTCCCGGCCAGCTCATCATTCGACATAGCACGGCGATACCGCGCTCATAGTTTGTGCTGGTAAACGGCGATTTATCGCATTTCAATAACAATCGGTAAGGATGCCGGCAGATAGCTGTTGGGATGCAGCCGAGTGCTATGATAGACGGGCTCTTTTGTCTATCTAGGAGGCTTTGCCTGATGGAGATCACCAAGGATATCCGCTACATTGGCGTCGACGATCACGACATTGACCTGTTCGAGGGCCAGTACGATGTGTCCGAGAACGGTATGGCATACAACAGCTACGTTATCTTGGGCGAGAAGATTGCTGTCGCCGATTCGGTTGACGCTGGCTTTGTCGACGAGTGGCTCGGTAACCTCGAGGCCGTGCTCGATGGCCGTACGCCCGACTACCTGGTCGTCCATCACATGGAGCCCGATCACTCCGCTGGCATCGCCGCCTTTATGGAGCGCTATCCCCAGGCGCAGATTGTGGCAAGCATGGGCGCCTTCCGCATGATGGTCAACTACTTTGGCACCGATTATCCGGAGCGCAAGATGGTCGTCAAAGAGGGCGACGTGCTCGACCTGGGTGGCCACAGCCTAACGTTTGTCGGCGCCCCCAACGTGCACTGGCCCGAGGTGCTCTTCTCCTATGAGGCCACCGACAAGGTGCTCTTTAGTGCCGACGGCTTTGGCAAGTTCGGTGCCAACGATATCGAGGACCCGGAAGGCTGGGCTTGCGAGGCGCGTCGTTACTACTTTGGTATCGTGGGCAAGTTCGGCAAGTTCGTGCAGGCCGTGCTTAAGAAGGCCGCCGATCTGGACATTCAGATTATCTGCCCGCTCCACGGCCCCGTGCTGACCGAGAACCTGGGCTACTACCTCGACACCTACAACACCTGGTCGAGCTATCAGCCCGAGGACGAGGGCATCACCATTGCCTACGCGAGCGTCTATGGCCACCTGAAGGCTGCCGTCGAGGAGCTCGCATCTGCGCTCGAGGCTCGCGGCCAGAAGGTCTCCGTCTTTGACCTGGCTCGCGACGACATGGCCGAGGCCGTTGAGGACGCGTTCCGCTATGACCGTCTGGTGCTCGCTTCCATCACCTATCAGGGCGAGATCTTCCCGTTCATGAGCACCTTTATCCATACGCTTGCCGAGCACGCCTATCAGAACCGTACGGTGGCGCTCGTCGAGGGCGGCTCCTGGGCGCCCGCAGCTGCCAAGGTTATGACTAAGGAGCTCGAGGGTATGAAGGACATCACCCTGACGCAGAACAAAGTGACCGTCCTGGGTTCGCTCAACGACGCATCGCGCGCCCAGATCGAGGCCCTCGCTGACGAGCTCTCCAAGTAACGACGCTCCACTTCCACCGTCAAAACCACCACAAAGGGGATAGTCCCCTTTGTGGTGGTTTTTGTTTTGTTCGAAGAGGACGGTCAGCGCCGCTGTTGGCCATTTGCTCAAAGAACTCAAGGATGCTCAAGAAACTCAAAGAAGCTCAAAAAACTTAACGGCGCTCAAATCACTCAAAGATAATAGGGCATAATTGAATTACGCAAGTCCAAGGGAGGCTTTATGGCGGCAGCAACAGCGTACAGGCAGGCAAATCCGTTCACGCCGATGTTCGGACGTGTACCGGCATACATGGCCGGCCGTGAGCAAATCATTGACGATATGGTGCTGGCGTTTGAAAGCGCCGATTCCGACCCCAACCTATGCTCGATTTTCTACGGCGCGCGCGGGACAGGCAAAACGGCACTTTTGGCATATCTGTCATACCGCGCACAGCAAGAGGGCTGGATTACGGCGAATGTGACGGCTTCGGACGGGATGCTCGAGGACATTCTGCAGCGCCTCAACGAATCGGCCGCCCATCTGATTGAAAAGCCTGCTTCTAGGCGTGTGAACAGTGTTGGGATTGCCTCTATAGGAAGTATGAGCTGGGAAAACGTCGATATTGAGTTTGAGGGTGCCAACTGGCGTACTAAGATGAACGCTCTGTTTGCTCAGCTTGAAGAGACTGGCACCGGGGTACTTATCGCCGTTGACGAAGTGGATGCGTCGTTTGATCAAATGACGGAGCTCGTAACCACTTACCAGCATTTTGTGAGTGAGAACAAAAAGGTGGCTTTGCTTATGGCGGGGCTGCCGTTTCGCGTACTGGCGCTGCTGACGGGAAAGTCAACTTCGTTTCTTCGTCGCGCGGCCCAGCATTCGCTGGGGGCTATTTCACCGACCGAGGTTAAAGAGGCGTTCCGGCTGACGATTGAAGACGGCGGCAAAACGATTTCTGACGAGGCGGTCGGCCGTGCTGCCGAGGCGATCGATGGTTTTCCATTTATGTTCCAGTTGGTGGGATATCGGGCGTGGAACGCTTCGCGCCAGGCGTCTGAGGTTTCCCTTGAAGATGTCGAACGTGGCGCGAAACTTGCACAAGAGGAGCTCGAATCGCGCGTTTTTGCCTCGACTGCGGCAGAGCTATCACAGGGGGATTTGGATTTTCTTCGTGCAATGAATCCGGAGGGGACGACGACCAGGCAAGAATTGGCTGCGCGGCTTAAGAAAAGCTCCGGTTCGATTTCGACGTATAAGAAACGTCTGATTGAGGCAGGGGTGATTGAAGAGCCCTTGCAAGGGCGTTTCGAGTTTGCGCTGCCGGGCTTCGGCCGATATGCAGCGTCTCTTTGTTAGAGGGTCGCTTCTGAGAAGAACCGTTTCGTGTCCTTCATGGTCTCAATCTGTAACATCTGGGTGGCTAAATCGACTCTATCTGTTACAGATTTAGATTAGGGACGGGGGTCGAGCGGGATTATCTCGATCTGTAACAATTAGCCGGTTTTCAAGGGCCTAGTTGTTACAGATTGAGACAAACTGGCGGAGCGAACCGCCGTGCCGCTCAAACCACCACAAAGGTGCCTGTCCCCTTTGTGGTGGTTTTTGTTTTAGGCGGTGGCGATGATGAGGGTTGGGGCGTTGGTGTCGGTGGCCTCGGCGATTGAGGTGGCGACGGCGCCTTCGGGGTCGCGGTCCATCACGATGGCGTTGACGTCGGTCAGCTCGGCAAAGCGGTACATGCCGCGTCCGTTGACCTTGCTGGCGTCCATGAGGGCAACGCCTTGACGGGCGGCGGAGATCATGGCTGTTTTGGTCTCGGCCATCTGCGGAAAGTCGGTCGTAAAGCCGCAGCCGGGAACAAAAGCGCCGGGGCACATGACGGCAAGGTCGGCGTGAATCATCTGTAGCGCCTGCATAGTGAGCGGACCGTACAGATAGCGATGGCCTTTGCGCAGCGCGCCGCCCAGCATAACAACATCGACCGAGGGCATGCTCTCGTCGATGTAATCGGCGATGGTAATGTCGGCCGTGATGACGGTGATGCCGTCGCGTTGGTCGAGCAGGCGGACAAATTCGAGTGCCGTGGTGCCCGAGTCGACGAGCAGCGTGTCACCGTCGCTGACGAGCTCGATGGCGCTTTGGGCGATGGCCTGCTTTGCGGCCACGTTGACGTTAATACGCCGGTCCTGCGTGGAAACGGTCAGGCGCTTGTGGAGCGACACGGCACCGCCGTGCGTGCGGCGCAGCTTGCCAGCCTCGGCGAGGGCGTCCAGGTCGGCGCGGGCCGTGACGGAGGACACGCCAAAGGTCTGGGCGATTTCTGCCACCTGCACCGAGGCATTGTGCTCGAGCATTTCCATGATGGCGGCACGGCGTTCGTCGGCAAAAGCCCGGGTTGCAACTTGGACCATGTCAGCTCCATTCTCAGCCAAATTTGCAGGAATTGTGTTGACTCTATTTTCGTTCATTTTCTTTTTGAGTAAGAAAACGCCTTTCGATTACTTATCTTTTCTATAAAAGAAAGACACTCAAGGCTCAAAACTCAATATCGAACGCATGCGCTCGGCACAAAACCCTTCCGTTTGCTTTTCAAAAATGAAGGCTCGACCTCGCGCGACGACAACATTCCGCACATTCATACCCGCTGAATTTCATACAATGAGCGCAGCAAAACGCAAGGTAAAACGCCTTGCGAACACGTACGCCCGATGTCCAGATGCGGGCGAGGGAGAGGAGCAAACGCTCATGGCACTTGTTACCACCGAAAAGATGCTCAAGGACGCTCAGGCCGGCCACTACGCCGTCGGCGCGTTCAACGTCGAGAACCTCGAGTTTGTTATGGCCGTTCTGGCCGCTGCCGAGGAGACCAAGTCCCCCGTCATCATGCAGACCACCCCGGGCACCATCAAGACCGCCGGTCTGGACTACTTCTACGGCATGGTCAAGGCTGCCGCCGAGCGCGCTTCCGTGCCCGTCGCCCTGCACCTCGATCATGGCGATGGCTATGACCGCTGCATGCAGGCCTTCCGCACTGGCTACACCTCCGTCATGATCGACGGTTCGCACGAGTCCTTCGAGGACAACATCGCCCTGACCAAGTCCGTCGCCGACGCCGGCCGCGCCATGGGCGTGCCCGTCGAGGCCGAGCTTGGCAAGGTTGGCGGCAAGGAGGACGACGGTCCCGCGGTTGAGGGCGAGAGCCCCTACACCGACCCCGCCGAGGCCAAGGAGTTCGTCGAGCGCACTGGCTGCACCTCGCTCGCTATTGGCGTTGGCACCAGCCACGGTGTGTACACGAGCGATCCGCACATCGAGCAGTCCGTGGTCAAGGCCATCCGCGACGCCGTCGACGTGCCGCTGGTTCTGCACGGCACCTCCGGTGTGCCCGATGAGCAGGTTGCCGAGGCTGTGAAGAACGGCATCTGCAAGGTTAACTACGCTACCGAGCTGCGTCAGGCCTACACCAAGGGCTTCATGGCCTACATGGCCGAGAACCCCGCCTGCTTCGATCCCAAGAAGCCGGCCAAGGAGGGCATGCGTGAGATCACCGAGCTGGTTAAGATCCGCATGACCAACCTCAACTCTGTGGGCAAAGCAGAGTAACAGCAAGGGTACTCTGATCCCACCGGGCCGTCCGGAAACGGAAAAGGGCCTATCTCTCAGAACGTCCTCGGACATGTCGGAAGCCCCGCCGCGCACTACGCGCTGCGGGGCTTCCTCCGTCCTGACGCTCCTATTTGGCAAGGCCTTTTTTGGAATTCATTTTTCGCTCCGCCTCGAAGGCCTGCCTGTCCCAATCG
>CAKTUH010000010.1 GCA_934621885.1 uncultured Collinsella sp.
AGACTCACCATGCCCTTGAGCATGTCCGCATTCTGCTTATCGTCAAGAACCGGCTTGAGCGTAAAGACAAAGGGAAGAAAGGCGACCGCGCCCGCGATGGCGCCTACAACGATAGCGAGCAGATCGGCTATCTGAAACACTGGCGTCCTCACTTTCCTTTTTAACGCTTCCCAGAACAGTTCCCGCCAAACATTGGTGACTATTGTACGAGCCAATCGCTAAAGTACAACCGAAAAAGCATCGGTTAATACGCAGCTGTACGTTTTCTTAAGACCTTCTTTATCCCGCAGGTAGGTAATACGTTTTTCTCGAACCCTACAGAGCAAAACGTCCATTAACTAAAGGTGCGCGCAGGCGTCTTCCGTTTGCCCGCGCGCACCATTTCTTCGTATTTGCGGCCGTGACCGACAAGGCTCAGTGACTAGAGCGTGCCGTAGATGCGGTCGCCGGCGTCGCCCAGGCCGGGAACGATGTAGGCGGCCTCGTTGAGATGGTCGTCGATAGCGCAGGTGTAAATGTGCACGTCGGGATCCTTCTCGGTGAGCGATTTGAGGCCCTCGGGCGCAGCGACGATGCACAGCATGCGGATATCCTTGACACCGCGCTCACGCAGGTAGCTGATGGCCATCTCGGCAGAGCCGCCCGTGGCGAGCATGGGATCGACAACCAGGCAGATGCGCTGGTCGATGTCCTTGGGCATCTTGCAGTAGTACTCGTGCGGCTCGTGGGTAACCTCGTCGCGCTCCATGCCGATATGGCCCACGCGAGCGGAAGGCACCAAATCGAGGATGCCATCGACCATGCCAAGACCTGCACGCAGAATGGGAACGATAGCGAGCTTTTTGCCGGCAAGCTGCTTAAACGTTGCGGTGGTGATAGGAGTCTCGACCTCGACGTCTTCCATGGGCAGATCGCGCATGGCCTCGTAGCCGTCAAAAAGCGCAAGCTCACGCACGAGCTGGCGGAACTGGTTGGTGCCGGTGTTCTTGTCGCGCAGAATCGATAGCTTGTGCTGGACGAGCGGGTGATCGACAAGGGTCACACGGGACGTATCGTAGGTGACGGTCATGGGTTGGTTGCCCCTTTCGTTGCGGCCGGAAGACGGCCTTGCTGGCACGGCGCATGGCGATGTTGTTGCCGCGCGCCGTGCATAAGTTTAGCGGTTTGTTGTATCGAGCGGCTCGTCGCAGCCCTACTGCGCGGTGCTGAGCGAGCGCTTGACGGCATCATGCCAGCCCGCCAGGTTTTGTTCGCGGCGCTCGGCGGGCATATGGGGAAGGAAGGTCTTAACGATCTGGGCGTTTTGCTCCAGCTCCTCCAAATCCTCCCAATAGCCGACGGCAAGGCCGGCCAAGTACGCGGCACCGATTGCCGTGGTCTCCACCGTCTCGCACTGCAGCACGGGAATATCCAGCAGGTCGGCTTGGAACTGCATGATGAACTCGTTGCGCGAGGCACCGCCATCGACGGACAGGCGCTCAATCGAAAGCCCCACGTCTTGCTCCATGGCACGCAATACGTCGTAGCTCTGGTAGGCCATGGACTCGCAGGCCGCGCGCACGATGGTCGCGCGGCTCGAGGCGCCGGTCAGGCCGCACACGATACCGCGGGCGCGCGGGTCCCACCAGGGAGCACCCAAGCCCGCAAAGGCGGGAACGAAGTAGCAGCCCTCATTGTCGTTGATCGAAGCGGCAAGCTGCGCCGACTCGCTCACGCTGGAGATAATGCCCATGTTGTTGCGCAGCCAGTTCATGGTTGAGCCGGCGGCAAAGATGGAGCCCTCGAGCGCATAGCTGACCTTGCCGTCCGCGGCGATACCGATCGTGGAGACCAGGCCGTTCTTGGATTCGACAATCTCGTCGCCGGTGTTCATGAGCATAAAGCAGCCCGTGCCATAGGTGTTTTTGGTCTGGCCGGGATGGAAGCAGCAGTGGCCGAACAGCGATGCCTGCTGGTCGCCCGCCACGCCCATGATGGGCGGCATGTTGGTCATGATGTCGCTCGCGACGCGGCCGTAGTCGCCCGAACTCCAGCGAACCTCGGGCATCATGGAACGCGGAACGTCGAAGAGCGCCAGCAGGTCGTCATCCCAATCGAGCGTATGGATATTAAAGAGTGCCGTGCGGCTGGCGTTGGTGTAGTCGGTGGCAAAGACCTGGCCGCCGGTGAGGTTGTAGATGAGCCAGGTGTCGATGGTGCCAAACATGAGGTCGCCCGCCGCCGCGCTCTCGCGCGCGCCGTCGACGTTGTCGAGAATCCACTGCACCTTGGAGGCCGAGAAATACGGATCGAGCGTGAGCCCCGTGCGGGAGCGCACCAGCTCTTCTGCGCCCTGCTCAACCAACGCGTCGATTGCCGGCGCGGTGCGGCGGCACTGCCATACGATGGCGTTATAGATGGGTTGGCCACTTACGCGGTCCCACACCACCGTGGTCTCGCGCTGGTTGGAGATGCCGATGGCGGCGATGCGGTCGGAATGGATGCCACTCTTAAACTGGACCTCCATCATGACCGCGATCTGGCTGGCGAGGACCGCCATGGGGTCCTGCTCTACCCAACCGGGGCGCGGAAAACTGGTTTTGACGCTGCGGCGCGCCTGGGCAACGATGCAACCGTACTCGTCAACGATGGTCGCGAGTACCGAGGTGGTGCCGCAGTCGAGCGCCATGATGTAGGAACCGCCAAAGCCAAACAAGGCATCTTCCATGCCCAGGCTGCCTAGATTCAATGACATCGCTTGCACCTTTCTATTGCATCGGGTCGGACAGGACCCGTTCGATCTCTGATGCGGGAAGTGCGCCTTGGCGCAGGATCTGGAGCTCGCCGTGCTGGAACGACACGATGGTCGAAGCGTCGCGGCACGGGGTCTCGCCGGCGTCGACGGCCACATCGACCCCCTCCAGAATGCGGTCCTCCACCGTGGCGAAACTTGCCGGCGCGGGGGCGCCGTGCGTGTTGGCGCTGGTGCAGGCAAGCGGGCTGCCGCAGGCGCGGATGAGCGTCTGTACCACGGGCGACGCCGACGCGCGCAGGGCGACGGTGCCGTCGGCGGCGCGCATAAAGGTCGGCACGCAGGGAGCCGCCTTGACCACGATGGTCAACGCACCCGGCCAACATCTTCGGGCGAGCACGCGGGCCTCGTTAGGGATATCCACGCCATAGCGGTCGAGCGCCTCGGCTCCATCGACCAGCCAGGCGACGGTTTGCGTGAGTTCGCGCTGTTTGAGGGTAAAGATACGGCGATAACCGGTACCGAGCGCGGGGACCGCGGCGCCGTTGACGGTGGCCTGCGGGTCGCGCGGCCACGGCAGAGATTCACTTGCATCTTGCGGAACGGCATCCGAGAAGGCGTTGACCGCCACGGCGACACCGTAGACCGTCTCGGTCGGGATCAGCGCCAGGCCGCCGCGACCGAGCACCTCGGCCGTGCGCTCGACGGCAAGCCGATGCGGCTCGCGCGCTCCCTCGTATACCCGATAGACCGTCTGCATGTGTATGCCAGCCCCTTACGCTCTGGTGCAAGTTTGTTTACTGTGGGGCATTCTCGCACGAAATGTTCAACCTATTTGCCCAGAGCGCATGTTGGTTTGGTGAGCGGCTGTAGTAGTCGGTGAAAGTGAGGGGGTTATTGGCGGTTTTAGTGAGCAAGCGTCACGGTATGATCGGGGAACTCAATGCTTGCGACAAGTTTTCCCCCAAGGCTTTCGGCATACCTGCTGAGGGTGTCGAGCCTCATCGAGCCCAACTCTCCGCGCTCAAGCTCGGAGACGCGTTTTTGAGAAACACCCATCGACTGAGCGACCGACGCCTGCGTCAGATCCTTGAGTTTACGAATCTGGGCAAGCTTGTAAGCCTCGATACGCTCACGAGTTTTCTCCTGCTCGGCGGCAATGGAGTCGCGCGCTATCCCGCGAGACTCCATATACTCATGCAGTTCCATCTCGATCGAGCCTCCTTACGTGACGGCGGTATATTTGCTCGGCCTTGGGAATGTTAATCGCATACCAGCCGTTCCATTTTGCCCTAGACGACCTCGCCCTTGACTTATCACCTGCTAGCAGCAATACGGCCCGACGTTTGGGGTCAAAGGCAAAGAGGATGCGGATCACTGATTGCCCGCACGACGTGACCCTCAGCTCCTTTAAATGATGGAGCTTCGAGCCCTTTACACGATCAACCAGCGGGCGGCCAAGGCCGGGCCCTTCCTTCTCAAGCACCAAAAGGTCCGCATAAATCTGCCTCAACGTAGCCTCATCCTGCTTATCAAGCCAGGGCTCGATGTAATCGAGCACAATGTGGTAACGGTGCTGCTGATTTGACATACCTTTCTCCTTCTATGGTAGAAGTTTTACGGTATATTGCAAGGGAAAATTTAGTTCTTCGGCCTTCTCGGCAAGAACCGCCGCACGAGCCTAATGAGCACTAGGGGATTATTGGACCGCCACGAACTTCTTTGGTCTTCCGGCATGGCGCTCTTGGGCGGCGTAGCGCTCGATACTGTCGATCGTAATCATCCTGCGGCCGCCAACGAGCTCAACATCGAGCTTTCCGGCTTTAACCAGTGCGGTGATTCGCGGGGCGGAGACTTTGAGATCCAGCGCTGCGTCTTTGAATGTTCGGCACGCCGCTTCCCGAGCGTCCTCATGATCGATCTCCACCGAAAGCGCTACGACTTCTGCAGACCGTTCGTATGCAGCCGGAGTCAAGCCGTTGTTGAGGTCGTCAGCCAAAAATGCCATGAGCGCCTCGCCGGCATGGGCAATTGCTTCTTCGCGCGTGTCACCGTCGGCCAAGGCACCGGGAACTTGCGGAAAGCTGGCACAATAGCCATCGTCTTCTTTTATGAGAACGCAGTCGTAGGTGAATCGCTGCTTCATTTTGCCCTCCAGCTACCATCCGACTTGGCGACGAATACTTGCCCACGTGCCCTTCTTTGGCCGATCACCGCCAGAGCCGTTCACAGTCACAACGCGGTCGCCAGAAACATACTTGGCATGACTGCCGACCTGCGCGACCTTCACGAATCCATCGTGCTTGAGTAGGGCAATGATTTCCCGAAAGGTAGGAGGTTGCATGGGCCGACCTCTTTCAGCCGTCCTAATTATAAACTACTTTATATTTTTTCTAAACCAGTTAATAAATACTACTGGCGTTGTTTGGGCTCTGTGACGATGGCTCGGACGATGCGGGGGCGATCGGTGAGGTCGCGGACGATGCGCACGTCCGACAGGCCAGCCTGGCAGCAGAGCTCGGCGGCGGCGTCGAGGGCTCCCTCGTAGAGCTCGCAGGCAAAGAGGCCGCCGGCGCGCAACATGTAGGGCGCCGCGTTGAGCAGGCGGCGGAAGATGTCCAGGCCGTCGGCGCCGCCCTCGAGCGCCAGGTCGGGCTCAAAGTCCTTGACCTCGTGCGGCAGCGAACGCATGACATCGGTAGGGATGTAGGGCGGGTTGGAGACGAGCACGTCAAAGGTGCCCCACTCTTCGCGGGGAATGGAGCTTACCAGGTTGGTGAGGCTGAACGCGACCTCGTCCGCCGCAAGGCCAAGCGCATCGCGGTTTTTGGTTGCCAGGTCGATGGCACGCGGCTCGATATCGGTAGCGGTGCAGGTGACGTGGCCGCGGCGCTCCCAGGCAAGCGAGAGCGAGATGCAGCCCGTGCCGCAGCCGACCTCGAGGACGCGGGCGATGCGGGGCTCTGCCGGAGCGGGCGCGGCGGCGTTCTGCGCGGAGGTCGTCTCCTGGTCGTCACCTTCGATGACGATGCCGTATTCGTCGAGCTCGGGCTCGGGGGCTTCCGCGGCCTCGGTATCTGCCGCTTCGGCTTCTGCTGCCTGCGCGGCGGCCTCCTCGGCCTCGCGATCGGCCAGCTCCTCGGCGTAGGCGCGGCTACCGAGCACATCGCTACCCAGCGCGGCCTCGTCGGCAGCCGTCAGGTTGGCGGCACGGCGCTCGGCGGTCGCGCGCTCATCAGCCAGCGCCGCCTCGGCCTTACGGGCCTGCTCGACTTCATCGTTCCAGGGCAACTCCACGCGCTGACGGGCAGCTGCCTCGGGGCTCAACACCTCGGCGTCCAGGTAGTTGAGGACTTCCTCGACGAGCATCTCGGTCTCGGGACGCGGGATGAGCACGCCGGGGGCGCAGGCAACGTCGATCATGCGGAACTGCGTGCTACCCGTGATGTACTGCAGCGGTTCGCCTTTGGCGCGGCGGACGACAGCTGCATGCATGGTCTCGAGCTGGGCCGCGTCGAGCGTCTCGTCCATGCGCATATACAAGTCGATGCGCGCCAGACCCGTAGCCGCGCACAGCAGCCACTCAGCAGAAAGACGGGGGTGTTCCTCGCCGCGCTCGGCCAGGTACTCCTTGGTCCACTCGAGACAACGCTTGATGGTCCAGATCTCGTTTGCCATGGGGTCCTCCCCTCTTAAGCGCCAGGCGGCGCGCGAATGTCGGAGCAGATTGTACGCGAGGGCACCGCTCGGCAAGGGACGATTGGAAGCGATTATCGAGAATCAGCCCAGAATTTTGCTCGGGGCTCGCTCAAAGTGTTCATTCGTCGACGTCTAGATTTGCATTCGTCAAGCTTTTGGCAAGGTTGCCCCAAAACTGACCAATATCTAACCAAACACTTGCCAAATCGCTTGACGCACGACGCATCAAAAAATGCGCTGCGACTTCTCGGACGATTTTTTGAGCACTATTTTCGATAGTAGATGTATATCAATGACTACTTTTAGCAGGCAAACAGCTCAATAATCATCAAAGCAAATTGAATAAACACGCAAAGCAATATACCCAACCTAGTCATTGGGGACGTTCTTAAACGACTAGTCAAACAAGAACGTCCCCAACGACTAGCCGTTTAAGAACGTCCCCAATGACTACCGGGCATCCCGATACATCGAGTATTACTGGTGTCCCGGCGATACGCTGAATGATTTGTGACGAATAGTCATGTCCATCAAGAAGGCTTGACGCTTCGGGCAGCTCGTCAATCGATATATCAATTCTTGAAGGCATGCATTCCACCAATTTTTAATGAAACAACGGCAGTAATCGCTATCGCGATTGCGCCAATAATGCCGAGCGCCATCTGAATGGGGTATAACCCCAACACATATCCAAATACGGAGAAAAACATTGCGGAAAAGAGGGCCCTTACCAGAGACGCGACGGAGAGGATCGTCGCGCGGAGATCGTCCGCTATCACGTCTTGGATTAAGTTTTCCGAAGTGATGTACACCACTTCGGGGAGGAAACAAAGCACCATGCTAAGGCCAAACAAACACAGAGGATTTGAAGCGAGCCACGGAAGAATCAAGAAAAGGCCAGCCTCGATTAGCATCGAGCCGAGCATGGTATTTCTTTTCCCGAAACGCGATGAGAAGAAATCTGCTGCAATGTAGGCCGTCGCATTTACTGCATAGGATGCACCGAAAAAGATTCCTATTATGGAGACGGGAGCATGAAACGCGTCGAATACCAACTGATTCAAGTTGTAATAACTCCCGTAGAATCCGTCGAGCATGCTTGTGCCGATTAGGAGAAGCAATATAGCGAAAGCGGATTCTCCAACGCACCAGGTTTCGCGTCTGAAGATCTTGGCTACGTCAAACCTTTCCTCCTCCCCAGAGCTTTCAGAACGGGTCGTTTCCGCCCTCTCAATGGGATACAAAAGGGAAAGCTGCAGAAGATAGAAAACGGAAACGCATACGTAGAGGGCACTCCAAGATATTTGGGCAATGAATGATCCGAGTACGATCGCCACTCCCGTCGCGATTGATTGCGCGGCAAGCAGCCGAGCATTGATGGTGAGAAAGCGCTCTTCTTGACCGGAGTTTCGGACAATTTCATATAAAAGTGCTTGTTCTGATCCCGATTGAAGGGAGTAGGCGAGTGCCTCAACAAGGGAAAGTACGACGAGAAAAGGGCCTGAAAGTAAAAGCATGCCAGCCGTATGGAAGAAAAGCAGCAGCACGCCCACTTGAATCGAAAACTTTTTTCCAAAGAAATCGCCTACCAGCCCTGTTGGTAGCTCGAGGACGACTGTTGCGATGTTGAACAGGGCTTGATAAAGCGCGATTTCCGTGACAGACATTCCTTTCTCCGCAAGGAAAAGTAGAAACACTCCCCGATTTAAAACAAATCCCGTGAGAACGAAAAAGGCAGAATAGACGTGCAATTGCGTAGTGGCATTCTTATTCATTTGGCACTCCTAACGACTATTTTGGGACGGGGCCATTTTGACTACTTTTACATGCAAAGTTGTCAAAATAGCCCCGTCCCAAATTAGCCACCCAAGCCGAAATGAGAGTGGATTTTCGGACACTCACCTCACGAGAGTGGATAATCTCCCACTTTGGACAACAATGAACGCAAAAAGTGGGAGATTATCCACTCTCAATTAATTGCACCCCGGACCAAGGCAACGCTGCAGGTTGAGCATAAGTCAGCGAAAACGCCCCTAAGCGAGCAAGGTGACGTGAAAGAGGAGGGAAGCGTACTTTGGTACGCGACCGACGATTGAACGTCAGATTGCCGCTTAGGGGCGTTTGCAGCGTCGAGCCGTTACGCGGTTTGGTAAAACCGCGTAACCTACACGGCCTGGGCCAGCTTCTCGGCTCGCTCGGCGGCGGCTAGTGCCTCGATGACGGTGCCGAGCTGGTCGCCCAGAAGCACGCCGTTGTAGGTGGAGTTGAAGCCGATGCGGTGATCGGTCACGCGGTCCTGAGGCTGGTTGTAGGTGCGGATCTTCTCGGAACGGTTACCGTGGCCGATTTGGCTCTGACGCTCGGCGCCAAGCTCAGCCTGCTGCTTCTCGAGCTCCATCTCGTAGAGGCGGGCGCGCAGCATCTGCATGCAGACCTCGCGGTTCTGAATCTGGGAGCGCTGCTCCTGCGACTGCACCACGGTGTTGGTGGGCAGGTGGGTGATGCGTACGGCGGAATAGGTGGTGTTAACGCACTGACCGCCAGGGCCCGAGGCGCAGTACGTGTCGATGCGCAGGTCGGACTGGTTGATCTGGACGTCAATCTCCTCGGCCTCGGGAAGCACGGCGACGGTAGCCGTGGAGGTCTGGATGCGGCCCTGGGACTCGGTCTTGGGGACGCGCTGGACGCGGTGAACGCCGGACTCGAACTTCATAACGGAGTAAACGCGGTCGCCCTCGACCTTGAACTCGATAGACTTAAAGCCGCCGGCCTCACTGGGGCTGGAGTCGAGCACGGTGGTCTTCCAGCCGCGCGACTCGCAGAAGCGCTGGTACATCTTGTAGAGGTCGCCGGCAAAGATGGCGGCCTCGTCGCCACCGGCGGCGGAGCGAATCTCGACGATGGTGTTCTTGTCGTCGTTGGGATCACTCGGGATGAGCATGTACTTGATGTCTTCCTCGAGCTGGGGAAGCTTTTCCTCGTTCTCGGAGATGTCCATCTGGAGCATCTCCTTCTCGTCCGCGTCGGTCGTGTCGCGGAGCATCTCCTTGGCGGCCTCGATGTCATCGAGCGCGCCGATGTACTCGCGCGAGGCGGCGATGAGGTCGGACTGGTGCGCGTACTCCTTGTTGAGACGCGTGAACTCCTTGATGTCGGAGGCGACGGCCGGGTCGGAGAGCTTCTTCTCGAGCTCCTCGTAGGCCTTGATGATCTTTTCGAGCTTGTCGCGCATGGCGGGACTCCTTTATATGCGTGAAGGTGAAAATCGGCAGAGTTGATGGGGCGCGCGGCGCCGCTGTGGGGGTAAGCCCGGCTAGAACATGTCGATCTTCAGATACATGCGCATCCCTTCGCGTATGGGGTACATAGTTGCGGTCTAACCCATACATGATAGCGTGCGCAGGCAAACCTGCATATAACCCGCACGGAATGATTGGACGTAGCCATTGGGGACGTTCCTTAACGACTAGTCGTTTAAGAACGTCCCCAACGGCTAACAAAGGGACTGTCGCTTTGTCACATTCTAGAGCGTTTGGAGTAGAGCGACGAGGAAGCGGATGCCCTGGAGGCAGGCGCGGCGGGTGATGCGCTCGTTGGTGCCGTGGACGCCGCGATCACACTCGTCGTCATCAACCACAAAGGCCGAGAAGCGAATGCACTCAGGGCAAATACGCTGGTAGTTGGCAGCGTCGGTCGCACCGATCACGGTCGAGGGCACAATCGCCAACGGCTCGGATGATCCGTTTTCCTCCGCCCCCTTTGGATCACGGAAATAGCGGGCGGCAACGGAGCGGACAGCTTCGAGGCCAGGGCCGCCAATGCGCGGGGACGGCGAAGGTTCGGAGCTGCCGGGGCCAAGTTCGACCTCCACGCGCCCGGCAAGACCTGCCGCAGCAACCGCCTCGCGGCAGCGCGTCACGACGTCGGCCACGTTCGTTCCCTCGAGCATACGGAAGTTGATATTGGCCCACATATCCTGTGGCATCACGTTGGCACCGGTGCTGCCGCCCTCGATCTGCGTGGGCGCGCAGGTGGTCGTTACGAGCGGATAGAGCTTCTTGCTGGCAAGGCAATCGCGCACGATGGCGTCCTTGTTGGCGGCAATCTCGTCGGCCGTGTAGAGCCCCAGCTCGACGAGCTGCGCGGCAAGCAGGTCGGTCACACGCGTCGGCCATTCGATATCGCAGATTGCGGCGATAGCACGGCTGAGCACCTCGAGCGACGTGCCGCCGTAGGGGTTGGAAGAATGCCCGCCCGCGCTCTGTGTCTTGAGCACAATGTCGGCATAGCCCTTCTCGGCCAGGTCGGCATGCATGAGCCAGCCCTCGCCCGCGGCATACTCGGCAGATGGAACGATACGGTAGTCGCCCTCGTCGATCAGGTACTCAAGCTCAATGCCGCGCTCCTCGAGCGCGCGGCCGATGGCACCCGCGCCGTACTGCGTGGTCTCCTCGTCCTGACCAAAGGCGAGCAGCAGCGTGCGCTCGTGCTGCCAACCGTGTGTAAGTGCATACTCAACCGCCTCGAGAATGCCTGCGACCTGGTCTTTCATGTCGATTGCGCCACGACCCCAAATGTAGGTGTCGTCCACGTGTCCGCTAAAGGGGGCGTGAGCCCAATCTTCCTCGGTACCCGGTACCACGGGAACCACGTCCATGTGACCCATGAGCATAACGGGCTTAAGGGCGGGGTTGGAGCCGGCAAGCGTCACCAACAGCGAATGGTCGATGAGCTCAACCTCGCCCGCCGCGAACACGCGCGGCCAGGCCTGCTGCATATAGGCGCGCAGGTCGGCAAACGGCCGCCAGTCCACCGCCTCGGCATCCATGCTCGAAATCGTCGGAAACGACAGCACGCGGCCCAAGCGCTCACACGCGCCAGCCTCGTCTATATCGGCAAAATCATCCTCATGCGCAAAGAAGCGCCAAACCTCGGCCATGACATCCTTTCGATTGTGACGACAAAGGCCGCCCCACCGGAGCGGCCCTGTCGTTCACGCGTTTGCGGTCGGTTATTTGTCCTCGAGATAGCGCGAGAGGAACTCGCGGGTGCGCTGGTGTTTGGGGTTGCCGAAGAGTTCGGCCGGCGCGGCGTCCTCAAGCACCACGCCCTTGTCCATAAAGACCACGCGGTCGGAGACGGTGCGGGCAAAGGCCATCTCGTGCGTGACGACCACCATGGTCATGCCGTCGGCAGCAAGCTTGCGCATGACCTCGAGCACCTCGCCCACGATCTCGGGGTCGAGTGCGGAGGTCGGCTCGTCGAACAGCATGATCTGCGGATTCATGCACAGGGCGCGGGCGATGGCCACGCGCTGCTTTTGGCCGCCGGACAGGCGACCCACGGCGGCGTGTGCGAACTTTTCAAGTCCCACGCTCGTCAGATGCTCTAACGCGACCTTTTCGGCCTCGGCCTTGCTCATCTTTTTGAGCGTGACGGGCGCGAGCGTGCAGTTGTCGAGCACGTCCATGTTGTTGAACAGGTTGAAGCCCTGGAACACCATGCCGATGTCCTCGCGGAGTTTATTGATGTTGCAGCGCTCGGCCGTGAGGTCCTGGCCGTGGAACCAGATGTGGCCCGCGTCCGGGGTCTCGAGCAGGTTGAGGCAGCGCAGGAAGGTCGACTTGCCCGAGCCCGAGGCGCCGATAATGGTGACGACCTCGCCGGGATTGACGGCCAGGTCGATACCCTTGAGCACCTCGAGCGAGCCGAAGCTCTTGCGCAAGCCCTCGACGCGGATGAGCGGCTCTTTGTTTTGTGCGGCGGCCGCGGCGCCGGTAGTGGCGGTATCTGCCATGATGATTCTCCTCGTCTTGAGCCTAGTTGGAGCTGGGCAGCGTGGCCGGGGCCTCGGCGCCGAGCTTTTTGCCAAAGGCCTCGAGCAGGCGGCTCGCCACGAGCGTCAGGATCAGGTAGACCACAAGCGCCACGCAGTAGACCTCCATCTGGCGGTAGTACACGCCGGCGACGGTGGTGGTGGCGTACATGAGGTCGAACACGCCGATGACCGAAAGCACCGACGAATCCTTGATGTTGATGATGAGTTCGTTGGTGAGCGCGGGAATCGCGTTTTTAATGCCCTGGGGGAACACGACCTTGCGCATGGCCTGCCACTGCGACAAACCCAGCGAGCGCGCCGCCTCGGCCTGGCCGGCGTCGATGGACTCGATGCCGCCGCGCAGGACTTCCATCATGTAAGCGGTGGAGTTGAGCGAGATGGTGACGAGGCCGGCGGTAAAGGTACTCCAAATCTGGTTGGCCTGGGCGGTCTCGAAGCCCATGCCACGCAGAACGGTAAAGCCCGCGTAATAGATGAGCAGGCCCTGGACCATCATGGGCGTGCCGCGCACGACGGTGGAGTAGACCGTTGCAAAGCCGCGGCCGATGCTCTTGAAGAAACGCGTGAGGTCGTTGTCCACGCGATCGAACGTCTGGATGCGCAGGAACACAAAGACCAGCGCCAGGAAAAAGGCGATGATCGTGCCAAAGGTAGCAAGCGCGATGGTGATCTCGATGCCGCGGATAAAGAAGTCGCCGCTCTTATAGGTCATATAGACCAGGCTCGACAAAAAGTCGCTGGGGTTGGAGTCCGAGACAATGCTCACCTGCACCAAGTCGATAAACGACATGACGCAGCGGTCGATAAAGAAGATCGCCGCGATAACGGCCACGACATAACTGCCCAGGCGCGCGGCGCGACGGAAACGCTCGGAAGCAAACGGCGACTTTTCGCGATAGTCGTTCCAGTGCATGAGCTTGGTGACGAGCGCCGCCGCCGACACGACGATCCAAGCCCACAGAATCGCCCAGAGGCAGTCCTGGAAGATGCCGGTGGGTGCCAAAAAGCTCAGCGGCGTGGGGTTGCGCTGGCTAAACGCCAGGCCAAGCGCCGCGATGACGCTCGTACCCAGGTACACATAACGGTGGTCGGCCTTGATAAAGGAGACCAGACGATTGATGGTTTTCATGCTGCCTCCCTATGCCGGCTGACGGTCGAGGCACGCGTCCCACATTTGGTCGCGCTCCTCCTGGCTGACGCCCTTGAGCGTCTTGTCGATGAGCTTAAGCAGCTTGTCCGAGCCCTTGCGGCAGCCGACGTTTGCCGTGACCTCCTGTTTGAAGCCCTCGCCCTCGGCAAATTGAATCGGCACGATACCCGGGTTTTGGGCCATATAGCCCTTCTCGTTCTCGGTGTTGTAGGTCACGGCGTCGCACGTGCCCTGCAGCAGGTTCGAAAACACCGTGGGAACCGAATCGACCGGATTCTTGTGGACGACGCCCGGAATCTCGTCGATGACGGTATCGAGCATGGTGTCCTTTTGACCGAGCACCGTGGCACCGCTGAAGTCGCTGAGCTTGGTGGCATTTTGGTAGGGAGAGCCCTCTTTTACGAACAGGCCAAAGTAGCCGATAAAGTACGGCTCGGAAAAGCCGACGGACTCCTCGCGCTCGGGCGTGGCGCTCATGCCGGCGATGATGAGGTCGATCTGGCCGTTGTTGAGCGAATCGATAAGACCCGAGAAGCTCTGCTTGACGGCAACGGGCTCGCCACCGAGGGCCTTGCAGACGATCTTGGCGATCTGCACGTCGTAGCCGTCGGCATAGGCGCCCTGCACGTTATCGATGGGAATGGTGAACTCGCTGGCCTCGGAAACCTGCCAGTTGTACGGGGCGTAGGCCGCCTCCATGCCGATGCGGATCTTGTCCTTGCCGATGACGGAATCGGACAGGTCGTCGCGACCGCCGCCCGTCGTGGGCTGAACCACCTTGAGCGTGGACGGACGCTGGCAGCCGGCAAGCGCGCCGGCGACGACGGTAGCGCTCGTAGCGAGAGCGCCACCCAAAAAGATGCGACGGCTGCATACCGGCTGGGCCTGCATGCCGCGCTGTTGTCGAGGTTGCATCTGGTGCCTTCCCTATTTCGTTTTGCTGACAACAGGACAGGATACCGCAGCGGCGGAACCGATGGGGCGTGCAAAAGATTAACGGAGCAAAAAGCCCCCTGCCCGGTGTGGCGGGCTAGTCGTTGGGGACGTTCTTAAACGACTAGTCGTTGGGGACAGTCTTTGCCGATTCGCCGGCTCGCCGGCCGGGTTGGCAGGGACTGTCCCTGGCGGCACTCATTTAAGTCTGTCCCCAATGAGCGATTTCAGCCATGAGGATTGTCCCCAAGTGCCGCAAGAGTGTCCCTTTTGACTAGTCGTTTAAGAACGTCCCCAATGACTACCTAATCAGAACCACCCTTAAAAAGGGTGGTTTGCTCTTAGGGTATAACCCACGGGCCCCGGGCTCGCGTCTAAAGGCGCGGGCCCGGACTTCGTCCAGGCCTATTGCATCTTGACCCGTGGCGCGCCGGTCAAACCGGCGGGCTCACCTCCTCTTGAAGGGGTCCTCGTACTCCTTCACGCTCAGCTTGTCCAGCGCGATGTCGTGGGACTCCTGCTCCCTGATGTACTTCGCGATCGTCGCCTCGTTCAGGCCGACGGTGGACACGTAGTAGCCCTCCGCCCAGAACTTCCTGTTGCCGAACTTGTACTTCAGGTTGGCGTGCCTGTCGAATATCATCAGCGAGCTCTTCCCCTTCAGGTAGCCCATGACGCTCGCGACGCTGTACTTCGGCGGGATCGCCAGCAGCACGTGCACGTGGTCGGGCATCAGGTGCCCCTCGATTATCTCGATCCCCTTGTACTCGCACAGCTTCCTGAGGATCTCCCCTATGTCGCTCCTGATTTGGTTGTAGATCACTTTGCGCCTATACTTCGGCGTGAACACGATGTGGTACTTGCACATCCACTTCGTGTGGGAAAGGCTGTAGGCCTTCTGGGCCATGGCGACCACCCCTTCGACTCGAATTCCTGACGGCCTGAACAATCGTCAATATCGGTCGGAGGGGTGGCTTTGTAAAGCCGTTTGCCTCCACCCGCATAGCGGGTGGGTTGAAGCTGGCCGCTGCGCGCCCAGCAGACTAAAGTCTTGAACCAAAAAACCTCCCTGCCGGATGTGGCAGGGAGGCTTAGCGGGCGGGAAGGGACAAAGGGGCTGTCCCTTTGTCACATCTAGAGCAACGTGACACTAAAGGTGCGCTTGTCGGTAGCGCCCGGCGCCAGCGTAATGGTATTGACCTTGTGCTCGAAGACGTCGTCCTCGGTGTCCATGGTGGTGTGGCCGGTCCAAGGCTCAAGCGCCACAAAGGGGGCGTCGTTGGCGGCAGACCACACGCCGATGTACTTAAAGCCCTCAAAGTCGATCTTGACGCCGTGGCCCGACTTGCGACCGCGCAGCGTGAGCGTGGAGCACGGGGTATCGGTGAACATGATGGCATCGTTATCGAAGCTACGGTGCGTGATGGGCAGCACGTCAGAGTTATCGGGAGCCTTGTAGCTGCCCTCGAACGTCATGAGGCCGTCGGGCGTGATGATGGGTGCCTCGTTGGTCCAAGCCTCGGTAAATGCCAGCTCGTAATCCTCGAACGTCTCGTCCTCGGCACCGGGGGCGGGCACGTTAAATGCAGGATGCCCGCCCACCGAGAACGGCAGGTCCACGTCGCCGGTGTTGGTGACGGCAAAGGTCTGGGTAAGCGTGGCATCGCCGGTTAGGGCATAGGTCATGTTGAGCTTAAAGTGGAAGGGGAAAGCCTTGAGCGACTCGGGCGTGTCGGTGATCTCGTAGGTGACGGACGAGCCGTCCTCGGAGGCCTCGACCAGCTTGTGCTCGACGATGCGCGCGAGGCCGTGGCGCGGCATCTCGCAGGTGCCAGCCGCAGACGTCGCCGTGTTGTTGCGCAGTGAGCCCACGATGGGGAACAGAATGGGCGCGTGCTTGCCCCAAAAGGCCGGGTCGCCCTGCCACAGATACTCGTTGCCGTTGAGGGCAAGGCTCGTGAGCTGGGCGCCCATGGAATCGATGGCCGCGGTGAGGCCGCCGCGCTTGATGGTGGTGACGGTGGACATGCTACTTCCTCCAAAAGTAAACAATAGTGTCGAGGGCTATTGTCCCACTCTTGGCGGCAAGGAGAAGCGGCAGGCGCAGTTATTGAGCGATTGCGTAAAGGTCGAACCCGCCCTGCGGCGTGCTGTCGACCGTATCGGGCGCCTGCGAGTTAAAGCTCACGGGAACCATGCGCTTTGAGGCACGGAAGCGCGTGCCATCGGTGGCGACGGGCGGCTCGTCGACCGTAAGCTCGTAGTCGCCGGGTTTGAGTTCGATGCCGTCGCCAGCGGAGTTGACATATTGATACTCGTCAATCGCCTGCCCCCTGAGTGTGCGGCCCACGATATGGATGAGCATCTGGCTGTCGCCGCGGGCGGTGTCCCATGTCGCACCGTCCTTGACCTCGACCGACACATGCACCGAGCGCGTACGGCTGAGCGATTGCTCGACAGACATCTCGACCTTGGCGGCATCTTTGCGCTGTTGTTCCACATGACTCCAGACATTTCCAATCGCCGAGCAAGCGATGACACCGGCCATGAAGGCGATGAGGATGGGGCCGAGTGGTGAGCGGCGGGCCGCGTCTTCCTCGCGAGCTAGGTTGGGGCGATGCGTGGGGGCGGGCGCCTGGGCACCTTGCGCGGGCACGTCGAGTATGCTGAAGGATGCCGTGCTGCCGGGGTCGATGTTATGGCGCGGCTGCGGGGTCTTGGCCGGTGAGATGGACATGTCCGCCGGCTCACCGAGTGTGGCCGTGGCATCGGCCTTAGCCTCATCGGCCTCGGCTTGGGCCCAAGCCTGCTCAAAGGTCAGGGGCTCGGCGGCATCGGAGGCGGCTTCAGGCTCGACAGCGGTATCGTTGCCGGTCTCGTCCTCGTCGCTCGACATGTCACGCGGCGCGGGCTCGTCCCACTCCTCGTCCGGAGCCTCGCCCTCGCTATACCACCATTCAAAGTTATCGATATCCATACGGGGCGCCCCTTAAGCCTCGCAAATAAACACTTGCCAGCCTTATACCCCCAAACAGCACCGGAGCTCGCCCGCGCCGGACACGAAAACCGTCCCAACATTCGACGCTTTTCCTCGATTTCGAGATTTTCATCGAATGTTGGGACGATTTGGCAGTGATCACATAGCGAGGGCCGCGCGGATGGTTTGGTCGCTGAGGGCCTCGCGGAGCCAGGGGGCCAGCTGCTCGGGGTGACCCTGCAGGTAGCCTTTGAGCTCGGAGGGCGCCACGCGGCGCACTTCCGAGATCTCCTCTTGGTTGATATGCAGCTCGCCCGGCTCAACATGGGCTGCGAACACCTCGCACCATTCGCACTCACAGCGGCCGTCGCCGTGGTCCTCGCGGTACACCACGTGTCCGAGGTGCTTGAGCTGATCGGGCTCGCGCGTAATGCCAAGCTCTTCGTTGATGCGACGCGCCGTGGCGGCCGCGACGTCTTCCCCGGGGAGCGGATGGCCGGCGCAGCTATCGGCCAGCACCCCGCCCCACAGGCGCTTGAGCGGACTACGGCGACAGAGCAGCAGACGCGTGTCTTCGCCCCGGCCCTCGACTAAAAGCGTCAGAAATGCCTGATGCAGGATGCCCTCGCCGGCATGGGCCTCGATGCGGTCGACGTGGCCGAGCGCCTCGCCGGTCGCAGCATCGACCGCCACGACCTCGGCGCCTGCGCCGCCCTCATCCCAGCCGGCACGCAGAATACGGGCTGCGGCCTCCTCGAGCGCGGCGATGAGCTCTTTGGTGGTGTCGAGCACGCGCTGCAGGTCGTCCCCGCTCGCCTGTTCAACATGAAAACCCGTACTTGCAACGACCGGCACGCCAAAGCGCGTGGCCAGCGCCGCCGCGATATCGTGCGCCGGGATCTCGTCTCGATGACACGGAACGGCCAGGATGCTCACCGTCGCCGTACGGCCGGGCTCGGGGCGCGGGATGGCCTGCGCCGTGGCGCCCAGGTGCGCGAACTCCGGCGAGCAGGCGTACACCGCCATGCCTCGCGGCGTCACCGTCAACTGGGCCTCGAGCACAAACTTGCCCTCGCCCACTGCAACCTTTGTCGTGTGCATACCCATGGGATCTCCTGTCGCCCGCGATGTACCTGAGACCATCTTCGCCTGTATTGCGACTATACAGGCAAGCGCAGCCTGCGACAAAGGGGGCAGGCACCCGACACATTCTGTTAGAGTTGCAGGGATGAATCCCGCCTATTCATGCGACATTGGAGTGACAACCTTGACCGCCGCAACCACGTCTAAAAGTAAGTCAACCGCCACCGCGCCCTCCCCCGCGCGCACCAAGCTTTGCCTGGCGCTGCTCGTGCTGTTGGGATTCTCGCTCGGCTGCTCCGAGTTCGTGGTCATCGGCATCGAAAGTGACTTGGCGACGGAACTCGGCATATCACTTGCCACTGCAGGCCAGCTCATCAGCGTGTTTGCACTCGTTTACGCCATCGCGACGCCGGTGCTTGCGCTCAGCACGGGGCGCTTCCGTCGTTACCAGCTGCTCGTGTGCTACAGCATCGTCTTTGTGCTCGGCAACCTGGTCATGGCGTTGGCGCCCAACTTCCAGGTGCTGTTTATCTCGCGCATTGTCCTTGGCTCCGTCTCGGGCGCACTGCTCGCCGTGGGCGTGACGTACATCCCAGAGCTGCTGTCCCCGCAGCAAACTTCGCTTGCCATCTCGGTGGTATATGGTGCTTTTTCCGTGGCAATGGTCTTTGTCACTTCGATCGGCAAGTTTGTGGCCGACACGCTCGACTGGCACGTGGCCATGTACGGCACGCTGACCTTTGCCGTTTTGATCTGCACCGCACTCGTGGCGTTTATGCCGCGCGCTGGGCAAACCGACGAGCCTGCCACCTTTCGCGAGCAGGCGGGTCTGCTGCGCGAGCCGAGCATCATCACCGGTATGCTCATCTTTTTGTTTGGTGTGGGGTCGGTCTATGTGTTCTACGGCTACGTGACGCCCTATCTGGAGCGGGTGTTGGGTATGGGCACGGTAGAAGCCAGCACCACGCTCATGGCCTATGGCGTGTTCTGCCTGATCTCGAACATCCTGGGCGGATGGATCGATGCGCGCTTTGGCATGAAGGCGCTACTTGTGACGTTTGTGCTGCAGGCTGCGGCGCTGCTCGGGCTGTTTGCCGTGGGCGGCACCATGCCGCTCGCGCTGGTCTTTGTCTTTAGCTTGGCGCTGCTCATGTACCTGTTCTCGGTGTCGTGTATCACGCACTTTATGGACGTGGCACGCAGCCGCCATCCCAAGTCGATGGTGCTCGCGAGTTCGGTTGAGCCCATGGCGTTTAACGTCGGCATCTCGTTTGGCACCGCGGTGGGCGGCGCCGTGGTAAGCAGCGTTGGCATTGCCTACGTGGGCGCCGTTGGCGCCGCGTTCTCGCTCGTGGCCTGGGTGCTCACCCTGGTGACGATCAAGCTCGCCCGATGGGAGCGCCGCCGCCACGCAGCACAGCCCTCGACGCAGGCATAGGGGCGGAACCGGGAACGGGCGCAGGCACAGCTCAGAGTGGCGAACGGTCGGTGGAACCCGCCCGACATGAGCAGTGCTCATCCACTTGAACCTCCAGCAGTTTAATTTCGTGTATTTCAGATACACGCTTTTCTACGATTTCGTGTATTTCAAGTACACGAAATCGTACTAAACTATGTATCTGAAGTACACGAAATCGGAAAGGCGGCCCCATGCGCAGATCAATCGAATCCGTCATCGAATCATGGGCGGCAAAGGACGCCTCGCGCCCTCTCCTCATCCGTGGTGCGCGACGCGTAGGCAAAACGTACGCCGCCGAGGAAATCGGCAGACGAATCGCCGGCGATGCGTTTGTCAAACTCGATTTTCAGACCGACCTGGAACTGATCGCCCCGCTGTTCGACTGTCCCACCGACGATGTTGACACTATCGTGGCGCGGATTTCAGACTATAAGCGCACCCCCATTCGCAAGGAAACCGCCTTCATCCTGTTCGATGAAGTGCAGCTCTGCGAGCGGGCGCTCAACTCGCTTCGCTTTTTCTCGGGTTCGGGTTGGCGCATATGTGCAACCGGCAGCCAGCTCGGCGTCGCCACGCGCAAGCGCAAGTTGCCTTTTCCCAGCGGCGTTCGTCAAGAGACCATGCACCCCATGTCGTTCGAGGAGTTTCTCTGGGCACTCGATGAGGAGCAGGTGGCCGATGCCATACGCACCCACGCCAGCACGCTCGAGACCTATGCCGCGCACCAAGCGGCACTCAACCTGTTTCATCGATACCAGATCGTGGGCGGCATGCCCGCCGCCGTCAGCGCATATCGCAAGACGTTATCCATCGAAGACGCACGCATCGAGCAACGCGAAATCGACGAGACCTATACCGCCGATATGACCGACCCCGAAAACGGAATCAGTGGCGTGGCGGCGCGCAAGGTCTGGCGCTCCATTCCCGCCCAACTGCTACGGTCCTCGACCAAAAAATTCAAATATTCCGAGGTCGAACGTGGAGGCCGCCGCGCCAAGCTTATCGAACCGCTCGACTGGCTCGAAGGCGCCGGCATTATATCGGTCAACAACCTGACCGAAGGCATCGAACCTCCCCTCGTCCCTTTCGACGACGAAGACGGAAGCTTCTTTAAGGTCTATCTTCTCGATACGGGCCTCATGTTCTACAAACTCGGTATCAACCCGCGGCTCTGGCTCGACCTCAAAGAGGATTCCACCGTTGCGCTGTCTTCCGACTTTCGAGGTGCCCTGGCGGAAAACTCGGTCATGCAGGCATTTTCGAGCAATGGTTTGCAAACGTACTATTGGATGCCGCCGTCTTCTTGGAAGACGAGCGGCGAGCTCGATTTCCTACTTCAGACCGACCGTATGGAAATCGTTCCCGTCGAGGTAAAGTCCGCACGCAACGTGCGCGCGAGAACCCTCGGGTCGTTTATGGACAAAGCCCGATCGCCATATGCCTACATTTTGTCCGAGAACAATTTTGCCCGCGGCGAAACCGATGACGGGCGCGAGCTGCGCCACCTCCCCTTGTACGCAGCGGGTTTTATCGGAGCAAACTGCCTCAAGAGCAGTCTGTAAGCCCTGCGCGACCGCATAGAAAGGAGACCCTGTGCAACGCATTCTTTTTATCTGCCACGGGAACATTTGTCGCTAGGGCTAAAGCACCTCAAAAATGTGGACATACAGGCAATCCAAGAGATTCCATCTGCCAGTATTTACGCCATAGGGAGCTTTGCAAAAACTCAAAGGCGGTGGCAGACGCATTGTCTGCCACCGCCTTTTATACCGGATTCTATAGGTATGCGGGGTGTCTACTCCATACCCAGTAGCTCGCGCATCTGAGTCGCGTAGTTAGAAGCCATGTTGCCGTAGACAATCTGCACGCCGCCGTTAACATGCACGATGCCACGCGCTTCAAGCTTTTCGGTAAACTCGGCGTCGTCAACCACCTTGTCACAGTCATTGAGCTGGATGCGCAGACGGGTGAAGCAGGCCTCGACAGACTTAATATTGTTGTCGCCGCCCACTGCCTCAACGATGGCGGGAATGAGATCGCTGATCACAGTCTTGGGAGCCTTTGCGGCCTCATCGTCGGACTCTTCCTCGCGGCCGGGGGTCTTAAGGTCCTTCTTAAGAATGATGAACTTGAAGACGAAGTAGTACACCACGAAGTAGATGGGGCCGAGGAACAGGATAACCTGCCAGTTGGAGCCTTTGGCTGCACCCATAATGCCGTTAAAGATCAACGACAAGAGCGGGCCGCCGAAGGACGCGGAACCGGCCACGTTGAACTGCAGGATATAGGTCAGCGCATAGGCAAGACCAGCCATGAGAGCGTGGAACACGTAGAGGATGGGCGCGATAAACAGGAAGGAGTACTCGAGCGGCTCGGTAATGCCGGAGAGGATGCAAGGCACCACGATGGCGATCATGAGCGCTGCGGTCTTCTTCTTGTTCTTGGGAAGCGCCGTCTTGTAGAAGGCGAGTGCAGCGCCGGGCAGGCCGAACATGGCGAAGATAACCTTGCCGTTCATGACAAAACGGCTGACCTCGATGTTAAACGGCGTGCTGGGAGAGCCCAGGATCGCGTTGTAGATATTGATAGCGCCCTGAACAGTCTGGCCGTCGATGGTCTCGACGCCACCGAGCGACGTGAAGAAGAACGGCAAATAGACAAAGTGATGCAGGCCAAAAGGCAGGAGCATGCGCTCGCCGGCGCCATAGACAAATGCTCCAAAGGCACCCGTAGTCTTGATGAACTCGGACAGCGCACCGAGAGCGTTCTGAATAAACGGGAAAACAAAGGACATGACCAATGCGAGGATGCTGCATGAGAGCAGCGTCACCGCCGGGATAAAGCGCGTACCGTTGAAGATGGAGAACACGGCAGGCAGTTCAATCTTGTAATAGCGATTATGCAGCCATGCAACAATTGCGCCCACCAGAAGACCGCCGATAACGCCAGTGTCGAGCGTGGTGATACCGAGAATCGTGCTCTGGCCCGTCGTAAGATTCGCGGGATCGATAACGCCAGTCGCCGTAAGGAACGTGCCCATCACGGAATTCATGCACATGTAGCCCAAAAAGCCACAAAGCGCCGCGGTAGCCTTCTCGGACTTGGCGAAGCCATAGGCGAGACAAATCGAGAAGATAACCGGGATGTTGTTCATAACGATGCCGGCAGCGGCCTTGAGAATCGAAAAGAAAATCGCAAAGCCCGGAGCAGCAAGCCAGGGAACAGCTGCCGTAAGGGTGGGGCTGGTAAAGGCATTGCCAAAGCCCTGAAGGATGCCGGCGATTGGCAGGATCAAGACAGGCGTCATGAGGACTTTGCCCAGGCGCTGGAACTTTGCCAGCAGCTCATCTTTGTTCATGGGATACCCCTCTTAAAGAAACGGGGCGTGCAGCTCTACAGCCCACACGCCCCATAACAGTTATCAAGCGCTATGGAACTAGCTACTTAAGCTCCGGCCAGTAATCCTTATTGGCCTCGATGAGCTTGTCGAGCACTTTGCGAGCCTTCTTTGCGTCACCGACCAGACGATTAAGCGTGAGTGCCTGCAGAGCCTTCTCGTAGGAACCCTCCATCCAAGCCTCAACGGTCAGGCGCTCATAGGCGTACTGGTTCTCCATAAGGCCGCGATAGAAGGTACCGATCTTGCCAACAGCATAGGGCTGCGGGCCATTGGCGCCCACGCTTGCCGCGACCTCGACCATGGCGTCATCGGGCATGCCCTCGATAATGCCGTTGTTGGGCACGATGACAATGAAGGTCTTGTTGGTGTTGCGGTAGATGGCGGAAGTGATTTCGACAATCATATCTCCGTGAGCATCGTTCTGCACAACCGAGGACCCCTTGGCAGTACCGACTTGCGCCACGCGCTCACACTCGGCGAACACGCGCTTCTCACGACCGTTGATAACCTCGTCGGAGCGAGTGTAGTCGGGGTCGAGGTGAGCGACCTTGTACTCGGGATACAGATAGTACTGCAGATACGTGTTGGGCAGATAGTCGGGGAAGTCCTCGAGCATGTCCTTGACCATGGCGTAGGTATCAAGCCAGGACTGATCACGCTGCTCGGCATCGGCAGGAAGGAAGCCGTTCTTCTCCGTGTACTCCTTAATCTGCGGGACGAGATCATGACCCTCTTCATCGTAGATGTGCTTGAACCAACCGAAGTGATTGAGGCCGAAGTACACGGGCTCCGTCTTGCTCATATCGCGACCGAGCAGGCGTCCGTAAGAGCGCATGAGGTTGACAGGCTGGTCGCAGATATTGAGGACGCGATGCTCATCGGGCAGGACGCGCTCGAGACCATATGCCACAATAGCAGCCGGGTTGGTGTAGTTGATAATCCACGCCTCCGGGCTATGAGCGCGAACGTCGTTGACGATTTCAACCATGTCATGCATGGAGCGCATACCGTAAGCCATGCCGCCAGGGCCCACCGTTTCCTGACCGATGATTCCCATATGCAGCGGAATCTTCTCGTCCTTGCTACGCATCTCGTAGCCGCCGGTACGAATCTGGCAGAGCACAAAGTCGACGTCAGTGTATGCCTCGTCCTTATCGGTGGTGTAACCAAACTCCACACCGGGCTCCTCCTCGGCGAAGAGGATCTTGCCAAACTCGCCGATTGGACGCTGGCGCTCGGCATCGATGTCATAGAGCATTACGCGGTTCAGCGGCAGAATATCCATGTGCTTAGTCAGAGCTTTAAGAATGCCGGGGCACCACGTGGAGCCGCCGCCAACGATCACAATATTGAGCTTATCCTTCATGTTCCGTCCCTCCAGGGTTGGCTGATCGGTGTTCTCGAAGACCTTGGGCTCCGCGGTTGTCCTCGGCTTGCTTCGTTTCGATTGCTATTTTGCGACCTGAGATCATTTGCGAACCCCCGTGTTGGCCAATGCGAAACGGGGACACATGATTTCGCTCACAACACAGATATGTGTAGACGGACACGCACGTTTGCCCAGTTCAGGAGCGATAGGCAATCGTGGCCGGTTGCCGATTTCTCACCTGGCTACACAAAGCGGTACCATATGTATGGCGAGGTGCGAGGGGCTGAAACATCTTATGAAAGATCAAGAATCTTTTTATGATCATGTGCGAGCTGGCGAGAGCAAGCTCAACGATCTCGAAAGCGAGATCATGCGCTACATCATCGAGCTGCGTGATGATGTTGACGACGTCACGCTTAAGAGCGTTGCCGAGCGGTTCTTCGTCGCTCCCAATACAATCGTCAGGCTTGCTCATAAACTTGGCTTCTCGGGGTTCACAGAGCTCAAACGATCGTATTCTGCCTCACTTGACCGCAATCGATTCACTATCGAGGCACTTCCACTCGACACCCAGCTCGTACAGACCAAAGACTTACTTAACGATCGGGTCATCGATTCCGTCGTAAGCCTTATCCAGGATGCCTCACATATCGTGTTCTTCTGCTCGGGCTTTTCTAAATACCCATGCCTAGAAATGGCGGAGAAGCTCAAGATCATGGGCAAGAACACCGATACGCTCAGTGAACGCCATGTCATGAGGCACTACGCCGAATTGCTCGGCAAAAATGATCTTGTCTTTAGCGTTTCGGTCAGCGGTGAGACGCAGGTATCAATCGATGCCACCTCAATAGCAAAGACACGTGGTTGCAAGGTGGTCACGCTCACCGGCTTTTCGCGCAACTCGCTGTCCAAGCTGGCCGACTTCCCCATCTACACCGTGCAAAAGGAAATCCGACTGGGCAGCATGGATCTCGACAGTCGCCTGATGTTTTATTACGTGTTTGAATTGATATTTGAGCGCTATTTCAAACTGGCCAAGAAATAAAACTCTGCATGCGCCCGGCTTCGACTCTTTAGCAGCCTTCTATATGAAAGGTATCGTCCTATGCAACGCGTACTGTTTGTCTGTCATGGCAATATCTGCCGCTCGACGATGGCTGAGTCGGTGTTTACCGAACTCGTGCACCGCGCCGGGCGCGAGGCGGAGTTTACCATCGATTCCGCGGCGACCTCGACTGAGGAGCTTGGCAACCCGCCGCACCACGGTACCGTTGCCAAACTGCGCGAGGTCGGGATTCCCGTCGTTGCGCACCGTGCCCGCCAGGTGCGTCGCGCAGAGTATGGCAACTGGGATCACATTGTCTATATGGATGCCGAGAACGAGCGTGGCCTGCGTCGCATCTTCGGTGGCGATGACCCCGACAGCAAGATCTCGCGCCTGCTCGATTGGACCGACCGCCCCGGCGACGTGGCCGACCCGTGGTACACCGGCAACTTCGATGCCACGTACCGCGATGTACTTGCCGGCTGCACGGCTATGCTCGAGCGGCTGTAGGCGCTCGGGCGGCGCGGATGCACGAGCCACGCCATCGGCATAAGACGAGCGTGGATTTTCTCCCACTTTGAGCGCGAAACGGCGCTCTAAACGGGAGATTTTCCACGCTCATTATCTCGGTGGGAGAAAATCCTCGCTCGATTACTCGTCGACGATCTCGGCGAGCCAGACGTTCAGCGTATCGACCTCGGGGCAGCAGAACTTTGCCGTACCGGGCTCGTTACCAGGCACGGTTCCGCCATAGCGCAGGATATCGATGTAGGGAAAGCCCACGTGGCAGGCCATGGAGCACATCTTGCCGCGATCGCGGTCGAAGTCAAAACGTCGCCCGGCTTGTGCCCATGATGGCAGCGGCATGTGCCCAGCTGGTCCACGCAGCTAATGCGAATACGTGGGCGCTTGCCGCGCGGGGCGCCGAGCGGCTTGTCCTCGCCCGCAGGCTTGACGCCGCCCTCGCCAGCATTACTCATGGTCAATCACATCCAGGCAGGCCTCGATGGGAAGGCCAGCCGACTTGTCCTCTTGGTCGGCATTGCGCTCGATAAGCTCAGCCACCACACGCATGGCATCGGACGTCGCGCGCTGCAGACTCCAGCCTGCCATAACGCGGCCAACGAGTACCGCCGAGAACGTGTCACCCGTGCCCGGGAAATAGACCGGAATGAGCTCAAAGGGAATCGTGAAGTACTCCCCCGCCACATGGTCGTAACCGATAACCGCGTTCGTGCCATTGACTACAGCGCTCGTAATGACCACCGACTTGGCGCCCAGCTCACGCACGGCGTTCACAAGGGCGCGGGCCTCGTCGGGCGTGATTTGCTCTGCAATAGGCCTATCGGCAAGCAGGCACGCCTCGGTGTAGTTGGGAACCGCGTAATCGGCGCACTCGAGCAGATGCCTCATGAGACCGATCGTGGACTCGGGCACGCCCGCATAGAGCTTGCCGTTGTCGCCCATGATGGGGTCGACAAACACCTTGGTGCCCTTTTGCGCACGGCGGTGGCAAAAGTCCGAGATGATGCGCGTCTCTTCCTCGGTCACGATAAAGCCGGTCGAGATGGCGTCGAACTCAAAGCCGAGTTCTTCCCAGATGGCAAGACTCTGACGCACGTACTCCGTGGTGTCGTGGATGTAGAACTTGGGATAGTTGAGCGTATCGGAAACGAGCGCCGTCGGCAGGTTATGGATACGGTAACCCATGTGCGACAGCACCGGCAGCATGGCGGAAAGCGCGACCTTGCCATAGCCGCACATGTCGTTGATCAGCAGCAGCTGAGTGTTCTTCATGAGGGTCTCCCTTGGTTCGGGCACGGCGCAGCAGCGCCACAATGCGACTAAGTGTAGCGCAGGGAACGCTGCGGACGGAAGCTTGCACCAAAGCCTCGACAAGGAGTGTCCCTAGGTGCCGGCAGAGACGATATGAGCAGGACATAAAAACATTGAGAGCCCCTGCTGCATGAAAGACCGCGGATCAGGCCGACAATGGT
>CAKTUH010000011.1 GCA_934621885.1 uncultured Collinsella sp.
CCGCCGAGCGTCGGAAACACGAGCGCCGCGATAACGTTAAACAGGAAGATGACCGAGATGGCCTGGGCGATTTCGCGGTCATCGGCGTCGATGACGGGCGCGGTCGCGGCAATGGCAGAACCACCGCAGATGGACGAGCCAACGCCCACGAGCGTCGCGATCTTGCTCGGCACCTTCATGACGCGGCAGAGCACAAAGGCGATGACGAGGGAGGTCGAGATCGTCGCCACGATAATCGGCAGCGACTGGGCACCCTTGGACAGAATCTGTGAGAGGTTCATACCAAAGCCAAGCAGGATGACCGCATACTGCAGGATCTTTTTGGATGTATAGGTGACGCCGGCAGCGAGCGGTTCGCGACGATCCTTGGGAAAGGCAAGCGCCAGGACCATACCGATGAGGATGGCAAACACCGGACCGCCGACAACCTCGAGCTGTTTGCCGAGCAGTGTTGCGGGGATAGCGATAATCAGGCAGAACAGGACGCCTTTCCAGCGCTCGCGAACGGTATTGGCAAGTTGCATGCGGGATTCCTTCTTTCGGTCTGTTTTTTGCGACGGTTCATGATACGGCAACGAGCGGGGCACAGCGCTGCAAAAGCTTCCATCGGGTAATTGAATTACCCACCACGGAGAGCTGATTCGCGGCATAATAAACAACTGACATATGAGTGTGATACAACGGCAGTGAGGCGCTATGGAAGATTCGATGCACATCGGCGAGCAGGAAACGAGCCTACAGGACCAGTCCTATCACACCATTCGGCGCAAGATTGTCTACCTGGATTACAAGCCGGGCGAAAAACTCGGCGTCAAACAGCTTTGCGATGACTTGGATATGGGTCGCACGCCCGTGCGTGAGGCGCTGGTGCGCTTGGCGCAGGAAGGCCTGGTGCGCACCGTGCCCCAGAGCGGCACCTATGTCTCACCCATCAACCTCACCCTTGCCGAAAGCGCCTGCTACATTCGCGAACACTTGGAAAAGCAGGTGATTGTGGAGTGCTGCGCCCGCGCCACGTCGGCCGGCATCGAGCAGCTCGACCGCGCCATCGCGCTGCAGGAAAAGGCCATGGCCGAGGATGACCGCATCGGCTTCTTTTTGAGTGACAACCTCATGCATCACATGATTTTTAGCATTGCATGCCGCAGCACCGTGTGGTCTTGGCTCGAGGCAACCAACGCCGACCTGGAGCGCTTCCGCTGGCTGCGCGCCGCCACGCAGGTTCTGGACAATCAGGACATCGTAAACGAGCACAAGAAGATCCGCCGTGCCATCGCCGGTCGCGATCCCATCGAGGCGAGCTTTTTGGTGAGCAAGCACCTGCACATGATGTTCCGTAACCAAACCGAGGTCCTTGACCAGTTCCCCGAGTACTTCGAAACCAGCAAGCTCCGCTAACCTGCCAAAACCACCACAAAGGGGACAGGCACCTTTGTGGTGGTTTCTCCGCACAAAAAGGCTCGGCTCCGCTTTTGATTGCGGAGCCGGGCCTTGGTCGTTAGAACGGCAGAACAGCTATTCCACGGTAACGCTCTTGGCAAGGTTACGAGGCTGGTCGACGTCGCAGATATGACGTCGCTCAATCCCGATAACGTCGGCTCGTAATACGTATACGCTTTGCTTGAAGGGCGAGGCTCAGAAATAATCTTCATCAGTACACAGCCACAAGCCATCAGACACTGCCCGCTGCGAGCCGAGCGACCGCCGGCACTCTCCCCGCCACCTCCTGTCGGCAAAGATAGATGATTGCACGAATAAGGGAAGGGGACATTTCGTCCTCTTCCCCCGCCTAAAATCTATTTTCGGAACCTGCCATTTAGAGCATCGGTATGGATACTGTTCAACTCATCCATGACTTGCTTATGCTGTGATCTTTGCTCAATACGATCTAGGTCATCTTGAATATCTCCACTACTAGACCTATGGGCCGAACTAGAAGAGGACGAAGAAGCACCTTCAAAGAAACCAGCAGGATCCGCAGCGGCAGCCATTACCATTCCCCAGAAAATCAAAACGATTATTAGTTTGACAATATTCATAACAAAGGATGTTGGAAGAAGCTCCCCTATCCCTATGGGAATATAGAGAAACCAGCCAGCATATCGGCACATAGCTCCTGGTTCCACAGAAACGTTGCTGACCAGAATAAAGACCCATTGAATGATAAATAGCAACAGTTGTGCGTAAGACCAGATATACGAGAGCGAACAAGTGCCAACTAGGAGTAGGGGGAGCACAATAGGCAAGCCATTGAAAATCAGATAGCTAATTACAGCCCATATACCTTGGGCTTCGGCATCAAGGGTTGAATTGCCGGCCCACAACGCAGTAGCAAATAGCTCTCTTGCATCGGAGTCCATATTCAGCTGAAAGGCGAAGTACAACACTGATAATAACCCCGCAATGTGTATAAACATGCTAATGGAGTATTTCATTTTGTTAGCTTCCCATTTCATTTTGCTTACCCCCTCTTGCCCATAAAATCAGCCCAAGATGTTTCTGATAGCATACAACTGAGTCTAGCATGCTCCCTACGCTAGGCAAATGGAAAAGACTGATATCAGAAACAAAATTGGGCTACGCATTAAAGCCCTCCGGCATAACCAAGGCATCACGCAAAGCCGTTTTGCCACCATGGTTAATCTCAACCGCAGCTATTTAGCCGACATCGAAATGGGCAATCGAAACTTTGGGGTCGACACATTAACGAAAATCATTGAAGGGTTTGGGATTACCTTTGAAGAGTTTTTCTCCGACATGTAAATAACGTCATTAGTTAACGATTTGTATTGAAACTCAGCGGCTTTCAAATTAAGTATCTGAAAAGATGAATAGACGAGCTCTTTTCCCGCTTATGACCACACGCAAAACGGCGCGTGAAAGAGACATTCGAGATGCGCAGCCAGGCAAACGCCACTGCCGAGATACATACTTCCTTTTCGCCGTTTGGGGCAACGGACAAGTCTGCCCACAACAAAAAAGTACCTTGACTGACAAGAACAGGTCCAGCCGAGAGGAACCAAATCTCACAAAGCTCGCCCACGAGGAGGGGCGAACCCCCACAAAGAGGACAGGCACCTTTGTGGTGGTTTTACCGCACAACTAAGGCCCGGCTCCTCCGCACGGAGCCGGGCCTTAGTTGTTAGAACGGCGGAACAACAACTACTCGACGGTTACGCTTTTCGCCAGATTTCGAGGCTGGTCGACGTCGCAGCCGCGCAAGATGGCGACCTCGCGGGCGAGCAGCTGCAGCGGGACGCTCGCCGTGATGGGGCTGAACACGTCGCGGACGGCCGGCACGCGGATGATGCAGTCGGCGATCTTGTTGATCTCCTCGTCGCCCTCGGTGGCAACGACGATGACCTTGGCGCCGCGCGCCTTGCACTCCATAAGGTTAGACACGGTTTTGTCGTAGGTGGCACTCTTGGTGGCCACGGCGATGACGGGGAAGCCCGGATCAATCAGCGCGATGGGGCCGTGCTTCATCTCGCCGGCAGCATATGCCTCGGCGTGCAGGTAGCTGACCTCCTTGAGCTTGAGTGCACCCTCGTAGGAGATGGCGGCGCCCATGCCGCGGCCCACAAACAGCGCCGACTGCGCGTCCTTGCAAAGCAGGGCGGCCTCGTGCACGGCCTCGGTCTGCGTGTCCAAAATCCACTGGATCTGCTCGGCCGTATCGGAAAGCTCGCGGAACATCATGCGCGTCTGCTTGGTGGTCAGACGGTACTTGACCTGCGCCAGCAGCAGAGCCAGCAGCGTCAGGCTCACGACCTGGCCAATGAAGCTCTTGGTCGAGGCGACCGCGATCTCCTTGTTGGCCTTGGTGTAGATGACGCCGTCGCTCTCGCGCGCCACGGGGCTGCCCACCACGTTGGTGATGCCGAAGACCTTGGCGCCCTTGATGCGCGCGTCGCGGATGGCGGCGAGGGTATCGGCCGTCTCGCCCGACTGGGACACGGCAACGACGAGCGTCGTCGGCGTGATGATGGGATTGCGATAGCGGAACTCGCTGGCCGCCTCGACCTCGGTGGGGATGCGGGCCCAACCCTCAATAAGGTTCTTGGCAATGAGGCCGGCGTGGTAGCTCGTGCCGCAGGCGATAACGTAGACGCGGTCGATGTCGTTGAGCTCCTCGAGGGACAGGCCCAGCTCGTCGATGTCGAGCTCGCCGGCAGGCGTCATACGGCCGACCAACGTATCGCGCACGACGCGCGGCTGCTCGTGGATCTCCTTGAGCATAAAGTCGGGGTAGCCGCCCTTTTCGGCCATGTCCAGATCCCAGTCGATGTGGGTGACCTTGGGCTCGATAACGTTGCCGGCCTCGTCGGTATACTCGACACCCGCGGGCGTAAGTTTGGCGAACTGGCCGTCCTCGAGCACCACCACGTCGCGGGTGGCGTCGATAAGCGCGATCACGTCGGAGGCGACATAGGCGCCGGTCTCGCCCGCGCCGACGACGATCGGGGAGTCCTTGCGGGCCACGGCGATCACACCGGGCTCGTCGGCGCACACGGCAGCCAAGCCGTAGGCGCCTACCACGTGGGTGCAAGCCTCGCGCACGGAGGCCATCAGGTCGTGCGTCTCGACATAGGCCTCTTCGATCAGATGCGCAAAGACCTCGGTATCGGTCTCGCTCTTAAAGTGGTGACCGCGGCCCTCCAGCTCCTCGCGCAGCTCGGCGAAGTTCTCGATGATGCCGTTGTGGACGATGGCGATGCGACCGTCACAGCTGGTATGAGGGTGGGCGTTGACGACGGAGGGCTTACCGTGGGTGGCCCAACGGGTATGGCCGATGCCGCAGGTAGCGTCGCTGTCAATGTTGGAAAGTTCGCTCTCCAGGCCCGCGACCTTGCCCACACGGCGAATGACGTCGAGGTGCGCCGCGGCACCCTCGCCCACCTCGAGCGCAACGCCCGAGGAGTCATAGCCGCGATACTCCATGCGCTTAAGGCCTGTGACCAGGATGTTCTTTGCAATATCAGAGCCGGTGTAGCCGACGATTCCGCACATAGGATAGATCCCTTCGTTCGCGTGACTGCAAGACGTCCACGCACAGGGGGCGCTGAGACGTATAACGTTCGAGTATTGTACTCACGCAACCGCAAGCTGATATACCAGAAGTGGTATCTCAACTTGGATACCACTCGATACACACACGTCCAGTCGGTCCAAACCACCACAACGGGGACAGGCACCTTTGTGGTGGTTTGGACGGCGACCCGTTCCGGCGATTTGTCTCAATCTGTAACATCCAGGGCTCCGAAAGCGGGCTTACTGTTACAGATCGAGATTTTCCGTCCGACCTCGACGTTTTGTCTCAATCTGTAACACGTAGAGCCGGTTTTGCCGTCCAGATGTTACAGATCGAGACAATTGAAAGCCGGGACAGCAAAAACCACCACAAAGGTGCCTGTCCCCTTCGTGATGGTTTTAGTCGGCAACGGCGTTTTCCCAGATAAAACCTGCCAAAATAAACCTGTCCCTAATTGGCAGGTTTTGACACCCCGGGGGCGGGCGATGCTACAATCAGGCTTGTACTTGAAACGCATCAAAGGGGCCGCTATGGCAAAGGTTAAAATCAGCGACGTCGCGCGCGAAGCCGGGGTTTCGTTGGGCACGGTTTCCAACGCGCTCAACCATCCCGAAAAGCTACGCCCCGAGACCCTCAAGCTCATCAACGAAACCATCAATCGCCTGGGCTACCTGCCCAACCAAAGCGCCCGACAGCTGGCCGGCGGCACCACCAAGTCCTTTGGCCTGGTCCTCCCCCGCCTCGATCACGGCTTCTCGCTCCAGATCGCCAGCGGCGCCCACAACGAGGCCCGCAAGCACGGCTACGATCTACTTATCGCCAACGCCGATAACGACGATATTCTCGAGGATCATTACCTGCGCTACTTTATGGGCACGCAGATGTCGGGTGTCATGGTTCAGCCCATGGCATCCCCCGACTGGCACCCGGCCATGACTAAGATGCCCGTGCCCATCGTCCATCTGGACATCCATTGCTCCGAGCCTGGCTACTATGTGGCTGCCGACAACGAGGCCCAGGGGCGCATTATCGCCGAGCTCGCCATCGCCCGCGGCGCACACCATATCGTCGTTGTGGGTCGAGCGGCATTTATGCAGCTCACCCTGCGCGTTCTTGGCATTCACAAGGCACTGGCGATGCGTCCCGACATTAAGATCGAAGTTATCGACGCCGGCGAATGGAATACCGCTGCCGACGGCTACGGCATCGGCGCCCAAATTGCCGAGCGTCCTGCCGACGAGCGCCCCGATTTTGTCGTCGGCCTGACCGACGTGCTGGCCTCGGGCGTCATCTCGGCGCTGGTCGACAAGGGCATTTCCGTCCCTGGGCAGGTTCGCGTAGCCGGCTGCGACGGCAACCCGCTCGCCTGGAGCGGAGCGGTCCCGCTCACCACCGTGGCACCCCCGGGCTACGAAATCGGCCGCAAGGGCGTGCAGCTGCTCATGGAGCAAATCGAGAACAAGGCCCCGGCAAAGACCAAGCACGTCCGCATCGGATCCGCGGCGCGCGCCGTCACCGCGGTCACAGCCGTCGAGAACATCAACCGCCAAGAACTCGTGCGCCCGTTCCTGCTGGAGCGCGCCAGCACCCAGGCAGACACCCAGACCGACGCCACGGCCATTAACCTCGGCGCGTACCTGTAATCGCTTATTTGCCGAGTCTTTTGGCACAGCGGGGTACTCTAGCCATGTCCACGCGTACATAACTTCCCATTTCGTGTAAACTAGCGCGCATTTAACTTCCCATTTCGTGCAAAGCGACGTTATCAAGCCTTCGACCAAACAAAAAGGGCCCGACAAGCAGGTACTTGTCGGGCCCTTTACTCTTTTGCATTCGCAACGTTCGTTAGAACGAAGAAAGGTTGCGCACGGGGCTCTAGCGCACTGCCTTGACCGCCGCCGTCAGGTCGAACAGCGTGTCGAGCACGGCATCGCAACCATCCACCACATCCTGCGGAAGCGGCACAATGTCGGGCACGGCAAAGACATGGCAGCCGGCAGTAATGCCCGAGACACAACCGTTGCGCGAGTCCTCGACCACGGCGCACTCCTCGGGAACAAAACCCGCGCGCTTGCAGGCGAGCAGATACATCTCGGGATCGGGCTTGCCGTGCACAACATCCTCACCGCAGGTCACGGTCTCAAACTTGTCAAAGAGGCCGACCATCTTAAGGTTACGCTCGGCCGTAACGTGGCGCGACGACGTCGCGAGGCCCACGTGATAGCCCGCCGCCAGCAGCTCGTCCAGGCACTCGGCAGCGCCGGCCTTAAGCTCCAGCTCGGTCTTGACCATCTCGTCGCGAATTACTTTGTGACGAACATAGAGGGCATCGGCAGTTTCGTGGCTGCCGTAGTGTTTCTCGAGAATGCCCATGACATCGGGCAGCGTGCGACCGATGAACTGATGAATCAGCGCCTCATCGATCGCGAGTCCCAGCTCAACGGCACCCGCTTTCCACGCCTTAATACCCAAGCGCTCGGTGTCCACGAGCGTTCCGTCCATATCAAAAATGACAGCCTTGATCATTTCGTTCCCCCTCATCGGCTTGCATTGCCGCTACTCTACCGCACTTTACGAACTTGTATATAACGTATATACATATTGCACTTTCGTTACATAGATAGAAGTCTTATGGCGAGTGGCTCGGTAGGATTATAGTTTCGTCCGAGCTTTTAACTGTAAGGAACGTTTCATGCTTTCAGACACCACCGCACCCGCAGAGGAGCTTCAGAACAAACTCGCAGCGCTCGAGCAGCTGCTTTTGGCATATGGACGCGTCGCCATCGGCTTTTCCGGCGGCGTCGACAGCAGCTTTTTGGCCGCCGTTTGCTCCCGCATCATGCCCGCTAACACCCTTCTCGTCCATCTCACCACGCCGTTCATCGGCACGCCCGAGCAGGCTTCGTTTGAGCGATCTGTTGACGGACAAGCCGATGAGGGCCCGCATTTTAAGCTTCCCGTGCTCAATCTTTCGGTTGACCAGCTCCAGCTTCCGCAGGTTGCCTGCAACGACGCCGACCGCTGCTATCACTGCAAGCGCGCCGGCTTCACCGCCATCGTCAACCACGCCAAGTCACTGGGTTTCCCCACCGTCATCGACGGCAGCAACGCGAGCGACCGCGGCGACTACCGCCCCGGCATGCGTGCCGCCGAGGAACTCGGCGTGCGCTCGCCCCTTATGGAGGTCGGCTTTACCAAGGACGAGGAGCGTGAGTTGCTGCGCGCATGGGGCTATCCCGTTTGGAACCTACCCGCCGGCGCCTGCCTTGCCACGCGCATCCCCACGGGCGAGGAGCTTACGCGCGAAAAGGTCGACTTGATTCGCGCCTGCGAGGATTACCTGCACGATCTTGACCTGTCGCAGGTCCGCGCGCGCCTGGTGGGCGGTTGCATGCATATCGAGGCCGCCCCGTCCGATGTCGCCAAGATTGCCGCCCTCGGCGGAACCCCGGTCGACGCCGAAGGCAAGACCCCGCTGCCCGCCGCCATCGAATCCGCCCTGCGCAGTCTAGGCTGCAGCGACATCTCCCCCCAGGTAACCCCCTACATCCACGGCGCGATGAATCAATAAACAACGCCCCAATAAGTTGCGGTGAAATAATTCCCAAATCAATCAATTCAGGTTGAGCATAAGTGAGCGAGCAGGCCCCGGGTGCGGCAAGGTGACGTGAAACAAGCGGGCGCTGACCTTTTGGTCGCGCCCGTGAAGTTGAACGTCAGCTTGCCGTGCCCGGGGCCTGCGCAGCGCCAAGCAGTTACGCCGTTTGTAAAACGGCGTAACCTATACCTTTAGCGCACGGCCTTGACCGCCGCCGTCAGATCGAACAACGTATCGAGCACCGCCTCGCAGTCATCTACAACGTCCTGCGGCAGCGGCACGATATCGGGGACGGCAAAGACATGGCAGCCGGCCGCGATACCCGAGACGCAGCCGTTGCGAGAATCCTCGACCACGGCGCATTCCTCGGGAGCAAAGCCCGCGCGCTCGCAGGCGAGCAGGTAGATCTCGGGGTCGGGCTTGCCGTATGCGACGTCCTCGCCGAAGGTCACCGTTTCAAACTTGTCAAAGAGGCCGACCGTCTTAAGGTTGCGCTCGGCCGCAACGCGGCGCGACGACGTCGCAAGGCCCACGTGATAGCCCGCAGCCAGCAGCTCGTCTATGCACTCGGCAGCGCCGGCCTTAAGCTCCAAGTCGGTCTTGGCCATCTCGTTGTGAAGCTCAATGTTGCGAGCATAGAGCGCCTCGACGGTTTCGCCCTTGCCGTAATGCGCCTCTAGGATGTCCTTGACATCGGCCATCGAACGGCCGATAAACTGATGGGTCAGCGCATCATCGATCGCGATTCCCAGCTCGGCAGCGCCCGCCTTCCACGCCCTCATGTCCAAACGTTCGGTATCGATCAGCGTTCCGTCCATGTCAAAAATAACAGCCTTGATCATATCGACCTCTTCATCGGTTTGCATTGCCGCAAATCTACTGCACGTCGTAAACTTGTATATAACGTATATATCATATCGTTCTTTCGTTACATAGACAGAAGCCTTATAACCTGCCAAAAAGGGACAGGTTTATTTTGGTCGGTTTTATCTGGGGAAACGTCGCGAGGAGCTTATCTCTCTAATAACGCGGGTCGTCTCTCTAACTTTAGAAAGACAAGCGTATTGTTTTAGAGAGACGTTTAGAGAGACATATCAAATCAGCTGGCAGAATGCCTGAAAACATCTCTCTAACCGACTTCCGCTTTAGAGAGACGTTTAGAGAGACAGGCGCGATCTCTCCTAACCTTTGACTCCGCTCTTTAGGACTCGCGTATCCCAACCACCCCTAACTTGCGGTGGAATAGTTCCTGTTTTCCGACCTTTGCGGCAATTCAAGGACTCTTCCACCGCAACTTCCAGAATGATCATTTGAAGTCGGTTGCTTTTAACCTCAAAACGGACCGCTCGCCACGAAATGGCCCTATCTACTACGTTTAACCGATAACCCTCAACCATGTCGAATTTTGCAAAAACAAAACCGCAGGTAGATAGCTTACCGATTTTCGGAAAACACGGCTATGGTCGGCCGGTGTGGGTCAAGCGTAGTAGATAGACCGTTTTTATGGCGCAGCACTAGCCCGGTCTTTTCGGAACGGTGTTTTGACCGCTTTGCCAGCCCAGTTGCTCAAGTAGTCAAAAAAGCCCCGTCCCAAATTAACTACCCTGGCCCCCTCAGGAACTATTCCACCGCAACTTTATTTGGGACAAAGTAATCAGTGTTTGTCCCAAATCTTAAGTATTTGTTCGATCGAATGACCTGCGACGGCACCTGCTAGACTGGTAGATTCCCAACCGTCTAGCCAGGAGCCTCCATGTCGCGCAAGTCCGCCTATAAGCAAGTACTTTCCATCGGCACCGCCGTGGTGCTGGGGTTTGCGCTGTTTACGGGATCGCTCGACGGGGCGCCCAAGCTGTTGTCACCGCAAAGCGATGAGCAGGCGGCAGCTCTAGCCGAGAAGCAAAACGAGAGTCCCAGCCGCACCGACGACGAGGCGGACCTGGTCGCCCGACTCGAATCGGGAACGGCGAGCTCCGCGGACTCCGATGGCGGCGAGGCCACCACAACCGACACCGGCAGTGACATCGACTCGGATAGCTCCGCCACCCCCATCGACGAGGTCGAAAACCCTGACCTCAACCGCGCCCGGGGCGTATACCTCAGCAGCATTCCCGATTACGCCGGCAACCCCTACGTCGCCCTTCGCGCCGATAGCACGCACCCACTGGGTACGCCGTCGTTCACGCTCGACGAATATGAGCGCGCCACCGAAGAAGGCTGCTTTAAAAAGTTCTCCAAGCTCGATAGCCTGGGTCGCACCCGCAAGGCGCTCGCCTGCGTAGGCCCCGAATCGCTCGGCCAAGGTAAGCGCGGCGACATCTCGCGCATTCATCCCGCCGGCTGGCACCAGCAGCGCTATGGCTTCATCCCCGGCCAGAGCCTCTACAACCGTTGCCACCTCATCGCTTGGTCGCTCTGCGGCGAAAACGCCAATCGCAAAAACTTGCTCACCGGCACACGCTATCTCAACGAGACGGGCATGCTGCCTTTTGAGGAACAGATCCTCGACTACATCCGCGATACGGGCAACCATGTGCTCTACCGCGTCACGCCCATGTACAACGAGGAGGAACTCGTCAGCCGCGGCGTTCGTCTGGAGGCGCAATCGGTCGAGGACCATGGCAAGACCCTGTGCTTCCACGTGTACTGCTACAACCTGCAGCCGCACGTGCAGATCGACTACGCCACCGGCCGCAACCAGGCATCGGGGGATTAGAGCCGACCACGCCGCCGCATCATCCCAAAGCCAAGAATGATCCGTTTTCCTCCGTCCCCAAGGGATCAAATAAGGCCGCCCCGGATTACCCAGGGCGGCCCTTCTATCGGCATCTCTGTTGCAGGCAAAACCGCACGTTACTTAGCGCGGCCCTCCTCATAGCGCTCGACCAGCTTGGCCTGAACGTCGTAGGGCACCTGCTCGTAGCCAGCGGGCTTCATGGTAAAGTCGCCCGTGCCGCGCGTGATAGAGCGCAGGCGCGTCGAGTAATCCGTCAGCTCGGCGAGCGGAGCCTGGGCGATGACCACGGTGTCGCCGCGCTCATCGGTCTCCATGCCCGTCACGCGACCGCGCGAGGCCGAGATGTCGCCCATCACGGCGCCGGCGTAGCTCTCGGGAATGGTCACGGTGATCTCCTCGATGGGCTCCAGCACCACCGGGTCGGCATCGGCACACGCCTTGCGCAGGCCGATGCGAGCCGCCGCGCGGAACGCCATCTCGTTGGAGTCGACGCTGTGATACGAGCCGTCGTACACCGCGACGCGAATGCCCGTGAGCGGATAGCCGGCGATAATGCCGTCCTTCATGGTCTCCTGGACGCCCTTGTCCACAGCAGGGATCAGCGAGCGCGGAATGCGTCCGCCCACGACCTCGTCAACAAACTCATAGCCGTCGCTCGTGCCGTCGGGCCCAATAAGCGGCTCCACGCGCAGCCAGCAGTCGCCGTACTGACCGGCACCACCGGTCTGCTTCTTGTGACGGCCCTGGGCGCTCGCCGTGCGGCGAATGGTCTCGCGATACGGAATGCGGATCGGCACGCTCTTGGCCACGACCTTGGTGCGGTCCTCCAGGCGGTTGAGCAGCACCGAAACCTGCGCCTCGCCTACTGCCGAGATGATGGTCTGGCCCGTCTCCTCGTCGCGGTCGATGCTCATGGTCGGGTCGGCCTTGCATGCCTTCTCGATAAACGTGTAGAGCTTCTCCTCGTCGCCGCGGTTCTCGGCCTCGATGGCAATGCGGTACTGCGAGTTGGGGAACTTGAACGCCGCCGCCTCGACCTTACCGGTAATGGAGAGCGTATCGCCCGTCTCGGCCGCCAGTTTGGGCGCCACGATGATATCGCCGGCGTAGGCGTGACCGACCTCGGTCATGTCGCGGCCGCACATCACATACAGGTGAGCCAGACGATCGCTCTTGCGCGTGCGAGCGTTAATCAGTTCAAGGCCCGGCTCAAGCGTACCCGTCAGCACCTTGATAAAGCTAATACGACCCTGTTGCGGATCGGCCAGCGTCTTAAACACAAACGCCACCGGGCGGTCATCATCGCTCGAGATCTTGAGCGAATCGCCGTCGATGAGCGGCATCTCGCCGTAGTCCGTCGGCGCCGGGAAGTACGTGGCGATGTCGTCCATCAGCGAGTTGACGCCCTGCTCCTTAATGCAATCGCCCGCAAAGACCGGCACAAAGATGCGCTCGGCGATCGCCTTGGACAACAAGCCCTCAAGCTCCTCCTGCGTCAGCGTCTCCTCGCCTTCCAGGTACTTCATCATCAGCTCGTCGTCGGCCTCGGCCACCAGCTCGCACAGATGGTCGTGGGCCTCCTCGGCCTGGGCACGATACTCCTCGGGAATCTCCGACTCAACAGCCTCGGCGCCGTTGCAGTGGCGCGCCTTCATGCGCACCAGGTCGATGATGCCGTCAAAGTCCTCGCCCTCGCCCCAGGGAAGGGTCACGGCGCCCAGACGCGTGCCGAAGCGCTCCTGCAGCAGCTCCATGGTGGTCGCAAAACTGGCCTCGGGACGCGAGAGGCGGTTCACGAACACCGCGCGCGCCAGGCGCAGGTCCTCGGCCGCATACCAAAGCTTGACGGTCGTCGGTTGCGGGCCAGCCTCGGCGTCGACCACAAACAGAGCCGTCTCGCAGACGCTCATCGCCGCGAAGGCGTCGCCGATAAAATCGGGGTAGCACGGGGCATCGAGCACGTTGATGCGGGCGCCCTTCCAGTCGATCGGCGCGATGGTCGTCGAGATGGAAAACGCGCGCTTGACCTCTTCGGGGTCATAGTCAAGCGTGGGCTTGGTGCCGTCGTGGCCGCCCAGACGGGCGGTCTTGCCGGAAAGGTGGAGCATGGCTTCGGCGAGTGAAGTCTTGCCCACCCCGCCTTGGCCTACGAGCACCACGTTCCTTACGTTGCCGGTCTTGGGAGCACCCATGATGACCTCCTTGCAGGGCCGCGCGCGATGCGCGACGCCAACGGGGAGAGTTCGCGGTCGGTGCCGTCCCGGGAGCAGCATGGTCGGCAACCGAGCCGACTCACCCTCCAAATGTCCTATGCCACCATCCTACCCTTGCAGCCGCCTGTCCATGCATACCTTTCGGCACGCGTATGGATACGAGCGGCGAGAGGAGAAAGCGGGCATGGAAGGCGATTGTTGGGCCCCACCGATGCGAATAAAAACCGCCGCAGACCAAAAGACCTGCGGCGGTTTCGCCTCAATTAATAGTTGAGTAAATACCTGAGCCTATCCCTCGATACGGCTCAAGAACTCACGGGTACGCTGTTCGCGCGGATGGTCGATCACCTGCTCGGCAGGACCCTCCTCGACAATGCGGCCGCCATCCATAAAGACCACGCGGTCGGCAACGTCGCGGGCGAACTGCATCGCGTGCGTCACGATTACCATCGTCATATTCTGCGCAGCAAGGTCCTTGATGACACGCAGCACCTCGGCCGTCAGCTCGGGGTCGAGTGCCGAGGTTGGCTCGTCAAAGAACAAGATTTCCGGGTCGAGCGCCAGGGCGCGGGCAATACTCACGCGCTGCTGCTGACCGCCCGAAAGCTCGCAGGGCACTTTGTTCTCGTTGCCCGTAAGCCCCATCTGCGCAATCAGCTCGTGTGCACGGGCCTCCGCTTGCTCGCGCGGGCGCTTGAGCACGCGGATCGGTGCGTCGGTGATGTTTTTCATCACGGTATAGTGCGGGAACAGATTGTAGTTCTGGAACACCAGGCCAAACCGCGAGCGCGCCTGCTTGGGCACATCGCCCTTCGCATAGACCGCGCCCGAGCCCGCGTCCGTCGCGACCGCCAAGTCGCCAAACGAGAGCGAGCCGCCATCGAGCGTCTCGAGCAGCGTGGCACAGCGCAGCAGCGTAGACTTACCGCCGCCCGAAGGCCCGATAATCGCCACGACCTCGCCACGCTTCACCTCGAGCGAGATATCCTTGAGCACCTCATTGCCGCCAAACGCCTTACGGGCGTTCGTTATATTCATAACCGTTCCGGACACAGGAACCTCCATGTGTTTGAAAAGCACAACGGGATAGGCTAGTCGTGGTAATAGTCGAGTCGTTTCTCGGCAGCGCCCAGCAGCATCTCGACTACGAAGTTAAAGACCCAGTAGATCAGCGCCGCGATCGCAAACGGCACCATGCTCACCTGCGAGGCGACCAGTGCCTTGGCCGTCGAGAACATCTCGCCCACGCCGATGGCGAACGCCAGCGACGTGTCCTTGACCAGCGTGATGATCTCGTTGCCCATCGCCGGCAAAATGCGCTTGGCGACCTGCGGCATCACGATGTACAGAAACGTCTGCATGCGCGAATAGCCCAGTACCTCGGCGGCCTCGTATTGACCGCGCGGAATGGATTGCAGGCCCGAGCGATAGATCTCGGCAAAATAACCGGCATAGTTGATGATGAACGCCACGACGCACGCCGTCCACTTCGAATCGGGCGTGAGTGAAATGCCGAAGACGTAGTACGGGGCAAAGTAGATGGCAAACATCTGCAGCATCAGCGGCGTGCCGCGCATGACCGAAATGTAGATGCGCGCGATCCAACGAAGCGGCGCGATCTTACTCATGCGCATAAACGCCACGGGAATCCCCAGCGGAATCGACCCCAGCAGTGTCAGCACAAATAGCTGCAGGCTGACCAGGAAACCCTGGCCAAGCATCTGCATCATGACTTGGATAGACAACCTATGCTCTCTTTCGAAGCAACGGAACAGCGAATCTTATTTGAAATAGGCACAGCGCCCAAGATTGCGAGCGACAAGCCCGACGAAGCGCACTTTGGTACGCGAGGAGGGTTGGAGCCGCAAGGTTGGGTGCTGTGGTTATTTCAAAACCCAATTATCGAAAGACAAACCATAGCTCTCGTACTTGTCGCAGAGGTCCTTGACCGTGCCGTCCTCATAGAGCGCCTTGAGCGACTCGTTCACAGCGTCCGCTGACTTGGTGTCGCCCTTCTTAAAGCCGACGGCGTAGTGCTCGCTGGACAGCGGCTCGTCAAGCTGCGTATAGGCATCGGGCTTGGCGGCAAGCTGATACTGAGCGATCGAGAGGTCGCAGGCGACGGCATCGACCGCACCGCTCTCGAGCTGCATAAACGCTGTGTTGTACTCACCGATGGTGTCGAGCGTGGCAAACGTCGCAGCCAGATCCTTCTGGTCGCCCTCGAGCACGTCCTGCGCGGCGGAATCGGTCTGGGTGATCACGGTCTTGCCAGCAAGATCGTCCCAGCTCTTGATACCCGCGTCCTTCTTGACCACGAGCACCTGCTCGTTGAGCATGTACGGATCGGAGAACGTGTAGTCGTCCTCGCGACCCTCCATGGTAAAGCCGTTCCAGATGCAGTTGATGGCACCCGAGTTGAGCAGCGTGTCCTTGGCATCCCAGTCGATGGCCTCATACTCAACGTCCCAGCCCTGCTTGTCGGCAACGGCCTTAGCAAGGTCGAGGTCAAAGCCTGTGTACTCACCGTCGTCGCCCACAAAACCATACGGAGGATAGGACTTGTCAAAGCCCACCACGAGCTTCTTGGACTCCGCGGCGCCCTTCACGTCCTTGGCTGCGGCAGAACCGGCAGCGGAGCCCTTATCGGCACCGCCGCCGCAGCCGACCAGACCAAGGCCGAGCACCGTGGCAAGCGAACCGGCTAGGCCAACAAACTGACGACGAGACATATCGGTATTCATGGTATCCCCCTTGATAGCACTTTAGTTAGGTAAAGTGAGTCATGTAACGTTCAGAATCATACACTTTAGCGTGATGGAGCACAAGGGAGGGGTTGCCCGGCACGGGCGGGGAGCGGCGCGTAATTAAGTTTCCTGCTCTACAGTCCTGCGCAAGACGGAAAGCACATTAAGTGCTTTCCTTTGCGTGCGGAACTCGCGATAAACTTAATTACGCGCCGCTCCCCGCCCGTGCCGGGCAATCGTCGTTGTACTTATCACTGACACCAATAAACCGCTTGCATATCATCTGTTGGGTTGGCACGGTACAATGCTTGTGGCTTTCAATTTATAAATTAGTGGGGTTAATTCATGGCAGAATCTCGTGCTGAGCGTAAGGCTCGGCGTGCTTTAATCCAGGCGGCTGAGGGGTCGGAGGAGACGAAATCTTCTAAGAAATCTAAGTCGGCTAAGGATGCGAAGGGTAAATCCAACAAGGGCAAGGCAAAGGACAAGCGTTCTGGCGCTCGTCAGGCTGGAACCAAAGATTTCGAAGCTCGCTCTAAGCGTTCTTATAAAGACTCGGCTAAGCCTGCTCGTAAGGCCGTGGATCCCAAGTCGCCTTGTTCCATCATGAAGGCTTGTGGTGGATGTACGGCGCTTAATCGTCCTTATAAAAAGCAGCTCGCTGCTAAGCAGGCTGCTATGGAGGAGCTTTTTGCCTCGCTTTGTGAGCGCGAGGGTATCGCCGTCGATCCTATTCGCGGTATGGGTGTTACCCTTGGCGATCCGGGTAAGTATCCTGCGCCGCGTGGGTTCCGTCATAAGGCCGCCACTCCCTTTGCTCCTGGTAAGGAGGGTGCTGTTCGCTGTGGCTTCTTTGAGCGCGGTACGCACAAGATTGTTGCCGTGCCCAAGTGTCCTGTTGAGGCTCCCGGGGCTCGTCAGATTCTTAATGGCATCGCTCGCGAAGCTGAGCGGCTGCATATTCCCGCCTTTAACGAGGACAAGCATCTGGGGCTGCTTCGCTATGCCGTCGTTCGCTGTGGCTGGCGTACCGACCAGATCATGGTTACCCTTGTGACCGCCCAGCGCGACCTGCCTCGCGCGCAGGAGTTCTTTGAGGCCGTCGCCGCACTCGATCCGCATATCGTCACCGTTGCCCAAAATATCAACGGCCGTCCCGGTAACGCCATTCTGGGCGAGGAGACCCGCATCGTCCATGGCGCTGAGTGTATGCGCGACCAGCTGCTCGGCTGCGAGTTCGATATCTCCCCCACCGCGTTTTACCAGACCAACCCGCAGCAGACCGAGCTGCTCTACCAGCTCGCTATTGACGGCATGGACCTGCAGCAGGGCGACGTGCTTATGGACGCTTACTGCGGCAGCGGCACAATCGGTCTGTGCGCCGCAAAAGATGCCCAGGACAAGGGCGCCGGCATTATGCTGCTCGGCGTTGAGCGCAATCCCGCCGGCATCGCCGACGCGCGTCGCAACGCCGAGCTCAACGGCCTCACCCGCAATGCATGGTTTATGGCCGACGACGCGACCGACTACATCCTGGACGCCGCCGACAACAACGAGCGCGTCGACGTTCTCTCCATCGACCCGCCGCGTGCCGGCTCCACGCCCGAGTTCCTCGATGCCGCCTGTGCACTCAAGCCGCGCCGCATCACCTACATCAGCTGCAACCCCATCACCCAAGAGCGCGACCTGCACCAGCTCCTCGACGGCGGCTACCGGCTGCTCAAGATCACGCCGGTCGACATGTTCCCCCATACCGACCACACCGAAACCGTCGCGGTCCTCGAGCGCCGCTAACCACCGGCACACAAGAAAAGGGGCGGCCCGTCTGGACCGCCCCTTTTTCGTAACGAATTAGACTTCGCTACATCCTCTTGCGCAGGTCGCATACACCGGCGGCAGCCATCTCGCGCAGCAGCGTGTCACGATCGCGTGTCACAATCAGATCCAGCGGGAAGTGGATCTCGTCGAGCATCTTGCGGGCATGGTCGAGCTTGCCGATCGCCATACCAATGTGCGCATCGGTCGAAACGCCAATGCCCACACCCAGCTCGGCGCAACGCTCGGCGATCTTGCGGCATACGTCCCAATGCTCGGTATCGGTGCCATGCTCAAGACTGTGATTATTGATCTCGATGATCTTGTGCTTGGCCTTAGCCGCCAGCAGCACCTCATCGACATCAAAGGGCACGCCCGAACGGCCCGCATGGCCCAACATGAACACCTTGGGATGCTCCAGGGCATTGATGTACATCTCGGTCGTCTGGGCAAGCGTCGCACCCTCGGCAAACTGCGGATTATGCACGCTTGCCACCAAATAATCCAAATTACGCGTCACCAAATCGAACAGCGAATGCTGGCGACTGTACGCATCGCCGGCGATATCGAGCGAAACGGGAATGTCTTCGCCAAACAGGCTGCCGTCCAACGAAACGATATCGGCCTCAGCGCCGCGGAGCAACAGCACGCCGCTCCAAATGCGCGGCCAGATATCCTGGTTGATAAAGAACTGGAAACTACGCAGGTCATTGGGGCAAGGTGTAACCATCGAGCTCAGATGGTCGGCGGAACCGAGCACCTGAAGGCCGCGCTCGGCCGCCCAGTATATGTTCTGCTCAATGGTCGAATACGCATGCGCAGAGAACATCGTATGGGTATGGATATCACAAGAAAGCAGGTAGGGCATCGGGTCTCCTTATCCAGTATGGCCGTCGCGTATATTCATTGTACGCATAGCATTCGGCAGTCGTAAAACCGCTTCATCCCAATCACACAACGGCATAGACAACGGGGTCCGGCTTAACACCAAACCCCGTTTCACGTAAAACATTGTAAGCAGAGCGCTTTACTTTGGACGATACTCGTCTGCCAACTGCTTCCACGCAGGCAGCGAGTTGATGATCGTCTCATGGCTCACGCAATAGCCCAAGCGGAACCAGCCCGGCATGCCAAAGCTATCCGAGGGCACCGCGAGCAGCTCGTACTTCTTCGCGCGCTCGCAGAAGGCGTTCGCATCGGGCTCCAGCGCCTTCACCCATAGGTAGAACGCACCATCAGGCTCAACATACGTGTAGCCGTACTCCGCCAGCGCATCGGTAAGTGCTCTACGATTGCGTGCATAGGCCTCAACATCGCTCGGCTCGTCGATGCAGTCGATAATCACGCGCTGGAAGAGTGCCGGTGCGCACACAAAGCCCAGCGTACGGGCAGCACCGGCAACGGCGGGCATCAAGCGGGCGGCCTGCGGATTCGTGTTGGGGACCAAAATCCAGCCCACACGCTCACCCGGAAGCGAAAGCGACTTGGAATATGAGTAGCACACGATAGTGTGCTCGTAGATCGAGGGCACCCAAGGCACCTCGGCACCATAGACGATCTCGCGGTACGGCTCATCCGAGATCAGCATGATCGGGTTCTCGGGATCGCGCTTGGCGTTGACCTCTCGTAAGACATTGGCCAGGCGCGTCAAGGTATCGCGCGTATACACGGCGCCGGTCGGGTTGTTGGGCGAGTCGATAATGACCGCTGCCGTCTTGTCGGTAATAGCCTTAAGAACGTTGCCGACGCTCAGCTGGAATGTATCCTCGTTGGCAAGCGCCTCGACGCACGTGCAACCGGCCTTCTCGATCCACACGCGATACTCCGGAAAATACGGCGCGATAACGATGACCTCATCGCCCGGATTGGTGATGGCGTTGAGCGTGCAGGTGAGCGAAGCCGCCGCACCCACGGTCATAAAGACATCCTTGCCCTCATAGCTCGTGCCGAAGCGACGGTTGAGCGAGTCGGCCACAGCCGCGCGACACTGCGGCAGGCCCGGTGCAGGCGTGTATCCGTGCAGCTGCTCGCTCGGCAGCTCAAGCGCCTTCTTAATGGACTCCGCAACGGCTGCAGGCGCCGGAACACTCGGGTTGCCCAGCGAGAAATCGAACACGTTCTCCGCGCCGATCTGCGCCTTGCGCTCAAGGCCATAGCTAAAGATCTCGCGGATGATGGAACTCTCCGCGCCGCGAGCATACATGGTTTCGTTGATCATCTGTTCCCCTTTCGCATAGGCGGTATTGTACGCTTTAGTCGGGCAAAGTGCCGCAGCAATGTTGATTGGGGACAGACTTAAATGCGTGAAAACACTCATTTAAGTCTGTCCCCAATCAACAGATGGCCCCATATCGCTCAAAAGAAAAAGCCTCCGCAGGTTTCCCCGCGGAGGCTTTCGCTACCAAGACTATTTGTCGGCGTCGGTGTTGGCACCTGCGTCGACGGCACAGTCATCGCCGGCATCATCGGATGCAGCTTCGGCATCCTCCTGCATAGCTGCCTGCGCAAAAGCCGCAGCATCTGCCGCCAGCTCCTCCTCGCTCATGCGAGGCGTGCGCTTCTTGGTCGGCATACCGGCCGCCTTGGCGTTGCGCTCCTCCTTGGCCGCCAGGATATCGCCCTCGCGCTCAAGGTAAGAATCCCACTCATTGTCGAGCAGGGCACTCACGGCATCGCCTTCAACGGTCTCGCGCTCAAGCAGCACCTTGGCCATCAGATCGAGCTGATCGCGACGGGCATCAAGAATCTCGACCGCACGACGATGGGCCTCACGCATAATGCGCTGAACCTCGATATCGATGCGACGCGCCGTCTCCTCGGAGTAATCCTGGTGATCGGCGTAGTCGCGGCCCAGGAACACCTGATGCTGCGCCTCGCCAAAGACCTGGGTACCCAGTTCCTCGCTCATACCCAAGCGCGTGACCATCTCGCGCGCCATCTTGGTTGCACGCTCCAGGTCGTTGCTCGCGCCCGACGTGATGTCGTCGCACATGAGTTCCTCGGCAACGCGGCCGCCCAAGAACACGGCAAGCTCATCGAGCATCTCGTTCTTGGTCTTGAGGAAGTGGTCCTCCTGCGGCAGCTGCAGCGTATAGCCCAGGGCCTGGCCGCGGCTGACGATTGAGATCTTGTGGACCGGATCGGAGTGCTCCAAGATGTGGCCAACCAGGGCGTGGCCGCTCTCGTGGTAGGCAATCGTGGTGCGCTCAGCCTCGGTCATCACGCGGCCCTTGCGCTGCGGTCCGGCGATCACGCGCTCCATCGATTCCTCGACCTCGTCCATCGAGATCACGGAACGATGACGGCGGGCAGCCAACAGCGCAGACTCGTTGAGCAGGTTCGCCAAATCGGCGCCGGTAAAGCCAACGGTCATCTGGGCGAGCTTCTCAAACTTAACGTCCTCGTCCATCGGCTTATTCTCGGCATGCACGCGCAAGATCTGCTCGCGGCCCTTCACGTCCGGACGGTCGACCGTAACCTGACGGTCAAATCGGCCGGGACGCAGCAGCGCCGGATCCAGAATGTCGGGGCGGTTGGTGGCAGCGATCAGGATGACCGACTCACTCTCCTCAAAACCGTCCATCTCGACCAGCAGCTGGTTGAGCGTCTGCTCGCGCTCGTCATGACCGCCGCCCAAGCCGGCTCCGCGCTGACGTCCCACGGCGTCGATCTCATCGATAAAGATGATCGACGGGGCCTGGGACTTGGCTTCCTTAAAGAGGTCGCGCACGCGGCTGGCGCCGACGCCCACGAACATCTCGACAAAGTCGGAGCCCGAAATGCTAAAGAACGGCACGCCCGCCTCGCCGGCAACGGCCTTGGCCAGCAGGGTCTTACCGGTGCCCGGGGGGCCAACCAGCAACACGCCGCGCGGAATCTTAGCGCCCAGCTTGCGATAGCGATCCGGGTCGCTCAAAAAGTCGCGGATCTCCTCGAGTTCCTCGACCGCCTCGTCCACACCGGCAACGTCCTCAAACTTGACCTTGGGACGCGTGGCCTCGTTGGTCTTGGCGTTGGTCTTGCCAAACTGCATGTTCCTGTTGTTGGCACCCATCATCTGGCGCATAAAGTAGAACATGATGGCGATCAGGGCGATCGTCGGAAGCACGCTCATCGCCAAGTCGCCCCAAAAATCGGGGTCATTGGTGTTGACGATGTACTTGGTATCGGGGTGCTCCGCCATAAGCTCGGCAAGCGAATCGGAGCCGACATAGGTCGAGGAGAAGCTCTTGAGCTCGCTCGTATCGCCCTTGTCCTTGCTCGCCTTCCAGTAATGACCGGTCACGCTGCCGTCCACCACCGTATACGTCAAGTCGTCGACGCGATCCTGCTTGATGGCGTTGACCATCTCGCTCGTCGCGAGCTTTACGGTATTGCTGGAATTGGCAAAGCCGGAGCCCATGTTAAAGAAGGCATAGCCCAGAAGCGCGCAAGCCAAAATAAAATACAGCCAGCCCGTACGCGTGGGCTTTTTGCCTCCGGGCATCCCCGGGATCTTAGGCTCCCGGGGAGTCTGGGAATTGTTATCGTTACGGTCGTCGGGCATCTTACGAATAAACCTCCGGTTTCAAAATGCCCAGATACGGAAGGTTACGGTAGCGCTCGGCATAGTCGAGGCCGTAGCCCACCACAAAGGCATCGGGGCAATGGGTTCCAACATACTTGGGCGTGACGGCCGAGGTACGGTCCTCAACGTCCTTCCACAGGAAGGCGGCGACCTCCAGAGAAGCAGGCTTGCGGCTCTCGAGGTTCTTCATCAGATACTTGAGCGTCAGGCCCGAGTCCAGAATGTCCTCGACAATCAGCACGTCGCGACCACGGATGTCGATATCCAGGTCCTTAATGATACGCACGATACCCGAGGACTTCACACCGTCGCCATAGCTCGAAACAGCCATGAAATCGATGTTGGTCGGCAGCTCGATCTTGCGCATCAGGTCGCCCATAAAGACCACGGCGCCGCGCAGGACCGCAATCAGCACCAGATCCTTACCCGCGTAGTCGCGAGTAATCTGCTCGCCTAGGCGAGAGACGATACCGTCGATATCCTCCTGCGTAAACAGAACCTTCTCGATATCCGGATGTTGAGAAGCCATGACAACCCTTTCTTGTGCTTATCGTCCACACACCGCCGTATGGACGCGAACTACACATTCTAGCAGCGCACGGGGTAAATTTACCAGCCCGTGCGCCATCAGCGCGGGAATAGCGTCAACGTCGCACAGAATAGCTGGCGCAGGGCGCTATTCCGCATCGACCACGCGGAGCAGATACGCCACACGCGTTGCGGCCGTGCATTTAAAACGCTCGTCCGCGCGAACGCCTGCGACCCATACCACGGAACCTCCCGGAGCCGTTCTTACCACGGGGACGCTCGCACGCTCAGAAACAGGTATACGCGCCTCATTGAGCAGATCGGATACCTTCTTGCTTCGGCCGCTCATACCTAACGGGCACATCACATCCCCCGGCGCGGGGCCGTCAACCCACAGACGCGCCGAACGTGCCTCGGCGGGAATCTCCCCGCGTGAGCCGGCGAGCATTCGCTCGCTATCACGGTCAGCGAACCCCAAGGCCGCCGCATCCACCAAGGCCGCCACTTCTCCGGCGGACGCAAGCTCGCGGGCGCGATGCACGATATCGCACCCCGGCTCCACGGCAATCGGTTCTGCCACCAGTACATGCCCCCCACCAAGCGGCAAACGACCGGGAATGGTAATCCAATCGGCAACCAGCCCCTCACGCGCCGCAGGTGCCTTAAGCGCCAGCATGCCAAACTCCACGCGCGCATCAATTCCCGCCGGCAGCGTTACCGAGCCCGAACCCGCGGCGACGCAGGCAAGCACACGCTCCACATGCCGCATCTCCGGGCGCGCATCGGGATCGATGCGCTTCATCGCCAATCGTACGATGCGCCGCGCGATCACCGCCTCTGCCGCGGCAAGACGCCGGGCATCAAGCACCAGCGCACCCGCCGCCTCCTTGCGCAAACAGCTTCGAAACGCCTGCGCCGACAGCTGGGACAGAAACGCGTCTTCGTCACCCAAGATCTCGCAGGCGGCGCCGATCGTCTTGCATATGTTCGCGTTGCGCTGAGCCACCACCGGCATCACGCGATGACGTACGTAATTGCGCAGGTACGAGACGTCCTCGTTGCTCTCGTCCTCTCGCCATGGCTGTCCATGTACCTGCAAATAACTCACGAGCTCATCATGAGTCAGGTCGAGCAAGGGACGCACCACGATATTCCTCCGGCGGGGGATGCTCGATAGTCCCGCGGGCCCCGACCCTTTAATGGCATTCATCAAAAACGTTTCCGCACGATCCGAAGAGGTATGTGCGGTGCAGATACGCGCCGCCGTTCGAGGCGCCCCCGTCTGGGCACAAAGGTCGCGAACATACCTCCGCGCCGCGGCATAGCGCACCTCGCGGGCAGCCGCCTCGATATTGCCCGACTCGTCGTCAAAATAGGCATGCTCGACACACAGCGGCAAGCCATATTGAGCGCACAGGTCGCGCACGAAGGCCTCATCGCCATCGGACGCCTCTCCGCGTAGATGATGGTTCACGTGCAGCACATGCAAGCGTTCGCGCGCAATAGGAGCGACGCCACGCCCATCCAAGATATCCAGCTTTGATGTGCAAGCCATAAGGAGCAGCGCCGTCGAGTCCGCACCACCTGATACCATGAGCACCACAGGAGCAGCCACCTGCCGTCTTGTCTGAGCATCATCGCCCGTCCTGGGCGCCGCGTGGCGTCCATAATGCTGAGATACCGTTGGCATTCGCTTCCTCCTCTATTCGACCGCACCCATTGTATCCTTTGGAATCTTATGTCTCGTCTGCACCTTCATATCCTCGGCAGCGGCTCAAAAGGCAACTGCGCGCTCATCGAAGGCCCCCAGGGGCTCATCATGGTCGACGACGGCCTTTCTCGTCGCGAGACATTGAAGCGCATGGCAGAACTGGGGCTCTCGGCAGACAGCGTCTCGGCCCTTCTTGTTACTCATGAGCATAGCGATCACATCAAGGGTCTCGATGTCTGGTGCAAGCACTGGCGCGGCCCCCTCTTTGCCAGCAGGAATACGCTCGCATCCAAAGAAAGCCTTGCACATGTGCCCGTTGAAGAATTCGATCCTGGCGACGTGCTCGAGATAGCCGGGGTTCGTATTCAAACCTATTCGACATCACACGACGTCATCAACCCCGTTGGCTACCGATTCGATGCCCTCGATGATTCCATTGGCTTTGCCACCGACACCGGAGAGCTATCAAGTCATGCCATCGACACGCTTAAAGACTGCCGAGTTCTTGCACTCGAGAGCAACCACGATGTGGCCATGTTGCGCCAGGGAGATTACCCCCGCTTCCTCCAAGAGCGAATTCTATCTGCAAAAGGCCATCTCTCCAACGACCAAGCCGCCAACGCGGCGCGCGAACTCGTCACCGATCGCACCGAGCAGCTCATCGCCATGCATATCAGCCAAGACAACAATCGTCCGAGCCTGACGGTCAAAAGTTACGCCCGAGCGCTCGATGCAACACTTGACGATGAGATCGGCAGCACTGCGGCCAGACATTCTGGCTCGCAGCAGCTCACCATACGCCCCGCAGGACAATATCGCCCCATGACCATTCAATAGCGCGTCGCAAGAAAAAGGGGCTGGGAATTTCTTCCCAGCCCCCAATTTAAACGCTCGATTGAAGCAGCGTCGCCGTTAGTCGATGGAGATCTTCGTGACGTTCTTCTTCTCGACAATCTTGGGAACCGTAACGGTCAGGATGCCATCAGCGTACTTAGCCGAAAGACCCTCGCTCGAAGCGTCCTTCAGATAGACGCCGCGCGTCGCACTGTACGAACTGAACTCCTTCTGCAGGAAGTTCTTACCCTCGTTCTCCTGGTCTTCCTCGACATTCACGCTAATGGACAGACGACCCTCGTTGAGCTCAACATCGATATCGTCCTTGGCAACACCGGTCAGATAAGCCTTGACCTCATAGCCGTCGCCCTTGTCCTCAACGTCAACGGGAAACGCCTTAGAGGCAATCGAGCTGTTCGCCAGATCACTCATATCATCAAACAAATCGAACAGCGAGCTCGCAGAGGGACGAACGCCAAAAACCGAACGATAAGGAACCATGCTTGCCATGTTTACCACTCCTTTATAGGACTGCCGAGTCATCTTCTAGGTGACTGGGACTTCTTTTGACGCTCTTATATATGCCCACCCGGTGCTCATATATACATCGGCTATAAAGTTTTTTGAGTCCAGTAATATAAGCATATCTAAGTGTGTATGACTCAGGTTTTAGGTAGGTAAAGGTTATTTGAACCAGAGCTTAAATAACGAGTATGTCCACAGCTACAAATAACAAGGGGCTTACAATGAGCGCGTACACGTTGTTGGTAACGAACTAAAGGGCATCATGGACGACCAAAACCAGAACAATATGTTTATGCCGACGCGGGGGGAAGATACTTCCACGCAGCCGCCACGGTTCCGTCGCCCTCACATCTCGCAAGAGCCCATTAATGATCCAGAGCCCAAGTATGTGACGAGAAATCGATATCAAACGCTCGAGGATGCCCAAACGGGACGTAAGCATATGGGCGTCGCATCGGGCGATCCCGTATATCTGAAAGATGCACCGTTATCAAAGAACAGTGCAATCAATGCCGAGCCAACGAACGCGCCCGCAGCTCGAGAGCAGAGAGGTCCTCGACCCAAGCAAACCTTGACGCATTCGGCCCGTTATCTCGAGACGCCAAAACAGGGAAAATCAATCTTTGTTTCATCAAGTAAACGACGTAAGCAGCATCGACTGACAATCCTGCTATTGATTATTGCGATCATAGCGGTTGTCCTTGTAATTCGATTCGTTGTCTTTAAGTAAAGGCCCAATAGCTAAATAGCAAATAGAGCGACTGGAGTATTTGAGTCATTAAGCTCAATTAACGCAAAAAAGGGGGAGGCCGCGAGGCCTCCCCCTTCTTCAAGTCACATGACGGCTCGGTGCCGTCCACCGGTCAGCGGCGCCCTGGCCTCCCACGGGCTGGCCCCGCAGTACTCTCGGCGCGA
>CAKTUH010000012.1 GCA_934621885.1 uncultured Collinsella sp.
TACGTGGCTCCAATCTGCCTCGGGGACTTACTGTACTGGCTATGTACCCATTGCCGTGCATTTAATCACGCGGATTCCCAAAGACCCGAATAACGATTGCTTGATACCGCATACCGAAGTCTCGCACTTTTCCGTGGCAAAGTGCGCTATAGGAGGGCGTCAGCGACTTTGGTTCTGATTCTGAAAATTGGCTTTGACCTGCTGGTTTTATGGAAACGAAAAAGCCGGGCTCCCCTGGTGGAGAAGCCCGGCTTTGCGTGTTGAAACCGTGAAGAGGTGTCCTTTCCAGCGTATAGGAGACACCACCCCTAGCAATAACTAGCTGTTGAGCTTGTTAATGTCGTCGTCGGTGATGGTGACCTCCTGGCTGGACGACTTGCTTTCGGAGGACGTACCCTCGCTGCTCGAATCGGAGGACGTCGACTCGCTGGATCCGGTGTCGGTCGACTGCACATCGGCGCCCGAGACCGTCTTGGTGGTGAGGTCGTAGGGCATCGTGCCATACCAGACGGAGTGGACCGCCTCGAGCGTGCCATCAACCGTGATACCGTCGAGGGCATCGCTCACGGCGCGGCACAGCTCGTCGTTGGCGGCGAGGCCTGCGACGCCGAGCGTCGAGGGCGTCTCGAGCGTGCCGACGTAAGAGATCTGGCTTATCAGGCGTGCGAGGTAGCCGCCGGCCGTGGAGTCGCAAATCACGTAGTCGACCTCGCCGGACTCGAGCGCCTCAAAGCACTCGTTGATGTTGGAGAAGGTCTTTTGATTGGCCGTGATGCTCTGCTTGGCGAGCGCCTCCTGCGAGGCGGAGGAAGTCTGAACGCCCAGGGTGGCGGTGTTAAGCGTTTCGGTGGAGACGCTCAGCGACTCGCCGTCGCTCGTCTTTCCGAACACGGCGGCGGCGTCGTACAGGCAGGTGCCAAGCGAGCTGATGCCATCGTCCGTGGACTTGATGTCGCCAACGAAGATGTCGGCCTTCTTGTCGCTGAGTGCAGAATCAGCCGAGGACGCATCGACAAAGGCGACCTTGAGGCCCATGCGGCATGCAAGGGCACGGGCGGCATCGACCGCATAGCCCGTGAGGTTTCCGTCGGCGTCCTGCATAGCCTGCGGGGCGTCAGACGTATCGAGGGCGACCGTCAGAGTTCCCGGCGTGACCAGGGCATCGTCCGACACCGTGGGGGTGACGGTCTCGCGCTCGATCTGGTCAATCGTGGGCGTCGTGAGCGAGGACAACGGGTTGAGTGCGCATCCACTCAGGCCCAAAACGGCAATGACCGCCGCGGTCCCAGCACCTAACCGAGCCGCGTGCATCAAGCTGCCCCTCACCATGTCCACTACCCTGCCTTCTGTGTCGTATACGATCCGTGCGTTGCGCGGAATATCGGGTTGTTCCCACCAGCTGACCTGGTATTTGACCCCACACTTGCGCACCGGGGTGTTTGCTCGGGAGGCCGTAGCCACCTTCACGACTGGCCCGCTCGCCCGCGAGGCGGTATTGCCCCAAAGAAAGTAGAACGGACGGTGCGGCTTACATCTAGGACGCGCCATGATCGCGCCGCGCGCACGCGGTCGCTTACGTGGATCCCTTTGACCGCGTCTGTCTTGGACTAGGATGGACATTTCGTCCGTCCGCAACCACAGCCTGGCAGGAACGTAGCGCATTATAGCTAAGTTCAAGCTAAAGTTTAAGGTTAGGGACGTCATTCGCACCGTGAGCACAGATTTCGCAGGTCGGAGCGGACCATTCATGCCCGGATTAAGCCCGTCGCTCCCCTGCGGGGAGCTCCGGAGCACCTGTTTTAGGATGCCTTGGCCAAAAAATGGCAAATATGAGTACTGTTACCAATTTAGTGACAGGCAATTTTGGTCTCTCAGGCAGATTTTGCACTCATTGCCGCCGACTTGATGTCTAGGTATTCCACATTTGTTTATTATCTTCTTACTTTTTGGCGACTCCGAGTCCAAAATTCCTTGATTTTGCTGTTACTGATTTAGTGACAGTACTCATATTTGCCATTTTTTGGCCAGCACATATAAGTAACCCCCTCTATTCAAGGTGAAATCAGGCTGGCTTAAGCCCAAAACACGCCCGCAGCGTGTTAAGCAATGCCTCTTGTTTCCCCCTGCGAGCATCGACACGGTTTCGATACCGCTTGCCCATGCGTTGATGGATACGCCATGCGAGTGCTTCCATTGCTTCCATGTCGCAGAGCATCTCGTTGTTGACCGTCGCGACCTCGATTCCCATAGTAATCAAGCCCGTGTTGCGTTTTTCATCATGGATACGTCCCCTCCGGGAGGAATGGCCCAACTCACCGTTGTATTCCAGGTCAAACCGGGCTGCTTCCTGATACGCATCGCAAACTGCATGCGGCATCCCCGAGATTGCCTGCGCACGGTCGTTGAACTCAATCTTGTAATCGGTCTTAAAAGGACCGCAGGCAAATCCCCCATAGGAAAACGGAAACGAAAACAGGGCGAGCATGATGCATTCCATGGGTGAACGCAGGTTTTCCGACAGATAGGGGCACAGGCGCCGCAGCTGTTTGGCTGCACTCCCTTTGCAAGCTGCGAGGTATTCTGCCAGGCGATCGGGTGTCAGCACCGGTTCGACCTCAAAGTAGCCCACATCCGCAGGCTGGTCCTTGTCCTTTGCCAATCTGTTCACGACAGGCGACGTATAGGGAGGCAGATACTCACCTCGGTCGCTCAGTGAAATCTTGGAGCACAGCTCCTGGGCCAGGGCAAATGCCTGAATGCAGCCAACCTCGCGCGCAACGGCAACGCAAAGGGCCTCGGAAGATAGGCTGTACACCCCCGGTTCCACCTCTAAAATCGAGCCGGCCGGCAACCCCGCGGAGCAGACAGACCAACTCACGCCAGGCATGCGACGGCGCTGTGCCGCAGACCCCACTAGCAGGCACAGGTCTTCTTGCACCTCGCCGCTTTTAGCTCCGATCCGTACCAGGTCGGGAAGATAGATATCCTCGGTCGAGGGCGATGACGCGCTCAGTACGCGGCGTTCCTCCTCGGGTTCGAGGTCCTTCCAGCCGATGTAGCCCATCTGCCGGCGCTCGGCTCGAATCATGCGCAGCGCCGAGGCGCCCGTCAGGATTACGGATGCCGCTAACTGCTCGCTTGTCGGCTTGCTGCGCTGCCCGATCTTTATTGCCATCTGAACCACCCCTACCAAACGCGTGCGATAGCAAGGCCATCGACGGCCGCAGCGCCGGCACGCCTGAGTTCCGCCGACGCAGCGGCCATGGTCGCGCCCGTGGTAATGACGTCATCGATGAGCAGCAGGCGGAGGCCGCGCACGTCCTCAACGGTCTCGTACATACCTCGGGCGCGTTCACGGCGTTCTTCACGACCGAGTTCGCGCTGGTCGCCATGGCCGTATTTAACGAGGGCGTCGATCAACGGAACACCCGACAGCTCGCAAAATGGGCGCGCGATGGCTTCCATATGATCGAAGCCGCGTCGCCGAAACGCCGCCGCCGTCGCGGGCACAAACACCACCGCATCGGCGCCGGACAACACACCGCCGTAGCGTTCGGGTGCCGCGACCTGGGCATGTAAGGCGGTGTCGTATAGCAGCTCCGCTAGATACGACGCCAGGCGTCGCTCGCCCGCGTCTTTGTACGCTTTAATGATGCGCGGCAGCGGGTGCACATAGACGGCGCACGCCAAGCAGCGATCGAGCGCCTCGGCCATTGCCGAGGACGCGCCCTCGACCGAGCACTCGGTACACAGCAGGTCTCCAAACGGGGCGCCGCATCGGGTGCAGCTATGGCGCGGGTCTATGAGCGTAAACGCCGACAGACAGTCTTGGCAAATAAGCGCACCGGCGCGCTCGCAACCGGCGCATCGCGTGGGCGACAACGCCTCAAGCGCTTCGTGTGCCGCGCGCTCGGCAAACGGTAGTAATTCATCCGCAAACGGTAGGACGCCAACACCTTGCAAGCGACCCAACACATTCAAATGCCTCTTCAAGACACAACCCTCCCTACGTTCGGTCGCAGGGAGGGTTGTTGATTCAGCGCTATGATACCCCGATGCACTCGGGGCAGGACAAGTTAAATCCGCTCGCGGGCGTTATTCGCCGGCAGGCGGTTGCGGTGCGGACGAGTTTTGGGTCGAGCCCTCGCCACCATCTTGACGCGGCTTGCGGGAACGACGACGGCGGCGGCGCTTCTGGCCCTGGTCGGCCGAATCCTCGCCACCATGATCTTCGCGCGACTCGCGTTCGTCGCGAGCGGCGCCGCGCGTGGCCTTGGCAGCCGCCCCTCCGCCGTCTCCAGGACGACGACGCGTGACCTTGACCTCGCCATCCGAGACTTGATCGGCCACAGAAGGCACCGAGGGCTTTTGCTGCGTGCCCGAGGAATGGCGACGGCGCGGACGCGGAGCGCGCTCGTCATCGTTGCGCTGCTTGCCACCCTTGTCGGCAGGAGCATCGGAACCCGAGCCGCCCTTGGGAGCGGCACCGGCCTCGCGAGCGGCTGCTGCGCGGAAGGCGTCCTCGCGCTCCTCGCTCGACAAATGACGACGACGACGGCGCGTGGGGTTCATGCCACCGCCGCGATTCTGCTGCTGGGGCTGATGAGCCTCGCGCTCGCGGGAGGTATTCTTACCTGCAGCCGCGGCCTCGCCAGCATCGCCCGAGCCCGCACGCTTGCGACGGCGACGGCCACCGGCGGCTTCCTCGGCCTCGGGCGCTTCGGCCTTACCGCGACCCTTACCGCGGCCACGGCCCTCGCCCTGGCTCTGAGCAGCGCGAGCATCGGCATCTGCATCGCGACGACGGCGCTTGGGCATCGACGTGCCCGCCAAGCGATCGGCGCTCGACAGGCCATCGCCCACGTCGACGCCGTTCTCGCGGTCGAGCTCCATAAGCGCCAGGCGCATCTCGGGCGACTCGATGCGCTCGAGCACATCGCGCGTCACGCAGTCGGGACGGCAGTTGCAACCCTGCTCGGCGGCCTTCTTTTTGCAGCCCTCGGAGCAGGTCATATCGGCCAGGTTGACCTTAAAGACTTTGCCGTTCTCCAGGCGCAACACCAGCTGCTCACGCGGGGTGTCGTATTCCTGGATGCGCGCCTTGCCAAGCGGCGTATCGATAAGCGTCTTCTTTTTGGGCGCACGGCTCTTAAAGTCCTTGTACGCCTCGAACTCGTAGCGCAGACAGCACATCAGGCGGCCGCAGACGCCGCTGATCTTGGAGGAATTGAGCGGCAGGTCCTGCTCTTTTGCCATGCGGATCGAAACCGGCTCAAACTGTCCGCCAAAGCGCGTGCAGCAGAGCTCCTGGCCGCACTGGGCATAGCCGCCCACCAGGCGGGTCTCGTCGCGCACGCCGATCTGGCGCATGTCGACGCGAATGTGCAGCGTCGAAGACAGATCCTTGACGAGCTGGCGAAAATCGACGCGCTCCTCGGCCGCAAAGTAGAACACGGCCTTCTCGCCGCCAAACAGGTACTCGACGCCGACCGGCTTCATCTCGAGGTCGAGCTCCTTGACCAGGCGGCGGAAGTCGACCATGGCCTCGTCACCCTGGATGGCCAGGTCATCGGCAAGCTGCAGGTCGATGTCGCTCGCCACGCGCAGCACGGGCTTGAGCGGCTGACCGATCTCGTCGAGCGGCACCTCGAAGGGATCGGCCGTGACCAGGCCGATCTCGGTTCCGCGCTCGGTAGAACAAATGGCATAATCGGCCTCGAGGATATCCAGGTCCTGCGGGTCGAACCACAGGTCGCGCGAGGCGTAGGTAAACTTAACGGGTACGACTAACGGCATTTCAGTGCCTTCCTGATATCGAACAGCATGACCTCGATGGCCAGCTGGGGAGTAACGTTTCTGGCGATGTTGCGCTCGGCGGTCGCGACTGCCTCGAGCGCCCGGGTGGCACCCGCAACATTCGTCGCGGCGGCAAGCCGACCGATCGTATCGCGCACGTCCTCGTTCACCACGTCGGCTGCCTCATCCTGAAGCGTCAGCAGCACGTCGCGCATGAGCGTCCGCGCGCTCGCCAGCGCTTCCATGATACCCGAACGCTCGCGCGCGTTGAGTTCGCGCTTGTTGCGGTCCTCAAGCTGCTTCAATGCTCCACGCGACAGGTAGTCGGCGTTTTGCTCGAGCACCTTTTCCTGCGTGGACTTGACCTCGGCGAGCGGCGCCTTGACGGCGACGATGAGCGACTTGGCGCGACTGAGCACATCGGCCTCGTCGGCAGCGATGAGCGAGTCGATGGCGCGGACCATCTGACGGCGGGCGTCCTGACGCTCGGCGCTCTTAAGGAACTCGATACCACGCGTGGGGCTTCCCGCCACGGCGACGGCCATGCGGCAGCGCGCGGGGTCCTGGCCGGTGGCGCGGCTCACGGCCTGCGCGGCGACGGCGGGCGATACCAGCCGAAACGGCACGCACTGGCAGCGGCTCACAATGGTGGGCAGCATTACGTCGGCCGAGGTGCCCAGCAGGATGAACATGACGCCCTCGGGCGGCTCCTCAAGCGTTTTGAGCAGCGCATTGGCGGTGTTGGCACGCAGCTGCTCGGCGCGATCGATGATGTAGACCTTTGCCTTGGCGCGGATGGGTGCGAGGGGCACGTCGTCGAGGAGCTCGCGGGTCTGGGCGATGAGGTAGCCTGTGGCGCTCTCGGGCGTGTAATAGTGCACGTCGGGGTGCGTATGGCGCGCGACGCGCACACAGCTGTCGCACGATCCGCAGCCGTCCTGCTCGCACAGGAATGCCTGGGCAAGCGCCCATGCGGCGTCGAGCTTGCCGGCACCGGGAGCGCCCAAGAACAGGTAGGCGTGCGATGCGCGGCCGCTGGCGATAGCGTTGGTCAAAAAGTCGCGCACGCGCTCTTGGGTGTCGAGCTTGGCGAGCAGGCTTGCCTGAGCGGGGGCCATGTTACTCAGCCTCCTGGGCGAGCGCGGCGGCGACAGCATCTTGGGGAATGTCAAGGCCGTGCGCACGAACCAGCTCGACCGTCTGCGCGAAGACGTCTGCGATCGACGCAGCGGCGTCGATGAGCTTTACGCGGTCTGGCTCCTCGGCAGCAATGGCACAAAATCCCTGATAGACACGCTCCTGGAAGGCCATGCCCTTGGCCTCCATGCGATCGGCCGCACCGCGGGCCGCCATGCGCAGCGCCGCCTGCTCGGGCGTGATGTGATAGACGAGCGTGAGCGCCGGATGCGTACCGGCGACAGCCAGGTTGTTGGCGTCGCGTACCATCTGGCGATCGAGGCCATCGGCAAACGCCTGGTAGCAGGTCGTGGAATCGTAGAAGCGGTCGCACAGGACCACCTTGCCGGCCGCAAGGGCGGGCGCGATGACCTCGTGCACCAGCTGGGCACGCGCGGCCTCGTAGAGCAGCAGCTCGCAGGTATCGCCCATCGCCGTGTTGGCGGGGTCGAGCAGCAGGGCGCGGATCTTTTCGCTGATGGCGGTGCCGCCCGGCTCGCGCAGAGTTACGACCTGATAGCCGGCAAAGTCGAGCGCGCGGGCCAGCAGGCGCGCCTGCGTGGACTTGCCGGCGCCATCGACGCCCTCGAGCGTAATGAAGCTATGTTGAGCGGGCTCAAAAGCCATGGGCGCAGCCCCTTCCTACAAGGCGCGTAAATGCGAGTTATAGCAACCAAGCCATGATACCCCAGTGCTCGGCGCGCCCCAAATCCCACCTAGTAGCCTCCTAAGTTGCGGTGAAATAGGGACTGGTTACAGCCCTGAGGCCGCCAAACACTCCCTATTTCACCGCAACTTATGATGGGGAGTTTTGGGGCGCTGGGTATAATCGTCGTATTGCATTGAAATGTGGCGAAAGGAGTGGCAATGTCTCGGTATTGCGCCTCGTGCGGCAAGCTTCTTGCAGATGATGCCAAGTTCTGCACCTCGTGCGGTGCACCCGTTGAGCAAGCAGCCGCGAGCGATAGCCAGCCCGCTTTTGAGCAGACCGGCGCCCTCGATACGTCGCAAACCAAATCAAACGATCCTCTCGTCTATCGCCCCGACCCCGCCGCCGGCCCCGCGGCGGTCGAAACGACGCAGCGCATCCCTGTCGCGGGCGGCTCGCCCCAGCAGCAGCCGGCTTCCGCGTATACGCCCGCCTCGCTACAGGCCCCCGCTCCCAAAAAGAGCGGCACCGGGCCGCTCATCGCCGTTATCGTTGTGCTGGTGGCGATCATCATCGCCCTGGTCATCTTCTTTGTGATCAAGCCGTTCGACAACGCCGCCACGCAGACGGCTGCCGAGGTAACCAAGCTGCACCACGATGACGATGCCGATGTCCTAAAGCCCTTCGGCGATCCCAACAGCCTGTACGACGATGATGACGATGACGACGAGGATGACGGCGAAGCGACGCTCTCCGAGCAAAACCTCTACCGCCGGCTGAGTGAATACTACGACCTGCTCGAAGATCTCGACAGCCAGGTCCGCGCCTGCGCACAGAACTTCAACGGCAGCTATCTGGAAGAGGATCGAACCACCCGTCAAAATCTCGCCGACGTCGCCGAGCGCACGGAGGACACCATCGAGCAGTATTACGACATCGTCGAGGACCTGGACGTCCCGACGAGCTCCAAGAACTACAGCTCCTGGAAGGACATCATCGCCCTGTACGACGACCTGGATCACCGCATTGACGCAATCTGTGATGCCTGGGAGATCAGCCTGAAATACGCCAAGCCTGCGGACCACAAGAATGAGATCGTGGCGCCGCTGTCGCGCGACAACGTGGCGGGCACCAATGATAATAAGTACCGCCTAGACTTTGAGGAGCGCTATCCCGGTGCCAAGCCTGTCGAGGTGAACTAGCGCTTTGTCGTTCCCGAGCCGGCAGTTAGGGACGTTCCTAAACTGCCGGCAGAAAAGGAACGTCCCTAACTGCCGGATAAAAAACGAGCGAGGATCATGGGACCCTCGCTCGTTTTTTGGGCATTGTTTCGACTGCGCCGTTACTTGTCGGCGGCTGCTTTCTTGGCAGTCGACTTCTTCGCGGTCGTCTTCTTGGCGGCAGTGGCTTTCTTAGCCGTCGTCTTCTTGGCCTCCGTCGAAGTCTTCTTGGCCGTACTCGTCTTGGTCGCAGTCCTGCGGCCGCGGGCGGGCTTCTTTTCCTTGGTCGGGCAGTCCATGTTGACGCAGATGCGCCACGGGCCGCGCGCCGTGTTGACCACCACGATGGGGGCGCCGCACTCGGGGCAGGTCTCGCCCGTCGCCTCGAGCTTGCCGCGCGCCGGCAGCGGATAGCTCACGCCGCAGTCGTCGTAGTTGGTGCAGCGGATAAAGCGCTTGCCGCTCTTTTCGCTCTTGTGCGCGATCAGGTCGCCATGGCGTCCGGCCTCGGCGCACACCTTGCACTCGCCCACCTTAAGGTCGGGCTCGTAGTTGGTGGGACACGTGGGGTTCACGCAGATCTCGAAGGCCTTCTGGCGGAACGGCTGACACTTGATGCGCGGCGCGCCGCACTCGGGGCACACGGCCGCCTCGCCCTCGAGCGGGCTCACCTTGACGCCGCTCGGCACCGGATAGGTCACGTCGCAGTCGGGCCAGCCCATGCAGCCAATGAAGCTGCCGCGGGTCTTGGCGCTCGTCTTCATAACCAGATCCTTGCCGCACTTGGGGCAGGCGCCCACGCGCGCATCAGCCGTGACGGCGTCGCTGATGGCGTCGCCGAGCTCCTGCGTATGCTTGAGCAGCTCGTCGAGCACACCGGCCAGCAGCGCACGCGAGTGCGTCACGACATGCTCTTCGGTGTCCTCGCCGCGCTCGACGCGAGTCATGTCGCCGTCGAGCTCGCTGGTCATATCGGGGCTCGTGATGCGCGGGGCAAACTGCGTCAGCGCGTCGATGATGGCGATACCCAGCTGGCTCGGCTCCACGGGATCGTTTTTGAGGTAGCGCACGGCATACAGGCGCTCGATGATGCTCGCGCGCGTGGACTTGGTGCCCAGGCCGCGCTTTTCCATCTCCTGCACGAGCTTGCCCTGGCTGTAGCGCGCGGGCGGCTCGGTCTGCTTGGCCTCGAGCTTAATGTCGAACACGTCGACCGTATCGCCCTGCTCCAGCGGCGGCATCTGCTCGTCGCGCTTAAGGCCGTACGGATAGGCCTCGCGGAAGCCCGGGGTCACGAGCACGTCGCCCGAAGCCACGAACGGCTCGCCGTTCACATCGAGCTCGAGCTTGGTGTTCTCGATGGTCGCGGGACCCATGAGCGTCGCCAGGAAGCGGCGGGCGATGAGGTCGTAAAGCTTGCGCTGGCCGCCGTCGAGCGTGGACGGATCGCCCTCGCCTGTGGGATAGATCGGCGGGTGGTCGGTGGTCTCGACCTTGCCGCGGGTGGGCTTCATGGGGCCGGCGAGCACCTTTTTGCACACGGGCGCGAGCGCCGGGTTGATCTTTGCCAGATCGCTCACCACGGCGCCCAGGTCGAGCGTCGCGGGGTACACGGTGTTGTCGACACGCGGGTAGCTGATGAGGCCGGCCATATAGAGGGACTCGGCGATGCGCATCGTACGCGCAGGCGAGATGCCCTCGGCCGCGGCGGCAGCCTGCAGCGAGGTCGTCGCAAACGGGGTGGGCGGCTGTTGCTTGCGCGAGCGTTTGGTCACCGCGGCGACGGTTGCCGTCGTGGCGCCGTCGACGTGGCCGTACGCCGTCTCGGCAGCGTCTTTGTCGGTAAAGCGCGCCGTCTTGTGCGCAATCTTAAAGCGATCGTCCTCGGCAGCACCCTGCGCGGCACCCATGCCGCGGATCTGCCAATAGTCCTCGGGCACAAACGCCATGCGCTCGCGCTCGCGCTCGACCACCAGGGCGAGCGTCGGCGTCTGCACGCGACCGGCGGAGCGCACGTTGCCAAAGCCGCCGAACTTGGCGAGCGTCAGATAGCGCGTGAGCACCGCGCCCCAGATGAGGTCGATGTGCTGACGGCTCTCGCCGGCGTCGGCCAGGTTCTGGTCGAGCGAGACGAGGTTATCGAAGGCATGCGTGATCTCGGCCTTGGTAAACGAAGAGTACTGGGCGCGGGCGACCGGCAAGTCGGGCGCAACCTCACGCACCTTGTTGAGGGCGTCCGAACCAATCAGCTCGCCCTCGCGATCGAAGTCCGTGGCGATGATGACGCTGTCGGACTTTTTAGCGAGGTTCTTGAGCGAACGAATGAGCTCCTTCTCGGCCGGTAGCTTAATGACGGGCGCCCAGGTGAGGTAAGGCAGGCTCTCGAGCTTCCAGCCCTTGATGGAAATGCCATCGGCAAGGAACGGCTTGCGCTTGGTGTCGTACGGCGGGCGGGCCAGGCCATCGGGCATATCGGCCGGCAGCATCTCGCCGTCCTCGGTCACCGAATACCAACCCAGCTTTTTATCGAACAGCACGCTGTCGCAAAAATCGGGCGCCAGGATGTGACCGGCAAGGCCGATAGTCACGCACTCCTCGCCCTTCCACTCAAAACGGTAGATGGCGGTGTTGTACACCTTGTCCTTTTTGGGTTTGCCCGTGGACAGACGCTCGGCGATCTGACGCGCGGCGTCGTTTTTCTCGGCGATGATGAGCTTCAAAAGAGGCTCCTATCTCGTATCTCTGCGGCTACGCCCGCCCGTATGGCGGCCGACTTACGCCCTTGCTTGCTCAATCTGCCCGATGAGCCAATCGCACCAGGCATCCATGCCCTCGCCCTTGCGCGCGCTCACGGCAAACCGCGGCGCCTGCGGATTGAGGTCATCGAGTGTCTTAGTATACCTATCCATGTCAAAATCGAAAGCCGGGGCCACGTCGACCTTGTTGAGCAGCTGCGCGCCGGCGTGCTGGAAGATGCCCGGATACTTGATGGGCTTGTCGTCGCCCTCGGGCACCGAGAGAATCATGATGGACAGGTTCTCGCCCAGGTCAAAGTCGACCGGGCAGACCAGGTTACCCACGTTTTCGATAAAGATGACGTCGATGTTCTCCAGACCGACGGCCTGGTCGAACGCATCGACAGCCTCCATGATCATGTTGCCCTCGAGGTGGCACAGACCGCCCGTGTTGATCTGGATGGCGGGCATGCCGGCTTCCTTCATGGTGATGGCGTCGACATCCGAGGCGATATCGCCCTCGATGACGGCACAGCGTAGGCCGGCCTTGTCACGCAGGCGCTCGTTGGTGCCCAGAATCGTGGTGGTCTTGCCCGAGCCGGGGCTCGACAGCACGTTGATCACATAGGTGTTTGTCTCTGCGAATCGCTGACGCAACTGATCTGCCAGGCGCTCATTGCGCGACAGAATCGGCGACGCGATATCAATCGTTTTCTCGGCCATATTCGGCGCTCCTTAACTTCTAACAGTTATACCCCGTTCCCAGGTGGCTGGCGGGCTAATCGTCGGGGGTTTCGATTTCGATACTGGCGATGTCGAGCTCGCGACCGTGCAGCAGGCGCACGTTGGCGCCGCCACATTGGGGACAGCGGCAATGAAAACGGTCGTGATCGAAAACCTCGCCGCAGTCCAGACACTCGCTTTGTGGATGGACCTCCTCCACGGCAAGCTCGCAGCCGCGCGTGAGCGGGTCCTCGTCGCGAAACGTCTCCCACGCAAAGTCGAGCGCCTCGCGCACGACCTCGGTCATATCCCCGATACGCAGCGTTACCAAAACGGCGCGCGAGGCCCCCGCCCCACGCGCCGCGCGAATCACTGTATCGAGTATGCCGTTGACAATGCCAACCTCGTGCATACCGATTTACTCCTCATCGTCCTCGTCGTCCGAGAACAGGTCCAGACGGCTCACGAACAGGCCCTCCTTGCCCTCGCGCGCGGTAATGACCACGCGGGCGATGGCGAGCGAAATCTCGTAGAGCGAAAGCAGGGCGCCATACATGAGGCCCAGGGTGACGGGCGAGCCGTCGGGCGTGATCACAGCCGAACCCACGAGCAGGCCAACGTATACGTAACGCCAGGCGCTGCGGAAAGCCGCGTAGGACACGAAATGGAAGACGGACAGGTAGAAGATGATGAGCGGCAGCTCAAACGCCACACCAAAGCCGATCATAAAGAGCAGCTCCATGTTGACGTAGTCCTCCAGATTGGGCCACGCCGTAGCGACGGCCGAGGTCTCGTTGATGAGCCACTCAAAGCCTGCCGGGATAATGATGAAGTAGCAGAAGATGGCACCCAGGAAAAACAGCACCGTCGAGGCGAGCACCGTGGGCACGACCCACTTGCGCTCGTTGGGGCGCAGTGCCGGCAGGAAAAACGCCAGGATCTGCCAGATGATCATGGGCGTGCACATGACCACGGCCATCTTGATGGCAAGCGAGAAGCGCAGGCCAAAGCCGCCGAGCGTGGTGGTGATGTAGAACTTACCGTCCGGAACAAAGGAGCGGATGGGGTCTTTCAGAATGTCGAGCACCACGGGCGTGGCGAAATACAGCACGATAGCGGCGGCAAACACCGACACGACCACGATGGTCAGGCGACGACGGAGCTCTCCCAGGTGATCGAAGAGCGGCATGCGCGCAGGTCCGATAGGCATTACTCATCGCCTCCCTTCGGGGCGTCGGCGGCAGTGGCGTCGTCCTCGGCTTCGAGCTCGCGGGCGAGCTGGTCGACGACGGCCTTGCGCTTGCGGGGACGACGGGCATAGAGATCGGCCGTTGTGGGCTCTGCCGGCTCGGGCTCGGGCTCCGACTCTGCAGCGGAAGCGGACTCGGCGGCGGCATCGGCGGACCCGGCAGCGGCATCGGCCTCCGTCTCCTCGGCAGCATTCTCGCCCTCAACGGCACCCTCGCTTGCGGCCTTCTCGGCAGCAAGACGGGCGCGACGCTCGGCAAAGGTCTCCTTCTTGGCGGGCGCTGCCGTCTCGGCAGCATCCTCGTCCGCATCGGAATCGTCATCGACAGCAGCCTTCTTGGGCTTGACCGGGGCCGACGCGGCCTCGCTTACCGGATCGATGATCTCGGACTGAACAACAGCCGTCATTTTTTCCTGCGTCTCGCGGAACTGACGGATAGCACGGCCGATCGTGCGGCCCATCTGCGGGAGCTTATCCGGGCCAAACAGCAAAAAGCCGAAGACCACGATGATCGCGAGCTCACCCTCTCCAATACCAAACACACATACCTCCAAGGCTCGATGTGAGTCGAGCCCGCACCGCGCCATTCGGCCGGAACTCGTCTATTCATTCGGTCAAGTATAGCGCCCGGACGCCAAAACGTCCGAGCGCATCACAAACATATGCCAAACGGCACACCCTTTTGGGGCAGAGATTATGCAGCGGTGATCGAAATCTCCTGGTCGACACCCAACAGCTGAACCACGCGCATCACCGGGGGCTGCACATTGGCGCAGCTAAAGCGTTTGCCGTGATCGACCGCGTGGTGCGCGGCGCCCACGAGCACGCCAATGCCCGTCGAATCGATGTAGCTCACCTGGGCAAAATCGAGCTCAACAGCCTCAGTGGGCTGCTCGAGCGCCAGGTCGATGGCATTGCGCAGGCTATCGGCGTTAGAGATATCGATCTCGCCGGTTACCTTAATAGTGTAGAGCTCTGGCGTGGGGTTGGTGGAAATACCCAAATCCATGTATACGCTCCTTTACGTATCGAAAGTGCGGATAGTACGGGAAGCCGCGCGTTAGGCGCGCTCGGCACGCGCAAACTCGGCAGCGACAAGCTTAACGGCCAGCACCAGCACATCGAGCGCGGCCTCCAGGTCCTCGACCGTGGGATAGCTCGGCGCGATGCGGATGTTGGTGTCGCGCGGGTCCTTGCCATAGGGCCAGGTAGCACCGGCCGGCGTGAGCTTGACGCCCAGGTCGGCGCAAAGCGCGGCGACCTTCTGGGCCGAGCCCTCGGGACCATCGAAGCTTACAAAGTAGCCACCGCGGGGGTGCGTCCAGGTGGCACAGCCCGTGTCGCCCAAGCCCTCGGTGAGCTTGCGCTCGACGGCCTCAAAGCGCGGGCGCAGGAACTCGGCATGCTTTTTCATGTGCTCCTTGACCGCCTCGATGGTGGGAAGGAAGCGCACGTGACGCAGCTGGTTGAGCTTGTCGGCGCTGATGAGGCCGGCCTTCAGGCGCTTGGAGAACTCGGCGATGACCGCGGGGCTCGCACCGATAAAGCCGATGCCGGCGCCCGGGAAGGTGATCTTGGACGTCGAGGCGAAGGCTACCACGCGGTCCTCGGTGCCCGCGGCGCGGGCGAGGTCGAAGATGTTGGCGAGCTCGTCGGTCTCGTCGTACAGGTCGTGCACGCAGTAGGCGTTGTCCCAGAAGATGCGGAAATCGGGCGCGGCCGTGGACATCTCGACCAGGCGGCGCACGGTGTCCTCGCTAAAGGTAATGCCCGTGGGGTTGGAGTACTTGGGCACGCACCAGATGCCCTTGATGGAATCGTCAGCGGCAACGAGGCGCTCGATCTCGTCCATGTCGGGACCGTTGTCGGTCATCGCGACGGGGACGTTCTCGATGCCCAGGTCGGCAGTGATGCCAAAGTGGCGGTCGTAGCCGGGAACGGGGCACAGGAACTTGACCTTCTTGCCGTCGTGGGCGGCCTCGTAGGCATCCCAGGGCTCGCTGCCGCACGAACCGCAGCGCCAGAACATACCGGCGATGTCGTGCTCGATCAAAAGGCTCGACGAACCCAGCACGAGCGTCTGCTCGGCGGGGCAGCCCAGGAACTCCCCTGCCAGCTTGCGTGCCGAGGGAATGCCCTCGAAGCAGCCATAGTTGGAGCAGTCGACGTTGCCGTCGTGCAGGTCGGCATTGGCATTGAGGATATCGAGCATGGGGCGCGAGATGTCCACCTGGGCGGGCGACGGCTTGCCGCGTGCCATGTCGAGCGCCAGGCCCTTGGCCTTGACCTCGGCGACCTCGGCCTTGAGCGCCTCGATGGCGGCATCGAGTTCGGTGGTTTCCATCTTCTGGTAGATCGTCTGCATGGGGTGCGACCTTTCACGAAGCGGTACGTTGCAATTCTTCTAAGTATAGACCGCCATCGCCGCAACGTTATGAAGCCGTGATAGATTAAGTCCATCGCAATGAATTACGACATCGCCGCGTGCGTCCCACATGGCGGCGCGGTTCGCCCAAGGAGGCACTATGGAATACGGTTCGTTTCAGGCCGAGGAGTTCGGCGACCTGCAGCGCCTAGTCGACGGACTGTTTTACGACCGCCACGCCATCGACCGCTTGGACCTGATTGTGCAGGCCGAGATCTTGGACCTGGCACCCGACCTCATGGAGATCGTCAACCTTTTGCCGCCAGGTTACTACGATCGTCAGTCACTTTGCGACCAGCTTAACTCCGCCTTGGCCGCTCACGGCTGGGGCGCCGTCTACGGAACGGTGGAATAGGCCTCGATGCCCGTCATCTAACCCATTTCCCGGCTCTGGCGAGGTCCGTTCTAGGTGCTGTGGTCAAAAAAGGGCAAATATGAGTACTGTTATCTTTTTAGTAACAGCGATTTTTGTTTAAAACCGACAAACTTGAGCCCAAAACTCCTTATTCATCGTCAACCGGCGCTTAATTGAAAGCCGATGACCGCTTATTAACGTACAGTATTTACAGATTTGTTCATTATTTTTCGCACGTAAAATGAAACGCCGTTTGTGACAGTACTCACAAACGGCGTTTTTTGACCACTGGCGTGTCTGGCAGGCGGCAAGCACCGCCCGAATCCGCATTTTGAACGCGCCCGAATCGGTTCTGGAGCCGGTTTTCGCGCTCTTACTCGTCTTTGGGCGCGGGGTGCTTGCAGACCACGCTCATGTAGATCATACCGAGCACGGCCGCGGTGACCGAACCGGCAAGGATGGCGGCCTTTGCGGCCAGGACCTCAAACTGGGCCGTCGGGAAGGCAAGGCCGCTGATGAGAATCGACATGGTAAAGCCGATGCCGCCCAGAATGCCCACACCGGCAATCATGTGCCAGTTAACGTTATGCGGCAGCTCGCAGACCCTAAACTTAACCAGGGCAAACGTCATGCCAAAGATACCAATCGGCTTGCCCAGCAGCATGCCAAAGTACACGCCGAGCGTCACCGGGTCGGTGAGCAGTGTGCTCATGTCCACGCCCACTAGGCGAACCTGTGCGTTCACGAACGCAAAGATCGGCAGAATCACAAAGTTGACCGGCGTGGAGATCAGACGCTCCATGCGGATGAGCGGCGGGGTCACGCGGTGCATGACGCGCTCGACCCTGGTGGTCGAGACGGTAAAGTCATGCTGGCCCAAGATGTGCGCCTCGTCGTCGTAGCGATCATCGAGCAGCGGCAGGCACTCGCCCAACCAATCGGTGAGGCTATCGAGCTTGACGCCGCACTTGGCCGGGATGGTAAAGGCCAGGATGACGCCAGCAAGCGTGGCATGTACGCCGCTCTTGAACATGCAAAACCACAGCAGCAGGCCCAGCACCGAATACGGGGCAAGGCGGTAATGCTGCGTCTTGTTGAGCCACACGAGTGCGCAGGTCACAAGCGCGGCGGCGCCCAACCAAAACGGATTGGGGCTCTGACCATAGAAGATGGCGATAGCGGCGATGGAGATGAGGTCGTCGGCGATGGCGAGCGTCGAGAAGAACACACGCACGCCGTTGGGCACGCGATTGCCCAAAAGCGACAGAACGCCCAGCGCAAAGGCAATATCGGTTGCCATGGGGATGGCCCAACCGTTGCGGGCGCCGGCATGGTTAAAGATCAGGTAGATGCAGGCGGGAACGACGACGCCGCCCACGGCCGCCAGCATGGGAAGCATGGCCTGACGCGGGTTTTTGAGCTCGCCGACCGTCATCTCGTACTTAAGTTCAATGCCCACCAACAAAAAGAAAATCGCCATGAGGAAGTCGTTGACGAAAAGCTCAACGGTGAGACCGGCCGTAAGGTTGCCCAGACCCACATACAGCGGGGTCTCCAAAAAGTGATGGATGGCCTCGTAGGCATCGGTATTGGCGCAAATGACGGCGGCGATGGCGGCGATGACCATAACCGCGGCGGAAATCGTGCCGTTCTCGGCGATGCGCTCCCAAATGTCGTGGCGCTCAAAACGCTTGCGCTCACGAACGTTGAACAGCTGCTCGGGTGCTGCCATGGGCGGCTCCTTTCACGGGAAAGTTCCCGTCTTAAAAAAGCACGGCCCGCCCAAGTGGCGGCGCCGCGCTCTAACGTATTACGCTTGCATCTAGCCTACCCTGCACGACAAGCACGCAGGCGTGGCCGAAAAGCGGAACCACAGGTTGAACATTATTTGCTCAACGGCGCGGGCACGCCTGTCCAAGAGACGACGCAGCGCCGTGCACAAAAAACGACCGGAGCACGGGGCGTCCGCGATCCGGTCGTGGCATTTGGTCAACTAAACCTAGCAGGCGGCCATGATGGGGGCAGCGACCTGCTTCTTACGGGAGAGGACGCCCGGCATCCAGACGCCGTCATGCTCGTCGGCAATGCCCAGGCCCTTCTGAGCAGCCTCGGTCTCGCCCTCGAGCAGGACCTGCGAGCCCTCCTCCATGATGTCGGTGATGCACAGGACAATGCCGTCGGCACCCTTCTCGGCGGCGTAGGCGCGCATGGCCTCGCGGATCTCGTCGATCATGCCGAGTGCGCGGGTCTTGTCGACGGTCTCGTACTGGCCGATGAGCAGCTTCTTGCCAGCGGGCTCGAACATCTTGATGTCGTTGCCGACCATCTCGGCTGCAGTGAAGGAGCCGGACGGACGGGTGAGGAAGACCTCCATGCCAAACTTGACCGGGTCGACGCCCACCTGCTCGCCGAGCTTGGCGGCGACGGCGCGGTCGACATCGGTGGTGGTGGGGCTCTTGAGCATGAGCGTATCGGTCATCATGGCCGAGAGCAGCAGCTTGGCCTGGACGTCGGAAAGCTCAACGCCGAGCACGCCGGCGAGCTTGGTGACGATGGTGCAGCTGGAGCCCCAGGGCAGGCAGATGTAGTGCAGCGGGCCGGCGGTCTCGAAGTCGCCGATGCGGTGATGGTCGACGACGCCAAAGACCGTGGCGTCCTTAAGGCCGGCGACGGACTGGGCGGACTCGTTGTGGTCGGTGAGGACGACGAGCTGACCGGCCTCGACGGACTCGATCACGCGGGGCTCGGCGATGCCGGCGTCGGCGAGCAGCTTGGCGGACTCGGCCGGAAGCTGGCCAAGGGCGCAGGCCTCGTAGGTGTTGCCGGCATACTCAACCTGGTTGAGCAGCTGAGACAGGACGACGGCGCTCATGATGGCGTCGTTATCGGGGTTCTGGTGACCAAAGACAAGAACGTTTGCCATGGATATCCTCCACTTGATATGTGTACTTGGACGTAGCTATGGTAGCACGCTGGCGCCGAACCTTATGAGACGCAAGGGCCGCGGCGCAATTTGGGGCAAGTGTTGGGGCGAAGCCTGCCCCCTTGCATCAGCTATTTACCGGCGGCGCGCAGGGCTACGTAGGCGGCACCGATGATGCCGGCGTCGTTTCCGAGCGAAGCGACCTTGATGGGCGTCTCGCGCGAGGCAGAAAGCGCGTACTGCTTAAAGTGCTCGCGGACCTTGTCGAGGTAGACATCGGCCGAAGCGGACGCGCCGCCGCCGATCAGGAACATCTCGGGGTCGACCACGTTGGCAATGAGCGCCAGGGCGCGGCCGAGATAGTCGGCCATGGTATCGGCCGCGGCCAGCGCGAGCTTGTCGCCCTCGCGGCAGGCCTGGAACACGTCCTTGGAATCGGAGGGACCGGTGAGCTCGATGGGCTCGACACCCGCCTTCTTGCACTCGGCAAGGTAGTTGCTCACCACGCCGGTGGCGCTGGAATACTGCTCCAGGTGGCCATGGCCGCCGCAGCCGCAGACGCGCTCCTCAGCCGGGTTCAGGCACATGTGGCCAATCTCGCCGCCGGCGCCCACAACGCCCGACACCACGTCGCCGTTAACGATAACGCCGCCGCCCACGCCGGTACCAATGGTGACCATCACCACGTTCTGTACGCCCTTGGCGGAACCGAGCCAAGCCTCGCCCATGGCAGCGGCGTTGGCATCGTTCTCGTATTTAACAACCGCGTCGGGGCAGTGCTCCTGAATGGCGACTCTTAGCTCGGGCAGGTTAATGGCAATGTTGGCCTTGACCTTGGCATCGCCCGATGCCGGGATGGGGCACGGAACTGCCAGGCCAATGCCCGCCACAAAGGCGCGCGGAATCTGGGCCTTGGCGACCACCTGGTCGATAGCCTCGGTCACCGCGGCAAAGCCCGCGGCGTCAACGATAGGAGGCGTGGGCACACTGGCCTTGGCAAGCAGGTTGCCGTCCTCGTCGAACAGGCCCTCCTTAACCGAAGTGCCGCCGACGTCGATGCCGATGTAATACTGCTTAGGTTCCATGGGAGCCCACCTTTCTCGTTTAAACATTGCCTGTATGGTACCGCTCCCAAGGCAAAAACCTGCCAAAAAGGGGCAGGTTTGTTTTGGCAGGTTTTATCTGTGAAAACGCAGGGCATGGTATTTGGTTCGTTGGGCGGTAAAACGGCTCAACCCCATCCTCGAGTCGATCAATTTGCTCAATACCACATTATTCGAATGCATATTCATTTAGAGCGCTCTAGTTTTTAAAGAGAAGCGTTTTTTAATTAAACCTTTCTCGAACTTTTCAAAAACGCAATAGGGATGCTTAGGTGTTGACTATACTTTCTTCTGTACTCAATCAAGCCGGAAAGGAGGTTCCATGATTCCCAAATACGAGGCGATAGCTGCAGATATCCGTCGAAGCATCGAGGACGGCTCCCTTAAGCCGGGCGACAAGCTACCCACCGTCGTTGAGTTTTGCGAGCTGTATGGCGTTTCCAAGATCACCGTCAAGCGCGCGATCGAGCAGATCACCGAGGAGGGCCTTATTACCAGCCGGCGCGGATCGGGCACCTACGTCAAGGACACGGCGGGGCTTCCCGGCCAGGTGTTTTTCCAAGGCAAGAACGACCGTGCCCAAGGCTTTTCGTACGAGCATCGCGGGGAGAAAGTGACCTCGGTGGTCTACGATTTCTCGATCGTCAATCCGCCGGCAGAGGTTGCGACCCAGCTGGGAATGGCCGAAGACGACTTTGCCTATCACATCGTGCGCGTACGCGAGGTCGATGGTCAGCCCATCGTTATTGAGTACACCTATATGCCACTCGAGCTGATTCCGGGTCTTAAGAAAAAAGACCTGTACGCGTCGGTCTACAGCTTCATCCGCGAGCAGTGCGGACTCAAGATCTCGAGTTTCCACCGTACCATTCGCGCTGTCGCGGCAACTGAAGAAGAGGCTGAGCGCCTGGATACCAAACCCGGCTCTCCCCTGCTCGAACTCAACCAGATTGGCTTCTTGGATAGCGGCACCGCGTTTGAATATTCTGTCTCGCACAACGTAGGCGACCGCTTTGAGCTGCACAACGTAACGCTGGCCTAGTTTTGTAATCCGGTGGGTGCTCGTTTTGAGCTGTCTTACGCGGCACCCGCACAACCTTATGGGAGTATGCACATGTCCGATTTGATTAAACTGACGCCGATCTTCCACGAGAAGATCTGGGGCGGCCGCCAGCTCGAAACCGTATTTGGTTACGACATTCCCGAGGGTCCCATCGGTGAGTGCTGGGCCATCTCGGCACACCCCAACGGCGACTGCCAGATCGCGGAGGGCCCGTATGCCGGCCACACACTGTCGTGGCTGTGGGCCGAGCACCGCGAGCTCTTTGGCAACTGCGAGGGCAAGGAGTTCCCGCTGCTCATTAAGAT
>CAKTUH010000013.1 GCA_934621885.1 uncultured Collinsella sp.
ATTGTGGCACCCCGAGCCCGCGGAAAGAAGCTGCGACGCGGGGGAGGCGACCCCAATGGCTTTCTCATATCGTCTTTTGCTTCGTACGCTGCTTAAGTGCCTCGGAAAGTCCGATAAGCGCCATGAGGAGCGAGACCAAAGCGGTCAGGAGCTTCACGAAATCAATCAGATCGGTCATGGGCATCACCTCCCGTCGCATGGAGGGCGCTGCCCGGCACATGGAACTGCCGTCAACAACTGCCATTCTATCAAAGCGCGGTCATAAATACGAATATATGTTCGCTTGTAATGGCGCAACGGGCTGATGCTCTTTTGGGACTACCCAAACAGCGTGCAAGCAACGCGCGTGGCATTGCGTCCCGCCTTCATGTCCGCACGAGCGCCTATCCTTACGGCAATGTAGCCGCTTATGCAACAAGCGGCAGGCAACGGAGAGAGAGGCCATAACCGTGTCAGCTGAAAAGACGCCGTGTATCTCGGCTATCGATACGACGAACTTTGCGCGTCAGATCGTGCTGGACCTTGAGTTTGCGCCGGTGCCAAAGCAACGCCAGCGCCGTGGACTGCGCAACGAGATTATCGAGGTCGGCGCCGTTAAGCTCGATTACCACGGCAACGTTATGGGCGAGTTCTCGCAGTTTGTGCAGACGGAATTTACCGAAGGCGTTGCGTTTCCCGTCTGCGAGCTTACGGGGATATCGGCCGTGGACACCGCGATGGCCGATCCGCTCTACATGGTGATCAAAAAGCTCAGCGATTGGATCGGTCGCTACTCCGCCCAAGTGGTCTGTTGGAGCGGGACGGATCGTCGACAGCTTTTGACCGAGTGCCAGGCAAAGCACATCGACCTTTCCGCATTTCCTACGGACTGGGCCGACCTGCAGGCGTTTTACACCTCGATTATGGACGTGGGCAGCCACGGGCGCGTCTCGTTGGGCGACGCGGCAATGTGGTTTGGCATCGAGTTTGATGAGTCGACGGGCCACGCCCACAGCGCTCTGGCCGATGCGCGCGTAACCGCCAAGTTGCTCAAGCAGGCGATGGACGGGGAGTACCGCGTGAGTCCGCGCGCCCAGGAGATCCGCCAGCGATGGGGGATGGGCGAGCGACCCCAGACGCGCGTTTCCAGCAAGTGCCCCGAGCTGGGTGACCTGCTGCTGAAGCTGAAGGCGGAGGGGAGGTAGGCCTTTTGAGAACGCCATTCGGTTTGGCATGGCGGGGCCGTAAGCGCGACTCCGCCCTGCTGTTTGAATCGAAGCGTCAATCAGTATGACGAGCTGTCTGGTCCGTCTGTCTACACCTCCGCAATCCCGCGTGCCACGCTCAGCAGCTCGAACTCCCTCTGGCTCCATTGGCGCAGCTCGGCAGTCTCGACGGCATCGCGACACAGATCCAGGAACACCTCGGCGCCCTCGCAGAAACACTTGCGGGCAAAGTCGCCCGAGCAGCTTGCGATGCACTCACCGTCGGCAAACAGCTTCCAGCTCGACGGCTCGCGCGAGTCGTCTCCAAGCAGCTTGATCTTCAACACATGTGGATTGCCAGCGGCACAGAGCTCTTCCTCGAGCTTCTGAACCGTAAAGCGCATCTGGTGGGAGAGGCTGCTCTTGACCATGGCCGAGGCATAGCCGCTCGGCTCGTCTAGAAGATGCATTCGTTTTGGCTTGACGACCAGATTGTGGAAGTTGCGCTCGCTGCGCACGGAGAAATTGTCCATATGGACTCCTTTCATCGATGTTGGCAGGGCCACCGTGCCTCTTGGCCGGTTGGCGTCGGGATCGTGGAGCCAACTCTCTACCCCGACTCTGGATAAAACGTGCCCGCTCCTTGCGGGCACGATGGAGTCTATCAGCGCGCGCGGACACGAATCAAGCGCGCTTGCGAAATGACGTGCAAGCGACGCTTGATTGCGCGGCAATTATTCAGCTTAAATTCGGAAAAGTGTCAAAATCGGCCGTAAGAAAGTACGGAAAAGTGTCGTAATACACACTTTAGAACTTCGAAAAAGTGTCGAATAAGCACCCAACAACCACGGAAAAGTGTATTCTAGTGCTAAAACAGCACGTAATAAGGGGTCCGCTTATGCTGCAGAGAAAAGCGAAAGCACAGTTTGAATCTTGGCTTGTCTCGTCGCCTAACAAGGCTCTTTTGGTCAAGGGCGCCCGACAGGTAGGAAAGTCATATTTGGTCAACGTCTTTGCAAATGAATCGTTCGAAAATGTCGTGACGTTCGACCTTATCGCCGACGCGTCCGTGCGCGATTCGTTTTTGGCGGCGAAAAGTGTGGACGGCCTGCTCATGCGCATGTCTATCGCTGCGACGCAGCCGATGGTTGCGAACAAGACCGTCGTGGTTATCGACGAGGTGCAGCGATGCCCCAACGTGGTGACGTTTATCAAATACCTGGTCCAGCGCGGCGACTTTCGATACATCCTTACCGGATCGCTCCTTGGCGTTGAGCTCGAGGGCATCGATTCCCTGCCGGTGGGGTATGTCGAGCAGGTCCAGATGTACCCGCTCGACTTTGAGGAGTTTTGCTGGGCAAATGGCGTTGGTACCAGCGTGTTTGACATGCTCAGAGGCTGTCTAAAGGATGAGGGGGAGCTCCCTGGCTACCTGTATGACCGCTTGCTCGATCTGTTCCATCAGTATGTGGTGGTGGGAGGCATGCCCGACGCGGTCAATTCCTTCTTGGCGACGCGCAATGTCGACGAGGTTCGAAACATCCACCGCGATCTTCACGCCCTGTATCGCGATGACATCGCAAAGTACGCTCCGCCCGAGCTACGCTTGGTTATTCGCGATATCTACGATTTGATTCCCAGCGAGGCTGGCTCCAAAAACAAGCGATTCAAGCTGTCGTCGATTAACGGCGTCAAACGTTTTTCGCAGGTGACAGATCATTTTCTCTGGTTGTCGGAGGCAGGCGTTGCGCTTCCCGTGTATAACGTAACGGCGCCCGTGGCACCCCTTTTATTGGGGGAGCAGCGAAATCTATTTAAGCTGTTTTACCTGGACACCGGAATGCTTATGTCGTCGTATTCCAAAAGGGTCGCTCAAGGCGTTTTTGATGGAGAGGCAGAAGACGCCTTTGGCATGAACATGGGGGCGGCGTTTGAGGGCTTCGTTGCCCAAGAGCTCAAAGCTCATGGATTTAGATTGCGCTACTTTACATCGAAAAAGGTCGGCGAGCTCGATTTTGTTGAGGAGACGCTCGATGGGGAAGTGCTTGCTATCGAGGTCAAATCGGGCAAGAGCTTTAAGTTCCACGCGGCGCTCGATAACGCACTGGCAACGAAGGGCTACGGAATCGAGCACGCCCTGGTACTTGCGGAATGTAATCTTCACCGCGATGGTGACGTGCTGTATCTGCCCATCTTTATGGCGGGGCTTTTGGAGCCGTAACGTGCCGCCGGCTCTTCCGGCCCTCCCTTAAACCTCGCTACTCGTCGTCTTCGTCGTTGGGGTCGCCCTTGAGAGTGTTGATGTCCAGGTACTGGTTGTCGTCCTCTTTTTCCTGCGTTGCCGATTCGGACGCGGTGGGGCCGCGGAACAGCTGGAATCCCTCAAACGCGATCACGCCGAGCAGGGCGATGACGATGGCGATAAAGGCGACCTTTGCGGCCTGCGAAAAATCGGAGAACCGCGGAGACTCTTCCTCGGTGTGGTAATCGGCAGTGCGCTCATCGTCGGTGTCGTGGGTATACGACGATGCCGAGGCCGCCTTTACGCTCGCTTGGTTGTATTCGGGAGCGGGCGCGGCGGCAAACGGGTCGCGAGAATAGCCGCTCGATGCGCGGCCGTAATCCTCGGTTTCGATGCGGCCGGCGCGAGGCTGTTCGCTCGGGCGGTTGGCATATGCTGCGGCGTTGTTGCGTGTAGATTCATGCGTCTCGGCAGCCGCAAACAGGGGGTTTACCGGAACATCGAGCGCCGGCATACCGCCCGAGGTCTCGTCCAGATCTGCCGCCGCCCAGGAATCGAAGGCAAACTGGCGGTTGGAAAGATCATCCAGGTCCATGACAGGCGGCTCGAGCTCAGGCTCGGGGGTTGCAAACGCCGGCTGCTGCGGGGCAGCGTAGCGAATCGTGCTGTCTACCGTGGGGCGCTGTGCCGCTGCAGCGAGAAACGCCGCCGTCTCGGACGGATCGCTAGCAGGACGGGGCGCAGGGGCGGCTTTACGCGTCGTCTGCACGATGGGGCGGGTGGCAAAGTCGTCCGCGGGCACGGATGCCGGCGCGGGCGTGGCGGAAGGTGCGGGCTTTGCACTTGTCGGGCGAACCCCGCCGCCCATGAGCTCCTCGGCGGTCCAGGGGCGGTCGCTCATCACGTCGTCGAGGCTCAGCGCAAAAAGGCCCTCTTCGCCCTCGTCAAACGCGTGTTTCGCATGCCTGGCGCCAGAAGCGGTGCCTCCGCGGCCGTTGCGTGATGCGTTGCTCGACCCCATCTTGTTCCATCCTTTCGAAATACTCACATTCATCGATTATATGGAACTTGCCTTGCGGCCGACTCTCGGATTCGTGCATTCCAGAACTCGTGCCCAAAAGGGGAGGGGTGCAGGCGCGCTGACTATTTGTCGCCGGCGGCAACCTTTGCCTCGTTGAGGTAGCTATAGAAGCTGTACTTAGAGATGCCAAAGAACTCGCAGGCGCGTTCGCTCGACTTGGAGATGAGGAAGGCGCCGCGACGGTCGAGGTAGCCAATAGCGCGGATGCGCTCGTCTTTGGTCATGAGCGCCGCGGGCTTGCCCACAAACTGTTCGCACTCGCGCAGCAGATCTTCGAGCAGGTCGCCGATGTTTTTGGTAATGGGCTCGGGCTCGGTGTAGCCCGTGCCGCCGGTGCCGGTAAAGGCATCGAGCGAGCGCTCAAAAGCCTTCATGAGCGTAATGTCAAAGTTGATGCCCAAAATGCCGACGGGTTTGCCCTCATCGTTGCGGATGAAGATGGTCGAGGACTTGAGCAGCTTGCCATCGGTGGTTTTGGTGAGGTATGGCTCGCGGTCGTGCACGTCGGTGGTGCCCTCGTGCATGGACTCAAGCACAATATGGCTGGGGCCGTCACCCAGTTTGCGCCCGCTGACGTGGCCGTTTTCGATCACTACGATGGAGTGGTCCACGTCATCGGTCTCCAGGTCGTGGACGACGATTTCGCAGTTGGGGCCAAATTGGAGCGCCAGGCCGTGTGCAAGGCGCTTGTAGAACTCAATCTGTGCGGGGGTCATGGGTGCCTTCCTAAAAATTAGTTTGGGCACACTGTGCCATAAACCCCACTTGTTCGCAAATAGCGAAAGCGTCGCTGCGTTATGTGACCGTTCGGCGGCGAAAAGGTACCGATTACGGCAACAAACAATTTGTTAGGTTTTCCAATCAAAAAGTGTGATAGAACATTGCTAACAAACTTTTTGTTTGGCATCCACATAAAAGTTCAGCCGCATGAATGGGAATGGGCTGAAACGCGTATGCGGGGGCCGGCAAGAGAGAACTTAAGGAGTTCACCGTATGGCCGATAAGATCCAGTGGGCGGGCAACACGATGCCCAAGAGCGATGACAAGCACTTGGGAATCATGAGCCTCGACCACGTGAAGAAGGCCCGCGCCTTCCACCAGTCGTTCCCCCAGTACACCGTCACTCCGCTTGCCCGCCTGGATGGCCAGGCCGCGCGCCTGGGCCTGTCCAACCTGTGCGTTAAGGACGAGAGCTATCGCTTTGGCCTTAACGCCTTTAAGGTTCTGGGCGGTTCGTTTGCCATGGCCAATTACATTGCCGACGAGACCGGCAAGGACGTTGCCGAGTGCACCTTCGATTACCTGACCTCCGATCAGCTTGCCAAGGACTTTGGCCAGGCTACCTTCTTTACCGCCACCGACGGCAACCATGGCCGCGGCGTGGCATGGGCTGCCAACAAGCTGGGCCAGAAGGCCGTCGTGCACATGCCCAAGGGTTCTACCAAGCCCCGCTTCGATAACATCGCAGCCGAGGGCGCCACGGTGACCATCGAAGAGGTTAACTACGACGAGTGCGTGCGCATGGCCGCCGCCGAGGCCGATGCCTGCGAGCGCGGCGTCATCGTTCAGGACACCGCCTGGGAGGGCTACGAGAAGATTCCGTCTTGGATCATGGAGGGCTACGGCACCATGGCTTCCGAGGCTGCCGAGCAGCTGCGCGAGATGGCCATCAACCGCCCGACGCACGTCTTTGTCCAGGCTGGCGTGGGTTCGCTCGCCGGCGCCGTGGTGGGCTACTTCACCAACCTGTATCCCGATAACCCGCCCACCTTTGTTGTGGTCGAGTGCGCTCCTGCCGCCTGCCTGTACAAGGGCGCTGCCGCCGGCGACGGCGACCCGCGCATCGTGGACGGCGACATGCCCTCCATCATGGCCGGCCTGTGCTGCGGCGAGCCCAACATCCTGGGCTGGGATATCCTGCGCAACCACACCACCGCCTTCGTGTCCTGCCCCGACTGGGTTACCGCTCGCGGCATGCGCACCCTGGGCGCTCCCGAGAAGGGCGATCCGCGCGTCATCTCCGGCGAGTCCGGCGCTGTGACCACCGGCCTGGTCGAGACCCTCATGCTCGATCCCGAGTACGCCGAGCTCAAGGAGCTCATCGGCCTGGACAAGACGAGCTCCGTGCTCTGCTTCTCCACCGAGGGCGACACCGATCCGGATCAGTACCGTCGCATCGTCTGGGAGGGCGAGTACCCGACTTGCTAGCGAGTCTAACCTGGCCGGGCAGCGGAGCATATGTTTACTCCCTGCTCGGACAGTCCTGCTCGCACGGAGAGCACATTAAGTGCTCTCCGGCTCGTGCGGAACTCGCGACGGAGCAAACATATGCTCCGCTGCCCTACGTTAACTTGCTTGCCGGGTGCTCGACCTCACGTTGCTTGGCACAAGTGATCTATCTGAAATATCTACCTGTAGGTAAACCCTTGTAGAAAGGTTAACTGTTATGACTAAAGAACTCGATTTCGAGGCAATTAAAAACGCTGCTGAGTCTCATCGTGCGGACATGACGCGTTTTCTTCGCGCTATGATATCTCACCCCTCTGAGTCTTGCGAGGAGGGCGAGGTTGTTGCCTGCATCAAGGCCGAGATGGAGGCCCTCGGTTATGACGAGGTTAAGGTCGACGGCCTGGGCAACGTCATGGGCTTTATGGGCGAGGGCGACAAGATCATCGCCATCGACTCCCACATCGACACCGTCGGCATCGGCAACATCGAGAACTGGGATGCCGATCCCTATGAGGGCTACGAGACCGACGAGATCATCTACGGCCGCGGCGGCTCCGACCAGGAGGGCGGCATGGCTTCTGCTACCTACGCCGCCAAGATGATGAAGGACATGGGTCTCATCCCCGAGGGCTACAAGATCATGGTCGTCGGCACCGTCCAGGAAGAGGACTGCGACGGCATGTGCTGGCAGTACATCTACAACAAGGACGGCATTAAGCCCGAGTTCGTTATTTCCACCGAGCCCACCGACGGCGGCATCTATCGCGGTCACCGCGGCCGCATGGAGATCCGCGTCGACGTTCACGGCACCTCCTGCCACGGCTCCGCTCCCGACCGCGGCGACAACGCCATCTACAAGATGGCCGACATCATCGCCGACGTCCGCGCCCTCAACAACAACGGCTGCGACGAGTCGACCGACATCAAGGGCCTCGTCAAGATGCTCGATCCCAAGTACAACCCCGAGCACTTCGAGGACGCCCGCTTCCTGGGCCGCGGCACCTGCACCGTCAGCCAGATCTTCTACACCAGCCCCAGCCGCTGCGCTGTCGCTGACTCCTGCGCCATCTCCATCGACCGTCGCATGACCGCCGGCGAGACCTGGGAGTCCTGCCTGGACGAGATCCGCAACCTGCCGGCCGCCAAGAAGTACGGCGACGACGTGAAGGTCTCCATGTACATGTACGATCGTCCGTCCTGGACCGGCGAGGTCTACGAGACCGAGGCTTACTTCCCCACGTGGATCAACAAGGAGACCGCTCCGCACGTCAAGGCCCTCGTCGACGCCCACAAGGCCATGTTCGGTGACGAGCGCATCGGCTGCGAGCCCAGCATGGACAAGCGCACCGGTCGTCCGCTGTGCGACAAGTGGACCTTCTCCACGAACTGCGTTTCCATCCAGGGCCGCTATGGCATCCCCTGCGTCGGCTTTGGCCCGGGTGCCGAGTCTCAGGCTCACGCTCCCAACGAGGTCACCTACAAGGACGACCTGGTCACCGCTGCCGCCATGTATGTGGCTGCCCTGAACCTCTACGATCCGAGCCAGGCCGATGGCGACGCCACCGTGTTCCGCGCCGGTCTGACCAACAACAAGATCGATTAGTCCCATTCCTCGATCTTGTTGAGCCGGGGATAGCTTGTGTCCCCGGCACCCCCCTGTTGACTTGGGGCCCGCGGTCGTTATCTCCCATGCTTCCTCAACGGTAGCGGGTCCTCGTCATAGCGCTCTGCATGTTCTAGCCACACGCGCGTGCCGGAGCACATCTATCCATTACGATCGTTCACATTTTTAGAAAGGACTTTTACATGGACGCTAAGTTTACCGAGCTCGTCGAGCAGCTGAACGGCCTCGATTTTAAGGGTATGTACGGCAGCGACTTCCTGCATACCTGGGACAAGACCACCGACGAGCTCAAGGCTCTCTACATCGTTGCCGACGCCCTGCGTCAGCTGCGCGAGAACAACGTCTCGTCCAAGATCTTCGACTCGGGTCTTGCCGTCTCCCTGTTCCGCGACAACTCCACCCGTACGCGCTTCTCCTTCTCTAAGGCCGCCAACCTGCTCGGCCTTGAGCTGCAGGACCTGGACGAGAAGAAGTCCCAGATCGCTCACGGCGAGACCGTCCGCGAGACCGCTACCATGATCTCCTTCATGGCCGACGTCATCGGCATCCGCGACGACATGTACATCGGCAAGGGCGACGCCTACATGGCCGAGGTCTCCGAGTCTGTCCAGCAGGCTTACGAGGACGGCGTTTTGGATCACCGTCCCACGCTCATCTCCCTGCAGTCCGATTCCGATCACCCCACGCAGTCCTCTGCCGACATGCTCTACCTCATCAACGAGTTTGGCGGCCTCGAGAACCTCAAGGGCAAGAAGGTTGCCGTCACCTGGGCCTATTCGCCCTCTTACGGCAAGCCGCTGTCCTGCCCGCAGTCGCTGATCAGCCTGCTGCCCCGCTTTGGCATGGACGTCACTCTGGCTCACCCCGAGGGCTACGACCTCATGCCCGAGGTCGTCGAGCGCGCCAAGGGCTACGCCGCCGAATCCGGCACCACCTTTAAGCAGGTCAACACCATGGCCGAGGCCTTCGAGGGCGCCGACATCGTGATCCCCAAGAGCTGGGCTCCGTTTGCCGCCATGGAGAAGCGCACCAACCTGTACGCCGAGGGCGACGACGCCGGCATCGCAGCGCTCGAGAAGGAGCTGCTCGCTCAGAACGCCACGCATCAGGATTGGTGCTCCACGACCGAGCTCATGGAGAAGACCGCCAACGGCCAGGACACCATCTTTATGCATCCGCTGCCCGCCGACATCTCCGGTGTCTCCTGCGAGCACGGCGAGGTCAACGCCGACGTCTTCGACATGCACCGTGTGGGCATGTACAAGGAGGCCAGCTACAAGCCGTACGCCATCGCAGCCATGATGTTCCTGCAGAAGGTTGCCGATCCGGCCGCTACCCTCAAGGCCCTCGACGAGCGCAACACCGCTCGTTGGTTCCAGGCCTAAAGCTGGGCTGAGAAATGGCTAAGCGTATTGTTGTCGCCCTGGGCGGAAACGCCCTCGGCGCCAACCTTCCCGAGCAGATGGAGGCCGTCAAGACGACTTCCAAGGCTATCGTCGACCTGATCGAGGAGGGCAACGAGGTTGTCGTCGTGCATGGCAACGGCCCCCAGGTGGGCATGATCGCCAACGCGATGGCAGAGCTCACGCGCTCTAACCCTCAGAAGTACATTCCCTGCCCGCTGTCCGTTTGCGGCGCCATGAGCCAGGGCTACATTGGCTATGACCTGCAAAACGCCCTGCGCGAGGAAATGCTCGACCGCAACATCGACAAGGGTGTCGCCACCGTGCTCACCCAGGTCGAGGTTGCGGCGGACGATCCGGCCTTTGCCGACCCGGTCAAGCCGATCGGTCCGTGGATGAGCGAGGCCGAGGCCAAGGAGCTGGAGGCCGACCGCGGCTACCAGTTCATCCACGACGAGAAGCAGGGCTTTCGTCGCGTGGTTGCCTCGCCCAAGCCCGTGAACATCGTCGAGCTCGACACCATTAAGTCGCTCGTCGAGTCCAACCACGTGGTGATCTCCTGCGGCGGTGGCGGCATTCCCGTCACCAAGGCCCAGGGCAACCACCTTAAGGGCGCTGCCGCCGTCATCGATAAGGACTTTGCGGCCGAGAAGCTCGCCGAGCAGCTCGATGCCGATGCCCTGATTATCCTGACGGCTGTGGAGAAGGTTGCCATTGGCTTTGGCACCGATCACGAGCAGTGGCTCGACACGCTGACCGCGGCTGACGTAAAGCGTCTGTCCGAGGCCAACGAGTTCGGTCGCGGCTCCATGCTGCCCAAGGTTCAGGCTGCCTCGACGTTTGCCGAGAGCAAGCCGGGCCGCACGGCGCTCATCACGCTGCTCGAGAAGGCGCGTGACGGTCTTGCCGGCAAGACCGGTACCACGTTTACCGGCGACGCTGAGTAGGCATATCTGCACCATTGAGGAGGGTGCCCTGCGTCGCGGGGTGCCCTCCTTTGTGCTATGGGGGGCCAAGGGGCGTTCGCTGGAAAACGAGTGCGTGCCTGTTCTGACGGAGTGCGAGCTTGCTATGGTGGGTATAGCAACTATGGTGTCCAAGGCAGCCAGGGGAGGTTTGCGGAGATGAAACTCGGTTGCGTCATTATGGCCTCGGGCGAGGGCAAGCGGTTTGGCTCTAACAAGATGCTTGCCGATATCTATGGCAAGCCGCTGATTGCCTGGACTATCGATTCGGTTCCCCGGGGCTTTGACGTTGTGGTTTCGACGCGTTGGCCCGAGGTCGCCCAGATTTGCGAGGACAAGCATTGCCCGTGCGTGCTGCACGATGGCAAGCTGCGCAGCGAAAGCGTCCGTGCGGGCCTTTCGTGGGGGGCGAGTCGCGGCTGGAAGGGTTGCCTCTTTTTGCCGGGCGACCAGCCGCTTGTGAGCGCGGGTTCTTTTGAGGCTATGGTTCGTGCATTTGATGAGCGTGGCCGCAAGCATCCGGTGCGTCTTGCGTGTAACGGTGAGCCTTCGAGCCCGGTGCTCTTTCCGGCGGAACTGTTCGATGCACTCATGTGTCTTGAGGGCAAGGACGGTGGCGGTTCGATTCTCAAGGACCGTATCGACGTGGTGCTGGTCGAGGCGCGTGCCTACGAGCTGTGGGACGTCGATACCGCCAAGGGACAGCAACGCGTAACGGAGCATATCGCCGCCTGCTCGTATTTTGATCGCGTGGCCAACTGCATCAATCAATAAGGAGCAATAATGATCATCATCAAAAATGGCGCGCTCGTGACGCCACAGGGACTTCGCCGCGCCGATCTTGCCATGGATGGCGATAAGATCGTGCGGATCGCCGCGGCGATTGAGCCGGCCGAGGGCGATACCGTCGAGGATGCCGCGGGCTGCTGGGTGTTTCCCGGCTTTATCGATGGCCACACGCACATGCAGTGCTGGACCGGCATGGATTGGACGGCCGATAGCTTTGAGACCGGTACGCGCGCGGCTGCCTGCGGCGGCACGACGACCATTGTGGACTACGCGACGGCCGATCGCGGCGTGACCATGCCCGATGCCTTGGCCGAGTGGCATCACCGCGCCGACGGAACCTGCACGGCAAACTACGCCTTTCACATGGCGCTTGCCGAGTGGAACGACCGCAACCGCGCCGACCTTTCGGTCATGCGCGAGGCGGGCGTGTCGTCGTTCAAGACCTACTTTGCCTACGACCATCTGCGCCTGGACGACGCCGAGACGCTGGAGGTGCTCGAGGAGCTCAAGCGTCTGGGCGGCATACTGTGCGTACACTGCGAGAACGGCACGCTGGTGAACGCGCTGCAGAAGCGCGTGTTTGAGCAGGGGATTCACGGACCTGAGGGCCATGCGCTTAGCCGTCCGGATGTGTGCGAGGCCGAGGCCGTGGGCCGTCTGCTGTATCTGGCGCACCTTGCCGGCGACGCTCCGGTCAACGTGGTGCACCTCTCGACCAAGCTGGGGCTCGAGGCCATCCGTGCCGCCAAGGCGCGCGGGCAGAAGAATATCTATGTCGAGACCTGTCCTCAATATCTGATGCTCGACGATACCTGCTATCTGGAGCAGGGTGAGGACGGCTTTGCCGGTGCCAAGTATGTGATGAGCCCGCCGCTGCGTCATGCGGGCGACCGTGCGGCACTGCGCGAGGCGCTTGTGGCCGGCGAGATCGATACCATCGCCACCGACCACTGCAGCTTTAACCTGCACGGGCAAAAGGACCGCGGGCGCGACGACTTCCGTGCGATTCCCAACGGCGGTCCCGGTGTGGAGCATCGCCCCGTCGCGATTGCCACGAGCTTTGAGGGACAGCTGGGCCCCGAGGATCTGTGCCGTCTGATGAGCGAGAACCCGGCGCGCGTCTTTGGCATGTATCCGCGCAAGGGCTGTCTTGCCGAGGGCGCCGACGCCGACGTGTGCGTGTGGGATCCGAGCGTGCGTTGGACCATCAGTGCCGCGACGCAGCATCAGGCCGTGGACTACACGCCGCTCGAGGGCTTTGAGGCGCACGGCCGCGCCAAGGCCGTGTTCGTGAACGGCGTGCTGGCAGCGCGCGACGGCGAGCCCACCGGAGCCCAACCCGGCCGCTACGTCCCCCGCTAATAGGAAAGCCGCCGGACCCCCTCCGCAGTTGCGGTGAAATAGTTCCTGTTTAGCCGCCAAATAGGCCGTTTCAGGAACTATTCCACCGCAACTTATATGTCTGGTGGGGCAGCGCCGGCTATTTGAGGCTGCTAGCGACGATGAGGCGGCCGAGGGCGGCCTCGAAGCGATCTGCCGTCGTTGGGTCGGCAAGCGTGTCGACTTGGTTGAGCATGACGCGTGCGGTGCCGAGTCCCAGCGCCTGCACCTCGGCATTGAGCACCATGGCGACGTGCTCTGGGGTGGCAGCGTCGGTGAGCTCGCAGCCGCAGCGCTCGCAAAAGAGCTCGGGGCGGTGGACAACCTCGGCGACGGGCTTGCCCAGCCCCGAGGCGCCGACGACCCAGACAACGTTTGCCGCGGCGGCGGGAATTACCGGCTCCCAGGCGGCATGCGCCTTGAGCGGGAGCCGCTTGCTGCCGTCCGCCTCGGCCAACACATAGTCAAAGCGCTGCGCCAGCTGGTCGAGCGGCTCAGCGGGGGCGGAGAGCTTGCCTGTCTCCGGGTCCAAAACACCCGCCTGGCAGATGCTTCCGCGGACAAGTCCCGCGCATGCCTCGCAGGTGCAGCCGGGAACATGCAGGGTCCCTGGCTTCCAAGGTGCGGCGTCCAGGCGACGGCTCGACCCGTCCCATGGCACGCCGGCGACGGGAAACATATGCGTGGTGGTGCAGAGGAGCACGCGGCCGCCGGCGCGCATGAGCTCGAGACCCAGCGCCCTCAGCAAGGTCGACTTGCCGCCACTGCCGATAATCGCGGTAATGCCCGGCTCGATCTTGAGCGCGGAGGCAAGGTTTCCGCTCGTCGTTTCCATCTGTTCACCGCCGTAAAATACTGTGATAATAAATAATCATCAGAGTAGCGGTCGAACCGCTTTTGCTCTGATCAAACCGTAGCACAGGGAGGTGCCCCGGGAATGCTCGTTTATGTTCGCGGCGCCGGCGATATCGCCACGGGCGTCGCCGCTCGCTTGGTGCGCTCCGGCGTGTCGGTCGTTATGGCCGATATCGCGGTTCCCACGTGCATCCGCCGCACAATCAGTTTTTGCGAGGCCATTCGCCTGGGCGAGGTCGAGGTCGAAGGCATTCGCGCTCGCTTGGCACAGACGCCGGCTGAGGCGCTTGCGATTACCGAGGCTGGAGACGTCGCCGTTGTGGTGGACCCCCAGGCCAGGATGCTCGGCGAGCTGAAACCCGCGGCTGTGGTCGACGCGATTCTGGCCAAGCGCAACCTAGGTACCACGTGCGACATGGCGCCTGCCGTCATCGCCGTGGGGCCGGGCTTTACCGCGCCGGTTGACTGCGACGCCGTGGTCGAGACCATGCGCGGTCATTTCCTCGGCCGTGTCATTACCCAAGGTTCGCCCCTGCCCAACACGGGCGTGCCGGGCATTATCGCCGGCTATGGCAAGGAGCGCGTTATCCACAGTCCCGCCGCCGGCGTGTTTCGGTCCGACCGCGCAATCGGCGAGATCGTGAGCGCCGGAGACGTGATTGGCTATGCGGGCGATACGCCCATGTGCACGCAGATCGATGGCTGTCTGCGCGGGCTTTTGGCGAACGGCGTGCAGGTGACTGAGGGCTTTAAATGCGCCGATGTCGATCCGCGTGGCGATGCCAGCTATATCAACTACATTTCGGACAAAGCGACGTCGGTTGGCGGCGGCGTGCTCGAGGCGCTCGCCATGCTCACCGATGTCTTTAGAGGATAGAAGGCGGCAATGGAAAAGCTCGATGTTGTGAATGCGGCTCTTGGCGCACTGCGTGCTGGCGAGACGTGCGAGCTCGTGGTCGTGGCCGGTACGGCGGGGTCGTCACCGCGCGGTGTGGGCGCATGGATGACTGTCTTTGCCGATGGAAGCCAGGCGGGCACTATCGGCGGCGGCAAGATTGAGCTCTTTGCGCTGGACGAGGCGCGCGAGCTGCTGGCCGCAGGGCAATCGCGTCTGGTCCGCTACACCATGGGCGGCGAGAACTCCGATACCGGCATGATCTGCGGCGGAGCCATCTGCCTGTGCTACCTGCATCTGGATGCGACCCAGGCACCGTTGTTCCAGGAAATCGCCGACGTCTTGGCCTATCGGCGCATCGGCGACTTCGTCATCGACTTTGAGCCGTTTGTCGCGAGCGCGCTCGAGGGCGATGTGGCTGAGTACCATGGCGAGGAATCGCGCCGCACCATTGCGGGCTGCCCCGGGCTTTCGCTGGTGGAGGAGGGGAGTAAGGTCACCTACACCAACGCTGCTTCCGAGATTCCCCCGGCGCACATCGAGACGCTCTGCCCCGAGGGCCTGACCTACATCTTTGGCTGTGGACACGTGGGCGCCGCGACGGCGCGGGTGCTCACGGCGGCGGGCTTTGCCGTTGTGGCGTGCGATGACCGCCCCGGCACGCTGACCCCCGAATGGGTGCCCGGTGTTTACGACCGTCGTCTGGTCGATTACAAGAACCTGAGCGAGCTGTGCCCCATCGGCCCGCGCGACCTGGTGGTAGTCGCCACGGCGGGTCACAAGTCCGATATCGACGTGGTGATTCAGGCCATGCGCGCCAAACCCGCCTATCTGGGCTGCTTGGGCTCGCGCCGCAAGACGGCCTTTGTGCGCGCCCGCCTGGAGCAGGAGGGCTTTACGCAGGAGCAAATCGGCGAGCTGCACCTGCCGATCGGTGTCGCCATCGAGGCCGAGGATCCCGAAGAGATCGCCATCTCCATCGCCGCCGAGATGATCCTCCTGCGCCGCACCAAACTCGTCCCCCGCAAGCGCTAATTTCATCCCCATATATGAGTTGCGGTGGAATAGGGACTGTTTATGCCTGTTAAGCCGTCAAACAGTCCCTATTTCACCGCAACTGCTTTTTGGGACCCATTTGTGCGGGGGAGTTGTGGAGTTGTGCAGGCAGACGAGGTTTTTCTGGAAATACGCACCCAATGCGCGTATAGTACCGATTGTTTTGTCGGCTCCTGCTGCGTCGAGTCCAAACCGCGAAATGCCATGAGCGGCGCG
>CAKTUH010000014.1 GCA_934621885.1 uncultured Collinsella sp.
ATGTATATCGACTGAGGTAGCGCGACTGCCCCGCTCGCTTGCCCCGCGCCGTGGTACGATTTTTGAGTTTGAAAGTCCCGCCGTGCCCCGGCTGCCCTCGCAGCTCGTCGCGCGGCCGCACGTAAAGGAGCCATCATGGCCGGTATGAACATGCAGCAGATGATGAAGCAGGCCCGCAAGATGCAGGAGCAGCTTGCCGCCGCGCAGGAGAACCTCAAGTCCCAGACCGTCGACGCCTCTGCCGGCGGCGGCATGGTCAAGGTAACCGTCAACGGCGAGATGGAGCTCGTCAACCTCACGATCGATCCCGATGCGCTCGACCCCGAGGATGTTGATATGCTGCAGGACATGATCATGGCTGCCGTCAACGAGGCCGTCCGCGGCGTCAACGAGCTTGCCAACAAGCAGATGGGCGCCATCACCGGCGGCCTTAACATCCCGGGCATGCCGTTCTAAGACGCGCATATATATGAGTGCGAATCACAGTCTGCAAAAACTGCTCGATGAGCTGGGCCGCCTGCCGGGCATTGGCCCCAAGTCGGCCCAGCGCATCGCCTATTACCTGCTCGAGGCCGATGCCGAGGAGGCCCGCCGCCTGGCCGAGGCCATCCTGGAGGTTAAGCAGGAGGTCCACTTTTGCAGCCGCTGCTTTAACTACGCCACGGCCGACGAGTGCTCCATCTGCCAGGACTCGATGCGCGACACCACCCGCATTTGCGTGGTGGGCGAGCCGCGCGACGTTCAGGCGATCGAGCGTACGGGCAGCTACCATGGTCTCTACCATGTGCTGGGCGGTGTGATCAGTCCCATGGACAAGATCGGCCCCGAGCAGCTGCACATTCGCGAGCTGCTGGCGCGCTTGGGCCACGAGGACATCCACGAGGTCATTATCGCCACCAACCCCAACATTGAGGGCGAGACCACGGCGAGCTACCTCGCCCGCACCATCAAGCCATTGGGCGTTGAGGTATCGCGTCTTGCGAGCGGCCTTCCCGTGGGCGGCGACTTGGAGTATGCCGACGAGCTTACGCTTGGCCGCGCTATCGAGGCCCGCCGCGCGATCTAGGCGGCGTCAGCTCCGCGGCATGTCCCGTCGGCCTGCCGCACGGGGCGCTCATAATCGAGCGCGCGTTCATTTATTTGTTGTGCAACAAACCTGCTTTTCGTCCGCTTATCGCGTGGATGGGTCCGCTTGCACCGCGTATTTGCCCAATCGTTGCGCAACCTTTTGAGTTCGCTGATACACTCAAATATGGATATGAAAGAATGCGCCGCTCCTGAGCGGCGTGTTTTTGTTGGAGGAGAACGCATGCGGCCCGGGGGCACTCAGACAAAGCATGGCGCCACGGTGCGCGTGCGACGCCGGCTGGGCCTGGCGCCTCGGGCGTATGTGCTGCTGTCTTGTTCGCTCGTGCTGGTCATAGCCGGTGTTTCGGCTTATGGTATGACGGTGCCGTCCATGGTGCAGGCGCATGCTGCGCGCGAGCTGCATATTGGGCGCAAGGCCAAAAGCGACTTGGGAACGACAACTGGATATGCGTGGGCGAGCGTGGTCTCGCATGTTGTGTTCGGTGGCGACGATGCGGACAGTCCCGAAACATCGGACAACGAGGTTACGCTGGCAAACGGCAAGACCATTGTGCTCACCAACACCAAGATCATCACGAAGCTTTCCAATAACAGCGTGGCTTCTGTCGTTAACAAGACGGAGCAGCAGAAGGAACAGGATACGCAGCAATCGGGTAAGCCCGGCGGCTCGGATGGGTCTGGCTCCGGTTCCGATTCGACGGGCGCAAGCGGCGGCTCTAGTTCGGGCTCCACGTCTGGCGGTGGTTCCGCGGGCGGTGGCTCGACAAGCGGCGGCACCAGCGGCGACACGAACTCGAGCGGTCTCTCGGCTGCCGAGGAAGAGAGCATTCACAGCTGGCTCGTGACCAAATACAACATGCTCGACAGTTATGTCTCTCGCGCCAATAGCGCGGTCTCGACCTATAACACTATGGGAGACACCGGACCGTGCGACACCCTGGCCAATGACATGTTTGTCATCCGCGCCGAGTTCGGTCGACAAAGGTTCTCGACCAAATCTAAGTGGTATCGGCAGTATGCCAATCTGTGGGGCTGCTATACCAACCTGTGTCAATGGGTTGGGCACTACGGCGACGACGACGTCGCGCTCAACAACTTCAATACCAACGTGGCGGCGATCGCCCTATGACGAATGACCTTGCTTCTACCGTATCGCATGCGCTCGATTGCGACCCCATGGTGGGCCTGCGTCTGGCACGCGTCGACGGGTTTGAGCCTGCCGTCGCCCTGGGAGCGGACGAGCTTCCTGCCTACCTGCGCCGTTTCACGATGCTGTTTGCCGATGACGCCACCATGCGCCGTGGCGGCATCGGCCGCGTGACGCGTGCCGTCAACGCGCAGGGTGAGGCCGTGGCGCTCAAGCAGCTCATCTTGCCAACGCGCGATGGGTTTGACGATGACGCTGCACACGAGGCGCTGGTCACCAAGTTCGAGGCGGCGTTTCGTGAGGAGTATGAATGTCATCGCGCCCTCTCGGGCCTTAAGGGCTTTCCCCGCCTCTATGGATGGGGCGAGGTCGACGGCGTGCCCGCGATTGTCATGGAATGGGTCGAGGGCGAGACGCTGGCTCGCCTGCGTTCGCGCCTTGCCGTGGACGATGCCGGGCGCCTGTCGCCGCTCGTGGCGGCGCGCTTGGGTCGCGACCTGTTCGATCTGCTCTGCCGTATGAACCTGGTGGGCGAGGGATTCGTCCATCGCGATATCTCGCCCGCTAATATTATGGTGCGCACGGCGCGCCTGCCGCTCGACCGACAGCTTGCCGAAGGCACTTTCGACCTGTGCTTGATCGACTTTGGCTCGTCGCTGGCGCTCGAGCCCGCCTCTGCGGTGGCCGGCACCGGCGGCAAGGCGTCGTTTACCGAGCGCTATGCCACGTTGCGCCGCGCGACGGTGGCCTACGCCCCGCCCGAGATGCTCACCGACGATATTCCCGACCTGCGCATGCTTCGCATGTCGCCGGCAATCGATGTCTATGCGGCGGCGAGTACGGTCTACGAGCTCATCGCCGGTGTCGCGCCGTACGAAGTAGCGCCGGGTGCGTCGGGTACTTCGGGCTCGCGTAAAAAGACGCGCGACATCGCCAGCCCTTATCGCCTCAAGATGGATACGCTGCCCGATTATCCCGTCGGCGCCCACGCGCCCGGCTGCGACTTGACGCAACTGCTGCGACGCGAGCCCGATGTGGCACTTGCCGCGGCCGAGCAGGCTCAGCAACTGGGGCTCGATCCAAATTCCGAGGATCTGCGCGATGCGCTGGCGTTTGTCGACGCTCAGCTGTTCGATGTGGTGATGGCCTGCCTGTCCTGCCATCAGGAAGATCGTCCCGAGCCGGCTGCGGTGGAGGCGGCGCTCTCGGCATTTTGCGACCACTATGCGCAAAATGTCGCCCGCTCGCTTCGCGCCGAGCCGCTCATGCCGTGCCCGATGGAGGCGTCGGGGCACACGGCCCGGCGCGCGGCGATGGTTGGTGCGACGGCGGTATACGGCGTGCTTTGGGCTGTGGTCGTGGTATCAGCGGCACTGTTGGCGTCGGGCGCCCATGTGACGCTCGTTGTGGGACCGCTTATGTGGTCCGGAAAGTTACCAGGCATCGTCGCCGCGCTGGCGTTGGCGATGCCAGGCGTGGCGGGTATTGCCGCCGGGGCCTTGGCGCGCGACCGCCGTGCGGGATTTCTGCGGGGCGTGTTGGCCCTTTCTGCCTGCGAGGTTCCGGCGCTGGTCGCACTCGCATGTGCCGTGTTTTCCCAGCATGCCGTGGCGGGTGGTCTGGTGGCCGCCTTACTTGCAACCTATGCGCTCACGTGGTTTTTGCTGGCGATGGGGTTTGCTTTTGAGCTTCCTGTCGTGTCAGCGCGACGTGCGAAAATTCCCATGGCGACGCCGCTTGCCGGTGGAGCCGCGGCTGCCCGTGCCTTTGGCGGGCCGGCCGAAGTATCCGACACTATCTCTGCGACCAAGGAGGGCTAAGCTATGGCTTCTCAAGCTGAGCTCACCCCGTGCGGGGCAATGTTTGACATCTTTAAGCGTGCGGCGCACCTGAGCCATATCGAGCTGTGCGGCCTGGTGCTCTCGAGCCGCCCGCTCGCCGACGGCCGTAGCCCGCAGAGCCGTGCCGCCGATCGCTCCTGGGTTTCGCGCTTTATCGTGCGCGCGCCGGTCGGCACGCTGCAGGAACGCTATTTTGCCGATTACGGCACCTCGGCCGCGCGTATCATGTCGCAGCTGGCCCTGCGCCGTCGCAATCCCATGGACGCCGCGGCCGTGACCAATATGGTGTGCGGGCCCGCCGGCGAGCCCATGGTACGGGCACTCGAGGAATGCCATCAGGACACGAATCTCTATCGCAATGCGCTCGAGCGCCTGTCTCAGGCGGCAGAGCTCATGCCCGCCGAGCGCGCCGAGGCCATCCTGGTGCTGTTTGTCGCCGTGGGCTGCTCGGCAGATGTCCGCTCGTCGGTGACCTACGCTATCGACTACGCCCATGCGACCTGTGGCGGCGCCACGTCGACGCCGCGCTCGCTGAGCGCATCTTCGGTCGCGGGCGAGCACGAGGCCGCGCCGGCGCATCCATTGGGACTGCTGCGCGTGCAAAACGGCTACGTGGTGAGCGCCCCGCGTTGGATTCAGCCGAGTGAGGAAGGCGTCGAGATCGGCGCGCTGGCAACGGGGGAGGGCGACATCACCGATGTTGGCGACGATGTTTCGGCCCGTCATGCCCATATCTGGTGCGATGCTCAAAATGTCTGGCACGTCGAGGACTTGTCATCCACCAATGGAACCGTGGTGGTAAACGGTGCCACGAGCGTGTGCATCCAGGTGGAGCCCGGTCGCTCCGCCCAGCTCAATCCCGGCGACGAGCTCAAGCTCGGCGAATCCACCACCTACGCCATCCTCCTCGGCGCCCTCTAACTCTTGGACGCATAACGCATGAGAGTGGATAATCTCCCACTTTTGGCCAAGATCCAGGCAAAAAGTGGGAGATTATCCACTCTCGATGCAGGCTGCGACTTTTCCGTCCGAGGGGCCATCTCGCCCCTTGACGGTCACCCGGGGTAAACCTTTACCGCCCGCCTATATTTGCCGAAATTACACTTGACGGCGGGGTACAATAAACCCGCATGCGGATTTCCGTTGCGGGCGCTTCCCATCGCCGGGGCGTGCCCGGGAGCATCCGGCATGCGGCCTTTGCGGCGCTCGGTCATGTGCAAGACGGGTAGCTGGGCCTGTGGAGCGCGTGCAGCCCTCCTCGCCTCGGCAGCCTTCTCTCCACGCCATGTACCTGCTGCTGAGTCCGCCTGCCAGATGATTGGAAGCAACAGCGAAAATCCCATCACGCCAACATCCCGGCGATCGCCGGGGCCTGTATACCTATATGAGAGGAGAGGGGTATATGGCGCGTAAGTTTAAGTCTATGGACGGCAACGAGGCGGCCGCATATGTTTCGTATGCGTACACCGAGGTAGCGGGAATTTATCCCATTACGCCGTCCAGCCCGATGGCCGACCATGTCGACCAGTGGGCGGCCCAGGGTCGCAAGAACATCTTCGGCACCCCGGTCAAGGTCGTCGAGATGGAGTCCGAGGCAGGTGCAGCCGGTACCGTTCACGGTTCGCTGGGCGCCGGCGCTCTGACCACCACCTACACGGCTTCTCAGGGCCTGCTCCTGATGATCCCGAACATGTACAAGATCGCGGGCGAGCAGCTCCCGGGCGTCTTCCACGTCTCCGCGCGTTGTGTCGCTTCGCACGCCCTGAACATCTTCGGCGATCACTCCGACGTCATGGCCTGTCGCCAGACCGGTTTCGCCATGCTCGCCGAGGGTAACGTCCAGGAGGTCATGGACCTCTCGCCGGTGGCTCACCTTGCCGCCATCGAGGGTAAGACCCCGTTCCTTAACTTCTTCGATGGCTTCCGCACCAGCCACGAGATCCAGAAGGTCGCCATGTGGGACTACAAGGATCTTGCCGAGATGTGCGACATGGACGCCGTCCAGGCTTTCCGCGATCACGCGCTCAACCCTGAGCACCCGCATACCCGCGGCAGCCACGAGAACGGCGACATCTTCTTCCAGAACCGCGAGGCCTGCAACAAGGTCTACGACGAGCTTCCCGCCGTCGTCGAGGGCTACATGAAGAAGATCAACGAGAAGCTCGGCACCGATTACGGCCTGTTCAACTACTACGGCGCTCCCGATGCTGATCGCGTCGTCGTGTGCATGGGCTCCTTCTGCGACGTGCTCGAGGAAGTCATCGACTACCTCAACGCTCACGGCGAGAAGGTCGGCCTGGTCAAGGTTCGCCTGTTCCGTCCGTTCTCCATCAAGCACTTCGTCGACGTTCTCCCCGAGACCGTCAAAAAGATCGCTGTCATGGACCGCACCAAGGAGCCGGGTTCCATCGGCGAGCCGCTCTACCAGGACGTCGTCTCCGCTCTCTACGAGGCCGGCAAGACGGGCATCAAGGTCGTCGGCGGCCGTTACGGCCTGGGCAGCAAGGATACGCCTCCCGCGTCCGCATTCGCTGTCTTCGAGGAGCTTAAGAAGGACGAGCCCAAGCGCGAGTTCACCATCGGCATCGTCGACGACGTGACCAACCTGAGCCTGCCCGAGGCCGGGGATGCGCCCAACACCGCAGCCCCCGGCACCATCGAGTGCAAGTTCTGGGGTCTGGGTGGCGACGGTACCGTCGGCGCCAACAAGAACTCGATCAAGATCATCGGCGACCACACCGACAAGTACGTCCAGGCCTACTTCCAGTACGACTCCAAGAAGACCGGCGGCGTCACCGTCTCGCACCTGCGCTTTGGTGATTCCCCGATCCGCTCGCCGTACTACGTGACCAAGGCCGACTTCGTCGCTTGCCACAACCCCAGCTACATCGTCAAGGGCTTCAAGATGGTCCGCGACGTCAAGCCGGGCGGCACCTTCCTGGTCAACTGCCAGTGGAGCGACGAGGAGTTCGCCGAGCACATGCCCGCCGTGGCCAAGCGCTACATCGCGAACAACAACGTCAACGTCTACCTGATCGACGCTATCGACCTGGCCGCCAAGGTCGGCATGGGCAAGCGCACCAACACGGTGCTCCAGTCCGCTTTCTTCGCGCTGGCTAAGGTCCTGCCCGCCGAGGACGCCCTGCAGTACATGAAGGACGCTGCTACCAAGTCCTACATGAAGAAGGGCCAGGCCATCGTCGACGCCAACCACAAGGCCATCGATGCCGGCGCTACCGCCTTCCGTAAGTTCGAGGTTCCGGCCGACTGGGCAACCGCCGAGGATGCCGCTCCCGTCGAGCTCTCCGAGGAGACCAAGTCCGCCATCGCCCAGCAGGTCAAGAACCTGCTCGAGCCCATCGATCGCATGGATGGCGACAGCCTGCCCGTTTCCGCCTTTGTCGATTGCGCCGACGGCCAGTTTGAGCTGGGCGCCTCCGCATACGAGAAGCGCGGCGTCGCCGTGGTCGTTCCTCACTGGGACGAGACCAAGTGCATCCAGTGCAACCAGTGCGCCTATGTGTGCCCGCATGCCACCATCCGTCCGTTCGCGATGACCGAGGACGAGGCTGCCGCCGCGCCCGAGGCTACCCGCACGCTCGACGCCATGGGCCCCAAGGCCAAGGGCATGAAGTTCACCATGGCCGTGTCCCCGCTCGACTGCATGGGCTGCACCAACTGCGTCAAGGTCTGCCCCAAGGGCGCCCTCGAGATGGTTCCCACCGAGCAGGAGATGGACCAGCAGCCCGTTTGGGACTACATGGTCGAGAACGTCTCCGAGAAGAAGGAACTCATCGCGGCCAACGTCAAGGGCAGCCAGTTTAAGCAGCCCTACCTGGAGTTCTCTGGCTCCTGCGCCGGCTGCGCCGAGACCGCCTATGCACGTCTGGTGACCCAGGTCGCCGGCGACCGCATGTTCATCTCCAACGCCACCGGCTGCTCCTCCATTTGGGGCAACCCCGCTGCCACCGCTCCTTACTGCAAGGACAAGGACGGTCACGGCCCGGCGTGGAACAACTCCCTGTTCGAGGACAACGCCGAGCACGGTCTGGGCATGGCTGTGGGCTACGAGGCCGTTCAGCACAAGCTGATCGCCGCCACCCAGGACATCATCGCCGCCGATGGCCCGTCCGATGAGCTCAAGGCCGCTGGCCAGGCTTGGATCGACTCCGTCAACGACGCCGAGGCCTCCAAGACCGCTGCCGCTGCCTACGTTGCCGAGCTCGAGAAGTGCGGCTGCGACGCTTCCAAGGCGATCCTCGCCGACAAGGCTTACCTCACCAAGAAGTCCTTCTGGATCTTCGGCGGCGACGGTTGGGCCTACGACATCGGCTTCGGTGGCCTGGACCACGTCCTGGCTTCCGGCCACAACGTCAACGTCTTCGTCTTCGACACCGAGGTGTACTCCAACACCGGCGGTCAGGCCTCCAAGGCTTCGAACCTGGGCCAGGTCGCTCAGTTCGCCGCTGCCGGTAAGGTGACCAAGAAGAAGTCCCTGGCCGAGATTGCCATGAGCTACGGCTACGTCTACGTGGCGCAGGTCGCCATGGGCGCCAACCCGGCTCAGACCCTCAAGGCCATCCACGAGGCCGAGGCCTACGACGGTCCGTCCCTCATCATCGGCTACAGCCCCTGCGAGATGCACTCCATCAAGAAGGGCGGCATGCAGAACTGCCAGGCCGAGATGAAGAAGGCCGTCGAGTGCGGTTACTGGAACCTCTTCCGCTTCAACCCCGAGGCTGCTGCCGGCAAGAAGTTCTCGCTCGATTCCAAGGAGCCCGCGGGCGGTTATCAGGAGTTCCTGATGAACGAGGCCCGTTACGCTTCGCTGACGCGTTCCTTCCCCGAGCGCGCCGAGGAGCTCTTCAAGGAGAACGAGCAGGCCGCTATGGATCGCTACCAGCACCTGCTGAAGCTCAAGACGGTGTACAACGAGGCCTAGGTCTCCCACCGCAGGATCTGAGGGCTAACCTTCGCGGACGTCCTCGGACATGAAAGAACCCCCGCTGCGCACTACGTGCGGCGGGGGTTCTTTCGTCCTGCGGAGTGTCCGCGAAAGTTAGCCCTCAGATCCTGCTACGACTACGTCCTCGGATTGTGTGGGCGGATGAAGGACGTGGTTGGTGGGGATACGTGTCCCGGTCGCTGTTTCGCGGCTTTGCCGCGAAACCTCGCGCCTCTTTGGGCGTGGAGGGGGACTTGGTCGTTGCTGCCTTCTGTCCCTTTGCCGCGAAACGCGCGGCGAGGACTTCTTGGTTATTCCTTATGCTGGATTAAAAGCGCTATGTTATTGCAGGGGTGCATACTCATCCTATAAGTGCATAGAATCTCGTATAGTGCGAGTAAGATTTTGCGCTGTCTGTTTTGTGTTTAGCAAAGATATAGTTTGCATAATCCCGCCTAATCCTTGCTCCATTTAAATAAAGTCGCACGTAAATGGCATAAACATATCTGAGCTGGGGTTCTGTACGCTGAGCGGATAAAAACGACCGTTCACCGTTCAGCTATTTTCAAAATGAATAAAATGAGCGATAAAGAGAATATAAACCTTAATAAACTCGCGTATCGCACGGGCGCGGGTTATTAATGGGTTGTAGGCCTTTTACAGAAAGGATTCCAGCAATGTCTAAGCCTCTTGGCAAGCCCGATCGTATCGTCGTCGCCCTTGGCGGCAACGCCCTCGGCAACAACCCCGTTGAGCAGATCGAGGCCGTGAGCAACACCGCTCACGCTCTTCTCGGCCTGATCGAGCAGGGTAACGAGATCATCATCACCCACGGCAATGGCCCGCAGGTCGGCATGATCCAGAACGCCTTCGCCGCTGCCCACGACGCCATCGGTACCCCCGAGATGCCGCTGCCCGAGTGCGGCGCCATGTCCCAGGGCTACATCGGCTATCACCTGCAGCAGGGCATCGGCCGCGAGATGCACAAGCGCTACAAGCGTTGGCACGCCGCCACCGTCGTCACCCAGATCGAGTGCGACCCGGACGATCCCGCATTCAAGAACCCGACCAAGCCCATCGGCCCCTTCTACACCGAGGAGCAGGCCAAGGAGTTCATGGCCGAGGATCCCTCCAAGGTCTTCGTCGAGGATTCCGGCCGCGGCTGGCGTCGCGTCGTCGCTTCCCCCGATCCCAAGAAGATCGTCGAGGCTGACTCCATCCTCAACCTGCTCGACAACGAGTTCATCGTCATCGCCTGCGGTGGCGGCGGCATCCCCGTTGTTCGCGACTACGAGAACAAGGGTTGCTACAAGGGCGTTCCCGCCGTCATCGACAAGGACCTGGGCGGCGAGCTGCTGGCCGAGGACTGCGACGCCGACGTTCTGTTCCTGCTGACCGCCGTTGAGCATGTCGCCATCAACTTTGGCAAGCCCAACCAGGAGGAGCTCGAGGACATCACCGCCGACGAGGCCGAGCGCCTGGCCGACGAGGGCCAGTTCGGCAAGGGTTCCATGGAGCCCAAGGTCCGCGCTGCCATCAAGTTCGCCCGTTCCCGCAAGGGCCGCACCTGCATCATCGGCGCTCTGGACAAGGCCGCCGAGACCATGGCCGGCCTCTCCGGTACCCGCATCCACGAGTAGTCTCTACTTTGTTGCCTCTCTCGTGGGTGCCAGGCAAAGCGCCCACAAACTAGCCTCTCTTCATGAGCCCCGCAGTCCGCTCCGACTGCGGGGCTTTTTCTGTCCACCTAGTCATTGGGTACAGACTTAAATGACTAGTCAAAAGGGACACGCTTGCCGCGACCAAACCCGGCACTTGGGGACAGTCCCTAAGTGCTGGCAGTTTAGGAACGTCCCCAAAGGCCGGCAGTTTGGGACAGTCCTATTCGGTCGTCCGCAAAGAGTGTCCCCAACGGCTAGCCGTTTAAGAACGTCCCCAATGACTAGTAGTAGGCCCACATGGCTTCGATTTCGTTGAGGACCTCTACGACGCCCCAGCGGCGGGCGCTGCGGCTTTGCGAGTTGGGGTCGTACACGCCGATCTGGTCGGCGTCGTCGATGCCGTAGAGCACGATATAGTGGCCGACGCTGGTAAAGGTGCCGGGACGAACCGAGGCGATAATCGGTGCCCCCGAGCGCAGTGCCTGGGTGATAGAGCTGCGATCGACGTGGAGTTCCGTTCCGTTAAGGCCCAGCTGCCATGCGCCGTTCGTCATGAATGACCATTCGGTGGCGCCGGTGGGAGCATAGTTGCCTGCTTCGGAAAGCGCGCACATATCGACCGGCGTCATATCGGTGTGGCCGGTCTTAAAGACATAGACCATGGTAAGACAGGTGGGGCCGCAGGCATTTTGACGGATGGTGCCGCCGGCGTAAGGCAGCTCCGACCACGCGGGGTCAATCTGATAGATATGGGGCATGGTGCCGGCCTGCCACTGCGAGCGCGGGGTCGAAAACGCAAACGAGTAACCGGGCGCGACCGGTGCCATGAGCAGCTTGTCCTCGGCCGTTGGGTCGAGGCCGGCCGAGCCGTGGGAGACGCACGAGCCCAAAAACAAAAAGACCAGGCAAGCGACGATAGAGCAAAGTGCGATACGCGCGCGGCGGAAGGGCAGCGCGGGCGCGCCACCGCCAGCTCGAGATACTGGGCGAGAGCTCATGCCGCTGCGTCCGCGCTGCGGGTGCGAAAAAGAGCGGCGGACAAAGATGCCGGGCTGACGGCGCCCGTTGCGACGCAGCTGCGGCACGTCCGTCTGACGCTGGCGCGTGCCGGTGCCCGTGAGGGAGCGAGTGCCCTGGGGCTGACCGGTGCTGCGGTTGCGGCGTTGTGTCTGCGCACGCGATCCGCTCGACGCGACATCCCCGTCACGCCTGCGAGTCTCAGCACTTCCAGTTTGCTTTTGAGCCGTTGAGCCCCCAGTATTCCGCCGAGGCGTGGGGCGAGGCTGCTGTGATCCGCCCGGGTACTGGGAACCGGTGGCGGAAGAAGACGAGCTTCTGGGCGTCGGCGTGGTGCGGCCAGCAAGGCGAACGCTCTGTCGCCGTTGGTCACCATCGTTAAAACCGTATGCCATTTGCACCGCCTTGCCTCATGTATAACCTGTCTATCCTACAAAAAAGATGCGCAACAAATGCTCACATGCGCCAAAAGCTCGGTAAACGGCACGAACGGGGCAAGCTCGACGCCATAAAGCGACACCCTTCTCTAACGGGCAGAGCGCGTCATCAAAACGGGTGCTCGCAACGAGCGGCATCCCTCGCCGTTCGTCCCAAAAACGGCGCCGCTCGTTATACGGTTCTGCCTTCGGTCGAGCCATAAGCGGCAGCGTGGTGCCAAGGTCGTATTGTAAAGCCACGAAATAAAAGCGCGCAGCTAGACAAGCTGCGCAAGGGGTGACGCCAGGGGGCGTCAAAAAGGAAAGGAGGGGAACAATGGCGGACAAGAACGCAGAAGTTGCAGTCGAGGATAACGGCGGTATGAAGAAAACGCTCTCGCTCTGGAACTTCTTCACCATCGGCTTTGGTGCCATCATCGGTACCGGCTGGGTTCTGCAGGTCGGCGACTGGATGGTCGTGGGCGGCGGTCCCGTTCCCGCTATGATCGCATTCCTCTTGGGTGCAATCTTCCTCGTGCCCGTCGGAGCTGTTTTCGGTGAGCTCACGGCTGCCATCCCCATCTCGGGCGGCATCGTCGAGTACGTCGACCGTAGCTTTGGCCGTACGCTGAGCTACATCACCGGATGGCTCCTTGCCCTGGGCAACGGCATCCTGTGCCCGTGGGAGGCCATCGCCATCTCGACCCTCGTGTCCGAGATGTTCGGCAGCCTGCCCGGTCTTGAGTGGCTGCGCGCCGTCAAGCTCTACACCATCCTGGGCGCCGATGTTTACCTGTTCCCGACGCTGATCGCGCTCGGCTTTGCAGTCTACGTCATCTTCCTCAACTTCCGCGGTGCCAGCTCGGCCGCCAAGCTCCAGGCCTTCCTGACCAAGGCTCTGCTCTGCGGCATGCTGCTTGCCATGGGCGTCTCGCTGTTCACCGGTTCGCCGGACAACGCCATGCCCGTGTTCTCCCAGGTCACCGGTGCTGGCGGCGGCAAGGCCGCTACCGAGAGCACCAGCCTGTTCGCCGGCATCGTGTCGGTTCTGGTTCTGACCCCGTTCTTCTACGCCGGCTTCGACACCATTCCTCAGCAGGCTGAGGAAGCAGCCGAGGGCCTCAACTGGAACAAGTTCGGCAAGATCATCTCCCTGGCCCTGCTGGCCGCCGGCGGTTTCTACATGGTCTGCATCTACTCGTTTGGCACCATCCTCGACTGGCACGAGTTCGTTAAGAGCCCGGTTCCCGCGCTCGCCTGCCTCAAGGGCATCAACATGCTCCTGTATCTGGCCATGCTTGTCATCGCCACGCTTGGACCCATGGGCCCGATGAACTCCTTCTACGGCGCCACGAGCCGCATCATGCTTGCCATGGGCCGCAAGGGCCAGCTGCCCGAGAAATTCGCCGAGGTCGATCCCAAGTCCGGCGCCCCCAAGCTCGCCTGCGTCGTTCTGGGCGTCATCACCGTCATCGGTCCGTTCCTGGGCAAGAACATGCTCATTCCTCTGACCAACGTGTCGGCCCTCGCCTTCATCTTCTCCTGCGGCATGGTCGCCCTCGCCTGCCTGCGCATGCGCTTCACCGAGCCCGACCTGCCTCGTCCCTACGAGGTGCCCGGCGGCAAGTTTGGCATCGGCCTCGCTATCGCTGCCTGCGCCATCATCATCGGCCTGCTCGTGATTCCATTCTCTCCCGCCTCCCTCAACATGGTGGAGTGGAGCATCGTGATCGGCTGGTTGGCTATTGGCCTGGCCCTCATGGCTTTCACCAATTCCCGCAAAAAGTAACGCCTAGCCGGGGCGGATCGGGTGCGCGGAATCTTCTCTCCCGCGCACCGAACCCGGCACCACTTGGGTAGCTTTGTGAGGCCTTAACCCAACACGGCCTCGCCCACTATATGGATC
>CAKTUH010000015.1 GCA_934621885.1 uncultured Collinsella sp.
CTCCGAAAAAAGTTGCGCAGCGCTTTGGGATACGACCCGATTCGCAATCGGATTGGAGAGGGCTACGTTATGGAGGATGGCGAATGAAAGGGCTTTCGCTGCAATGGCGCATAACGATTATGACGGCACTGCTCACGTGTGCGGCATGCGTGCTGACGAACTGCCTGGTCGGCTATACGGGTATGCGCTATATGGAAGCCATCGGCAGCGATATCTCGGCCTTTAACGCTGCCGGCGAAGATTCGCTCCAGGCGTTCGACCCAACGAAAGCAGCCCTCGATGACAAGGTCACGATCGTCGTAAACGACGCACAGGAGTCTTTTGGCACGACAGCCTGGTGCATCACGGCTGGAGTCACACTCCTTGGCGGCGCGCTGGCATACTTTGTGAGCGGCCGTGCACTCAAACCGCTACGGGCTTTTGCAGCTCAGGTTGAGCGCGTGCAGCCTGACAACCTAAGCGAAATCAGACTCAATGAAGATGTGCCCACCGAGCTTCAACGATGCAGCGCCTCTTTCAACGACATGATCGCTCGTCTTGGCGAGGGGTTCTCTGCACAGCGTCAGTTTACCGGCAACGCCGCACACGAGCTGCGCACCCCGCTCGCCCTTATGCAAGCACAGATTGAACTATTCATCTCCGAACACTCCGGTTTGCAACCCGAAACAGCCGAGCTGCTCGGCCTGCTACAAGAACAAACCGAGCGCATGTCTCGAATGGCCAAGGTATTGCTCGAGATGAGTGAGCTGCGCAGCGTTCCTTGCGAGGACGATGTGGAACTTGGTCCCTTGTCCGAAGAGGTCCTCACCGACCTTGCGCCACTTGCCGAAAATAAGGGCATAGCCCTCAATTGTGCTGGAGACGCTTTAGTAATCGGGAGCGACACGCTCCTCTATCGGCTGGTGTTTAACCTGGTCGAAAATGCCATCCGTTACAGCCGCCCCGGCTCGACTGTCAACGTCTCCATCTGCGACAACGACAGCCGCGTGTTCCTGCGAGTCGAGGACCAGGGCCCGGGAATACCCAAGCAGTACCGTGAGAGCATCTTCCAACCGTTCTTTCGCCTGGATAAATCCCGCAGCAGGGCATACGGCGGCGCAGGACTCGGACTAGCGCTCGTTTGGGAGATTACAGCGCTTCACGGTGGCACGGTAGAGGTCGAAGCAAGTTCCGAGGACGGAACCACCATGCTCTTAAGCCTTCCAAAACGATCTGCAGCGTTAACCGATCAGTAAAACGAAAGGGGTCCCGCACACGTTTGTGTGGGACCCCCTCTCCATCAATGCGATTCGCCCAAAAGAGCAGAAGATTACTCCCACTCGGTGGTTATAGTTTTGCCGTCTCGTCACTCCAGTTGCACCCAGTTTTCGGCGGCATCTCGAAGTGAGTGCCGCTGAATGACGCGACGTCGCGTTTCATCGGCTTCGGGGACAAAAGCTGGGACAACTTCAAAAACCATTTTCAAACTCAGAGTATTGAGTTTTTATTTTTGTCCCAAGGGGCACGGAGAGCCGCCTTTGGAGGCTCGATATCGCCGAAAAACGCCCGTTTTGAAACTCAACCGCCTTTGAGCCTGCAAACCACCAGCTTCAACAGTAAGTGAGTCGACGCGGGTGGCTTACGAGCCGTTCACAAAACCGCAGGCCACAGGTCTTTGTCAACGATAAGCAAAGTGAATAGTCTCAGGTGGCTTGCCCATGAGTTGGCGTAAGCCTGTTTAGCAAAAGGCTAATCGGACACGACAGGCCGCCCGCATGGCGACGGCGTTTCCCGTGCGGGCACAAACAGCCCTGCGTGCCCTGTCGCGCGATATCCCAATGCGACGTTCAGAACCCTACCCGCCAAGCAGCCACCTCGCGAAATTCAGCACGAGCACGCCCTCCCGGGTATGGGGCTCATGCCTCGTGCGAGTGATGAGAATCTTCGGGAATGCATCCCCGATGGATAGAATCGGCGCAATCTCCCTCTCGAGCGTCGAATCGGCGCCGATATCGTCGCTCACATACACTTTCCTTCCCGGTTTCGAAACTTGGAAGGCAGTATGCGCAAGGATGCGTCGAGGTGCGATCCCAGTCGTACCATGCCAGCAGAGATGTCGAGGCACATTCGTTCATGCTGCAATGCGGGCATCGGAGATGAAAAACAGCCCGTCGGGTAGTCATGGGCGTGCGGGAGCCCGCATCAGTAACCTGCCTCCTCGGTTGTCCCTTCTTTGCATGGTCGTCTACATAAAGGAGGAACCAGCCATGCAGATCAGCATGCTTGCCCTTCTTGGGTCACGGACCGGGGAGGCGAGGGCCTCCGTCGGGACCGCCCCGAGCAACCGGCATATCCAAGGAATGACAAGGCTCGATCGCTGTGCTGGTCAGGATGCCGAAGCGGGCCGTCCGCCAATCGGAATGCGGGTCAGGATGCTGCAACGTGATTCCAGCTGCAGGATACGGCTCCTTTGCGGTTGCCGCAAAACCTGCTGGCAACATTCTTACTATCCGAATGATGTACGCATCCCTTGGGATCGTTTCGCCTGACCAGGGCCATCTTCAGCGCCTCATCGGCCAGCTCGGCAGGCGCCTCTTCCACGCGTAATAGCCCTGGCGGGTCACCTATGCAACCAAAGATACAAAAGGAATCGAATGGCCAGAGAGGATTGCCCTTACCGATGCTCGATTCTTGACAGGCAAACTCAAGCCTCGTTAATATTACATGGTTTGCCAGACCGAATTAACAAAGGAGGGGTGTCGTGGTTGGTCTTTTCCGCACGTGGATGAGCGCCTAGAAAGCGGCGCTGTTGTGGCGTCGCGCTGTTTTTCTGCACGCCATTTCACGATTGGACATAACCATGATATTTGAAACCTCTCGGGGCAGGTCTGTTCTGCTGTGCCATTCATGGCAATTCAAGCTTTGTTTCGTATGGGGCGGGGAGCTCGTTTCGACATTGACGAGTTCGATTCTCCAAATGGGTCTTATTTGGCATCTCGCCCTCACGACAGGGTCGTCTTCTCTCCTCTCCTTAGCATCGCTGGCAGGCTTTCTGCCGATTGCTTTGTTCGGAATCCTTGCGGGCGCCGTTGTCGACAGACTGCCTTTGAAACGTGTCCTCATCGGCGCCGACCTCTTCATTGCCGCGGTGGGTGCCGCCTTGGCGATTGCCTCGTTGGCCGGCAGCTTACCTGCATGGCTAATTCTCATCGCCCTGTTTCTCCGTGCAGTTGGTACTTCGTTCTACACGCCAGCCTCCCAATCTCTCACGCCCCATCTCGCCCCGCCAGAGCATCTCGTTCGCCTATCGGGGGTGACTCAGGCGATTCAGTCCGGCGGATACATTCTTGGCGCCGCGCTTGCAGCAGTGATTTATCCCGTGGCGGGCATTACCGCTATGATTGTCCTCGACGTGCTGGGAGCGCTTTTCGCTTCTTTAGCCGTCCTCGCCGCACAGATAGACGCAGGGGGCCTCGATGAAGCCGACCGCAGCTTGTCCTTTTCCAATAAGGTTCGAGAGCTCTTCTCTGAGATTTCGGACGGCTACAAGCTGATTAGGGAGTACAGGGGGCTGTTCGCCCTTCTTTGGTGCGGGTTCGTCTTCGCTTTCGCGTTCTCTCCGCTCGCGGCATTGTTCCCAATAATGACCTTGGGGCATTTTGGCAGTAGCACGGGGGATGCCGCTTTGGTGGAAATCCTTTTTTCTGCAGGCATGCTGGCTGGGTCCGGCATTTTGGCGGCCACGGGAGGGTTCCGCAATAGGTCGTTCACCATGGTCGCCGCGATTGCCGGCTTCGGCATTGCCGCAATCGTATCCGGATCGCTCGGCCCGTCATTGTTCGCTGCTTTCCTGCCGGTGAGCTTTCTTATGGGCGCATGCTCCCCGTTGTACGCGGGAACCCAGACTGCCCTTATGCAGGAGCAGATACCTCCTGAGTACCTAGGCCGCGTTTTCGGCCTCTACGGAACCATCATGGCGTGGGCCATGCCCATGGGCCTCGCAGCCCCCTCCGTTTTTGCGGATCTGCTTGGAGCTCCGTTATGGTTCGTCGGCTCTGGAGCGACCATGGTACTGCTTGCGATGGCTATGCTGCTTGCTCCGAGCGTCCGAAACGCGGGGAAAAGAGATACCGGGCAGATTCAATAGCCCAAGTATTCGAAAAAAAGAGGCAGCAGCCATCGGTTCAAGCGTCAGCCTTCAAGCCCTTGCGACGACGAGGTATTGCACCGACATTCCGCATCGCGCTCCTTATTCGTCGCCAACTATCATTTTCGGATTTGCCGGCTTGCGCAAGGTCAAAACGCTCGCGCCGGCAATTGGGCAAAGGCGAAAAATCGACGTGAGCAATCTTTTTTGGCATGGCTGCGCTTCCAGTAAAACGCTAATACACAAAAGGCGGTTCAACCTATGGAACTCATAGTCAAAGCTAAAGACATCTTTTTGGAATATGCCGGCCGCGATATCCTAGATATCGAAGAGTTGGAAATCTACTCCTACGATCGCATCGGCTTGGTGGGAGACAATGGCGCAGGCAAAACCAGCCTGCTTAAAATTCTGAGCGGCAATCTTACCATTGCGGACGCCGACGTCAGGCGCTTCGGCAGCATTGCCCTCATCGGCCAACTCGATGAACTCGACCTTGATGCGGCTCAGGACAGTGGTGAGATGCTCTCCCGTCTCAACGTCGCCGGAGTGGCGCAGGAGACGATGAGCGGCGGGGAGGAAACACGCGCCAAGATTGCCTCTGCACTCTCCCAGCATGCAAGCGCGATCTTCGCCGACGAGCCTACGAGCCACCTCGACCAAGACGGCATCCGCCTTCTCGTCGGACAACTCAAGGCATTTGATGGGGCTCTGCTCATCGTGAGCCATGACCGTCATTTTCTCGACCAGGTGGTAGACAAGATCTGGGAGCTCAAAGACGGCGGTATTTCCGAATTCTGGGGTGACTACTCCGACTATCTGCGACAGAAAGAAGAAGAGCGCAAAGCTCAGGCGACTCGATACGAAGAGGCGATGCGCGAGCGCGATCGCCTCGAAGCCGCCATCGAAAAACAACGGAAAAAAGCACGGCAGGTCGACGCCAAGCGGAAGGCTGCGAAAAAAAGCAACGAGTATGCAGGTCGATTGGGGCATCAGAAAGCAACCGGCACCAAACAGAAGAGGATGTACCAGGCGGCTAAGGACATGGAGAAGCGCCTCGAAGCGCTCGAAGGGATTGAGGCCCCAGATAGCATTCGCGCCGTGCGGTTCCGCCAGAGCAAGGCCCTGGAACTGCATAGTAAATTTCCCATCTCGGCAGACGATTTCAGCTTGAGCTTCGGCAACTGCATGCTCTATGACCACGCGAAATTCGAGATACCGCTCGGTGCCAAAGTGGCCATCACCGGTGGCAACGGTACAGGAAAGACCAGCCTGCTGAAGGCAATCGCTCGACGCGCCGACGGTATCAACATCTCTCCCAAGGCAGAGATCGGTTACTTCGAGCAAACAGGCTACAAGTTCGACGCCCGTCAGTCTGCGATCTCGTTCATGCAGGATGGTTGCGAGTACAGCATGACCGAAATTCGAGGCATCCTCGCCTCTATGGGAATCGGACCGCGCGACCTGACAAAGGACGTTGGCGTTCTCTCGGGAGGCGAAGTCATCAAGCTGCTACTCGCGAAGATGCTGCTGGGCAGATACAACATCTTGCTCATGGACGAGCCTGGAAATTACCTGGACATCAAGAGCGCCGAAGCCCTCGAGCAGATGATGAGCGCCTATGCCGGAACGATAGTGTTCGTCTCCCACGATAAGAGGCTGGTCGAGAACGTCGCAGACATTGTCTACGAAATAAAGGACACCAAGCTAGTCAAAATCTTTCAGCGCGAATAGCCCTAAATGAGCAAGAAATAATCCCCGAACGGAGACAAGGGAGTAAAACGGCAAAGAAAGAGCCTCCGTCCCAACGCAGGGAACGGAGGCTCTTTAATCGCTTTTACTCATCTCCGTCGCTGGTGGCTTTGTCATGACTCTCGTACGAAACGAAACTCAGCGGCACAGTGCGGCACTCAAAATCGCAGGTCAGAACCCTATCGGCCTACTCCCACTCAACGGTGCCGACGGGCTTGGGCGTGAGGTCGTAGCACACACGACAGATGCCGGGAACCTCCCTTTATACGTTCGGCATAATCGTAGGCGATACCAACAAATTCCAGTCCCGAGCAACAGGAGTACAATTGCTGCTATTGTTGCCAGCCGTTGGGAGATGGAAGATGAACTGCGATGGCTACCCATGCGTTCCCATGCCGTTGATGTGCACCGCCTTTGTGCCGGGACAGATTGACGCTGCGGTTGCAGGCATTTCCGACCCCGATTCGCGCGCCATTGCCACGGCAGAAGCGCTGTACTTTCGCGGACAGGCCACCCTCGCTGCCAAGACGGCGCGCCCCTATCTTGGCGCCACCGATCCCGCGCTGCGCTATTCCGCATGCTTTATCTGCGGATATGCCAGTCTGTCGCTCAACCGTATCGCCGATGCCCGCCGTTGCCTTGCGGGCATCCTCGATACGCCGGCCGGCGAGGAATCGCCCGCCGTCCACGCCACGCATATCCTGTTCGCCTCGGCCGCGAGCGTCCTGCTGCACTTGCCTTCCCCGTATTCCGCCGAAGAGTTTTATCCGCTTGCGGCGCATCTGCCCGAAGGCCTGCGCCTGTTCGCCAGCTACGTGATGGCGCATGCCCTGTACCTGCGCGGCGAATATGGCCGCAGTCTGGGCATGGCGGAAAACGCCCTGATCATGAAACAGGGGAGTTATCCCATCTCGGAACTGTTCCTGCACCTGGCAGCTTCCATGGCATGCATGAGCCTCAAGGACATCGACACCGCAAAAACGCACTTCGGAGCTGCTTGGAACATTGCGCGCCCCGACGGCCTCATCGAGCTCATCGGCGAGCACCACGGCCTTTTACAGGGGCTCATCGAGGCATGCTTAAAATCGCAATACCCTGACGACTTCGCGCACATCATCGAGATCACATACCGCTTCAGCTACGGCTGGCGGCGCATCCACAACCCCGATTCGGGCGAGGACGTGGCCGACGACCTGACGACCACAGAGTTCACCATGGCCATGCTCGCCTGCCGCGGATGGACCAACGCCGAAATCGCACGCCATATGGGAGTATCGCCGGGCACTGTCAAAAACCGCCTATCCAGTGTGTATGCAAAGCTTGGCATCGGCACGCGCGCCGAACTGGTCGCGCATATGCTGCGTTAGCGGCCAGACTGCCTAGCGCAGCATGCGCGTTCCGGAGCCCCGGCGCTTCACTCGCTCAAATTGGACATTTTGGCCATCGAACGGCACTACCGCCACGAAGCGTCTTCTCGCAAAATTGGATTATTTCCACCGATATTTGCGGGATGGGAGCCCAAGATGCTTGATCGCCGTTCGTTACTTGTTGCTGGAGCGTCCTCGCTAGCGAGCATTATGTTGCCCCGCGTGCCGGGAAGCGAAAATGCCTTCCTGCTGCCGTTCGCGCCCACCGCGGCCTATGCCGACGAAGAAGACCCCTTCAAGGTCCTGGTACTCTCGCGCACCATGTTTGGTGTGGTCGTGGTCGACGTCGCCAACAAGAATACGCCTATCGCGGGTGCCCAGGTCACGCTCACATCGCGCTATGCCGCAGGCAAGCAGCTCACCGCCACGACCGATGAAGAAGGCACGGCCATCTTTGAGGTCGCCCCTCTTTCGGAAGGCTACGTGGACGAGGCAACGCTCCTTGACGCGTACGACTTTAACGGCGGCATCTCCATTAGCATGGCGGGCTACCGCGATGTCGAGATTCCCCTTGCGCGTATCCAGGGCGGCACCGCCATAACCGCACCCACACGTCCGCTCTCCGATGGCGAGCCGTACTTCCGCCAGCTCACGTTCGACGAATGGGACATCCAGTACGCCGACGCCACGTTTATGGCAATGCCAGCGGACGAAGCGGCAAACGACCAGCCCGACACGCACGCTTTTACCGTGCAGGCTCATCTGCCGCAGGGCGGGCAGGCAACATTGCATATCAATAAAGTGATGCCCGCTGCGGGCAGCTCAACCGAAACCGTCACGCAGATTGGTCAGATCAAGGCCAGCGCATCGGGCGTGGACAATCTGGCGACATTCACGCTGGAAGACAAGTTCCTCGATGCAGCGTCGAGCCTTCTGGAAGAAGGATGCAAGTTGCGCTTTGTCCTCGACTACCAGGGCAAGACCTACACACTCTCCTCCCCCATGGCCGTTGTCACTGCGCCGGCCGCAAAGGCAGAATCGGGCTCGACCACTATCGTCCCCACTACCATGGACCAAGAGATCACTCCGTTTGATTTCCCCGCGGCGTTTCCCGGCATCGGCGGCAATAAGTTCACGTGCTGGATGCCCTCGTTCCCCATTTTGTTCGGTTTCTCGTTTGCTGGATACGTGCTGTTTGGCGGAGGATACAAACCAGCCAGCTATATGAACGATTCGGGCAACCCTGATCCGGAATACTGGAAGAAATCGCCGCGCGAGTCGGGCGCCAAGCAGGCAAACCGCTACCTCGACGAGATGGAGGGGAAGTGGAATCAGTACAAAAGTATGAGTGCCGGTTCGGGCACCGATCCAAGAAACACCAAGCTCCTTCGCCACCATTGCACGCCGCTGTTCACGATGGATATCGCCACACAGCTGTACGGCTCGCTCGCCTACGATTGGGTGGGCAAAACCTGGGGCAACAACAACGACCCCGCATACGGCAATATTAAGGCCCTCTTCCAGGTAAGAACCGACCTCAATTGGACCGAACAGTTTACCCTAGGACCGGTGCCATTTTTCCTAAACGTCAACCCTTGGGTGCTGGCGAAGCTGGCGCTCGCTGTGGGTGCTCACACGCACGGCAGCGGCGCGGCGTTTTTTAAAAACATTTCGCTCGACTATTCAAACACGTCGGGCTCGTTCACCATCCAGATCGGGCTTGCCGTCACCTTTGGAGCCGGCGTTGCAGGCGTCGCTTCGTCCGCTGTGCGCGGTGCCGCATCCCTCACGCTGTTCATTGGGTACGAGAAGGCAGATGGACACCAGCTTCCGCGGCTGCGCGTAGGTGCAGACGTCGATGTCGATGTGATACTCCAGTTCGTAATGTTCAAGTGGACCACCAAGGCTTGGTCGGGGTCGTGGCCCACACTCATCGATTCGTGGAATATGTCGGTGAACAATGGCGACCAGTATGTACTCCAGCGCTCTGAGCTGGCATTGGGTGGAAATACGCCTTATACGTTGGATGCCTGCTTCGGCACGCCCGGCAACGCCGAGGCAGGTGGTGTGCCGCAATTTATCGCATCGGCCACCATCGTCACCAACGCCGAGCTGCTCGCACGCGCCGAGGTTAAGGCCACTGCCGTAAACGCCGCGCCTGTCGTGCGCGATTGGGATCAAGCGGTCACGCGCATTGAGCTCGAGGCGAATTCAGAAAGCGACGACACGGGACAGATCGAGCATTTCGTCCATGCACTGGTAGAGAACGACGAAAACGCCGCGCCGATGTATGAGTACACCTACATCGGTCAGTCAACGAACGCCGTTGCTGACCCGAACGCCAATTCTGCCGGCGTGTCGGAAGACGAGCGTGGCGGCATCAAGCCCTCGAGCGACAACGTGCTGTTTTCCGGCGTGCTCAGCGAAGCTCACATGAAGCTGGCAATGATTGCCGGCGTAGAATGCCTGTTCCGTATCGCCTCGGTGCGCTACGGCGACAATGGCCGCTCGCGCCTGGTGGTGCACACAAAGGCAAACGGCACGTGGTCCGCTCCCACGCCCGTGGACTTCCCCCTTGGGTTTGGCGAGGGCGACGTGGGGCGCGACGGCATATTCGATTACGACTTCGACGTGGTGGAATATACAGACGGGAGGGAAAACCAGGACGCCTACGTGCTGCTGGTCTCGGGCGAGCGCCCCGCCGGCGACAGCACCCTTTTCGATACGGCGAACACATCCGGCATACTGTCCGTTGTGCGCCTGCGCATAAGCAACGACGGAGTTCGCGTGATATCGCACACGTCGTGGCGCAGCATCTCGCGCGGCCGCCTTCAGGAGGATGGCTACCATTGCCTGCAGTGCCCACGCATCACGGTAGGCAAGACGCTGGTCGACGGACGCCTGTCGGGTGCCTACCTCCACCGCCGCGGAGCCACCGCAGAAAAGGCGCTCGGCAGTGAGGCTGAGGTTGCGCTGGAGTGCTTTACCCTGTGGTCGGACGTTTCGGGCGACAGCCTGACGTTCCGCCAAGTTCTTCGCTTTCCGCAGGCACCGTCGAGTATCGAGCTGAGCGAGCCCGAGAATATCAACGGCAAAATGGTGGTGCCCGTTGCGTACGAGACCGCAGACGGTTGCGGCTGCGCATCGTACGCCGTGATTGGCCAGTCCATTGCGGGCTGGGGCGTTATGCCACCAGACGCCACGGTACCCCATGCGGTGCCGTGGCCGCAACATTCGGGCTTTTTGGCCACCGTCAACGAGCAGCTGCAGCATATTACTTGGACGCGAGGCGCATCGGCATTTGCAACGCAGCCCGTGGGTGCCGCAGGCTGTGGCCCGGCGTCGTTTAGCGTAAGCAACAACGGCAGGTGCGCGCTCTATGTAGAGAACACCGATGGCAAGGTGGGGCAAACCTACGACGAAGAAGGCAACCCGGTAGCAGTGATGGGCAAGCACTTCCGCATCTTCGCCAGCACCTTGGCAGGCGATCTGTTCACGGAGCCGTTCGTGATGTGCGAGCTGGACCATCCCATCGATCAGATAACGACATTTTTGACGTCGGGAGGCATGCTCTCCGCGCTCGCCACGCACATTGTGAGCGCGGAGAGGAGCGAGGCAGAGCTGCACGGCATCGAAGTGCCCTTGGTGGCGTGTGCCACTCCGACGGGCGCGGTCGCTACCTCGGGCGCGGTGGTGCCCGGAGCAGCAGGCGAATCCTTCGTGGTCACGGTGCGAAACGACGGCAACACCTTGCTGACCGCCGGCACGATCGATTTGTACCGAGAGGGCTCCAGCCAGCCGTTCTCCAGCGCATCCATCGGGTTCGGAGCGAACGCACGCATGGCTTCGATCTACGATCCAGAGCTTGCCGAAGATACTTCGGCCAACGACATGGCACACGTAAAGTACGCGCTCGAGACGCTGGGCGCGCGTTTTGCAACGCACCCGCTGGTAGCCGACAACGGCAACGCCGTGCTGGCACCGGGTTGCACGGCACAGTTCCGCCTGAGCTTCGCCATCCCCGAGAGTTGGAGCGACGAAGTGGGCAAACGCGTAACGCTGTATGCGAAGGCACGTAATCTGGTGGCGCTCGATCCCGTGACGCTCGAGGAAATTCGACCGGGCGCAAACTCGACGCTGGGTGCCGTACTGCACGAGCTTCATGTGCCCGACGCGGCATGCGAACGCTCAGAAGTTCAGGTCGGCGTATGCGACAACGCGGATACGACAGGGCTTCACGATGCACCAATGACGGCGGACGGCGGTGGCGGCTCGAGTGGCGGCGGTACTGACAAGGGCGGCGGCTCCGGCGGAAGCAGCTCCAGCAGTGGCAAGGACCACGGCACTAACAAGCGCTCCGGAAAAGCGGGCGCGCTTGCGGGCACGGGCGATGTCAACGCTCCCCTTACGGCAGCCGCCGCAGCACTCGCAGCGGCAGGCGCCGGCCTCGTCGCCTACAGCGCCCGCCGCACGGCGCTCGAAACCGACACCGCCAATGAGGTCAATTCGGATGAGCCTCGCTAGCTCCTAGTTACTTTTGTGAGAGACGCCGACTCGGCTCATCGAACATCAAAATGGGCTGGTTCTGAATACCCAAAGCCAGCCCATTGCGCATTAAATGTCGTCTGAGGAATCGAGTTCTGCCTCGAGCTTGGCACGGCGTCTTTTCGCCGTGAAAAACGTTGCGCACAGGACAGCAAACGTGGCCGCGAAAATCGTCGCACCGCAGAACACGCCCGTGGCCAGGTTCGCCAACCAAAAGACGCTTTCGAGCGGTACGATCTGCGCCTCAGCGATACAGCGCATTGCGGCAATAACAAGCGCGAACGCGGCGCCGCTAAGACCGCTGACAAGCAGGAAATATCCAACAGGAAGATGCTCGGTTTGCCCAAAACGATTGGTATCGACATAGCCCTTCCGCGTTTGCAGTCCTGCGCAAATCAACATCACGAGAACGAGCCACAAATACATGGCTGCCTCGAACGGCGTTGCAAAGCCATGCGGCATTTCACTGGCGTCGCTGTGAACCCACGCAACCTGTCGAGCTATAAACTGGTAGAAAAAGACCATCAACATGCCAAACGAAAGCAGCACGAAACCAATCTTGTAGATCTTCGCGTTCTCAGCCTCCAGGCGCTCATCCTTTGGGCCGGCATATTCACGCCACTTTTGCACGAGTTTTAAATCTTCAAATCTCATAGCGAACTCCTAAAGAGCGTCAGGGTCGACGTCGTTTTCGTCTTCCCAAAACAAGTCGTTCAACGTAACGCGTAGCGCTTTACAGATTGCCACGCACAAATTGAGCGTGGGGTTGTAGCCGCCCGCCTCGATCAGACCGATGGTCTGGCGCGTAACGCCCACGGCCTCAGCCAAGTCAGCTTGCGAAAGGCCAACCGCCGCGCGCGCCGCCTTCATGCGTAGGTTCTTTTTGCCCGGCATGGAGTTCCTTTCGTGGTAATGGACAGATATCCGTTGCAACATGACGGAAATATATTGCATCTATCAACGTATGTCAACTATATCTGTCATTATGAAAGCATGTCTGTCATTGCATGCAGGGTGCCCAGCTGTACCCGAAGCTGCGCGAGGCGCTGGCCCTGCTCATCGAGCACCAAAAAGGGCTGGCCCCGATAACTCGGAGCCAGCCCTGAGTCGCCTGACGTGGGAATCGCAATCCGTTACTTGAGCTTCAGCGCCTCCATCATGGGCACGGCAGCATCCCAGTCGATCTTCCAGCCAATCGACACGCGGACGGTCTCGCCCGTTGCGGGAGCCGTCGCAAACAGCGTATGGCCGTTGTCGGGACCGGTAAAGCGCAGCCACGTTATGCCGTTGTACTCGACCTGGTCGGTTGTCGTCTCCTTGCCTTCGTAGACCTGCTCTAGGCTTGCAATCTCTTCCTCCGGCGAGCGCGGGAAGATGCTGATGTTCAGGCGTCCTCCAGTCTCGTCGTGGAAGAAGTCTGCCTTTTCGCGCTCTTCGTTGGACGAATCCAGCGTGTACCCATCGGCGGCCTCGATGCTGTACGATGCGCAATCGATGCCGGTCATATTGGCCGCGTCACCAGAATCGGCCACGCCGCCCGCCGCCTTGAACTCCTTAGTCTCACACCCCGTGGTGTCAAAGTGCATGGCCTCATGATTCTTGGCGGGGGCGTAAGCGTCTACGAACTCGACAGTGATGGGCCCGTAGTACGCCGTCTTGGGCGCCCAGAAGTAGACATACTCAACGGTCTCGCCCGGACCGATATCTTGCCTCTTGGAAAGGTCGATGCCCTCGTGAAGCTCATCGGGAGCCTCGCTTGCAACGTAATCGAGCACGGCGGCCTTGCCGGAAGTAAACAACGGGTCGCCTGCCTCAAGATCGCCCTGGGCAGCATGCACGTTAAAGGAGCTAAACGTCCTGTTCTTTTCATTGTTGTTGGTGATCTTGACGTGCAGGTAAAAGCCGTCCTGCAGCTTAGCGTCGCCGCGATAGAACGTACCGTGGGCTACCGACTCATAGGTTATGCCAGCCACCTCGACCGTCTGCGACTCATAGGCCTTGGCCTTCTTCTCTACGGGAGCACTGCCGCCCGAGCTGCCAGCCGAGCCGCTCGGAGCACTACCGCCACAGCCGGCCACCGAACACGCCAGCACGGCCGAAAGCATCACGGTGGGAATTCCTAACAGCAGCTTTTTCGTCATGGGCTTCATCATCCTCACCGCTCCTTTCGGCTTGCAGCTCATCCGCTGCCCGAGGCTTTCGTCGGCCCCGTGGCATCGGCTTCC
>CAKTUH010000016.1 GCA_934621885.1 uncultured Collinsella sp.
GTATCGGGTTCCCACATTCATCCGCACATGTACGGATGAATGTGGGAAGTGTTCGGATGAAGTTGATAATCAAGGAACCCACGAATTTCAAATCGAAGGCAAAAAGTTCTTGGTAAACCACGCGCGGCTATGATAGTATCTCTTTTGCCGAAAGGCGACGGGCGATTGGCTCAGGGGTAGAGCATATCCTTCACACGGATGGGGTCACAAGTTCGAATCTTGTATCGCCCACCATCAAGAGCGCAGGTCAGAGGTGTTAAGCCTCTGACCTTTTTCTTTTTGACACCAAGGGCGACACTAAATCCGACGCCAAAAACCAATTGAACTTTGCTACAACGGCATAGCCTACCTGCGGTTCTTTTGCTGACTTCTTGCGCATTTTTAAATCGCGAATTCAGTAATTTTCCTGTTCAACCTTGTGTATGGCACGAAGAATTGTGGAGACAGGGACCAAACGAGTAGCTTCGCTACCAGCGCGTTTCGCCATTCGCGCCAACTTTCGACATAGACCGTCCATCTTTTGGTCAGCATTTGGTCAGCTTCCGGTACTTACCCGCATGATGACCACATAGATAATCGGCCTCGCCCACAATCCACACGGTTCGCGACCGAAACCAGGGGAGGCCCCATGGACGAGATCGTCTGCGCAAACACCGCATTCCGCTACTGGCGCTGCCCACCCCAAGTACGCGACCTCTACCCACGCCTACCAAGTTCCGAAGACGGCTGGCGAGCTCTGGCCCAATCACCCTTCGTGGTCGACGTCCTCAAGACTCCGATCATCGCTGTTGCCTCACCAGGTTGTTGTAATCACCACTCAGGTTTGCGCTCCACCATTCGCTGGCAAGGAGCATCGGATGCCGGGACGACGATCGACACTCATTTGGGTTTTAGTGTCACCAATCCGCTTAACACGTTATTTACTATGACACGCTTTGTGTCTCAGATAGATCTTGTACTGGCTATGTACGAACTGTGTGGTTGGTTTTCTGTTTACGAGCCGACTGCCGCCGCAGAAATCCAATTGGAAAAAGCGGCTGGAGTTAAAAGGCCGTCTAGCACGCAAGATCTATTCGAGCTTGAAGAAGATGAAGACGAGGCATCTTGGAAACGCGTTTATGCGCACGTGGCGGTTAAGGCGTCGGAAAACGGAAGTCAAACGAACGAAGAAAAGAACGACAAAGTGGTGACAAGACTCAAAGGAACTTCCCTTTGGATGCGAAAGCCCCTTATTGAGCTAAGCGAGCTGCATCGATTTGCCGACAAGGTTAAAAGCCAAATGTGGGGAAAGCAATTTTATGAAGCAGCGCAGCAAGTTATCGGTATTGCCGCCTCGCCGCTCGAGGTTGCGGGGATCTTGCTTCTTAGCCGACCACGGCGTTTTGGTGGGGCAGGCTTCAGCGATGTGTACGTTAATGACTTGACCCCTCTTTCCGTGTCGGCGCAAAGCATTGCGGGGCAAAATGTTTGCTATGGCGATATCGTGATCGTAAACCCCATCCTTATGAAAGCACTAATCATCGAAATTCAGGGTGAAGTCATCCATGGATCAGGCGCAGTGCTCGACCATGACGCAGAGCGCATGACCGCACTGCAAAGCATGGGGTTCGACGTTTTCTTGGTTACTCATGACATGCTTAACGACCGAAAGCAACTCAATACCATTATCAGAAGTGTTTGCGACCGCTTAGGGCTTCGCTACAGGCCTAAAACCGAAGCAATGAAGCGCGCAGAGACACGGCTTCGAGCAAACACCTTGTGCAACTGGCTGGAAATTGGAAAATAGGAAGCCCCCGCGCGTGAAATTAATCCAATTTACCTGACAGTAATTCAGTGCCATTTTAAAACTACGCCGGATTACGGGGCCCAACCCGACATGGCCGACTATACCCCCTCTATTTGAAAATCGGCAAGCCGTCTACCTGCGGTTTTGTTATCCCGAATCCCGGTATGCTCGGGGACTGCGTGTCTAGCCCCGTAATCCGGCATGGTTTTGTTGCCGCCGGGCGGGTCGGGGGGCGATCGGGCCCGATCCCGAGCCCTCGCGGGCGAACGGAGGGCTCGCCCCCGCCGTCCCGCGCCGCGCCGGCCAAAGTTTTTCTGAAATTGTCCTTGCATCGCCGTCCGAGTTCCCGTATAGTACATCTTTGCACGGGGGCGTAGCTCAGCTGGGAGAGCGCTTGACTGGCAGTCAAGAGGTCAGGGGTTCGATCCCCCTCGTCTCCACCCGAGCATTGAATGAGGCTCCAACGCAAGTTGGGGCCTTTTTCATATCAATTAGAACGTTGCAACTAAATCGAGGAGCATTCTTGCAACGAGCCTTGCGTCTCCGCGAGACTAAATACTTAAATTGGCATCAAATCAGAACCACCCTTAAAAAGGGTGGTTTGCTCTTAGGGTATAACCCACGGGCCCCGGGCTCGCGTCTAAAGGCGCGGGCCCGGACTTCGTCCAGGCCTATTGCATCTTGACCCGTGGCGCGCCGGTCAAACCGGCGGGCTCACCTCCTCTTGAAGGGGTCCTCGTACTCCTTCACGCTCAGCTTGTCCAGCGCGATGTCGTGGGACTCCTGCTCCCTGATGTACTTCGCGATCGTCGCCTCGTTCAGGCCGACGGTGGACACGTAGTAGCCCTCCGCCCAGAACTTCCTGTTGCCGAACTTGTACTTCAGGTTGGCGTGCCTGTCGAATATCATCAGCGAGCTCTTCCCCTTCAGGTAGCCCATGACGCTCGCGACGCTGTACTTCGGCGGGATCGCCAGCAGCACGTGCACGTGGTCGGGCATCAGGTGCCCCTCGATTATCTCGATCCCCTTGTACTCGCACAGCTTCCTGAGGATCTCCCCTATGTCGCTCCTGATTTGGTTGTAGATCACTTTGCGCCTATACTTCGGCGTGAACACGATGTGGTACTTGCACATCCACTTCGTGTGGGAAAGGCTGTAGGCCTTCTGGGCCATGGCGACCACCCCTTCGACTCGAATTCTTGACGGCCTGAACAATCGTCAATATCGGTCGGAGGGGTGGCTTTGTAAAGCCGTTTGTCTCCACCCGCATAGCGGGTGGGTTGAAGCTGGCCGCTGCGCGCCCAGCAGACTAAAGTCTTGAAGAAAAAAGCCGGGCATAAGCCCGGCTTCGAACTATTCTGGTGGGCCCTCCGGGATTCGAACCCAGAACCCAGGGATTATGAGTCCCCTGCGCTAACCGTTGCGCCAAGAGCCCTTATACGAAGTAATAGCAATTCTATTCTAATTGCTTCTTGTCACGAAGTGAAATACTACCATGCGCGTGCAAGTCATACAACGCTCGATCAATCCTGATATCGATAAGGGAAATCCAAGACAATCACATCGCGTTCATTAGTGAAAAGAGAGATGTCAAAGGCTGTTTCCGAAGCAACGCCACGATATGTCTGACAGTAATTCAGTGCCATTTTAAAACTACGCCGGATTACGGGGCCCAGCCCGACATGGCCGACCGTGCCCCCCTCTATTTGAAAATCGGCAAGCCGTCTACCTGCGGCCTTGTTATTCCGAATCCCGGTATGCTCGGGGACTGCGTGTCTAGCCCCGTAATCCGGCATGGTTTTGTTGCCGCCGGGCGGGTCGGGGGGCGATCGGGCCCGATCCCGAGCCCTCGCGGGCGAACGGAGGGCTCGCCCCCGCCGTCCCGCGCCGCGCCGGCCAAAGTTTTTCTGAAATTGTCCTTGCATCGCCGTCCGAGTTCCCGTATAGTACATCTTTGCACGGGGGCGTAGCTCAGCTGGGAGAGCGCTTGACTGGCAGTCAAGAGGTCAGGGGTTCGATCCCCCTCGTCTCCACCCGAGCATTGAATGAGGCTCCAACGCAAGTTGGGGCCTTTTTTCATATAGGCACACAAGGTCAAAGGCGGCACCATGATCCTCCTGGTCGACAAGATCGAAAAAAGCTTCGGCGCGCGCGTCCTCTTTAGCGGCGCGTCCTTCCAGATCAACCCCGGCGAGCGCTTTGCGCTCGTGGGCCCCAACGGCGCCGGCAAAACCACCATGCTCAAAATCATCATGGGCATCGACAGCCCCGACGCCGGCCAGGTCCAGTACGCCAAGGACTGCCAGGTAGGCTACCTAGAGCAGGAAACCAACCTGGAGCAAAAGGACACCACCATCCTCGCCGAAGTCATGGCCGCCGCCAAGGAAATCCGCCGCATGGGCGAGCGCGCCAACGAGCTGCAGGCCCAGATCACCGAGCTCTCCGAGCAGGGCAAGGACGTCGATGCACTCCTTAACGAGTACGGCCAGGTCCAGGACCGCTTTGAGCACCTGGGCGGCTACGAGCTCGAGAGCAATGCCCGCAAAATCCTGTCCGGCCTGGGCTTTAAAGTCACCGACTTTGAGCGTCCGTGCTCCGAGTTCTCGGGCGGCTGGCAGATGCGCATCGCGCTGGCAAAGCTCTTCCTGCGCCATCCCGACTTGCTGCTTCTGGACGAGCCCACCAACCACCTGGATCTCGAAAGCGTCCAGTGGCTGCGCGGCTTTATCGCCAACTACGACGGCGCCGTGCTCATCGTCAGCCACGACCGCGCCTTCATGGACGCCTGCGTCGACCACGTCGCCGCCCTCGAAAACCGCCGCGTAACCACCTACACCGGCAACTACAGCAGCTATCTCAAGCAGCGCGAGGACAACCTGGAGCAGATGCGTGCAAAACGCGCCGCCCAGGAGCGCGACATCGCCCACATGCAGGTCTTCGTCGACAAGTTCCGCTACAAGCCCACCAAGGCCGCCCAGGCCCAGGAGCGCATCCGCAAGATCGAGCAGATCAAAAAGGAGCTCGTCATCCTGCCCGAAGGCCACAAGCACATCGACTTTAAGTTCCCCGACCCGCCGCGCTCCGGCGACATGGTCGTGGGCCTGGAGGGCGTATCCAAGTCCTACGGCGACAAGCACATCTATAGCGATATCGATCTTAAGCTCTACCGCGGCGAGCACGTGGCGCTCGTCGGCCCTAACGGCGCCGGCAAGTCCACCCTCATGAAGATCATCGCCGGCCTGGAGCCGCCCACCACCGGCGCCCGCGATCTGGGCACCAACGTAGGTGTGGCCTACTATGCCCAGCACGCGCTCGAGGGCATGACCGAGTCCAACACCGTCTTGCAAGAAATCGACACCGTCACGCCCAAGTGGACCGTACCCCAGCAGCGCAGCCTGCTGGGCGCCTTCCTGTTTAGCGACAACGATGCCATCGAGAAGCAGGTCCGCGTCCTCTCTGGCGGCGAAAAGGCGCGTCTGGCGCTCGCCAAGATGCTCGTGGCGCCCGAGGCACTCCTGTGCCTGGACGAGCCCACCAACCACCTGGACATCGACTCGGTGGATATGCTCGAGAACGCCCTGCAAAACTTCCCCGGCACCATCGTGCTGATCAGCCACGACGAGCACCTGGTGCGCGCCGTCGCCAACCGCGTGATCGACATCCGCGACGGCAAGGTCACGGTCTACGACGGCGACTACGACTACTACCTCTACAAGCGCGATGACCTCGCAGCCCGCGCCGCTGCCGAGGCGTCCACGGAGAGCGCACCTGCCGCGTCCAAGTCCACCAAGGCCAGCGCCGCCCAGGTCGACACCCCCGCCGCGGCGCCTAAGCCTGCTGAGGGCAAAAAGACCAAGGAGCAGAAACGCGCCGAGGCCCAGGCCCGCGCTGCGCTCAACAAAAAGCTCAAGGGCGTACGCAACCAGCTCAAGAAGATCGAAGCCGAGCTCGACAAGAAGCGCGCCCGCTATGACGAGCTTATGGAATTGATGGCGAGCGAAGAGCTTTATGCCGATCAGGACAAGTTCAACGCCGCGCTGGGGGAATATAACGGGCTTAAGCAAGAGCTTCCCAAGCTCGAGGACGAATGGCTGGAGCTTTCCACCCAGATCGAAGAGGAGACCGCGCGTGAACTCTCGTAAGGCCGCTGCCGTGGCGATGAGCATCATCGCCATCGCGTGTCGCATCTGCGGCATCTTTATGAGCGCGATGACCGTGCTGCTGTGCTTTAGCGGCCTCACCGCCAAGCTGCAGATCGTGGGCTTTGTCGTTGAGCTTTCGCGCGCGCTGCCGAGCGCCATCGCCGGCTACGGCGTCATCACGTCGCCCTTTGGCGGCGTGTTCCGCCTGGATTACGCCATCGTTGCCGTCATCCTGTTTGTGGCCGACTACCTGCTCACGCGCGCCTCGCGTCGCGTGCGCTAGGGGAGCGCCATGTCCAGCAGCTACTTCATGAACCTGCTCGCCAGCGCCGTCGCCGTCATCGTGGGTATCGTCATCCATGAGAGTGCGCACGCCGCGGCGGCCTGGGCGCTCGGCGACAAGACGGCCCGTTCGCGCGGCCGCGTCTCGCTCAACCCGCTCAACCACATCGACCCGTTTGGCACCATCATCCTGCCGCTGCTCATGCTCGCTGCCGGCGGGCCGGTGTTTGCTTTTGCCAAGCCCGTACCCGTCTACCTCAACAACCTAAAGCATCCCAAGCGCGACGAGGTCCTGGTGAGCGCAGCCGGCCCTGCATCTAATATCGCGCTGGCGTGCCTAGCCGCGGCCCTCATGCACCTGACCTATGGCAACCTCTACGCCAGCATGTCCTTTGCCGTCGCGTCGCAAATCATGAACTTCGGTGCCACCTTTATCGTGGTCAACCTGTCGCTCGCGTTCTTTAACCTCATCCCGATCCCGCCGCTCGACGGCTCATCGATCATCGTGCCCTTCCTCAAAGGCAATGCGCTCGCCAATTACTATCGCCTGCAGCAATACGCCATGCCGATCCTCATCATCGTGCTGTATCTGCTGCCCATGTGGACTGGCATCGATGTGATCGGCCGCTATTTCGACGTTACCGTGTATCCGCTGGCAGAACAGCTGCTCAACTTCGCAATCGCTGGCATCTAGGGTAAACTAACAGGTCGACCGTGCAAAACGGTCGCAACATGCACTCAAACCGCGCCGCGAAGGCGCCGTCAAAGGAGGTCGAAGATGTCGTATCGCGTGTCGACGCAGGTCTACAGCGGACCGTTCGACCTGCTGTTGCAGCTGGTAACCCGCCAAAAAGTAGATATCGGCGCCATCTCGATCAGCGAGGTGGCCGAACAATACCTGGCCGAGGCCGAGCGCATCGAGGCGCTGGACCTGGACGTGGCGAGCGATTTTTTGCTGGTCGCGGCAACCCTTTTGGACATCAAGGCCGCCTCGCTGGTTCCGCAGGAAGCCCCGCGCAAGGCGGATGACGATGACGATTTCGACGAAGATCTCGAGGAGCTCAGCGCGCTCGACGGCGATGCCCTGCGCGAGGTCCTGATCCAGCGCCTGATCGCCTATAAGCAGTTTAAGGGCGCGGCGGCCGCCCTCGGCGCCCGCATGCAGGCCGAGAGCCGCATGCATCCGCGCGTCGCCGGCCCCGACCCCGAGTTCCTGGGCCTTATGCCCGACTACCTGGCCGGCATCACCTTGCGCGGCCTGGCCGTCATCTGCGCGGACCTGGACGGCAAGCGCCAGACCTTCCTGCTCGAGGCCGAGCACGTGGCGCCGCATCGCGTGCCGCTCGACCTGACCGTGGCCTCGGTAGACCGCTTTACCATGGCGCACCAAACCTGCACCTTCCGCGAGCTGTTGGACGGCGACGCCACCACCGAGCAGCTCGTCGTCACCTTCCTGGCCATGCTGGAGCTCGCCAAGCGCGGCTCGCTCACGCTAAGCCAAGACGAGATCTTTGGAACCATCTGCATCAACCGCGTCGAGGGCGCCGAGGCTTACGTGCCCGGCAAGGGCCCCGAGCTCACCGAATAGGAGCGACCAAACATGTCAAACCTGTCCACGCTGGAGGCAAACAGCCTCAAAGGCGCCCTGGAGGCGCTGCTGCTGGTCTCGAGCGACCCCGTGAGCGCGCCCGCGCTGGCAAACGCGCTGGACATCGCCCCCGGCGAGTGCGCGTCACTGTTGGCCGAGCTCAAGGTTGAGTACGAGGAGGCCAACCGCGGCTTTCAACTGCGCGAGGTCGCCGGCGGCTGGCGCCTGTTTACGCACCCCGCCTACCATGATGTGGTCGAAGCCTATGTGCTGAGCTGGGACACGCAAAAGCTATCGCAGGCGGCGCTCGAGACGCTCGCCGTCATCGCCTACCACCAGCCCGTCACGCGCGAGGTGGTCAAGGGCATCCGCGGCGTCAACTCCGACGGCGTCATCGCGTCGCTCGTGGACAAGGGCCTGGTGCGCGAGCTCGGCCGCGACCCCCAGCGCGGTCAGGCCATCATCTACGGCACGACCAACGCCTTCCTGGAGAAGTTCGGCCTGCGCTCCACCCGCGACCTGCCCGATCTGGAGCAGTTTGCCCCCGACGAGCAGTCGCGCCAGTTTATCCGCGAGCGCCTGAGCGGCCGCAGCATTCAGTCCACGCTCGAGGAGCAGGCCGAGGACCTGGATGAAGAGCGCGAACTGCTCGATACCGATGTTGAAGATGTTGAGGCGGTCGGGGACGAGGAGCTCCTGGTTGCCGACGACACCTCGGAGGATATGCATGACGAGGACTAACGAAGCAGAGGAGACGCGCATCACCGGCGCCCCGGGCACACCCGCGCCCGATGCCCGGCCCGTCTATCCGCACACCATGCGCCTGCAGCGCTTTTTGGCACGCGCGGGCGTGGCGAGCCGCCGCGGCTCAGAGGACCTGATGACCGCTGGCCGCGTGACCGTCAACGGCCGGGTCGCGACCGAGCTGGGCACCAAGGTCGACGTCGACCGCGACCATATCGAGGTCGACGGCATGCCCGTCAAGCTCAACCAGGGCGCCGTGTACCTGATGCTCTATAAGCCGACCGGCTACCTCACCACCATGAGCGACCCTCAGGAGCGTCCCTGCGTGGCCGACCTGGTCCCGCGTGACCGCTTTCCGGGGCTCTTTCCGGTGGGTCGTCTGGATCGCGACACCACGGGCCTTTTGCTCTTTACCACCGACGGCGACCTGTCGCAGGACCTGCTACACCCCAGCAAGCACGTCTACAAGACCTACCAGGCGCTCGTGGACGGCCGCCTGTCCGACCGCGACCTGGAACCGCTCCGCCGTGGCATCGAGCTCGACGACGGCCTGTGCCAGCCGGCCATCTGCCGCATCATCACTGCGCGCGAGGCCGAAGCCGTGGCGCCGCAGGGCGTCAAGCCCGGCACCACGGCCGTAGAGGTCATCATCCGCGAGGGCCGAAAGAACCAGGTCAAGCGCATGCTGAGCAAGATCCACCACCCGGTGATTCGCCTGCATCGCTGCAACTTTGCCGGCCTTGAGCTCGAGGGCGTTGCCAAGGGCTCGTGGCGCGAGCTCACCGACCGCGAGGTGCAGATTCTCAAGTCCGGTGGCATCCCGCCCAAGCAGGCCAGCGCCAAACTCGGCGCCAAGCCCCAGGACACACCCGCAGCCCGCACCCGCCATCACGGCAGCCACGGCTCCGCACCCAAGCGCAACACCTACCGCGAGCGCTACACGGGCTAGGCAACCCGCCGCACCCCAGCACCCGCGTCCCATACCAGCACGTTTACCACCGAAAGGAAGCATTGCATGATCGTCGCCATCGACGGCCCCGCCGGTTCCGGCAAGTCCACTATCGCCAAGGAGATTGCCCGCCAGCTGGGCTTTAACAAGCTCGACACGGGCGCCATGTATCGCGCCGTCACCTTTGCCGCGCTCGACCGCGGCATCGACCTGGACGACGAGGCGGCCATCGACGCCCTCGCCGAGCAGATCGAGATCCGCTTTACCAACGGCACCGGCGAGGACACGCGCCTGACCATCGACGGCAAGGACGCCTCGGCTGCCATCCGCACCCCGCAGGTGGACGCCAACGTCTCCAAGGTCTCGGCCTACCCGGGCGTGCGCGCCGCCATGCTCATCCATCAGCGCCGCGCCGCCGAGGACCGCGATATCGTGGCCGAGGGTCGCGACATCGGAACCGTCGTGTTCCCCAACGCGCAGGTTAAAGTCTTCCTGACCGCCGACCCGCGTGAGCGCGCCCGCCGCCGCGTGCTGCAGCGTCACCAAAACGACGCCCAACCGCTCAGCGACGCACAGCTCGAGGCCGAGGTCGATGAGACCCTCGACGCCCTCAAGCAGCGCGACAAGCTCGACAGCAGCCGCGAGGTCGCACCGCTCGTGCCCGCCGAGGACGCCGTGCACGTCGACTCCACCGCCCACACCATCGACGAGGTTGTCCACATCATCGAGGACCTCATCAACCAAAGGAGGTAGCCCATGCGCCTGTTTAAGCAGACGCCCGAGGATTATTACAACGCCCCTTACGCCGAGTTCCCGGCGCTCATCCGCGGCACCGTCGTCGTGGTCATGGCAATACTTTGGGTCTTCTCCAAGCTCATGTGGCGCTGGAAGGTCGAGGACTCCGATTTACTGTTTGAGCGCCAGGAGGGCCGCGGCAGCGTAGTCATCTGCAATCACACCTCGATGGCCGAACTCTTGGCCGTGGAGACGGCGCTATTCTTTGGCGGCCGCCGCATCCGCCCCATCTTTAAATCCGAGTTTGCCAAGAGCAAGATCGTGCGCTGGGCCTTTAGCCGCGTGGGCGGTATTCCCGTCGAGCGCGGTACTGCCGACATGAAGTGCCTGCGCGCCGCCCAGCACGCGCTGCAGCGCGGCGAGGACGTGCTGATCTTCCCCGAGGGCACGCGCATCCGCTCACGCGAAATCAAGCCCGAGGTCCACGGCGGCTTTGCGCTCATCGCCCAGATGGGTAAGGCACCCGTCAACCCGCTCGCCATCTGCGGCTGGTCCGACATCACGCCTAAGGGCAAAAAGCTCATGCGCCCCAAGAAGTGCTGGATCCGTGCCGGCAAGGCCGTCTCGCTTTCCGACGCACCGGCCGAGCTTAAGCGCAAGGAGCGCCTGGCCTGGTTTGAGTCCGAGGCCATGAGTCGTGTCTACGCCATGCGCGACGAGCTGTGCGACGAGCATCCGGGCAGGTTCTAGCCATGGGTGAGAACGTCATGAATACCGCCGCGGCCGCCGCTGAGGAAGTCATCCCCGCCATCGAAATCGCTGCCCACGCCGGCACCTGCTACGGCGTGCAGCGTGCGCTCGACATGGCGCTGGCCGCCGCGCCGCAGGCAGGGGAGAGCGCGCAGGTCCACACCCTGGGCCCGCTCATCCATAACCCCATCGTGGTGCGCGAGCTCGCCGAAGCGGGCGTGGGCTTAGCCGAGACCCTGGACGACGCCGCTACGGGCACCGTGATCATTCGCGCCCACGGCGTGGTGCCGCAGGTCATCGACGCCGCCCGCGACCGCGGCCTTGCCGTGGTCGACGCCACCTGCCCCTACGTGAAGAAGGTCCATGTGGCCGCTGAGCGCTTGGTACGCGAGGGCTACCGCGTGATCGTCGTGGGCGAGCCGGGTCATCCCGAGGTCGAGGGCATTCTGGGCCACGCCGGCGATGACGCTCAGGTCGTGAGCTGCGCCGCCGACGCCGACGAGCTACCGCTCAAGGGCAAGGTGGGCTTGGTCGTGCAGACCACTCAGACCGCGCAGAACTTGGCCGAAGTCGTGGCCGCCGTCACACCGCGCGTGCAAGAACTGCGCGTGATCAACACCATCTGCGCCGCTACCAGCGAGCGCCAGCAGGCGGCCGCGTCGCTCGCCAACCGCTGTGACTGCATGGTCGTCGTGGGCGGCAAGAACTCGGGTAATACCCGTCGCCTGGCGCAGATTTGCGCCGACGCCTGCGAGCGTACGCATCATATCGAGGAAGCATCTGAACTCGAGGCCGCATGGATTGCCAACGCTCAGCGCATCGGCATCACCGCCGGAGCCTCAACCCCGCAAGAACACATCGAACGCGCTGTCGCGCGCATCAAGGAGCTTTGCCGCTAATTATGGACCAGACCGTACCCGCATACGCCGCCGAGGTGGCCGATTACGGGCGCAGCCGCGACCCCGAGCCGGGTGAGGGCGCGCTCGTCAAGAACGTGCGTCCCGAATCGCCCGCATGGGATGTGGGTATCGAGCCGGGCATGCGCGTGCTTACGGTCAACGGCGAGC
>CAKTUH010000017.1 GCA_934621885.1 uncultured Collinsella sp.
CACAGCACAAAGATCACGTGTGCCGGCGGCTCCTCGAGCGTCTTGAGCAGCGCGTTGAACGCCGCCGTCGTGAGCATGTGGACCTCGTCGATGATATAGATCTTGTACTTTCCGCGCACCGGGGCAAAGTTGACGGAGTTGATGATCTCCTCGCGCACGTTGTCCACGCCGGTGCGGGAAGCGGCATCGAGCTCGTAGACATCGGGGTGGTTGCCCTCGGCGATGAGCTCGCACTCCTCGCAGGTGCCGTCGGGCATGCAGCCGCTCGCACCCTCGGCGCGCGCAGCCTCGGCATTGCGGCAGAGCAGCGCCTTGGCCAGGATACGCGCCATGGTGGTCTTGCCCGTACCGCGCGGACCGCAGAACAGGTAAGCGTGGGACAGGCGCCCCTCGGTGATGGCATGCTCGAGCGTCGAGACGATATGCTGCTGGCCCACCACGGAGTCGAAGGTGAGCGGGCGATACTTTCGGTACAACGATTCCATGGGTGCTCCCCCGGGTATACTGAGTCTTGTTGCCACGACGGCCATGCGGTCGCACGGCATACTGCATCCATAATAACCCGTACGGCGAGCCCGCCGCGATAGGAGTCCAAAGAGCATGGCAGACGCAGAGAGCAACCTCGTTCCCTCCGAAGCAGCCGACCAGGTCGAGGTCGCGCTCGAGACGCAGGCCGCAGCCGATGACGGCATTCTGTACCTCAACGAGTATCAGTACGAAAACGACCTCGTCACCGACTTCGCCCGCTTGGTTGCCTCGCCCAGGCGCTGCGGCTCCCTGTACGTCGCCGCCGCCATTGCCGCGCTCATCGGCATCGGCATGCTGGTGGCTGGCGGCAACTGGATCAAGTTCGGCGTCGTCCTGATCGTTTTCGGCGCCTTTTTGGCCTGGTGGAGCAAGAACCTGCACCATACGCTCGCGCGCGACTTTATCGATGCCGTCGAGGCCGACGAGTCCATGGGCGGCCGCTACCGCCGCGTCGCCGCCAACGAAGACGGCCTGATGGTCTGGGGCAAGAGCGGCAAGTCGCAGTTCTTCCCGTTCGAGAAGCTCGACCACGTGCTCGACGGCGAGCGCATCTTTGTGGCCATGTTCGCCGACCAGGGCGTGACGATCCCCAAGGACACCTTTGTCCGTGGCGATGCCGAGCAGTTCGGCCCCTTCCTCAAGGCCCGCATCAACAAAAAGTTCCGCATCGAGACCAAAAAGAAAAAGATGAAGGCCGAGAAGGCCGCCGCCCAGGCCAAGCAGGGCGACAAGGCCGACAAGCCCAAGGACACCAAGAGCAAGCAGCGCAAGCAGAAGAAGGACAAGAAGAAGCGCTAAGGCCAGGCTCTGACCCCAAGCCTCGGCTGCCCGCTTAGGCGAAACTTAGATTGACAGCGGAAACCGCATCCCGTTTTGGCACTCCAAAGTGGGATGCGGTTTCCTTTCACCCGAGCGTGCTACACTAGCAGCATCTATGCCACCGCGAACGCTGGAACGGGCCACGCTCCGCGCCCGCCGCTCGCAAACGAACTTTAAACGCACGAGGGTTGGCCATGCCGCTTTTCTCGCAACATACCGCCCGGTTCTCGCCGGACGTTCCCTTGGAGGGCACCAGCTCTCGCGAGCTGCTCAAGCGGTACCAGCCGCTCGAGACGCTTGCGACCGGCGGTTTTGGCTCCATCGAGATCTGCCGCGACACGCACCTGCGCCGCCGCGTCGCCATTAAGCGCATCCCCCTTATCAACGGCGCCGGCATGCCCGCCAGCGACATCATGGATGTCCTGCGCGAGGCCCACACCGCCGCCATGCTTCAACATCCCAACATCGTCCAGGTTATCGACTTTACGCACGATACCGCCTATGCCTACCTGGTCATGGAATATGTCGACGGCATGTCCCTAGCCGAGTTTTTGCATCGCGTGGACGGCCATTCGCTCACCTTTGACGAAGCCGCGGCAATTGCCGACGCGCTGGGCCAGGCACTCGCCTTCGCCCATAGTAACGGCGTGCTCCACCTGGATATTAAGCCCGCCAACGTGCTCATCGACCACTCGGGCAATGTAAAGCTCACCGACTTTGGCATGGCGCGACTGTCGTCTGCCGGCGGCTTTGGCGGCTCGCGCGGCGGCACCATCGGCTACATGCCGCCCGAGCAGCTCGATATCGAGACCGGCACGGTCGACGAACGCGCCGACGTCTTTGCCCTTGCCTGCGTTATCTATGAGGGCTTGTGCGGCAGCGCCCCCTTTATGGCGGCCACGCCCGGCGACTCGCTCGGCCGTATCATCGGCGGTGCCACCTACCCCAGCGAGCTCATCCCGCACTTTCCCCCGGGAGCCGAGGCTACGCTCATGAGCGCCCTCTCCCCCATGCCGCAAGACCGCCCCAACAGCATCGAGGCATTTTGCGACCAGCTTCTCGCCGGCTTGGGCAGCGTGCGCGAGGGCCGTCGCAGCCTAGAGCAGATGGTGGGCGAGCTGTCGGATGACGAGCGCGCGGCAGACGATATCGAGTCGCTGCCCTACGAGGACGACGTCATTGAGGTCGACCCCGCGCTCGGCTGGGCGGGCACGCGCTGGAGCCGCGCAAGCGATTACACCATGCGCGCCCTCTCGGCGCTAACGTGTGCCACCTTCAGCTTTCTACTGATGCAGACGGCTGGTGTCGCGGCGCTTCCCGGACTTATCGCCGCGGCCATCGCGATTGGGGCGGCAGCCGGCCTGGCCCCGCAGATTGGCTCGGCTATCTCGGCCGTGGGCTTTTTGGTACTTATGGCCAACGCCACCATGCAGGCGCAGGGCATCCTGTCGATGCTGCCCGTCGCGGTGCTCTTTGCCGCCACCATGTCCGGTTGGTGGATCGCCTGGGGCCGCACCGAGGCCGCCGCGAGCGCCGCACTCACCTGCGCGCTTGCACTTGGCTGCCTAACCGGCGACGTCATCCTTGCCGCCGGGGTCGCCGCCGGCATCGCGGCCTTTTGGCTCGGCCCGACAAGCGCCGCGGCCGCCACGGGCATGGGCGCGCTCTTTGCCCGCCTGGCCACGGTCGCGCTTTCTGCCGGAGGCGTGTTGGGGCTCGGTAACGTCGCCGCAGCGCTGGGAGATGCGTTCCTCTGGGCCGCCATTGCGCTCGTCGCGGCGACAGCTGCGCTGACATCCCTGCTGCTCAATGCCCATGCCAAGCGTGCCGAGCAGGGCTCGAACCTCGCCGCCATCGCCGCCATCGCCGTCTGCGGCATCGGCTCCGCGGCGTCGCTCTGTCTTGCACACCATATGGAAATTGCCAGCCTTGCGGCCGCGGTCGTCGTCAAGGCGGCGGTTGCGGGAACCCTATCCTCTATAATCGTTGGGATATGCCTATATTTGCTCGGATACCAAAGAACCTATACGGAGAGTGATCTTTCGTGAACTTCCTGAACATCTTCGAGGACCACGTGGCCGGCATCTTCGGTGCCACCCGTGCCCCGTTCTCCTTTAAGAAGCTTGCCAAGCAGGCCGCTCGCGACATGGAGGATCAGACTCTGGTGATCAACGGCGTCAACACCGCGCCGGCACTCTATACCATCCTGATCGCCGCCGACGACGATCCCATGCTCGCCCCGTTCTACCCCGAGCTTTCGCGCGAAGTCCGCGAGTTTGTGAAGGCACAGGCCGAAAAGCGCCGCTATGTGTTTGTCGGCGAACCCCTCGTTCGCTTTATGATCGACCCGCAGCTGCGTGCCGGTAAGTTCTCGGTCTTTGCCGAGAACGTCGACGCCCCCACGCTCGGCCGCCTGTACGAGGAAGAGCGCGCCTACCAAAATGGCCTGGGCCAGAACAACTCGGCCGCAAGCCGCGCCGCCAGCGCTCCCCGCGCCGGCAAGCAGCAGTTCGCCGCCCCGCAGCAGCAACACCCCGCCGCCATGCCCCAGCAGCCGGCACCCCGCGTCGCCGCTCCCGACCCGCTCGCCGTGGCCGATCCCTTTGCGCCCAACGTCCCCGACCCCGCCGCCGCACCCATCCCCGTGCCGCAGACCGTCTCTCGTGACGCCCTCGCCGGCATGGGCGGAGCCGCCGCGACCGGCGCCGCTGTGGGCCTTGGCGCCGCGGCCGGTATTGCCTCCAACATGGCGAGCACCCGCGCCCCGCAGCGCCCGCTCGCCCAGCTCGTCGACGTCGTGAGCGGCGAGAGCCACAGCATCACCTCCGCGCAGGTGACCATCGGCCGCGAGCGCTCGGTTTCCGACATCGCCCTGCGCGACCCCAACGTGTCGCGCCGTCACGCCCAGCTCACCTTTACCGGTTCGGACTGGTCGATCGAGGACCTCAATTCCACCAACGGCACGCTCGTCAACAACCGCCGCATCACGCGCTGCCCGCTGCGCAACGGCGACCTGCTGACGTTTGGCCTGAGCACCTTTGAATTTAGGGGATAGTCGCTTATGAACATCGATATCGTCCTTTTTGCAGGCCGCATCGTCCTGGTCGCCCTGCTCTACATCTTCCTGTTCGCCGTCATGAAAACCGGTGTGGGACTCGTGCGCGGCCAGCGCCGCGACTCCGCTATCTGGACGATCGATGTGGACAAGGGTCCGCGCGGCATCCGTGGCATCCATGTGGACATGCTCGGCCCCGTCATCGTCGGCCGCTCGCCGTCCTCGGACATCTGCATCAACGAACCGTTTGTCTCGGCCTCGCACGCGCGCTTTTCGCTGCAGGGCCCGGCACTCATTATCGAGGACCTCAACTCGCTTAACGGCACGCTCGTCAACGGCCGCCAGCTCGTGGAGCCCGCGACGCTGCGCGAGGGCGACGAGGTCCAGATTGGCGACGTGGTCATGAAGGTGAACCGTCGATGATCGACGAGGAGAACAAGTCCGCAACGATGCCCGAGACGCCGGCTGCCCCCGCAGCCGCGCCGGCTCATGCTGCCCCGGCGCGCCCTGCGACCGTGGAGCCCGAGGACACGGTGTTCTCCCTGCCTCTTTCACATGTAACTCAAGAATATCCGGCGCTCGCAGATGACGAGGACGCCGACACCGAGCAGATCGACGCCCCCATCGGCGCCCATGCTGCCGAACAGTCCGCGGCACCGGAGGCAACGCCCGCGCCGGCTCATTTTGCCGAGCCCGTCGCCGAGGCGATCAGTGAGAGCGCTGCCGTGTTTGCAGCCCCCGAGCCCGCCGCGCCGGTGTTTCCCGTCGCCCCGGCAACCGAGGCGGCACCCGTGTCCGCAACGCCTGCCGAAGTCGAGCAGCCCGTTGCCGCGCCCGCCGCAGCTCTCGAGCCCTCCGTTCAACCCCAGAGCACGCCTACGCCGTCGCACTTCGCGACGCCCGAGCCGGCGGCTGTCGAGCCGCCTCAGGACGCCGATCCCGCCGACCGCGTGACCGAAGACCTCAGCCTTCCGGACATCTCCGACGCCGAGCCGGACAACGATGCCGACACCGTCTCCCCCGGCGACACCGCCGAGATCGATGTTGCCGCCGTGGAGGCCAAGCTCAAAGACCCCGGCTCGACCATGAGCTTTGAGCCGCTGACCGACGAGCGCATCGAGACCGACTCGACCTACGACGCCGGCACCACCACGCAGCTTATGTGGGGCGCCCGCTCCGACGTCGGATGCGTACGCCCACACAATGAGGACTCCTACCTGGTGCAGTCGCCGCTCTTTTGCGTGTGCGACGGCATGGGAGGACACGCCGCCGGCGAGGTGGCATCCTCCATCGCCGTCGAGACCATCGCCAAGACGGCGCCGCAGTCCGCGGACGCCGCGCGACTGGCCGCAGCCGTCGAGGCCGCTAACGCCGCCGTGATCGAGGCCGCTCTCAACGGCCTGGGCAAACCCGGCATGGGCTGCACGGCCACCTGCGCCTACATCGAAAACGACACGCTCGCTATCGCCCACGTGGGCGACTCGCGCGCCTACCTGCTCCACGAGGGCACGCTGATCCGCGTGACCCGCGACCACTCCTACGTGGAGGAGCTTGTGGATGCCGGCGAGATTACGGCCGACGAGGCCCGCGTCCACCCCAACCGCTCGGTCATCACCCGCGCGCTGGGCTCGGACCCCGCCATGTATGCCGACCACTTTACCCTGCACATCGAGGAAGGCGACCGCCTGATCCTGTGCTCCGACGGTCTTTCGAGCATGATTCCCGATAGCGATATCGAGAACATCGCCACGCAGTCCTCGACCGCGCAGATCTGCGTCGACAACCTGGTGGACGCGGCACTTGCCGCCGGCGGCCACGACAACGTGACCGTGGTGGTCGTCGATTTGGTCGACGACGGCGTCATGCGCGAGGCAAAACGCGTCCGCCGCCGCAATGTCACCATCGCCGCCGTCCTGGCCCTCGTCTTTGTGCTGACAGCAGGCATCTGGGCGTACACGGGCATCACCGGCTCGTACTACCTGGGTACCTACCACGGCAATGTCGCCGTCTGGCGCGGCCTGCCCGGCAAGACGCTCGGATTCAAGCTCCACTGGCTCGAGAGCGAAACCAGCATCAAGCTGTCCGACCTGCCCGAAGACACGCAGAACCGCCTGAAGGCGGGCATTCCGCAAACGAGTGTCGACGACGCACAGGACACCATCTCCAAGTACCGCCATCAAATTGACGAGGAGCAGACCCGTCAGGTGATTGACGCGCAAACGATTCGCGACAACACCGATCAGGAATCCACCTCCGAGTCAGATTCCGAGAAAACCGCCGAACAGTCCGCCGAGGCCGAAGCCTCCGATAAGAATTAGAAAGGGAGTGCCGCTTATGAGTCGCCGCAACACCGAACTGCTCTTGCTCATCGCCTCGGCGTTCCCCGTCATCCTGCTCTATGCGATGTACGTGCTCACCGCGGGTGCCACAATCTCTTTCGAGACGCTCGCCGTGCCGATCGGCCTGTTCGCCGCCTTCGCCGCGGCGCATATCGCCGTGCGCATCCTGGCGCCCGGCGCCGACCCCGCCATCCTGCCCATCGTCTTTGTGCTCTCGGGCATCGGCATCACGTTCGTGACGCGCCTTGCCCCCGACCTCGCCATCTCACAGCTCATCATCTTGTTTGCCTCGGTGGCACTCATGGTGGGAACGCTCGCGCTGGTCAAGAACCTCGACGTGGTCATGCGCTACAAGTACACCTTTGGCATTATCGGCATCATTTTGCTGATGCTGCCCATCTTTATCGGCACCACGATCTCGGGCTCCAAGCTGTGGATTCGCATCGCCGGCTTTACCATCCAGCCCGGCGAGTTCGCCAAGGTCTTCATCGTCCTGTTCCTAGCCGGCTATCTGGCCGAGAACCGCGAGCTGCTCTCCATCTCCAACCGCAAGATCCTGGGCCTCAAGATTCCGCGCTTCCGCCTGCTACTGCCGCTGTTTGCCGTGTGGGGCGTATGCCTGCTCGTCGTCGTCTTTGAACGCGACCTGGGCTCGGCCGTCCTGTTCTACACCATCTTTTTGCTGATGCTCTACGTTGCCACGGGACGCTTTTCCTACGTCATCATCGGCCTTGCGCTGCTTGCCGTTGGAGCCGTGGGCGCCTACAAGTTCCTGTCGCACGTGCAGGTGCGTTTCCAGATTTGGGCCGATCCGTTTAAGGACGCCCAGGGCCAGGGCTACCAGATCGTCCAGTCGCTCTACTCGCTGGCCGACGGCGGCCTGGTTGGCGTCGGCATTGGCAACGGCATGGCAAACAACATCCCCGTCGTCGAGTCCGACTTTATTTTCTCGGCCATCGGCGAGGAGATGGGCCTGTTGGGCGGCGGCGCCGTGCTCATCCTGTTTATGCTCTTTGCCGTGCGCGGTCTCACCACGGCCGCCCGCGCCAAGTCCGACCTTGCCGCCTTTAGCGCGACCGGCCTTACGGCAGCCATCAGCTTCCAGGCTTTCTTGATTGTTGGCGGCGTGACCCGTCTGATCCCGCTGACCGGCGTCACCCTGCCCTTTATGAGCCAGGGCGGCTCCTCGCTGCTGGCGAGCTTTATCATCGTCGCGCTGCTGCTGCGCGCTGGCGACGAGGCGACCGGACGCGAAGCCGAGCTCACCGGTACCGGCACTATGGCCGCCATCACCGATGACCAGGTCGCATCCGCCGCCGCCCCGACGGGCACGCGTTTTGCCAACGCATCTTCCTACGGCCGCGGTAGCCACTCCGCCGGCTCGCGCATGCGCCGTCGTCTGCTCGACACGCCCGAGTCCGGCGTGCTGGGCCGCGTGGCACTCGCCAACCGCCTGACCCGCGCCGTGTTCGCCTTTACGGCGCTGTTCGCCATCCTTATCGGCAACCTCACCTATGTCCAGGTCATCAAGGCCAAGGACTACCAGGACATGCCGACCAACAACCACACCATCGCCCGCTCTAAGTACATCCAGCGCGGCTCCATCATCACGTCCGACGGCGTGACGCTGGCCGAGTCGCTGCAGCAGGAGGACGGCACCTACGCCCGCTCCTACCCCAACGGCAATATGGCCGCACACGTGGTGGGCTACGTGAGCCAGCAGTACGGTACCGCCGGCATCGAGAGCGTCATGAACGACACACTCACCGGCTCCAAGGATTACTCCAGCTGGAACAACGCCATCGCGTCGCTCGCGGGGCAGACCCAGCCGGGCAATACCGCCAAGCTCACCATCGATTCGCGCATCCAGACGGCTGCCGAGCAGGCGCTCAAGGGCTTTAAGGGCGCCGTGGTGGTCATGGATCCGCGAACCGGCGCGGTGCTCGCGTGTGCGAGCTCGCCCACCTACGACAACACCAACATCGATGCCCTGCTGCAGTCGGGCGGCGGCGAGGACGGCTCCATGTACGACCGCGCCATGGACGCGCTCTACACTCCGGGCTCCACGTTTAAGGTCGTCACGCTTTCCGCGGCGCTCGAAACCGGCACCGCCAGCCTCACGAGCACCTACCAGGCGCCCGGCTCCATGGATATCGGCAACGCGCCGGTCACCAACTGCGACAACGAGAGCTACGGCACCATCAGCCTGCAGCAGGCCTTCGCCGTGTCGTCCAACGTCGTCTTTGGCCAGGTGGCCAACGAGGTCGGCCCCAGCTCGCTGGTACAGTTTGCCAACGCCTTTGGCTATGGGCAAAAGCTGGGCCAGGACCTTACCTCCGCCGCTTCCATCATGGCCGACCCGTCGCTCATGACCGAGTGGGAGACCGCTTGGGCAGGCGCCGGCCAGCCCGTCGGCATGGACCACACGCCCGGCCCGCAGACCACGGTCATGCAAAACGCCGTGATTGCCGCAGCCATCGCCAACAGCGGCGTGGTCATGGATCCGTTCTTTGTATCCCAGGTGCTCGCCCCGGACGGAACCGTGGTTAAAACCACGCAGTCCCGTTCGCTGGGTCAGGCCGTCAGCTCGGCCACGGCTGACCAGGTCAAGCAGGCCATGCTCGCCGTCGTCCAGTCCGGCACCGGTACCGATGCCCAGATTCCGGGCGTCAAGGTCGCCGGCAAGACCGGCTCGGCCGAGACCGGCGGCACCAACGTCAACTCCATGTTCGTTGGCTTTGCACCTTATGATTCACCCACGGTCGCCATCTCGGTGGCCTTGGAGGATTACGACAAACACGACGTCAAGGCGGCCAAGATTGCCGGCATCGTCCTGACCGCGGCACTTGCCGCACAGGGAGCGTGATGCCCGTGATCAAAGCGGATACTTGGGGCGCGCCGCGGCCAATGAGCTAGCGGCAACGCGCCATACGACCCCATCGGTCACACATTTGGTACTACACACATCGTTGAGCGAATAGTTATGTTAGGAGCAGGAATGGAACAGAGGGTCCTCGGGGGAAGATACCTCCTCAAGGATAAGGTGGGAACGGGCGGCATGGCGACCGTCTTCCGTGCGCAGGATCAGGTCCTCGACCGCACGGTTGCCGTCAAGATCATGCTGCCGCAGTATGCCGGCGACGCCACCTTCGCCGCCCGCTTTAAGCAGGAGGCCCAGGCAGCAGCCGGCCTGTCCTCCCCCTATATCGTGGGCGTCTACGATTGGGGCAAGGACGGCGACACCTATTACATCGTCATGGAGTACCTGCGCGGTACCGACCTTAAGAGCGGCATCAAGAGCCACGGCGCCCTCGATCCCAAGAAGGTCGCGCAGATCGGTTCGCAGATCAGCTCCGCGCTTTCGGTCGCACACAAGCACGAGATCATCCACCGCGACATTAAGCCGCAGAACATCATGGTGCTGCCCGACGGCAACATCAAGGTAATGGACTTTGGCATTGCGCGCGCCAAGAACAGCCACCTCACGCAGGACAACAACGTGTTGGGCACCGCCCACTATGTTAGCCCCGAGCAGACCCGCGGCCAGGACCTCGGCCCCACCTCGGATATCTACTCACTGGGTGTCGTCATGTACGAGTGCGCCACCGGTCGCGTGCCCTTCGACGGCGACGACGCCATCTCGGTCGCGCTCAAGCAGGTCAACGAGCTTCCCATTCCGCCGAGCCAGATCAACTCCGGCGTCGATGCCGACCTGGAGCGCATCATCCTCAAGTGCATGGAGAAGGACCCGGCCAACCGCTTCCAGACGGCCGACGAGCTGCGCCAGGTGCTCAACAGCTACCTGTCCGGCCGTGCCGTCAACGTCTCGGAGCCAACGCGCATCATCGGTGCCGCCGGCGACCTGGGCGCCACCAAGACCCGCGAGCTTTCCGACTCAACGCGCGCTATGGTTCGTCCCGTCTCGGGCGTGAACGGTCAGAACACCGCCCGCAGCGCTGTCTCGGGCTCCACGGGCTCCTACGAGGTCGAGAAGCCCAAGTCCAACAAGAACAAGATCATCGCCGCCGTGATTGCCGCCGTCGCCGTGATTGGCGTTGTAGTGGCCTTTGCCACGGGCATGTTCAGCGGCGAACAGGTCACGGTGCCCGACGTGCTGGGCAAGGACCAGGAAACCGCTATTGAGCAGATCAAGGAAGCCGGCCTTGAGGTTGGCACCGTCGACCAGAGCTACAACGACGATGTCGACGAGGGAAAGGTCGCCGAGCAGACCCCCAACGGCAACACCAAGAAAGCCAAGGGCACGAGGGTGAACCTGGTAATCTCCAAGGGCCCTAAGCCCTCCGAGAAAGTCGAGGTTCCGCAGCTCGTCGGTCTGACCAAGGACCAGGCCGAGGCCGCTCTGGCAAGCGTGGGCCTGAAGGGCAGCGCTACCGAGGCTGCCAACGAGGCCGAAGAGGGCCAGGTCTTTGAGCAGGGCACTGACGCCGGCAAGGAGGTCGAGAAGGGCACGACCATCTCGTACAAGGTCTCCAGCGGCCCTGATACCACCTCGGTGCCCGATCTGACCGACATGACCGAGGCTCAGGCGCGCAACGCCCTCGACATGGCCGGCTTTGGCGTTGACGTGAGCTATCAGGAAAACGACTCCGTTACCGAGGGTACCGTAATTAGCTGGAACCCCAGCGGCAAGCAGAAGCCCGGTGCCACGATTACCGTCGTCATCGCCAAGAAGTCCGGCAAGGCCAGCGTCCCGGGCAACCTGTACGGCAAGAGCATCTCCGCCGCCGTCACCGCGCTCAACAACGCCGGCTTCTACAACATCGCCTTCTGCGATCAGAACGGTAACCCCGTGAGCGGTAACGAGAATGCCACCGTTACGGGCGTCTCCCCCACCGGCAAGCAGTCCACCGACAGCACGATCACGCTGACCGTTTCCATCTCCGGATCCGGCTCCGGCGACGGCTCCGAGTCTAGCAACTAACGTCGATCGCTTGTTGCTCCGAGCGGTTTAGACCGCAAACGCATTCGCTCAGAAGCGCCCGCTTGCTCCCCCAGCAAGCGGGCGCTTTAATGTCCCTATGACAGGCATTCGATAGGCTTCGATAGCAGGATGACAACGCGGGCACAATTTGATATTTGAAATATGGACGAATTCCTCATCAGGAGGGTAAAATGGTGCCGACGGCAGCCCAAGTTGTAGAGAGCTGGGCAGAGCCGTTGCTTAATGAAGTTGGGTCACCGTCTTAGCGACGGTGGCCTTTCTAATATGAGAAAGCCATTGTCAATAGGCATGTTCATTCGAGCCCGGTTTAAAACCGGGCTTTTTCGTTTCCCGT
>CAKTUH010000018.1 GCA_934621885.1 uncultured Collinsella sp.
ACCACTTGGTCGACATCAATCAACTTCGTTGGCACCCAGATGTTCTCTCCGCTATTGCGCGCATAAGAAAAATATAAGTTGAACACCCCTGCGTCGTCATCTTCGATAATCTGCTCCGATCCATCCTTGTAGGTGACGGTCAGTTTATTATCAACTGCTTCATAGCCCAGATCGGGGATGTGCGTCTGGATTGAAAATGGGCTGATCTCGAGAGACGAATCATCGGAGTGAAGTTCCTTGGTATCGACGTATGTTCCGACGCTAAACTCGGGCGTCGATGCCTCAAACTGCCTCGCATCTTCGCCTTCGCCCTCGGTCCACGAGATATTCCAGGTGACCGCATGTTGCAAACCTCGCTCGCGATCCATAGAGGCAAAGTACATCGTGCCATTAATGACAGTATCGCTTGATGTGTCCTTATCAATTGTGCAGCGTGTGTCAGCCCATTCCTCACCGAAGTTCATGCTGGGCGTGCCGATGCCTTGTTCTTCTTCACCATAGAGAACAAGTTCGCCTGTCTCTGCTGCCGGCTTGTAGTAGTTAACACCATTTGGATTGGACAACGTAAACGTCACGGCACCGCAACCGTTTTTATCGATAGCCATATCATGAATGTCGAGTGTATAGCCGTTGCCCTCGACGGACAGATTGACCTTCTGTACTGAACCCTCCAAGCTTTGGGGCGCGATACCATCACCAAACTCTCTGGTGTAGGTATATTTAGTCCCCGACGAGCCACCTTGAGTCCAGGTAATGGACTCTCCGTTGCCATGGTTTCCCCAGGCAGAGGCAAAATAACTGGAATTGACAACGGCGTAGGCGACCCCTCCGGTCGCCAGCACTCCGACAAGACACCCGATTACGGCAACGTACAGAGGCTTCGCGTGACCCTTTCGACGAAGGGGCTCGCCTGCGGCAGCGTTAAGAACGCGATCGGCGAGATCGCTATCGGCTTGGACGGACTCGAAGGCCTGCTTGATTTGATTGGATTTCACGGTCGCCCTCCTCCAGGATGAACTTAAGCTTTGATCGCCCGCGTGCCAAACGCGTTCGAACTGTCGCGGCTGGTACGTGCAGCAACTCGGCAATCTCTGAAGTCGAGAAGCCCAGATAGTAATAGAGCACGATAGGAACACGGAATCGCTCCGGAAGTCGCATGACGTCGAGCAAGACAGACTTGGTTTCCTCCGGCGACGTTGAGAGCGAATCGGCTAGGTTCTCAATATCCTCCACGCGCCTCCATGGCTTTCGAAAGAGAGACTTGCACTCATTGATCGTGACCCGAATGAGCCATCGGCGAAGATGCTCCCAACTCTCAAATTGCATATCGCTTTTGAGCAGCTTAAGAAAGACGTCTTGAGCAACATCGTCGGCATCGGCGCGATCGCGCAGGTACGTTAACGCGATCCGAAACACGACATCGCGGTGATCTTCAACTGCCTGTCTAAAAGCTTGTTCTTCCATAATCACCTCCCGGTGACGTTACTGGTTCTTGATGAGGCCCTCACCATAGATACGCTTTGACCGAGCGAAATGTTTCAAATTCAAGCAGATGAAACCTACCAAAATAAACCTGTCCCTTTTTGGCAAAAAGGAATCCCCTCCTGTGCTCGTGGGCGGATTCCCGCTCCGGGCCGCCCGCGGTTTAAGTTTGTTGCTCTACAGTCCTGGCTCGCACGGAGGCCACATTAAGTGGCCTCCGGCTCGTGCGGAACTCGCGACAAACTTAAACCGCGGGCGGCCCGGAGCGGGAATCCGACGTGCTCGTCGGGGCAACGTTCCCCACAAAAAAGGCCCGCTCCCTGTTGGGAAGCGGGCCTTTGAAAGGGCGGTTAACGTACTTGGAAGTTACTCCTCGTCGCTGTCCTTGGCCTCTTCGGCATCGTCGGTGTCTACAAGCTGGTTGAGCAGCTCGTCGAGGGAAGCCATGTCCTCGTTGATGGCACCGTTGGCGGGAGCCTTCTTGTCGTCGATCGGAGCGCCCAGGAGCTCCTCGTCCTCGTCGGCGTGATGCGTCGGAGCGGAGGTACCCAGCAGGATATCGTCCGGACCGTCGGGGCTAAAGACCATCTGCAGCAGCTGCGAGAGGTCTTCCTCGTCGGCAACGTCGTCGTTGTTCTCGAGGATGTAGAGCAGATCGTGGGCCTCGAGGCCGTCACGGAGCTCCTCGATCGCCTTGGCACCGATGCCATCGATGCGCAGCAGATCCTCCTCGGACTTGCCGACCAGGTCGCCGACCGTCTCGATGCCAACCTCGCTGAACTTGTTGGTCCAGCGCTGCGACACGCCCAGGTCGTCGAACAGGTACAGGCGAGCCTTCTCGGCGGAGATGGTGTGGCCGTTGCGGGTGAACGAACCGTCAGCACCACCGAACTCGTCGTAGCCGGCCCAGTCGAGCTGCTGCGGGAGCTGCTCGTCCAGGTCCTTGAGCTCCACCGGAGCCCACTCGGGCAGCGACTTGGCGTTGGGCGAAGCCGGGCCGTCGATGTCCACGTAGCCGTCGGCCGTGCGATACGTCAGCTTGGCGTTGGCGTACGGCTTGAGGCCAGTACCAGCCGGGATCTTCTTACCGACGATGACGTTGGACTTAAGGTCGAGCAGGTGATCGACCTTACCCTCGATGGCAGCCTCGGTAAGGACGCCGGCGGTGCGGATGAACGAAGCGCTCGACAGCCAGGAGTCGATGTTGGACGCGACCTTGAGCGTACCCAGGATGACGGGCTCGGCCACGGGAGCCTGACCGCCCAGACGGGCAACGCGCTCGACCTCGTCGGCGAACTCGTAGCGGTCGACGTACTGACCAAGCAGGTACTTGGAGTCACCGGGGTTGGTGATCTGAACGCGACGCAGCATCTGACGTGCGAGCACCTCGATGTGCTTGTCGTTCAGGTCGACGCCCTGGCTGGTGTAGACGTCCTTGACGCTCTCGACGAAGGTGTGCATCGTCGACTCGATGTCGGTCAGCTTGCGCAGGTTGCGGAAGTTGACGAAGCCCTTCGTGATCTGGTCGCCGGCGCGAACCTCGCAGCCGTCCTCGATCTCGGGCATGAAGCGCACCGAAGCGGGGACGCGACGCTCGTCGAGGACACGGGTGTGATCCTCGGAGTCGGTGAGCGTCAGCACGTACTCGGACTTCTCGGGCTTAATCGAGAGGTGACCGGAGTACGGAGCCAGCTCGGCCTCGCGACCCAGAATCTTCTCGTTGACGTTGCCGACGATATCGAACATACGGCTGACCGTAGGCAGACCCTGCGTAATATCGTCGACGCCAGCGACGCCGCCGGAGTGAATGGTACGCATCGTAAGCTGCGTACCGGGCTCGCCGATGGACTGGGCGGCAATAATGCCGACGGCAGTACCGATGGCGACCGGACGACGGGTGGAAAGATCCCAGCCGTAGCACTTCTGGCACACGCCGTACTTGGAGCGGCAGGTGAGCAGTGCGCGAAGCTTGACCTTCTTGAGGCCCGCATCGACCATCTTCTGGATGTCGGCGACCTTCTCGATGTAGCCGTCCTGCTCAAAGAGCACGGTGCCATCGGGAGCCACGACGTCCTCAATGAAGCAACGGCCGACGAGGTCGGTGTTGAGGTCGGTGGTGCCGGGGATGACGAGGTTGTAGGTGACGCCCTCGTGCGTACCGCAGTCCTCCTCGCGGACGATGACGTCCTGGGCCACGTCGACCAGACGACGGGTCAGGTAACCAGAGTCCGAGGTGTGGGATGCGGTATCGACCAGGCCCTTACGGGCGCCGTAGGTCGAAATGAAGTACTCGAGCGGCAGCAGGCCCTCGCGGAAGTTCGCCTTAATGGGAAGGTCGATCGTCTCGCCGGACATGTCTGCCATCAGGCCACGCATGCCGCCGAGCTGACGCAGCTGGGTCTTAGAACCACGGGCGCCGGAGTCGGCCATCATGTAGAGCGGGTTCTCCTCGTCGAACAAGTCGAGCATGAGTGCTGCGACCTTGTCGGTACAAGCGGTCCACTCGTTAACGACTTCGATGTGGCGCTCCGTCTCGTTGATGAAGCCCTCCTCGAAGTACTCGTTGATCTGGTCGACGTTGGCCTGGGCGCGGTCCAGCAGCTCCTGCTTCTCGGCAGGGATGAGAGCGTCCCACACCGAGATGGTGAGGCCGGCGCGGGTAGCGTAGTGGAAGCCGGAGTACTTGATGGCGTCGAGGATCGGGCCGACCTTGGCCTCGGGGTAGCGATCGCAGCAGTCCGCAACCAACTTGGCCACGTCGCCCTTGACCATCTTGTAGTTCATGAACTCATAGTCTTCGGGCAGGCACTGGCGGTTGAAGATGATGCGGCCGATGGAGGTCTCGAAGCGCGCGGTCTTGTTGCCGGTGACGTCGTAGTCGACAAACTCGTTCTTGCCGTTCTTGACGCGGAAGATACGGGTGCCGTCCTCGTTGATGACGTTGGCGTTCTCGGCGGACACGCGGACCTGGATCTTGGCCTGCATGTCGACCTCGGAGCGGCAGTCATAGGCGTGCAGCGCGTCGTCGAAGCTCGAGAACACGTGGTTCTCGCCCGGCAGACCGTCGCGGACCTGGGTGAGGTAGTACACACCGATGATCATGTCCTGCGAGGGGATGTTGACCGGCTTGCCGGATGCCGGCGAGCGCAGGTTGTTCGCAGAGAGCATGAGCACGCGAGCCTCGGCCTGAGCCTGGCTGGACAGCGGCACGTGGACAGACATCTGGTCGCCGTCGAAGTCGGCGTTGAAGGGCGAGCAGACCAGCGGGTGCAGGTGGATAGCCTTGCCCTCGACCAGCACCGGCTCAAAGGCCTGGATGGACAGACGATGCAGGGTCGGTGCACGGTTGAGCAGCACGACGCGGCCGTCGATGACCTCTTCGAGGATGTCCCACACAAAGGTGGCACCACGGTCGATAGCACGCTTGGCGCCCTTGATGTTCTCGACCTTGCCAAGCTCGACCAGGCGCTTCATGACGAAGGGCTTGAAGAGCTCCAGCGCCATGGTCTTGGGCAGACCGCACTGGTGCAGCAGCAGCTTGGGGTCGGTAACGATAACCGAACGGCCGGAGTAGTCGACACGCTTACCCAGCAGGTTCTGACGGAAACGACCCTGCTTGCCCTTGAGGGCCTCGGCGAGCGACTTGAGCGGGCGACCGCCACGGCCAGAGACCGGGCGACCACGACGACCGTTGTCGAACAGGGCGTCCACGGACTCCTGGAGCATGCGCTTCTCGTTGTTCACGATGATCGCGGGGGCGTCCAGGTCGAGCAGGCGCTTGAGTCGGTTGTTACGGTTGATCACGCGACGGTACAGATCGTTGAGGTCGGACGCGGCGAAGCGGCCGCCGTCGAGCTGGACCATCGGGCGCAGATCGGGCGGAATGACCGGGATGACGTCCAGGATCATGTTCGCGGGGCTGTTGCCGCCCTTCAGGAAGGCGTCAACGACCTCGAGGCGCTTGACGGCCTTCTCGCGCTTCTGCTTCTGGGAGTCCTCGTCGGCGATGATGGCCTTGAGCTTCTCGGCCTCGGAGGGGAGGTCGATGGCAGCGAGCAAGTCGCGGACGGCCTCGGCACCCATGCCACCCTTGAAGTACATGGAGTAGTAGCGGGTCATCTCGCGGAACAGCGGCTCATCGGAGATGAGGTCGCGCTCGGTGAGCTTCATGAAGGCGTTGAAGGCGTCCGTGCGGAGCTGCTTCTCGTCCTTGCACTCTTCCTCGATGTCGACGATGCCGGAGGCGATCTCCTCGGGGGTCAGCGGCTCCTCGTCGGAGAACTCGTCAAAGTTCTCGGGGTCGCCCTGCTCCTTGAGGGACTCGATCTGGCGGGCGCACTCGGCATCGATCTCTTCCAGATCGGCGGCGAGCTCCTCGCGCAGGTCGTCGGCATCGGCCTCGCGAGCCTCGTAGTCAACCTCGGTGATGATGTAGCTGGCAAAGTACAGAACCTTCTCGAGGTCCTTGGACTTGATGTCGAGCATACGGCTCATCGGGAAGCTCGTGGGGCTCTTGAAGTACCAGATGTGGGACACGGGAGCGGCGAGCTCGATGTGGCCCATGCGGTCGCGACGCACCTTGGCCGAGGTAACCTCGACGCCGCAGCGCTCGCAGACGATGCCCTTAAAGCGGATGCCCTTGTACTTGCCGCAGGAGCACTCCCAGTCCTTGGCGGGACCGAAGATCTTCTCGCAGAACAGGCCGTCCTTCTCGGGCTTGAGGGTACGGTAATTGATGGTCTCCGGCTTCTTGACCTCACCGTGCGACCAGGAACGGATCTGGTCGGCGGAGGCAAGGGAGATCTTTACCGAGTCAAAATCAGTAGCTTCGAAATCTGCCACAGTCAACTACTCCTTATCAGTGGTCGTGGCGGCGACAGCCTCGGGTGCCTCGGCGGTCTCGGCATCCTGGGCCTCGACGTCGGCGTCAACGCCGGCGAGCGCAGCCAGGTCATCGAGGGCAGAGGTCTCCTCGGCGGTCACAGGGGCGGAGGCGTCCTCGTCGGCATCGTGCATGGGCTCGATGTCCAGCGCGAGGGAACGGATCTCCTTGACGAGAACCTTGAAGGACTCGGGGATACCCGGAACCGGAACGTTCTCGCCCTTGACGATGGACTCGTAGGTCTTGACGCGGCCCACGGTATCGTCGGACTTGACGGTCAGGATCTCCTGCAGGACGTTGGAAGCACCGTAAGCGTACAGTGCCCAAACTTCCATCTCGCCGAAGCGCTGGCCGCCGAACTGGGCCTTGCCGCCCAGAGGCTGCTGGGTAACCAGGCTGTAAGGGCCAGTCGAACGGGCGTGGATCTTGTCGTCGACCATGTGGCCGAGCTTGAGGATGTAGGACGTACCCACGGTAATGGGCTCGCGGAACTCCTCGCCGGTGCGGCCGTCGAACAGACGGGTCTTGCCGCGCTCGTCAAGCTGGGTGACGAACTCGGGGCGCATGTGATCGCCAAAGGCAGCGGTGGCCTTGTTGAGCATGTTCTTGTTGGCACGACGGATGACCTCGGCGATCTCGTCCTCCTTGGCGCCGTCGAAGACGGGCGTCGCGGTGAAGAACGGACCGGGGATGTACTTGTCGGAGTCGGCCTGCTCGGTATCCCAACCGCAGGCAGCAGCCCAGCCAAGGTGGCACTCGAGCAGCTGGCCGACGTTCATACGCGAAGGAACGCCCAGCGGGTTGAGGATAACGTCGATCGGGGTACCGTCAGCCATGTAGGGCATGTCCTCGACCGGCAGAACGTTACAGATAACACCCTTGTTGCCGTGGCGGCCGGCGATCTTATCGCCCTGCTGGATCTTACGACGCTGGGCGACGTAGACGCGCACCTGCTCGTTGACGCCGGGGGCCAGGTCGTCGCCGTTCTCGCGGCTAAAGCGGACGACGTCGATGACGCGGCCGTAAGCGCCGTGAGGCATCTTAAGGGAGGTGTCGCGGACATCGTGGGCCTTGGCACCGAAGATGGCGCGCAGCAGGCGCTCCTCGGCGGTCAGAGCGCTCTCGCCCTTAGGCGTGACCTTACCGACCAGGATGTCGCCAGGGCCGACCTCGGCGCCGATGCGGATGATGCCGTCCTCGTCGAGGTTGGCAAGCATGTCCTCGGAGAGGTTCGGAATCTCGCGGGTGATCTCCTCGGGACCGAGCTTGGTGTCGCGGGCGTCGATCTCGTGACGGGTGATGTTGATGGTCGTCAGCAGGTCCTCGGCCACCAAGCGCTCGGACACGACGATACCGTCCTCGTAGTTAAAGCCTTCCCACGGCATGTAGGCCACGGTGAGGTTCTGACCCAGTGCGAGCTCGCCATGATCGGTCGAAGGACCGTCAGCTAGGGGCTCGCCCTGCTCAACGGTGTCACCGACGCGCACGAGCGGACGGTGGTTGATGCAGGTGGACTGGTTGGAGCGCTGGTACTTGGCCAGGTGATACTCGTCCATGCCGCCGGCATGCTTGACGATGATCTTGGCGGCGTCGGCAAAGATGACCTCGCCGGCGTTCTTGGCCAAGGTGACCTCGCCGGAGTCCAGGGCGGCGCGACGCTCCATGCCGGTACCGACATAGGGAGCGGCGGGGTGAACCAGCGGCACGGCCTGACGCTGCATGTTAGCACCCATCAGCGTACGCTTGGCGTCGTCGTGCTCAAGGAACGGGATCAGCGTGGCTGCGACGGAGAGCATCTGACGCGGCGAGACGTCCATGTAGTCGACGTCCTCGACGGGCACGTCGGCGGGAGCGCCGAAGGAGCCGTCGAAGTCGCGGGTACGGGCGATCACGGTGTGCGGGCGGACGATCTTGCCCTCGGCATCGGTCGTGATGAACTCGTTGGTCTTGGGATCGAGCGGCGTGTTGGCCGGCGCGATGACGTGCTTCTCTTCCTCGTCAGCGGTCATCCAGTCGATCTGGTCGGTGGCAACGCCGTTCTCGACGCGACGGAACGGGGCCTCGATGAAGCCATACTCGTTGACACGGGCGTAGAGGGCGAGCGAGCCGATCAGGCCGATGTTGGGGCCTTCGGGGGTCTCGATCGGGCACATGCGGCTGTAGTGCGAGTTGTGAACGTCGCGGACGGCCGTCGGCACGTTGGTGCGGCGGCTGGAGCCGGACTTGTGGCCGGCAAGACCACCAGGGCCGAGTGCGGACAGACGGCGCTTGTGGGTCAGACCGGTCAGGGGGTTCGCCTGGTCCATGAACTGCGAGAGCTGCGAAGAACCGAAGAACTCCTTGATGGAGGCCACGATCGGGCGGATGTTGATGAGCGACTGCGGGGTGATCTCGTCGATGTCCTGGGAGCTCATGCGCTCACGGACGACGCGCTCCATACGGCTCATGCCGATACGGAACTGGTTGGCGACGAGCTCGCCGACGGTACGGATGCGGCGGTTGCCAAAGTGGTCGATGTCGTCGACCTTGAAGCCCTGCTCGCCGGCAGCGAGGGACAGCAGGTAGCGCAGCGTCGCGACGATATCCTCGTCGGTGAGCACCGTGACCTCTTCCTCGGTGGTGAGGTTGAGCTTCTTGTTGACCTTGTAACGACCGACGCGGGCCAGGTCGTAGCGCTGCGGGTTAAAGAGCAGACCCTCGAGCAGGCTGCGGGAAGCGTCCACGGTGGGAGGCTCGCCCGGGCGCAGACGACGGTAGATCTCGATGAGGGCGTCCTCGCGAGTGAGAGCGGTGTCGCGCTCCAGGGTACGCTTGATCACATCGGAGTTACCGAGCAGCTCGATGATGTCGTCGTTGGTGACGGCGATGCCAAGGGCGCGCAGGAACATCGTGGCGCTCTGCTTGCGCTTGCGGTCGATGGAGACCATGAGCTGGTCGCGCTTGTCGACCTCAAACTCAAGCCAGGCACCGCGGGACGGGATGATCTGGGCCTTGTAGATCTGCTTGCCCGAATCCATCTCGGAGCTGTAATACACGCCCGGGGAGCGGACGAGCTGCGAGACGACGATACGCTCGGTACCGTTGATGATGAAGGTGCCCTGATCGGTCATCATGGGGAAGTCGCCCATGAAGACGAGCTGCTCCTTGATCTCGCCGGTCTCCTTGTTGGTGAGACGGACGTCGGTCAGAAGCGGCGCCTGATAGGTCATGTCCTTCTCGCGGCACTCCTCGACGGTGTGCGCGGGGTCGCCGAACTGATGCTCGCCGAAGGTAACCTCGAGAACATGGTTCTGGCTCTGGATGGGGCTGGATTCCTTGAACGCCTCACGAAGGCCCTCGTCCTTAAAACGCTCAAAGGATTCCCTTTGAACAGAGATAAGGTTGGGGAGCTCCATGGCCTCCGGGATTTTCCCGAAGCTGACGCGCTTGCGCTCAGTGGCAGTGTATGCGTAGGTCACCAGGTTTTTCCTCCTTCACGGAAATGCTCGGTGGGTTGGCGAGGCATAGCTTCGCCAGTTATCGCAACCTAATAGTTTATCAGGTACCGACCGTTG
>CAKTUH010000019.1 GCA_934621885.1 uncultured Collinsella sp.
TCGTGCGGCCGCACCCGCGTGAGCGAGCACGACGAGCGCGTCTTTGAGGTTGAGCTTTCGTGTCCCGACGACGCGCTGGCAATCGGCGCGCTGTCTTCGGCAACCTTTATGATGGACTGGGCGTATCTGCATGCCGACCAGCCGGCCCCCGACGTGGAGGGTACGGTCGCAGGCCTGCGTAACCTGGTGCTGGGTATGCGCGCCGAGGCCGAGGGCAAGGATCCGCATGAGGCCGTTGCCGCTGCCAATGGCGAGGACGTTGCCGAGGATGCGGCTGAGGGCGAGAGCGCTGCCGAGGGCGATGCGCCGGTCGAGGCCGAGCCCGTTGCCGAGGTTGCCGCCGAGCCCGTTCCCGTTGAGCCCCAGGGCGTTCCCAGCTTTGACGACGAGCCGCAGATGGCAATCGATACCGAAGGCGCGACCGCCGAGAACCACGAGGCCCCCGCTGCCGTTTTTGGCGGTGCGGCAACGGTTCCGGCTGGCTCGGCGCACGAGGGCAGCCTGCCGCTCGTCGATGGCGCGGGCGAGGACCCGGCCGCCACGGTGACCATGCCGGCCTTGCCCCAGGAGTAGGCTTACGCGTTTATCGCATCATGTACCTGCGCTTTTACCGTACGCAGATGAGCGGGGCGGTAAAGGATGCGCTGCGGGTATAATGGACAGCATTCAAACGGTGGGCATCGAGGTGCCCGCAGGAGAGGAATGATCATGGGAAAGACTTTCAGCTTTGTCTCCGGTGCGCTCTTTGGTGCTGCCGCCGGCGCTATCATCGGCGTTGCCCTGGCCCCGCGCTCGGGTGCCGAGACCCGCGCCATGGCTGCCGATATCGCCAACGACGCCTGGGATAACATGCGCGACACCTACGAGCACGGTGCCGAGGAGGCCCGCGCCGCGGTCAGCGACTTCGGCCCGATGGTCGACGCCAAGACCGATGACCTGCGTGCCAAGGTCGATCTGGCCCGCGAGCGCATGGACCAGCTGCGCGAGCAGCTCAACGATGCTATCTCGGGTGGTAACGTGACGCCCGCCGCCGACGTCGTGGTCGAGAACGCCGTCGAGGCCGATACCGAGGCTGCGGAGCCTTCGACCGAGGCATAATGCGCACCGGTGATTTTGTCGGCATCAAGGTTTATCGCAAACCCGCCGAGGACAAACGTACTAAAAAGGACGGCACGCCGCGCAGCCCTAAAAAGCTCGGCAAGGTTCACTTTCCGGTCTTTTCGCCGGGCGGCACGCGCGTGGTGGGCTTTATGGTTCGCCAGTCCGATATCGCGGGCATGATCGAGCGCCCCGATCGCTTTGTGGCGCTCGACGCTGTCGGCGTCTACGAGGGCGCCGTCGCGGTCGATGATGTCAAGGGTACCTACGATGCCGCCGCGGCCAAGCGCCTCGACATCAACCTGGACGATTGCATCATCTGGGTCGGTATGGATGTGCGCACGGAATCGGGCGATGTCGTGGGCTATTGCTCGGACGTCGAGTTCAAACCGCGCTCGGGTATCGTGCAGATGTTCTATGTGACCGCCAGCACCGCATCGACCATGCTCGTGGGCGACACGCAAGTTCCGCCTACGATGCTGCGCGGCTATGCGGACGGCGCGATGATCGTCTCGGACGAGGTCAAGTCGCTCGGGTATTCGGGCGGTGCGGCCGCCAAGGCTGCCGAAGCGAGTGTCGTGGTGGGCGACAAGGTCAAGAAGGGCGCCAAGGTGCTCGACGACAAGGGGTCGGCTGCCGTGGACAAGGGCAGTCGCGCGCTGGGCAAGCAGCTTGGCAAGACGCGCGGCATGTTCAAGGCCTTTAAGGACGAGTATCAAAAGGCGAGCGGGGGCTCGTCGAAAGCTAGCAAATAGCGACATATCAAACGATGGGAGGCGAGCCGGAGACATGCTACTCCGGCTCGCTGTGTTTATGGGGGAGGGCACATGCGCCAAAACGGATCAAACTTAAATGGGCGCTCCGGTGCGCGTCCGACGGCTCGCCGCGACTTGGGGCAGCTGCCCAGCGGTCAGCGCCGTCGTCGCCGTAAACCCGGCGCGATGTACCTCAACCATAGCCGCGGGTTTAGCGATCGCAGCGCGCGCATTGGCAACGGCCGCTCGCCCCGCCGTCCGTCCCGCCTGCCCTACGCGCTGATCGCCGTGGGCTGCGCGTTCGTGCTGTTTATCGCCGCCGTCGTGGGCTACGTCAACCGCAGAGTGGACGTCGTGCTCAACGGAGAGCAGACCGCGGTGCGCGTGGGTTCCACGCTGCAGAATCTCATCGACGACCAAAGCCTGACCGAAACGTACGATGCCGGCGATTTGCTGGCGGTCGACGACAGCGTGCTCAAGCGTCATGGAGGCGAAAAACTGTCGGTGAAGGTCGACGGGAAGCGCGTGAAGCAGGGCAAGTGGGATAGCCGCGAGCTCACGGGTGGCGAGAAGGTCACCGTTAAGGATGGCCGCAACGTCTACGAGAAGCACGAGGTACAGGCCACGACCATCGAGCCCAAGCTGAAGGTCGAGGGTACGGGCGCTATCGAATATGTGCAGACGTGGGGCATCCAGGGGCGCTCTGAGGTGTGGGTCGGCGAGCAGTCGGGCAAGACGCAGGACCGCGGCGAGGTCGTGCCCGCCACCGATTGCGTCATTGCCTGCGCCAGCGTGGCTCCCAAGGGCAACGAGAAGGTCGTTGCCCTGACATTTGACGAGGGCCCGAGCGGCGCGACCAAGCAGATCTTGCAGGTGCTCAAGGAAAAGGGCGTCACCGCGACGTTCTTCCTTTCGGGCGATGCCGCGGAGGCCTCGCCCGCCACGGCCAAGGCAATTGTCGATGCCGGCTGCGAGGTCGGCTCCAATAGCTATAGCGATGATTCGCTGAAGGGCGAGGACCGCGAGACGGTGCGCAAACAAATTTCGAAGGGCACCGATGCCATCAAATCGGCGACCGGCGTAAAGACGATGCTGCTGCGCGCCCCCTACGCCGCCTTTGACGAGCAAAACTGGATCGACTCGATGGACCTGGTGTCCGCCGTGGTCTCGTGGAATATCGACTCGGGCGACTGGCTGCTCAACGGCGCCGACGAGCAGGTCTCGACCGTGCTCGATTCGGTGACGCCGGGCAACATCGTGCTGCTTACGGATAGCGACGAGTGCGCCGAACAGACGCTCGAGGCGCTGCCGCAGATTATCGATGGCCTCGTTGCCGACGGTTACAAGATCGTGACGCTGAGCGACCTGGTCAAGACGGACACGTCGCTCAGCAAAAAGCTCACCTCGCTGACCAAGGTCACCATGCCCAAGGATGCTGTATTCCCCCAGCTCGCCGAGGACGACGAAACCACAGAGTAGATCAACCGTGTCAGTCTAGCTCTATGTCACGGATGCGTCAGCGTTTGGTATGCCTGCAATGTGCAGCGCATAAATTCGGTGCCGCAGGGCGATGCTGATGCTATAGTTACTGCGGTTAATGAGGGTCAAGAGAAAGGTTACAGGTGAAATCCAAACCTCGACCATACAGTCGATGACCCCATGCAGGTGCTTTTTGCGCATGCACGGGGTGTGAGCGTCGAGCGGCGTGCCGCCCGCGCATGCGTATACATGTCTAAAAGTCCACGGATTGCGTGCCGGCATGGTCACGCGGTCCGCAGGAATAATGATGGGGAGCACCATTGAATTATCTGAGTGAGATGCTCAAATTGCCGGTCTTGGACGTCGACGGCGAAAAGCTCGGCGTGGTCAACGATTTTGGCATTGCTACCGGCGAAGTTTTTCCGCACGTGACGTCGCTCGCGTTCCGCGGCCCCGGCAAGACGCCGTTTATGATCAGCTGGCGCAAATGGGTCGATCGTATCGACGAGACGGGCGTGTATCTCAACACGTCTGCGACCAACATCCGCTTTTCCTACCTGCAGCCGACCGAGCTCCTGTTGGCGCGCGACGTGCTCAACAAGCAGATCGTCGACACACAGGGCATGAAGGTGGTGCGCGTAAACGACATCAAATTTTCCATGTCGGGCGAAAACCAGTTGCGCCTGCTGGGTGCCGAGGTCGGTGCCCGCGGTCTGCTGCGCGCCATCAGCCCCGCGCTCGAGCATATTGTCGAAGGCTTTATGAAGCACCTGGGCAAGCCGCTCAGCGAGGACATTATCGCCTGGTCCTACATGGACCTGCTCGACCGTTCGACCAAGAACATCCAGCTTTCGGTATCGCACAAGACGCTCGGCGAGCTTCATCCTGCCGATATCGCCGACATTATCGAGCAGCTCGACCCGCGCCTGCGCGCGCAGGTGTTTGCGCAGCTCGATACCGCCCAGGCCGCCGAGGCCATCTCGGAGTTCGATGACGACGAGCTCATGACCGAGATGCTCGAGGGCCTGTCCGACACGGACGCATCGTCGATGCTGGCCATGATGGACCCGGACGACGCCGCCGACCTGATCGACGAGCTCAGCTACGAGAAGGCCGAGAAGCTCCTGCGCCTGATGGGCGTCAAGGAGGAGAAGGCGATTCGTAACCTGCTGGGCTACGAGGAAAACACCGCCGGCCGTATCATGACCTCGGAGTTTGTCGCCCTGCCCGCCACGGCGACAGTCGGCGATGCCATCGAGGCGATTCGTCAGCTCGACGAGGACTTCGAGAGCGTCTACTACGTCTACACCGAGGATCCGAGCGGCATGCTGACCGGCGTGCTTTCGCTGCGCACGCTGATCGTGGCCGACCGCGACGCCACGCTGGGCCAGCTCGCCTATCGCGACCTGGTCTATGTGTCGCCCGACGAGGACCAGGAAGACGTAACGGATGAGATGACCAAGTACGACCTGGTCGCCATCCCCGTCTGCGACGAGAACCGTCACATTTTGGGTATTGTGACCTTCGACGACGCCATGGACGTTATCGCCGAGGAGCACCAGGAGGACCTGCAGATCGCCGGTATCGGCTCGGGCGACAGCGCGTCGGACGATTCGACGAACGTGCTCAGCTGGTTCGTGCATCGCCAGTACTGGGTCGTCGTGTGGGGCATCGCCTCGTGCATCATGGCGACGGTGCTGGGAACGGCGCTCGGCTCCGCGCACTTGGTGGTGTTTCCCATGTGCGCCATGCCGCTCGTGCTGTTGGCGGCGTCGCGCATGGTGTCGTTCGTCAAGAACTACTTCCTGGAGTACGACGGCCACGACGACGAGCCCAAGCCGTACCTGGGATTCTTCTTCCAGAGCACGGGCATGGGCCTGATCCTGTCGCTCGTGACTTACCTGTGCGCGCAGTTGGTGCGCACCGCCGCGTTCCCCGATGCCCCCATGTTCGAGGAGCAGCTCTTTACCGGCTGCTTTAACATCGCGGCTATCATTTGCCTGGTCAGCAACATGAGCGCCGTGATTTATCTGATGGTGCTGTTCTGGCGCGATGAGCACGACCTCAATACGTCGGGTACCGCCATGAACGTCATTGCCGTCATGATCTCGTGCGTGGCGTACTGCGTTGCCGCAGTGCTGCTTACCATGTCGGTCATGGGTTAGGTGGTCGCGTGCAAAACACGAAGCAAAAGCCGAGCACCAAGCAAAAGCTGACCATCGCGGCCATTTTTGGCGCCATGGGACCCGGTCTGCTGGCGGCGCTTTCGGGCAATGACGCCGGCGGCATCGCCACGTATTCCAGCGCGGGCGCCAGCTATGGCTACAAGATGCTCTGGATGCTTCCCGTCATGACCGTGCTGCTTATCGTGACGCAGGAGACTGCGGCGCGTTGCGGGTGCGTGACGGGCAAGGGCCTGGCTTCGCTGATTCGCGAGCGCTTTGGCGTGCGCAGGAGCGTGCTGGCCATGGCGGCGTTGCTGATTGCCAACACGGCGGTGACCATCTCGGAGTTTGCAGGTATCGCGAGCGGCCTTGCCCTGTTTGGCGTGCCGGCGAGCATCTCGGTGCCGCTGGTGGCGCTGCTCGTGTGGATGCTTACCATGTCGGGTAGCTTCCAGCGCATTGAGAAGATTCTGCTGCTGGTGAGCTGCGTGTTCGTGACCTATGTCGTTGCGGCGTTTATGGCGGGTCCCAACTGGGGTGAGGTCGCGGTCGACCTGGTCGTGCCTAACATTCAGAATGACCCCAGCTACGTATCGCTCGTGGTCGCAACGATCGGTACTACCATCGCGCCATGGATGATCTTCTTGGCACAGAACAACGTGGTCGACAAGAATGCGGGCGAGGATGACATCGTGCTGCAGCGCATCGACACCGTGAGCGGCTCGATTGCCGCCGACATCATCGCCGGCTTTATTATCATCACGACCGGTACGGTGTTGTTCCCGGCGGGCATTCAGATCAGTGACGCTGCCGATGCGGCCCGCGCGCTGGAGCCCATCGCCGGCCAGTGGTCGACGGTGCTGTTCGCCTCGGGTCTGGTCGCGGCGAGCTTCTTGGCCGCCTGTGTGCTGCCAGGCGTTACGTCGAGCGCTATCTGCGAGGCATTTGGCTGGGAGCGCGGCGCCGACCGCAGCTGGGACGAGGCTCCAGTCTACCGCGGTATCATTACGGCAATCATCGGTATCTCGGCCGTGTTGGTGCTTATGCCCGGCGTCGATCTGTTCCAGATTATGATGACCTCGCAGGTCATCAACGGCGTGTTGCTGCCTGTGGTCCTAGTGTTCCAGGTGGTTATCGCCGCCGATCGCCACATTATGGGCGGCAACCGCAACGGGCGCGTCTGGAACGTGCTCACGTGGGCGACCATCGGTGTGATCACAGTGCTGACGGTCGTCATGTTTGTGCTGCAAGCGATGGGCTACGGCGCTTAATGTCCCTTTTGGGGCTTCGAGCAGGTCGCGGCCATGGGCTGCGGCCTGCTTTTTGCCTGCTTTAGGGGGTCAGTTATATACCGGTGGGCAAAAATTGCCAAATATGAGTACTGTTGCCTGGCTGATAGCATTTACGACCAAGAAGATAATGAACATATCTAAAAACATGTTCATTAAAATTAGAGGCTCCAAGCCCTAAGCCGGTCATTCTGGTCAACTTGAGGGGTCATGGAGGCCGTATGGGCATCATTTTGGGCAATTTTGCCTGCTACTAAAAAGGTAACAGTACTCATATTTGCCTTTTTTGCCCACCGCCCCTTGGGTTTGCGCCGAGAGGGTCGAGTTTTGATCGTTTGGGGCGGGCGTAAGGCGCGGAAACGATGCTTGGAGCGGCGGGGCCCTTGGAATTCGTCCACGGGGGACTTCACTGCCCGCGTCGGGAGTGTCCCTAGGCGCCGGCACATAAGGAACGCCCTAGCTGCCGGAGGGGGTGTCTGCCACGGCAGACACCCCCTCCGGATGCGGGAAGTTTGCGCTGCAGGTTACTTGTCGGCGCCCAACTTGTGCGGCTTGTAGGCGAGGGCGTTGACCAGGGCGTCGGCGGCAGATTTGACGGCTGCCGGCTGCGGATCATTGACGTGGTCCTCGGGATGCACGGGCAGATCCTTCTTAACGGCATCGTGGATCAGGTTGAGATACTCGGTCACGCCGGTGGTCGATAGGTGCGTGCCGTCGCCATCGAACAGATCGTTGCGGTTGGCGCTGTATCCGTACCAGTCGATAACGCGCACATTCTTGTAGCGCGTGGCAGCATTGGCGATGGCCTGGTTGGTCGATCCCACCCACGGCTGCGGGCTGCGCGTGTTCACAAACAAGACAATGCGCTTGTCTCCCGCATCGGCCATGATGGCATCGATCTGGTCATCGGTCACCAAGCCGTTGGTGCCCAGGGCAAAGACCACGATTTTGCCGGCAAGGTTCTGTTGGATATAGCCCTCAAATGTCGCGCGGCCCGCATCGAATTGGCGACCCTTTTCGGCATCGATATGACTGTGCGGGAACACGCCGTCAAAGGAATCCACGGCGCGTAGCGACACGGAGTCACCGATCATGAGCAGGTCGTAGGAGCCATCGGGGAAGCCATCGTTGTCCTTGTCGGTGTCGTCGGCTGCCTGTTGGTCCGTGGGCGCGGCGTTTTTAGCTTCCTTGTTGAGGACTTCGGCGCCTTCGCCGCTGAGCGCGGAGGTTTCCGGCACAAAGACCAGACCGCCCAGCGCGATGACAAGCACGATGCCGCAAGTGGCACACGCAGGAATATGCGCGCGCACCCAGTTGGCAGGCGTGGTGGCGCCATCGCGGAACTCGGAGACAGTGCGCCCAAAGGCGCCCTTCCTAAACGGCGTCTCGATAAAGCGATAGGAACATTCGGCGACGGCTACCACCAGCAGTACCTGCAAAATGTACTGCCACCAGGGCGTGTCGTTGATGTTGGCGACCGGGTTCATGAGCAGCAACAGCGGATAGTGCCACAGGTAGATGCTGTAGGAGCGCTTGCCAACCCATACGAGCGGCTCGGCGGATAGCGCGCGGGCCACCATTCCCTGGGGCTGCACGCAGGCCGCGATGACCATGAGCGTGAGGATGGAGCACAGCAGCGTGCCGCCGCGATACTGGAACGCCGTGTAGCCGTTGGTGAGCGCGACCATGGCGGCAAGGCCAACCAGGCCCACGATGCCTAGCACATCGATGGATGCGGGCGAGGACCAAAAGCGCACGAGCGCACTCGGCTGAGCCGATGCGGCCTCGGTTGCGTCATCGGCCGTCGCGTCATGCTCGTTCTTGGCGTTCTTGCCGCCCTTGGCCGCGCTGGCCAGGCGGTCGAGCCCCAGGCGATGGGCGAGGCGCACAGGCGCCAAGTCGCGGTCGGGGATAAAGGCCATCCAAGCGCCCAGCAGCAGCGAGAATACGCGAGTGTCGGTGCCGTAGTACACGCGGCTGGGGTCGGCGGCAGGGTTGTAGAGCACCATCATGGCGATGGCGGAAACAGCAGCCAGGCCCAGGACCACGCGACGCGTGCTGGGCTTGCTCATATGCATGGATACCATGGCAAGGAGCAGCGGCGGCCAAATCAGGTAGAACTGCTCCTCGATGGCGAGCGACCAAAAGTGCGTGAGCGGCGAGGGATCGCCCAAGGCGTTGAAGTACGAGACGTCCTGCGCAATCTGCCACCAGTTGTTGAAGAACAGCAGCGACGGCAGGATGTCGGGACGCATCTTGGTGAGCATCACGTGGTTAAAGATCGTGCACAGCGCGCAGGTCACCACCACGACGGTCACTACGGCGGGGAACAGGCGGCGGATGCGGCGAATCCAGAAGCTCTTGAGGTCGATGCGTCCGGTCTTGGCGACTTCGTTGAGCAGCAGGCGCGTGATCAGATAGCCCGAAAGCACAAAGAAGATCGTGACGCCGAGCAAGCCGCCTTGCGCCCATGTGAGGTTGAGGTGATAGAGCACCACCGCGACAACGGCGAGCGTGCGCAGGCCGTCGAGGGCGGGAATGTAGCGGGATTTGGGACGAGCGGGCGTCTGGTCTGCGGTGGCGGCGCTGGCATGGTCCGCTTTGTTGGCGGGCGCACGATGAGGGCTCGGGGCGCGTCGCGAGCCGCCGGTGCGGCGCTCGGCCCGCGGACGTTCGTGCGGCGCCGGTTCGTTGCCCGTGCGGCGTCGGCCGCGTGAGCTCGATTGCGGGAATTGTTCCATAAAACATCATCCAATGACGAGAATAATCAGCACATATTCATTGTAGCCGCCTG
>CAKTUH010000020.1 GCA_934621885.1 uncultured Collinsella sp.
AAGAAGGTCGTCCTCTTTGGCTCCTATTCGTGGGCCGAGGGCGAGTGGATGGACAACTGGAAGGCCGACGCCGACGAAGCCGGCGTCAACGTGGTCGACTCCACCATCTGCTATGACGCGCCCGACGATGAAGGAGAGACGGCCTGCCGCTCCCTTGGAGCCGAGCTCGCCTAGCGGCAATAAACTCCGCCCAGAACGCGGCTCTGCACCAAAACACATTTGCGTCCCTACAGAAAAAAAGGGGGCTGGATTCACATCCAGCCCCGTTTTCTGTAATGCCAGCCGCATGAACCAGCTACGAGATATTGCCCAAAAACGCCTTGGTGCGCTCACTCTTGGGGTGGTCGAAGACCTCGCTCGGCGTGCCTTCTTCCACGATAACGCCGCCGTCCATAAAGACGACACGGTCGGCGACGTCGCGGGCAAAGCCCATCTCGTGCGTCACGACGATCATAGTCATACCGTCGCGCGCCAGGTCGCGCATGACGCCCAGAACGTCGCGAACGAGCTCGGGGTCGAGCGCCGAGGTGGCCTCGTCAAAAAGCATGACGTGCGGGTTCATCGACAGGGCACGGGCGATGGCCACGCGCTGCTGCTGGCCGCCAGAGAGCTGGCTCGGCATAAAGTCAATACGCTCGGCAAGACCGACCTTGGTCAGCTCCTCGACGGCAATCCTCTCGGCCTCCTCCTTGCTGCGCTTAAGCACCTTTTGCTGCGCAAGCATGACGTTCTTTTTGACCGACAGGTGCGGGAACAGATTGAACTGCTGGAACACCATGCCCAGATGCGTACGCACCTTGTTAAGGTCGACGCCCTTAGCGCATACATCCACGCCCTCAACGACAATCGATCCGCTCGTAGGGTGCTCCAGACGGTTGATGCAGCGAAGCATCGTCGACTTGCCCGATCCCGAGGGACCCAGAACCACGACGACCTCGCCCTTATGCACATCCAGATCGATATCGCGCAGGACCACGTTATCGCCAAAGGCCTTCTGGAGGTTCTTGATGCTGACGACGACTTCGTTCGAGTTATTGGTTTCGCTCATGATAGGACCTCCTTACAGACCGGCGATGTGATCGGCGGGCGTCGCGACAACCTGTCCGGCGCTCTTGGCGGGACGCTTCTTCTTGGTTTCGGCCGTGCCCAAAAGCCTCGCCTCAAGACCGCTCACCAGGCGGGCAAGCGGCAGGGTGATGACCAGGTAGAACAGGGCGGCAACCACATACGGCGTAATGGAGCCCGTCGTGGCCACGATGGTGCGGGCGTTCATGACGATCTCGACCACGCCCACGGCCGCGAGCAGCGACGTATCCTTGTAAAGCAGGATGAACTCACTGGTCAGCGTAGGCAGAACGTTGCGGAACGTCTGCGGGATCATAACGTAGAGCAGCGTCTGGAACGCGTTCATGCCCAGCGAGCGCGCGGCCTCGTTCTGGCCCTTGGGAATCGACTGAATACCGGCGCGGAAGATCTCGCACAGGTAGGCAGACGAATTCATGGCCATGACGATAACGCCCAGCACGTAGTCATCGACCTTGACGCCAGCCAGCGGCAGACCGAAGAACGCGATGTAAATCTGCAGGAACGCCGGCGTGCCGCGGATGATGTTCACGTAGATGCCAGCAAGGCAGCGAAGGATGCGCGACTTGGAGATGCGCATGAGCGACAGGGCGAAACCGAAGGGAATTGCCAGCGGAAACGCCACGAGCACGATCGAGAGCGACATGAGGAAGCCCTTGAAGACGATCGGCAGGCTCTGGACCAAAATGACCGGGTTCAGGAAGAGGCGCAGGAACATATTGGAGTTCCATGCCTCGACCCACGGCTGTTCCTTAAGGTCGGCCAGGAAGTTATCGAAGGCCGTCACGCCCTTGATCTCCACCGAGGGAATCTTGGAGATCTTCTTGGTCGAACCATCGGCCAAGGTGTAGGTGCCGCTAAAGGCCTCATCGCCGCCCTCGACGGGGAAGGTCACGCCGTAGACCTCGACGCGGAAATAGCCGCCGGCGGGCGCCGTCTCGCCAAAATCGATCTTGAGCGTTTGGCCGTCGACCTTGCACGTGGGCTTCATGGGCGTACGGTCCATAAGGTCATCGCCCGAGAGCATCGTCAGGCGCGTGTCATCGGCGCCAAAGGTCGTGCCATCGGCAAACGTCAACGAAAGGCCGCTCAGTTCCTCGTCGGCATCGGCCTGGACCTCCCAGGTGATGCGGGTCTCGGTGCCACCGACCACGTCGCTACCCGAACCGGTGTTGGGTCGAGCGGTGATCTTTGCGGTCTCAAGCGCCTGGGCGGTCGAGGGCACGCAGGCCCCCGCACATACCAGGGCGAGCGCCACAGCCAGGGCGCAGGCTAGCTTTTGGAGCATCAAGGGCAGTGGATAGCTCTGGCCCATGGCTCCTTCGTTCAGTCGAGACAAGGTGGCTCCTAACGTTTAAGTTGCCGACAAAACGGGGCGGAACGACGCCCATTCAAGAAACGCAAAGGCCCTCTCCGCCAAAACGGAAAGGGCCCGCGCGCAATCAAGTAGCTATTTTACTTGATATTGTACTTAGCCATGAGGGCGTCAACGGTACCGTCATCGGTCAGGTCCTTGATGGCCTGGTTGATGTCGTCCTTGAGCTTGGTGTTGCCCTGGTTGATGGCGATGGCATACTCCTCGCCGGTGCTGATCTGCTTGATGGTCTGGCAGGTGTTGAACTGCTCGGCGGTCAGCTGGCTGGCAACGGAGCGGTTGGTCACGACGGCGTCACCCTTGTCGGACTGCAGGGCGCTGAAGCACTCGGTGGCGTCCTTGTAGGGGACGATCTTGGCCTTGGGGAAGTTCTCCTGGGCAAAGGCCTCGGCGGTCGAGCCGGACTGGACGATGATCGTAGCATCGGCGTTGTTGAGCTTCTCGCTGTAGTTATCGGCCGTAATGTCGGTGTTGTCGACCTTGGTCACGATAGCCTGATCGTCCATGTAGTAGGAGTCGGAGAAAGCGACTTCCTTCTCACGCTCGGGCGTATCGGTGATAGCAGCGATGGAGACGTCGTACTTGGCGCCCGAAGCAACACCCGGAACCAGCGTGTCGAAGTCGTTGTTGACATACTCGACGTCCAGGCCCAGCTTGTCGGCGATAGCCTTGATAAGCTCAAGGTCAAAGCCCTGGTAGTCGCCGTTGTCGTCCTTGTACTCAAACGGCGCATACTCGGCAGAGGTGCCGACGGTGAGCGTGCCGTCCTTAACGAGCGCGTACTCCTTGGAGCCGTCGACCTTCTCGACCTTCACGTCGTCAGAGCTGCTGGAACCGGCATCGGAACCAGAGGTGGCGTTGGACGAGCCGCAGCCCGTCAATGCGAGGGCGAGTGCCATGGCACCCGTGGCGGCAAATGCGCCAAGCTTCTTGAGCTTCATAATCAGTCTCCTTCCGGTGACCCCGTTTGATTCAGAGGTCTGCAAAAACTGTTGGCTATTATGCACCCGTAAGTGCAAATCTGCAATCAGAAAACTGATTGAAACAAACCCATAACGTGAATGAAGCACTCCACTTTGCGACAGTCATTACTGCTGCAACGAGCGTAACAGGGTAATTTCCGCTGCATAGCCTGCAAGTTCGTTCGGCGTCTCCAAAATGAATGGCAGCGCACGTAAACGGTCATTCGATACAATATTCTGCATAACCTGCATACCGCCGCCAAACTCCTCGCTGCCAAGGTAACCCTTGCCGATGCACTCGTGACGATCTTTATGGGCGCCACGGGGATTCTTCGAGTCGTTGATGTGTACGGCATGCAAGCGCTCGATACCCACTACGTGGTCGAACTCGTCGAGCACGCCGTCCAGATCATGGACGATATCGTAGCCGGCATCGCTCACATGACAGGTGTCCAAACAAACGCCAAGCTTATCCGACAGCTCGGGGCGCCTAGCGGCAACACCCTCGATAATCCGCGCCAGCTCTTCAAAGCTACGGCCCACCTCGGTACCCTTGCCCGCCATAGTTTCGAGCAACACCGTGGTCTGCTGTCCCTCATACATCACTTGACACAAGGTGTCGACGATCATCTGAATGCCGGCATCGGCCCCCTGTCCCACATGCGCGCCGGGATGGAAGTTGTAGTAGTTACCGGGCAACGCCTCCAGACGCTGCAGGTCCTCGGCCATGGCCTCGAGGGCAAACTCGCGCGCTCGCTCTTTGGCAGAACAGGGGTTATAGGTATAGGGGGCATGCGCCACGAGCGGGCCAAAATCATTTTGCGCCATAAGCTCGCGCAGGGCCGCCACATCGTCCATGTCGAGGTCTTTCGCCTTGCCACCGCGCGGGTTGCGTGTAAAGAACGCAAAGGTGTTGGCGCCAATGGATAACGCCGTCTCCCCCATCGCCCGATAGCCCTTCGTCGTCGAAAGATGGCACCCAATCGTCAGCATCTCCAGCTCCCCCTCATCAGTTGCGGTGAAATACGGTCTATTAGTGCCCTATTTTGGCGCAAACAGACCGTATCCCACCGCAAGTTATAAAAGGGGCATCAGGAGCGCGTTTTGCAAAAGGCTTTAAGCACGGCCGTTACGGGGCCGGGCTGGAAGCGTCGGCGCACGTCATCGAGGCGCTCGGGGATATCGATGTGCTGCGGGCAGCGCCGCGCGCATTTACCGCACTTGATGCAATTGCTCACGAGCTTGGGCTCGCTCGTCCGCACCGCGCTCGCCGTAAAGTATTGCGATAGTCCCGTAAACCAGCTATGCGCGTAGCTCGCGTTGTAGGCGGCAAAGCATCCGGGGATGTTGATGCCCTTGGGGCACGGCATGCAGTAGCCGCATGCCGTGCAGGGCACACGATTCGATTTCTCAAACTCCGTTAGCACGCGCGCAATGGTATCGAGCTGCTCCGTCGTCATCGAATTCGGTAGCGCACGATCCGCCAGTACCGCATTCTCGTCCACCTGCGCGGTATCGGTCATGCCCGAAAGCAGCATCGTCACCTGAGGATGGTTCCACACCCACGAAAGCCCCCAAGCGGCAGGTGTATGCAAATGCTGGTCATGCGCACCGTCAAGCACGGCGCGCGCCCGCGGCGGCAACTTGCCTGCCAGACGTCCGCCCAAAAGCGGCTCCATCACAAATACCGCAAGCCCGCGCTCGGCGGCTGCCATGAGCCCCGCCGTTCCCGCCTGATAGCGCTCTCCGGCGTAGTTGTACTGAATCTGGCAAAAGTCCCACTCATAAGCATCGAGCATCGTGAGGAAATCCGCCGCACTGCCGTGGTACGAAAAACCAATCTGGCGAATACGCCCCGCAGCCTTTTGGCGCGCAATCCAATCCTCGATACCCAGTGCAACCACGCGCTCCCATTGCGCGGGCGAGGTGATGTTGTGCATAAGGTAATAGTCGATATGGTCAGTCCGCAGGCGGCGCAGCTGCTCATCAAAGAAGCGGTCGAAATCCTCCGCGCACTTGCACGAGGCGTGAGGCAGCTTGGTCGCGAGCAAAACCTGATCACGCAGGCCCAGGCGCTCAAGCGAAGCGCCTACGCAAGCCTCGTTGCCGGGATAGAGGTAGGCCGTGTCCAAGTAGTTAATCCCTTGCTCCACCGCACGGGAAATGATGCCGTCTGCTGTCTTCGCATCGGGGCGCCCCGGCGCACCGGGAAACCTCATGCAGCCCAGTCCCAGCGCCGAGATACGGTTGCCGCTTTTGGGGTCAACGCGGTATTGCACGGCCCCTCCTCTCCCCTCAAAGCCCTGGCAAGGCGAAACAAACCCGTCACGTCATCGAAACACATCGGAATCGCAATTGAGCACGTATCGTAACGCAGCGGAAATCGAGCCGTCACGGCGCCGCTTTAACATCAGCAAAAAGCCCGATGAAAGGAGCTGACCATGCCCGCGCTCGACCTTTGGAACCTCGCCTCCCAGCTCAAAAGTACCGATTACCGCTGGGTCGACCTCACCCACACGCTCTCATGCGACACCCCGCACTGGTTTGGCTTTAAGCCGTTTGAGTCCACTAAACTCTTCGACTACCTGCCCGGTACGCCCGAGGATATGCTCGCGCCCATGCGCTGCTTTCAATATTCGGTCGCCTCGCAGTACGGCACGCATGTCGACGCGCCGCGCCACTTCCATGTTGACGGCCGCTCTCTCGGTGAAATCGAACCCATCGAGTTTATGCATCCGCTCTGCGTGATCGACAAGCACGAGGAGTGCGCCGCAAACCCCGACTATGTTCTGACCGTCGATGACCTCAAGGCTTGGGAGGAAGAGCACGGCCGCATCCCCGAGGACGCCTTTGTCGCCTTCCGCTCCGACTGGTCCAAGCTCGCCGATTTGGAGAACAAGGACGAGGACGGCCAGTCCCACTACCCCGGCTGGAACCTCGACGCTATCAAGTGGCTTGTAGAGGAGCGCAACATCGGCGCTATCGGCCACGAGCCGGCAGACACCGATCCGGCGAGCGTGACCACCCGCGAGGACGCCTACCCCTACCCCGGCGAACAGTATATCCTCTCGGTCGACCGCTACCAGATCGAGGTCATGGACCATCTGGACGAACTTCCCGCCACGGGTGCCGTCATCTTCTGTACCTTCCCCAAGGTCCGCGATGGCGTCGGATACCCCGCGCGCGTCTTTGCAGTCTGCCCCGCGGCATAAGCCCCGCACGTCCATTCTTTTAAAATCCGCCGCCCCGCATGTGCAAGGTGCCCCGGCGGCATACAATCCATCAGGCGCCCCGTACGCGGGCGCCTTTTATATGGGGAGATGATTCGCATGCAGATCAACAAGGTCGCCTTTATCGGCAAGGGCGGCGTCGGCCTGCTCTATGGCAGCATGATCGCCCGGGCGCTCGGCAACGACGTCGTCGAATACGTCATGGACGATGCACGTTTCGAGCGTCACGCAAACGACGCGCTCACCGTCAACGGCAAGCCCTGCGTACTCAAGTCCGTCCGCGCCAGCGAGGCAACGCCCACCGATCTGGTCATCCTGACGGTCAAGACCACCGGCCTCGACCAAGCACTCAAGACCATGGAGCGCATCGTGGGCCCCAGCACGCTCATTGCCTCGCTGTGCAACGGCATCACCAGCGAGCAAAAGATTGCCGAGCGCTTTGGCTGGGAGCACACCGTCCTGGGCATCTGCCAGGGCATGGACGCCGTATTCCTCAACGGCGCGCTCACGTTTACCAATGCGGGCGAAATCCGCTTTGGCGCGGCAGCCGGCACCGACCCCGCGACCGTCGCCGCCATCGACGAGCTCTACACGCATTGTGGCATCGCCCATACCGTCGAGGCCGACATCGCGCACCGCATGTGGGCCAAACTCATGCTCAACGACGGCATCAACCAGACCTGCATGGCCTACGGCGGCACGTACGGAAGCGCCACGGAGCAGGGCTCCGAGCAGCGTCGCTGCTTTGTCTCCGCCATGCGCGAGACGCTTGCGGTCGCCAACGCCGAGGGCATCGAGCTCACCGAGAAAGACCTGACGCAGATGGTGCACCTCATCGAAGGACTCGACCCCGCCGGCATGCCCTCGATGGCACAGGACCGCGTCGCCCAGCGCAAAACCGAGGTCGAGGAATTCGCGGGCACCATCTGCCGCCTCGCGGCCAAGCACGATATTCAGGCACCTCAAAACGAATGGCTCTATCAGCGTATTCGCGATATCGAGGCGAGCTGGTAGCGCCGACGCGCCGCATTCAACAGCCCTAATAGCAAAAGCCGCCGCAAGGAACACTCCCCCTGCGGCGGCTTTCATCTTTATCTATGACCAGCGGTCAACCTCACAACCGCTAGCGTTGCGACTCCGGCATCTCGTCCTCGTCATCACGGCAAAGAGCCACGCCTGCGCTTCCCAGCAGCGCCGCCGCGATCAGCGCGCCAACCACAATAGGAGCAGCCCCGTATGACCCCTGCATACCCGCGACGAGCGCGGCCGTAGGGCCAAGGCAGCCAAGTACCAATGCGACGGCGGCAACGGCAATATCTCGAGCGTTCACAAGACCACTTCCTCCATGAGAAAGACCTTATTTCTCATGAACTAGTGTGCCCTGCGCCCATATGGGCGGCGTACCGCCACGGTAAGGGCTCTGTTAACTCAAGCGCATACATAGAACGGGCATCTTTACGTTGCCCAAAAGCTCGGTAAAGACGCCCGTCCGCCAAACATCCGTGATGCAGAAAAATTACCAACCGGTGTAGTAATCGGTGGTTCCGGCTGCGCAGCCGGAGTCATAGACCTTGCACTCACCCTTGGAACCGGTAAACGTGGAGCCTTGGGCCTTATCGCCCGCAGCCACGACGTAATAGCCATCCGAATCGCGCCAAAAGCCCTCGGAATCCTGCGTCCACTCGCCCGTGCGGTGATGATAAAGCACATTGCTGCTGTAGTAGGTCTCGCGACGGCCGTTATAGTTGTTGACGCCGGCGGAGCGCGTTAGCCCCGAACCGTTCGCATAATACGCAGCTGCCGTGTAGGACGAGCCGTAGCTCGCGTTGCCATATGAAGCTTGGGCGGCCTCGGCAGCTTCCGCCTCGGCGGCCGCGGCCTCGAGCGCCTCGCGCTTAGCATCCTCGAGCGTGGTGCGCAGCTCGTCGAGCTCGGTCGACTTCGCGTCGACCTCCTCCATCGTCAAAAGGCTGCCCGCACCGTCGATACAACCCTGCAGTACGGCGCGCTCGTCATCGGTGGCGTAGTCACCATACATGTTCATGATGATCTGGGCACGGACCTCCAGGGAGTCACGCTTGGCCTCCATCGAGGCGTTCCACTCCTGCATGGAGCCAAAGCCGTCGCCGCGATAGTCGACGGGCTGCATCAGCGTCGCCTCGGACGGCACGGATCCGACGGTATCGGACAGTGTCGCCGCGTGGGCATCGGTTGCGCCGGCGCCCGCCAAAAGTGCCACGGTCAGAGCGGCGGAAAGGGCGGCGGCTTTCGGTTTTCGTGAATCGATCCTCATGTAGCTGGAAACCTCCGTAGTGCGTTTTTGCTGCGT
>CAKTUH010000021.1 GCA_934621885.1 uncultured Collinsella sp.
AACGTCAACGGCACCATGAAGGAACCCTGGTTCTCGGCTCACCTGATGCCCGGCACCAACGCCACCGAGGAATTCACCTTCTCGAACGGCGCGCTCGATAGCCTCGACGACCTGGTCAACACGACCATTGGCATCGACGCCTACCTAACCGATTCCTACGAGGACGTCGCCTCCTACAGCGCAACCATCGCGTAACGGCAGACCACGACAGCCGCGGATTGGCGGACACATCCGCGCACACAAGACGGGGCCGCAGGAGTTGATCCTGCGGCCCCGTCTTGTGTGCCGATAGGTAACGAGCGCTAGCGCTCCATATTGGGGACGATGCTGCCTTCGGTCACCGCGTGCACGGCCAGGCGCATGATGTTGTCGTAGCCGGTCTTGTTGAGAATCTCCGAGATGCGGCGCTTGATGGTGCCCTCGCTCATAAACAACTCGGCCGCAATCTCGCGACGGCTCTTGCCTTCGCAGGCAAGGCGCAAGATCGACAGCTCAACGTCGTCGAGGGCCGCCGTGCCCGAAAAGATGCTCTCGGGCGGCTTGGGAAACGTGCAGTAACCTGCCAGCGTGGAACGCATCACGGCAAAGAGTTCATCGATGCCGACGTTCTTGTACACAAAGCTGTCGACGCCTGCCTCGCGCGCCTGATCCACAAACGTAATCTCGGGCATGCCCGTCATGATAATGATGCGGCACTCGGGCAGCCGCTCTTTGATGCGCGCCGCCGCCACGATGCCGTTGGAATCGTGCTCGGTGCACACGTCCATCAAAATCATGTCCGGGCGCTCCTTGAGCGCAACGTCCAAGGCATCTGAGGCATCGGCGATGGCGGCAACAACGGTCATGTCGGGCTGGTCGCCAACAGAGCGCGCGAGGCTCTCGCGCAGGATGGCTTGGTCTTCGACGATAAGGATACGAATCATGAGCTTCTCCTTTGGACCGTTGCGTTGGAGTTCAGCGGAATGGATACCGCAAGCGTAAAGGGCGGGGCGGCATGGACCTCCAGGCTGCCGCCCAGATTTTGCGCGACATGCCTCATACCTGGAATACCCGTTCCCTCGCGATACGATACGGGGGCAGGCGCGCCGTCGTTTGAGACCGTCATGCGTGCAATGGCGCCGCCATCCGATACCTCCTGCCACAGGCGCACCTGGACTTGGTGAGCCTGCGCATGCTTGGTGGCATTGGTCGATGCCTCGCGGATAATCTGCAAAAAGGCGGCAGCGACGTGAACATCGTCCGGAAGCGATCCATCCACATCGATCTGAACGCTCACCAGGCCAAAGGCATGAACGATATCGCCCAGTTGCTCCGCAGGCTCGCTAGCGCCACCGCTACGCAAGTCGGCGGCAATCGAGCGCAGCAGCGGGTCAATCTGCTCGAGCGACTCGTCATCCAGACGCCCCTCCTCCAAGTATCGATGGAGAATAGACAGGCGCTGCCCGATCACGTCGTGTACGCGGGCGCGCATACGCAGGTAGGCCGCATTGTCGGCAACCTTTTTGACTTCTTCGATCTGGGCCTGGAGTTCCTGGCCCGCAAGCTCGAGCAGGTGGTTGGCCTGCGCCAGGCGGTCGTGGGCATGCGCGTACTCCGTCACGTCCAAGCCAATAATGCGCTCAAAGGGACGGCCCGAAACCATAACCTCATCGTATGCGAACAGACGAATCTCGGAGGGGGAAACCTCGACCACCGCACGTGCCTCCCCAAAGCGGTCCAGGTCGATTCGAACGCGGTTTTTGCTGCTCTCGGGCATCTGCGCACTGAGTTTTCGAAGACCGCCCCACGTATCGCTCATGTCGTGCAGGTCGGTGGGCATGTGAAGCTCCACAAGGTTCCTGCGCATGCAGCGGTTCATGAGCAGCGGGCGGCCCTTCGAATCCAGATACAGAATGCCGACGGGGATCACGTTAATAGTCTCGATCGTCGAAAACGCCGTGATGTCCTCCTGGCGGTTGCGCACGTCCATCAAAAGCGCCGCGACGGAGCGGAACAGGAAGAACGCGCCCTCCGCGATAAGGACTGCGGGCCACGCCGAACCCATGACGTAAACAACCGGCGGCGTCGCGGCGGCAACAAGCAGCAGCTCAACCATCATGACGGGACGACGATAATGCACCATAAGGACTACGCCATAGGCGGCAATCGCGGCGTTGAGCCATAGCAGCGCGCCCGCCGCCTCGGCGACGACATAGAGCGGCGCCACCAGATACGACCCGCTCGACGCGAACAAGATGACGGCCGAGATAATCAAGTGCAGCACAAGGCTCGACTCATAGACGCAAATCACTTTGCGGTTGTAAGACGAACGACGCGATGCGATGAGCGGAACATGGATGGTCTGCAGGCATGCCACCAAGGCAAAGAGCACATCGAGCGCAACGATCTGGGGAAGGATAAGCGGCATCTGCATCATCACTCACCCGCCCGCGGCATCAGCACGATCATACGCAGCTGACCGGCCTCGCCCTCAAGACGATACGCCACGTTACGCCCCTGCAGTGCAACCTCGAGCTCGTGCGCGGCGGGCGTCTGCGACAAGTCTTCCTCGTCGTTGGAAAAGAGTGTGGCACGCAGCTCCACGCTGCACGAATCGTGTTCGCTCAGATGGTACATGAGTGCCGGATGATCGGTGGTGTAGGCGAAAAACGCAAAGTCATACACGCAGTCGTACAGCGCGCTTACCGTACTGGCATGCATCGGACGCTGTATGGCGATGATCGAAGCGCAGTCGACATCGATGGTGCGCAAGTCACTTGCCAGCTCGTTGGCAATGAGCTGGATGCGATCGCGGTCAAATCCGCTTTCCCCATGCTGCGCCAACGTGAGCGAGCCCTTGCGTTTGCAATAGGCGACGAGCATCTTGGCACATTGCAGCATGCGATAGCGCTCATGCGAGGATGCCTCATCGGTTAACGGCGGCAGCGAGCTCAGCAGCCCATACATCTCATCGAGCGCGCGGGCAAGCGCCTGGTCGACATCTTTGACCAGCAAGGCCTCGGCCTCCTGGTCGGCAAGATGCGTCTTAAGATCGTAGTCGGCCGTAAGCAGTTCGTTTTGGCGCTGCAATTCCATGCGCCGGCACGCCAGTTCGCGGTTGAGCTCGTTGAGCTCCGATACGTCTTGGGCGAGCAATGCCGATCCACCCAGCAGCGGAAAAGCGCGGTACATCACATCGGGATCGGATGCCACGGTAAAGGCGTGGGCATGCCCGTGTTCCTGAGCGCGCAGCTCTTCGCGCACGCCCGCCGGAATCGGCTTTGACACCGGCGTAGCATAGACTTCCTGCAGGTCGCGCGTTATAACCTTAAGATCGAGCGGCAGGGTGTCGAAAATGTTGGCAATGCCGTGGTACGACGGAATGACGCCGCAATCGAGGCAGATCTCGAGCGTCACCACGCACAGCACGCAGTAGACGAGCGAGAAGTTGAGCTTCCATGCCCAGGGCACGCGCAGGGCATATGAGATGGCAAAGAACGCGCCGCCCGACAGCACGAGTGCCGCCGTGCCCGAAAAACGTTGGATACGATAGGACGAGGACCGACCCACCAAAATGAAAAAGGTCACGAAGTTAAAGGCCGTCCATATCAGAACGGCAAAATAGCCCCAGCCGTACGTGTAGTCGTTGCTCCAGGTGTCGCTTGTGCGGTCAAAGTGGAATACCTGCCGGTGGAAATCGTTGGTGAGCACAAACCCAATAAGCAGGATGGCCGCGATCCACAAGGCCGTACGGTAGCGGCGACCCACGCGATGTTGTTCCAACCCCGCAAGGCGCAGGCCGCACAGCTGGTAGAGGAGCGGAATGAGCGTCATGGGCACGTAGTACAGGTACCACAGCACGGTGGCATAAAACGGCGTGAACGACTTGTATTTAAGGATGACCTCGATCATCCACAGGGCGCTGATAGTGGCAACGGCAACGAGGCGCCGGCGCAGCACATAGTCCAGACAGCGCAGGTAGACCAGCACGCCCCAGATTGAGAACGCGACGGCAGCGAGGAGCAGCGGAATCGAGCTCGAATGGATAAGCCCGTCCACGACTTCTTTGGACACCTCGTTATAGATGGGCGCGGTGTTGGAGAGCTTGGGATCGGAAGCGAATAACGCCGGCAAGACCGCCAAAAGCAGAAGAAACAGTGCGGTTATGACGCCGGCAATGACGAAGGCGCGGCGACGGTACACCAGGTGCGTTATGCCAACGAGGAATCGCGGCATGGCGAAGAGCCTGCCGCCCCTGGGATCCGCCACCGGCGCGGATCGGGCGACCGCATGGCCGATATGTCGCTCACGGGTACCCATAGTGCTTTTAGTGTACCGACAGGCGGGCTCAAAAAACGGGCCGCATGTCCCAAAATCCGTAGACGGCAAAGCGCCCGGCAAGCACAAACTACTCGCCGGGCGCTTTGGTTAGGAGACTACGATTGCCGGGAAAGCCTAGGACAGGTCTGTAAGATTTGAGTCTAGGGTTTTCCAAGTGCCGCAGATTGGGTCGAATGAGGAGCGCCGCGTACTTAAGGTACGCAAGCGACGAATGAGGCCCAAGGTGCGGTGGCTGGGAAAGCCTAGGCCAGATCCTCGCCGTTCGTCTCGATAACGTGCTTGTACCAGCCAAAGCTCTTCTTCTTGGAGCGCTTGAGGGTACCGTTACCGGCGTCGTCGCGGTCCACGTAGATGAAGCCGTAGCGCTTGGACATCTCGCCCGTGCCGGCCGAGACCAGGTCGATCGGGCCCCAGGTGGTGTAGCCCAGCAGGTCGACGCCGTCCTCGGTCACCGCGTCACGCATCGCAGCGATGTGCTGGCGCAGGTAGTCGATGCGGTAGTCGTCGTTGATGGAGCCGTCCTCCTCGACAACGTCCTTGGCGCCCAGACCGTTCTCGACCACGAACAGCGGCTTCTGATAGCGGTCGTACAGGTCGTTGAGGGTGATGCGGAAGCCCAGCGGATCGATGGCCCAGCCCCACTGGCTCTGCTGCAGGTAGGGGTTCTTAGCACCGGCGAAGGCGTTGCCCTGGGTCTTCTCGACCTCGGGGTTGTCGGCACCGGCGGAGCAACGGGTGCTGTAGTAGCTAAAGCTGATGAAGTCGACGGTGTTGGCAGCCAGGATCTCGCGGTCTTCGTCGGTCATGCCCACGTCGATGCCCAGACGCTCGAGCTTCTTGACGGCATAGGCCGGGTAATAGCCACGGCTCTGCACGTCAACGAAGAAGTAGTTGTCCTGGTTGTCGAGCTGGGCCTGGCGCACATCGCCCGGACGGCAGCTGTAGGGGTAGTAGCTGCCCGCGGCGAGCATGCAGCCGATCTTAACCTCGGGGTCGATCTCGTGAGCGATCTTGGTGGCCCAAGCGCTGGCGACGAGCTCGTTGTGGGCGGCCAGGTACTCGACGGCCTCCTTGTTCTCGCCCTCCTCAAAGACCAGGCCGGCACCCATAAACGGCAGGTGCAGGATCATGTTGATCTCGTTGAAGGTGAGCCAATACTTCACCAGGCCCTTGTAGCGGGTGAAGATCGTGGTCGCGAGGTTCTTGTAGAAGTCGATGAGCTTGCGGTTGCGCCAGCCGCCGTACTCCTTGATGAGGTGGATGGGGCAGTCGAAGTGCGTGATGGTCACGAGCGGCTCGATGCCATGCTTCTGGCACTCGCGGAACACGTCCTCGTAGAAGGCCAAGCCGGCCTCGTTGGGCTCGGTCTCGTCACCGTTGGGGAAGATGCGGGTCCAGGCCAAGCTCATGCGGAAGGTCTTAAAGCCCATCTCGGCAAAGAGGGCGATGTCCTCCTTGTAGTGATGGTAAAAATCGATGCCGGTCTGCGCGGGATAGTAGTAGCCGTCCTCGAAGTCGAGCATCTTGCGCTGGCCGGAGACCACCGCGTAGCGCTCGGAGCCGTGCGGAGCCACATCCACGTTGGCCAGGCCGCGGCCGTCCACGTTGTAGGCGCCCTCGCACTGGTTGGCAGCCGTCGCGCCGCCCCACAGGAAGTCATTACGGAAAGCCATGCATCGATCCTTTCATGCGCTGTTTGTCGTGGCTTCAGTATCCCCGCAAACGGGGCGCCGCTCAACGACAACAGCGCAGGTCGACACTTCTTTTCGCACGCAGGCGGTCGGTAGCCGCCCAAGCCTGACACTTTTTGATACCAAACCACCACAAAGGGGACAGGCACCTTTGTGGTGGTTTGGGGGGGCGGCGATCCCACATAGCCGCCCTCGGCCATCAGGCAATTTGACTGAATAGGAAAAAAAGGAAAAAATAGGAAAAAAAGGAAAGGAGACTCATGACTGAAACCATCTTCTCCCCTTCATTTGGAAATCGCCCGTCCTATCTGGTGGGACGCGGAAGCGTGATTTCGACATTCATCTCCGGCCTTGAGCAGGAGCCGGGCAATCGCGACCGAGCCATGCTCATGCTCGGCCAGCGAGGCAGCGGCAAGACGGTTCTCCTGTGGGAACTCGCCGACCGCGCTCGCAAGCTCGGCTTCGTTGTTGCCACACCCACCGTAGCCTCCGAGGACATGCTTGAACGTATTGTCGAAAAAATTCAAGAGGCAGGCGAACCGTACGCCAACAATCGCCACCTTCCCAAACTTACGGGCGGCAGCTTGAGCGTCTTCGGCTTCTCAGCCGGCCTTGAGTTCACACGCGATGTGCAGGAAACCAAGAGTTTCCAGTTCAAACTCACGCAGCTGGCGCGCAAACTGAGCAAGCAAGGACATGGCATCCTCATCCTTATCGATGAGCTCCAGGCAAACTCGCCCGAGATCAGACAACTCGTCACCGCCTATCAAGAGCTCGTCGGCGAGGGACTCAACGTCGCGCTCGTTATGGCGGGCCTTCCGGGAGCAGTCTCCGCGACACTCAACGACCGCGTACTGACATTTCTCAACCGTGCACGCAAAGTCACGCTCGAGCCGCTTTCAGTCGGAGATGTGGATGCCTACTATCAGCGGGCTTTCGAAGAGCTCGGCCTTGATATCCCAGGCGATCTTCGGCTGGATGCCGCTCGCGCAACCCAGGGCTCGCCCTACATGCTGCAGCTCATCGGCTACAACATCGCCAATCGTTGCCAGGCAGGAGAACGCGTAACACGAGAGCTAGTCGACGGAGCCATTGAGGCGTCAAAAGTCGATTTCGAAAACGATGTGTGCGAGACGACGCTCGCCGCGCTCTCGGACCAAGACGTTGCGTTTCTCGCCGCAATGGCCGACGACGAAGGCGGCGAAGATGCCGTGTCACGCATTTCCGATGTGGCCGAGCGAATGTCGGTCACACCCGACTACGCGCAAAAGTATCGCCGTCGTCTTATCGACGCCGGCGTGATCGAACAGGCCCGCCGCGGGTATGTGCGCTTCGCCGTTCCCTATATGGCTGACTACCTGCGAAGCCAGCTGTAGCTGCAGACAAACCACCGCAAAGGGGACAGGTACCTTTGTGGTGGTTTTTGCTGGCGGTTTGTCTCGATCTGTAACAGTTAGGCCGGCAAGACCGGGCTTGGTGTTACAGATCGAGATTTTCTGGTTGCTTCCTGCAGTTTGTCTAAATCTGTAACAGGTAGAGACGATTTGGCCTGCTAGATGTTACAGATTGAGACAGAAGACTCTAGTCCACGGTGATGTCGAGGTTTTTGCCGGTTAGGCCCACGTAGCCGCCCTCGGCTGCCTTGGGGCTATCGGCGTGGCAGAGGACCCACTTGTCGGCCTTCCAGTAGCAGTAGCTGTCACCGGCGGCGGGCATGTCGGCTGC
>CAKTUH010000022.1 GCA_934621885.1 uncultured Collinsella sp.
CGGTCCCCGTTTCGATCGACGTCAACAATCCGCCCCCGCACGCAAGCTGCGATATCTACGCCGCCCAGTGGTAGGGCCCGGGGGCGCCGTTCGCCGACAGCATCTCCGATTCAGTTGGCAACTGAGGAATCGTAGCCCTTGCAGACACACAATAAAATGACCAGCGCTGTCAAATGATCGCCAAAAGCGGAACAGGGCCTCAAGGCGCCCCAACGCCCTAAACCCTTTCGATTCTTCCGAGTCGTTTCCCTTCCTAAGCGTGAGTTATATCCAACGAGCTGGCAAACGCGACCATACGATTATCATGGAAGGCAGATATGACTTTTTGCCCAAAATGCGGAAATGAGCTACGCCCCGGCCTGCATTTTTGTCCTAAATGCGGCTCAGAGATAGATATCACCGAGTGCACTCCAGAAACCCGCCGAACCGGTCCCGTCGAGCCCGTCTCCAACAATGCTTCCTCTGGCGAGGCAAACAATATCCCTCCAATCCCCCACAATTCTACGAACAATGCCGCCGCAGACGAGTTGTCTGACAGTCTGGCAACGGCCGCAGACGCGCTTGGCGGCCTAGCAGCAAAGGCCGGAGCCATCGCGGCCGGCGCTGTGGGCGAGCTCGCCAGTCGCGCAAAAGATGCCCTTGATGACGTAACAGCAAGCGCCGCCGTCAAACAGGAAACGAACTCTACGGCGAATGGTTCTCCGTCCGAATATCGGGATGCCGCCGAGGGCGACGAAGCCTTTGAGTCGCAGCCATCAAAAACAACCCGCAGCAAAGGCACCTCAAATGTTTTTGATTCCATCGCCCGCAAATCCTCGGCCTCGATATCACAGGCTCAGAAAAAACTCAAGGTAAATCACGCACCCCAACACCCTTGGCGAATCCTTGGAATAGCCGGCATCGGCATAGCAATAGTTGTCATCTTTACAGTCGCTGCGATCGTACTCGGTGCAAATGACTCAAAGAAAACCAGCGAATCCGTTCAGGATGCCCCGAGCTACCCAGTCCATCTTTCCGTAGATTGCAGCGAAAATCTCCTCTTCTCTCGCTATGACCTTGCCATCTACGTTGATTCAGAAAAGGTCGGGACCCTCGATCATGGAGCCGAAGATTCATGGGACCTCACGCTCGACAAGGGACAGCACACGCTTAGGGTCCAGAAAGAGGACGACTCAAGCGTCGACGGAAGAAAAACATTCAAGGTCGACCAGAACGAAAAAGTCATCTGCACCGTATATGCAAAACATGACCAGATTGAAATTAGCCTAAAAGTAAAGGCCTCAACCGATAGTGGCGACAGCACAGAGGCCCCATCACAGGCAACCGAAAAGAAGAAAGAGAAAAAGAAAGCGGACAGCAAGCCGACCGAAAAGAAGGAGACCGAAGAAGCGGAAACGGAGGATGCTGACTCTCCCGAGCAAAATGCCGAAGCCGCACAGCTCGCTTCCGAACAAGATACCGTGTTGACAACAGCCAATTGCCCCGATCTTGCGACGCTGCTTTCCTCCAGCGACATGGACGCAAGCTGGTTTGTATCCAAGTACGCGGGCAAGACTATTGAGTTTGACGGTAATATCGCCTACCTCGCCCCGCACGCTAACTACACCACGCGCTGGGATGTTTTGATTAACGCCGGTGACTACGATCCCGACCATGCCCAAGGCCCCGAAATGCAGTACGAAAACGTCAACACCTTTGATATGGGATTTGACGACAGCCTTGATGAGATTCGCACCGGTACAAATGTACATATCAAGGCAAAAGTAAAGGATTACAACGCATCGACGTGCCTGCTTCACCTGGAACCCGTCTCGATGTCGGCACGCTAAGGAGCTGATAATGGCCTACTGCCCAAACTGCGGGACAAAACTCGTTGACGGCGATGTCTTTTGCGGAAACTGCGGAAAGCGCATCGAAACAGTCGCGGTACCTTGCGAGCCTGTTTCCTCGCAAACGCCTGCAGCACCACAAACCCCTGCTTCACCGCAAACAACCGAAAAACCCGCTATGTCCACCGAGAAGAACGCGCCGTCAGCAAAAGAACGGAAAGCAAAATCCGAGATCGTGCGCTGTCCCGCCTGCGGTGAGATAGTCGACAAGAATGCAGTCATCTGTCCGTCGTGTGGTTACGGGATCCGCGACGTGGCAGACGGCTCGATTGCGCTTCTTTCGCAGAAGCTTGACTTGATCGAGAGCAAACGACCTCAAAAACGCAAGAAGGACGAAAAAGACACCATCTCGGCAACCGATGAGCGCAAAATCAGCCTGATTCGCAGCTGGCCCATCCCCAACAATAAAGATGACCTTATCGAGTTCGCTGCCATGGCGAGCGGCAACTGCATCGCTTCCCCAAAACTGGGCAACGACCGCATCGCCGCAGAAGATGCACTTGCCGATGCATGGCGCTCCAAGTTCGATCAGGCATACGCGAAAGCGGAGCATCTCTTTGGTGACAGCGACGAGTTTGCGTTACTCACGGACCTTAAAGCGGACATCCGAAAGAGAACGGTTGTCTCTAGGCTTCGTGCGTGGGGTCCATGGATTGCATACGGACTGATCATGGCCGCCCTCTTTGGATTCTTAGGCATTATGTCCGCTTGTTCAGGGGAGTAAATCATGGCTAATCGAAATCGCGCCGGCTTGATGGATGAAATCCGCTGCGACGAGAAGGACTATCTCATCTGGAAATGGCGACCCGCAAACAATGCGCGCCGTGAAAACGCAATCCGCTGGGGATCATCACTCCGCGTGCGCGAGGGCTCTGTTGCCGCTTTCATCTGCCGTCGTAAGGGGCAAGATGCAATCCAAGAATTCATCGAGGGACCTTTTGATGAGGCGCTCAATACCTCCAATCTGCCCATCATCGCGAGCTTTGTCGCGGCAGCATATGGCGGTGGTACACCGTTTCAGGCCGAGGTTTACTTCATCAATCTTGCCAAGGTTGTTCAATCACGTTTTGCCGTGCGCTACTTCGATGTGTTTGACCAGCGGTTCCCCGATTTTGGAGTACCCGTTGCCGTGCGAGGGACCCTTACTTTCCAAATCGCCGATTACCGTGAATTCATCGAGCTCCACCGTCTTGATGAATTCACGCTCGAAGACTTTCAAAGCCAAGTTCGCGATGCGGTCTCGCGTAGAGTTAAATCTCTTGTCGCCAATATGCCTTCAAAACTCGGGATTCCTCTTTTACAGCTCGCTGGCCGCACCGATGACCTATCGGAACTTGCCAATAACGACCTTTCTCCACAACTGCGCAAGGTCTATGGCATAGAGCTCTCGTCTTTAGACATCGCCGCCATCGACGTGGACGAGGAGAGCGATGGCTACGCTCGGCTCATGGCGGTAACACGCGATGTGACCGAGGCCACCGTCCGAGCCCAAACCGAAGCCAACATCAAGAACATCCATGATATGCAGCGCGTTCAAATGGAAAACCTACAGGAACGTCTGCGTATTGAGCGCGAGGAAGGACAATATCGCGTCCACAAGCAGACTCAGACTGCCAACTTCCCCGCCTATCAGGTGGAAGCGCAAACCACCGTTGGCGTCGCTGGCGCAGAGGCGCTCGGACATATGGGCGAAAATGGAGCTGCGGGCATCAGCCTCGGCGGCGGTGGCAACGGCGGCATGGACATGGCCGGGATCGCCGCGGGCATGGCCATAGGCGGTTCCGTCGGCCGGAACATCGCCGGCGCGATGGACAACATGATGGGCAACACTCCGGCGGGAATCTCTGGCTCCCCCGTTCCCCCGCCCATTCCGCGGCAAGATCGTTTCCACGTTGCTGTCAACGGCGCGGCAACCGGACCGTTCGACCTCATCACGCTGGGTTCCATGATTGCCTCAAAATCGTTTGCTCCAGAATCTCTCGTTTGGCAAGAAGGCATGGCAAACTGGATGCCCGCAAAAACCGTTCCCGCGATTGCGGCACTCTTCAATAACGGCCCCACCCCACCGCCGATTCCAGTTGATTAAGTTGCTGCGCGACGCTTGCTGCCAAGCGCATCGCGCGCCCACTTCCCCTCAAACGCAAACGGGATCCGTCGACTTCAAGTGACGGATCCCGTTTTGTTTCGAGCTATGTAGCGCAACTGTTACCGTGTAGGTTTTCACGCACGGATACTATGCGGCGTTCTTCTTCCCGAGCTTGGACTTGACCAGACCGACCACGGTCGGGATGATCGACACGGCGACGATGCCGATGATCAGCAGCTCAAAGTGCTCCTGTACAAAGGGGATGCCACCAAAGAAGTAGCCCAGCAGCGTAAAGACCGTCGACCAGGTAATGCCACCCAGCACGTTAAAGATGACAAAGTTGCGCCAGTGCATGCCGCCCATGCCGGCGATAAAGGGCACGAAGGTGCGGATGAACGGGAAGAAGCGGCCGAGGAAGATGGCCAGGTGGCCCCACTTGTCCAAGAAGTCCTCGGACTTTTTGATGCGCTCGGGCGTCATGGCCTTCACCTTGCCCGAGGCGATGATCTTGCGGCCAAAGAAGTGGCCGATCATAAAGTTGCACTGGTCGCCCAGGATAGCAGCGGCCCACGCAGTGGCCAAAAGCGCCACGATGTTAAAGCCACCGTTGTGGGCGAAGAAGCCCGAGGCGAACAGCAGCGAGTCGCCGGGAAGGAACGGGAAGAACACCACGCCCGTCTCGATAAAGATGATCAGGAACACGCAGCCGTAGGCCATAAGCGGACCGGCGGCAATCCAGCTGGCGATCGCGGTGCGCGGATCCTTGAGCAACTCGGCGATAAAATTGATGAAACCCATGAAGTAAAACCTCTCAGTTGCGGGCGCGGACACGTCCAAGTTGACCAGTATACGGTTGCAGCGCGGGTGCGGGCCAAACCCCTCAAAAGTCTTACTTCATTACCAGCAAGTTTGCATAACTGACACCTGTCATGTAAAGCAAAGCAAGATTGCCCTTCCTAATCCCTAGCGAATCGCTATACTTTATTGAATTGCATTGTCGCGGCGCTAAGGGAGGGCGGCCGGTGAGCTTTATCAATACCATTCGCGAGGACATCAAGACCGTCCAGGCGCAGGACCCCGCTGCGCAAAACGGCCTGGTCATCTTCTTGTCTTACCCCGGCCTGCACGCCAAGTGGAACCATGTGCCCGAGCACTGGCTCTGGGAGCACGGCCATCGCTCACTCGCCCGTGTGCTCTCGCAACTCACCCGCCATATCACCGGCGTCGAGATTCACCCCGCCGCGCAAATCGGCAAGCACTTCTTTATCGACCATGCCATGGGGGTCGTCATTGGCGAAACCACCATCGTGGGCGACAACTGCGTGCTCTACCAGGGCGTCACGCTCGGCGGCACCGGCAACGAGACTGGCAAGCGCCACCCCACCCTGGGCAACAACGTCACCGTGGGCACGGGCGCCAAAGTGCTCGGCAACATCCGCATTGGCAACAACGTCAAGATCGGCGGCAACTCGGTCGTCGTCAAGGACGTGCCCGATAACTGCACCGTCGTGGGCGTGCCCGGGCGCATCATCAAGCGCAATGGCTGCCGCGTGTTCGAGGAGAGCTTCGACGCCAAACAGCATCGCGAGTACATGCCCGACGACGCTGCCGAGCAGAGTGCCCTTAACCGTCAGGGCATCACCGAGAACGCTCGTCGCGTCAAGGAACTCGAGCAGGAGGTGGCCGAGCTCAAGGCCCTCGTCGCCAAACTCGTGGACGAGCGCTAGGACCGCAGGCAACAGCCACAGCATAAACGCCAACACAAAAGGCGCGCCAGGGAATCCATCCCCGGCGCGCCTTCTTTTCGATGTGACAAAGGGACGGTCCCTTTGTCACATTCTCACGCGATTATGCGAACTGGCTCAGATAGAGGTCGGCATAAGCGCCCTCGGCAGCCAGCAGCTCCTTGTGCGTGCCCTGCTCGATGATGTTGCCGTGGTCCATGACCAGAATCAGGTCGGCATCGACGATCGTCGACAGGCGATGCGCGATCACAAAGCTCGTGCGCCCGCGCATGAGCGCGTCCATGGCGCGGCCGATGGCAAGCTCGGTGCGCGTGTCCACACTCGACGTTGCCTCGTCCAGGATGAGGATTGCCGGGTTGTTGAGCAGCACGCGCGCGATGGTCAGCAGCTGACGTTGGCCCTGGCTGATGCTCTCGGCATCGTTGGCCACGCGCGTGTCGTAGCCCTGCGGCATGGTGCGCACAAAGAAGTCGACCTGCGCGGCGCGTGCGGCCGCCACAATCTCATCGCGCGTTGCCTCAGGGCAGCCATAGGCGATATTCTCGGCAATCGTTCCGTCGAACAGCCAAGCGTCCTGCAGCACCATGCCAAACTGCTGGCGCAGCTCGCCACGGTCCATGCGGCTCGTGTCCACGCCGTCGAGCGTAATGCGCCCGCCGTCGATCTCGTAAAAGCGCATGAGCAGGTTGATAAGCGTGGTCTTGCCCGCGCCCGTGGTTCCCACCACCGCGATCTTCTGTCCCGGCTCGGCGGCAAACGACACGTCGCGCATGAGCGGCTTGTCGGGCGCATAGCCAAAGCGCACGTGCTCAAAGGCGACGCGGCCCTCCACCTTGCCCGGCAGCTTGGCGGCATCGGCCGGCAGCGGGTCGGCCTCCATCTCAGGCTCGTCGAGCAGATCGAACACACGCTCCGCGCTCGCCAACGCACTCTGCAGCGAGTTAAAGGTAAACGACAGCTG
>CAKTUH010000023.1 GCA_934621885.1 uncultured Collinsella sp.
TCGTCGGCGTCGGCCTTCCAGTTGTCCATCCACTCGCCCTCGGCCCACGAATAGGAGCCAAAGAGGACGACCTTCTTGTCGCCGAGAGTCTCCTTGACCTCGTCCCACATCGGCTGGAACTCATCGTACTCGAGTTCCTCGGAGCCCATGGCGGGGCAGCCGAAGGCGAAGGCGTCGTAGCCGGCTGCCTTATCTGCAGAGAAGTCGGCACAGGGGATAACTTCGACCTCGGCGCCTGCGGACGTGGCGCCCTCGGTGACGAGATTTGCCATGGCCTCGGTGTTGCCCGTGCCGCTCCAGTAGACGACGGCGATCTTGCTCATGTTTTGTCCTTTCGGTTGTGCGGCGCGTAACCGCGGCTTGTATGCTCTATCGGGTTGCCTGGGCAAGTTGCGCCAGGCTGCAGCCCTGCTGATAGACGAAGGTGAGGTATTGGGTACAGGCGCGGTAGGCATCAAACGTCGCAAGCGCCTGTTCGACGTTGGTGTAGACCTTCCAGGCCCCAAAGACCTTGTAGTTCTCGCCGCGCTGGGCGATAAACTCGTGCACGTCGTCGTAGGGGTATCCCAGGAAATAGCCTATTTCGTGCGGAAACTCGCAGGTGCAGTCGTTGCTGCAGCTGGCTTGCTGGGCCAGCGCGCATCGAGCCTGACTACAGGCGCATTCCGCGGCGTTATTGCTCGCGAGTGTGATGCGCGATGCCAGATGCACGAGGCATGTCGCGAGGTCGCCCGTGTTGTAGCCTTCCTTGGCAAGCGCCGTCTGGGCGCGCGGGTCCGCAAAGTAGGCGGCGAGGCTTTTGGGTCGGTACATGTAAACGAGCGCTCCGCAGGGCCGCCACACCAAAACGCTCAGGTGGATGCCGAGTGGGTCAAGTTCACGATTGCACTGGGCGATAACGTTGAGCAGACGTGTTCGGCGTTCTGCGATGGTTTCGGTTGCAGTTGAGCCGTCCCCGTGGGCGTAGGTGCCTGGATAGGTAAAGAGCGATGCCGGCTTGATGCCCGCGAGCGTAGGGGAGCAGTTGCGCACGACTGCTGCCTGAAACGTTGGGAGGTCTATGGTTCGAGTCATGACGTCGCTGTCCGTCCTTTCGTGTTAGCCTAGGAAAACTTATACACGAAAGTAAGCCATGGTCAACAAAAAAGTTTGAAGAGGGAAACTAATTGACCGAACGGACATGATTTTGGGTTAAGATGGGAACACCCCATGGGGGTATCTATATAGGGTTACTTGGAAAGGGGAGCACATGAGTGACTTACTCAACCCTGCGAATCTCATCGTGCTGATCGTCATTGCCATCGGCATGTTTTTTGGGCTGCGTCGCATTGCCGCTTCGACACGCGGAAAGAGTTGCTGCAGCGATGGCGCGTGCGGCAAGAAGGCCAAAAGGGTCGTTGTGGCGGATACCGATGCGTCGCACTATCCCTATAGTGATGAGCTGCTCATCGGTGGCATGAGCTGTGACGGTTGCGCTCAGAACGTGGCCAATGCCCTCAATGCGCTGGACGGCGTGTGGGCAACGGTGACGTATGCGGACCACACGGCACGCGTGCGCTCTAAGCAGCCGGTTGATCGCGGTGTCCTCGAGACGGCCGTGAAAGACGCGGGCTACTACGTCATGACGCTGTAAGCGCCGCCTTGGATGCACTTCCTTGTCTAGGCTCGTCCGCGCAGTTCGATGTCTAGAATGTCATCGAAATCGATGGCGATGTCTTTGAGCTTGAGGAGCTTGAAGGCAGGGAGTACCTCGTCGAGGATGCCGGTGCGGGAGCGATAGCCGTACGTATCGTAATAGGTGACGCGGACTAGGTCGCCACGTTTGAGGCCCTCGAGCTTATGCGAAAGCTCGAGGGCTTTCTCTTCCGTTAGCTCACATTTTGGTTCGACGGTGATCTCTTGCTTGCGCACGAGTTCGTAGTATCCCGTGAGGGCGGCAAAGGGCATAAACTGTGCGGCGCGGTTGGCGCGCACGGCACCGTTGGCGGTGAGCTTGGGGTCGGCGGAGCGACGTCTTCCCTCGGGATCTGCTAAGCGTTCAAAAGGTGTCGGTGGCCGCATCGGCTGTTGTTGGGGCTTAGGCACGGTGTCCTCCTACCTGATCGTTGCGTTCGCGTGCAGTAGCGCCGGCGGTAAAGCTCAGCCCCTTGACAAGCGCGTTTTTGCCGTATTTGCCCTTTACGGCCAGGACGGCACGGGCCAGGTCGCGCTCGCGCTCATCGGCCTCGACGTCGCTAAACAGATCGATGGTGGCAAACTCTTCCGGCATGAGGTTGCCAAATCCCAGGTTGATGCGCTTGACCGGTCGCTTGGGATCGACAGTCTGTGCCCATAGGTCGTCAAAATAGCCCATGATCTTCTTGAACGAATTGGTGCGTTCGGGCAGCTTGCGCGAGGCATTGGAGTGCGCGAAGAGCGCAGCGTAGCCACCACGCGGCTTGCCGCCGTGCTCGCCCACAAAGACGCCGTCGATCGCTTGCGCTTCTCGCACCAAACGACGTCGTTCGTCATCCTGCTGAATGGGTTTGGGGGCGCGGGGCGCGAGCTCGGGGCCGTCAGTCGCTGCGGGTTCGATGCCCGACGTGCTCGAGCGCAGATGCCCACACCCGTCGACGTATTGCGCCGTGCCGCTGGCGTCGAGTCGACGTATGTCGGCGCGTTCGCTTGCATAGCCCACAAAGAGCGAGATGCTGTCGCACACCACGTGCTTGTCGATCAAGTCCAGCACGGCGGCATCGACCATCTCGCGCAAGACGGTGTAAGCTTGCTCGTAGGCATAGCCCTTCGAGAGCACCTGTCCCGTGGTGGTCGAGGTTGCCTGCGGGCGGTAAGCCTGAATATCGGCGATGGTCGTTGGTTCGCGTCCAAAGGCGTGGTCGATAAGGTACTCGGCATTGACGCCGAGCTCGTCGTAGAGCAGGTTTTCGTCGAGCGCCGCAACGCCCATCAGGTCGTAGACGCCGTATTTCTCGAGACGGGCCGCCACGCCGGGGCCGATACCCCAGATGTCGGTTATGGGGCGGTGGGGCCAGATCTCTTTGCGGAAGGTTTCGTCGTCGAGTACGCCGATACGGCTGGCTACGTGCTTGGCGGTGATATCGAGTGCTACCTTGGCCTGGAATAGGTTGGGGCCGATGCCGACCGTCGCCGTGATGCCGGTGCGCCCCAGGACTTCGTCGCGCAGCATGCAGGCGAAGCCCTCGGCATCGGTGTGATAGAGGTCTAGATAGGGGGTGACGTCGATAAAGCACTCATCGATGGAATAGACATGCACGTCCTGCGGACTGACGTATTCCAGATAGATGCCGTAGATTTGCGCCGATACCTCCATGTAGTGTTGCATGCGCGGCATGGCCTTGATGTAGTCGATGCCATCGGGAATCTCGAACAGGCGGCAGCGGTTATGGATGCCGAGGTCCTTCATGGCTTGGGTGATAGCGAGGCAGATGGTCGTACGCCCGCGCGATTCGTCGGCAACGACCAGGTTGGTGGTGAGCGGATCGAGCCCACGGTCGACGCATTCGACGCTGGCGTAAAACGTCTTAAGGTCGATACAGATATAGGTATGCCGCTCGTGCGCCATGGGCTCCTCCCATCAAACACATGTTCTTACCGAATGCTTGTTCGATAATACCTGCTCGACCGGACACCGTCAAAATCTGTCCCTTTTTGGCAGGTATGGTCGTGCGGTTGCATCGGGTTTTTAACGCAGCCCTAAAGAGCGCGAAACAGCTCGGAAAAGCTCGCTTCGTAGCATGAGCCTAACGATCGATACCGCCTATACGCACGGAAGGGTTGTGGAAAAGATGGTCAATTATGGGTTTGGTATGCCGACGCGCTTGGTTGCGGATGGGGACGTGGCTCGCTGGTGTGGACGATTGGTCGCCCACTACGGTGGCACCAAGGCGCTGGTTGTACTGGGCGGTGACAAACATACGCGCGATGAGCTCGTCTCGGCAGCACTCGGCTCGCTTGATCGAGCTCTGCTCGAACGCGTGCTTTTTCGCTGTGGCTCGGTTGAGGGCGACGGGGGAGACGAGTTGATCGACGAGGCCGTGGCCCTGGCGACCGATGAGGGCGTGGACTTTGTCCTGGCGATCGGCGATGCCGATACGGCGAGCTTTGCGCGCGAACTCGCGCGTCGCATGGCGGCGCTCGATGCCGGTGAGGACGGCTTTGTTCCCTACGGATGCATCGTCTCCGAGGGAAAAGTGCCCGCCGTTGTGGGTGCCGGCGAGGTTCCCGTTTTCGCCATCATCGCTCCAGAACTGCTGGAGGGTATCGGCTCGCCCTTGCGCGAGCTGCTCGGCAGTGTGTGCGCCGCGGCATAGAACCTGCCCCTTTTTGGTCAGTCGCCGTTAGGGGGCGGATTGGCAACGCTCGCTGATTACAGTCTTGACATGCGTTAGAATAGGGGCATCTGATTATCCGGGCGCATGGAGGAGTGCGCCCGTATGCTGAGGAGGACTTTATGGCAACTGTTGCCGCACCTATCGACGCTACGTCGACCGCCGCTTGGAAGGCGCTCGAGGCCCATCAGGAGAAGCTAGAGGCCGAGGGCATCGACCTCAAGGCCTGGTTTGCTGCTGACGCCGACCGCGTGAACAAGCTGAGCTTTGACGCCGGCGACCTTCACTTCGATCTATCCAAGAACCTGGTGACCGATGAGACCGTCAAGCTGCTGTGCGATCTTGCCCGCGAGGTGAAGCTCGAGGAGCGCCGCGACGCCATGTTCTCCGGCGAGCACATCAACACCACCGAGGACCGTGCCGTCCTGCACACCGCGCTGCGCCGTCCGGCAAGCGAGAAGGGCCAGCTCATCGTTGACGGCCAGGATGTCGTCGCCGACGTGCACGAGGTCCTCGACCGCATGTATGCCTTCGCCGAGCGCGTGCGCTCCGGTGAGTGGAAGGGCGTTACCGGCAAGAAGATCGAGCACCTGGTGTCCATCGGCATCGGTGGCTCCGACCTGGGCCCGGTCATGGCCTACGAGGCCCTGCGTCCCTATGCCGACGCCGGTATCGACTGCCGCTACATCTCCAACATCGACCCCAACGATCAGGCCGAGAAGCTCAAGGGTCTGGACCCCGAGACCACGCTCGTGATCATCGTCTCCAAGACCTTCACCACGCTCGAGACCCTCACCAACGCTCGCGAGGTCAAGACCTGGATGCTCGAGCAGCTCAAGGCGCAGGGCGCCATCGATGGCTCCGATGAGCAGAACGCCGAGGCCGTGGCCAAGCACTTCGTCGCCGTCTCCACCGCGCTCGACAAGGTCGAGGCCTTCGGTATCGACCCGGCCAACGCCTTCGGTTTCTGGAACTGGGTCGGCGGCCGCTACTCTGTTGACTCCGCCGTGGGTCTGTCGCTGATCGTCGTGCTCGGCCCCGAGCGCTTCCAGCAGTTCCTCGAGGGCTTCCACGCCATCGACGAGTACTTCTGCAACACGCCGCTCGAGAACAACGCCGTCGCGCTGATGGGCCTGCTCAACGTCTGGTACGTCAACTTCTTCGGTTCCAAGAGCCATGCCGTGCTGCCGTACAGCCAGTACCTGCACCGCTTCCCGGCCTACCTGCAGCAGCTCACCATGGAGTCCAACGGCAAGCACGTCCGCTGGGACGGCAGTGCTGTGACCTCCGATACCGGTGAGATCTTCTGGGGCGAGCCCGGCACCAACGGCCAGCATGCCTTCTACCAGCTGCTGCACCAGGGCACTGTGGTGGTTCCGGCCGACTTCATCGCTTTCGCCAACACCGCCAACCCTGCGACCGACAGCGGTCAGGACGTGCACGAGCTGTTCCTGGGCAACTTCCTGGCCCAGACCAAGGCGCTCGCCTTTGGTAAGACGGCCGACGAGGTGCGCGCCGAGGGCACGCCCGAGCAGATCGTCCCGGCCCGCTGCTTTGAGGGCAACCGTCCGACGACCTCGATCTTCGGTGACACGCTGAGCCCGTTTGCACTCGGCGAGCTCATCGCCCTGTACGAGCACATCGTGTTTGTCGAGGGTACGGTCTGGGGCATCGACTCCTACGACCAGTGGGGTGTCGAGCTGGGCAAGCAGCTTGCCAAGCAGATCACCCCTGCTTTCCACGACGACGCCGCCAAGGCCGAGCAGGACGCTTCGACTCAGGCGCTCATCGAGTTCTATCGCGCTCACCGCAAGTAGTCTTTGCCGCTGATTAAGCGTTAAGCAGAAAGGGGCCCGAATCCGTTGGGATGCGGGCCCTTTGCTGTCTGGATGAATAAGGCAGCGGGCGGCATTCATATCTATGAGGAGAATCGTGCGTTTATCGAGGTCGGCGCCAGCGCGCTGGGTGCCTCGGCAGGAATCGTAATCGTCGAGGGCGCACCGACGGATGAGAGTCGCTAGCAGACGTATTAGACCCGAGCGATTGAGCTCAACGACTGCACGCCGTTCATGTTCGAGACAATATAGCTTTTTACCCGTTGCAAACAGAGGCGTGGCGGGCATTCTGTATGATGACTCAGACAAGGTTGCTTAATGACAGGGAGGCACATATGGCAATCAAGGCCATCGCAATGGATATCGACGGTACGCTCACCAACGACCAGAAGGTGATCAGTCCGCGCACGCGCGAGAAGCTGCTCGCGGCGCAGGAGTCGGGCATCAAGCTCATCTTGGCTTCGGGCCGTCCCGCATG
>CAKTUH010000024.1 GCA_934621885.1 uncultured Collinsella sp.
CTCTCGCACGTCAACGATGCCGGCTTCTGGATGTGCTCTTCGTTCCTCGAGATCGACGAGAAGACCACCCTCAAGTCCTGGACCATCATGGAGACGATCATCGGTCTTTCGGGCCTCGCCTGCGCCCTGGTGATCTCGTTCTTCGCCTAATCGCAAGCCAGCGCTTCACATCAGCACGTCACATCAATCGATACCAAACCAAGTAAGCCTTAAACCAAAGGAGTACACCATGGACGAGAAGACCAAAGAGCAGATTCAGCAGGAGGCCGCCGATTTGGTCGCCAAGCTGCAGCCGCGTTCCGGTAAGTTCCGCACCATCAGCCCCGAGATGGACCCGCTGCGTCTGGGTTCTGGCTGGACCATCGAGGACCTGGACAAGCCGCAGGTCATCATCGAGTCGACCTTTGGCGATTCGCACCCCGGTTCTGCTGGCCTTTTCGAGCTCGTCGAGGAGGTCCGTGCCGGTGTTGCCGAGGCTGGTGGCCACGGCGCCCGTTACTTCTGCACCGATATCTGCGATGGCGAGGCCCAGGGCCACGACGGCATCAACTACTCGCTGCCTAGCCGTGACATGATCGCCAACATGATCGAGATTCACGCCAAGGCCACCCCGTTCGACGCCGGCGTCTTCGTCGCCAGCTGCGATAAGGGCCTACCTGCGAACCTTATGGCAATGGGCCGTGTGAACATCCCCTCGATCGTCGTCACCGGCGGCGTCATGGATGCCGGCCCCGACCTGCTGACCCTGGAGCAGCTCGGCGCCATCTCGGCCCGTTACGAGCGCGGCGAGATTTCCCGCGAGGAGCTCGAGTTCGCCAAGCACAACGCCTGCCCCAGCTGCGGCGCCTGCTCCTTTATGGGTACCGCCTCGACCATGCAGGTTACCGCCGAGGCCCTGGGCCTTATGCTCCCCGGCACGGCTCTGCTGCCCGCCACCAGCTCCGACCTGCGTGAGTTCGCCCGCGAGGCCGGCCGCCAGTCCGTGTGGCTCTCCGAGCACAGCCTGTGCCCGCGCGACATCGTGACCAAGGAGTCCTTCGAGAACCTCATCATGGTCCACGGCGCCATCTCCGGCTCCACTAACTCGCTGCTGCACATCCCCGCGATCGCCCGCGAGTTTGGCATCGAGATGTCCGCCGACGACTTCGATCGCTTGCACCGTGGCGCCCACTACCTGCTCAACGTTCGTCCCGCAGGCGAGTGGCCGGCGCAGTTCTTCTACTATGCGGGCGGCGTGCCGCGCATCATGGAGGAGATCAAGTCGATGCTCCACCTCGACGTTATGACCGTCACCGGCAAGACCCTCGGCGAGAATCTCGAGGACCTCAAGAACAACGGTTACTACGAGAAGTGCGGCCGCTACCTGGAGAAGTGGAACCTCAAGCGCGAGGACATCATTCGCCCGTTCGACCAGGCCTTCGGCACCGACGGCTCCATCGCCATCCTCCACGGCAACCTTGCCCCCGAGGGTGCGGTCGTCAAGCACACTGTCGTTCCGCGCGAGATGTTCCAGGCCACGCTTAAGGCTCGTCCGTTCGATTGCGAGGAGGACGCCATCCACGCCGTCCTGACGCACGAGGTCAAGCCCGGCGACGCCGTCATCATTCGCTACGAGGGCCCCAAGGGTTCCGGCATGCCCGAGATGTTCTACACCACCGAGGCTATCGCCAGCGATCCCGAGCTGGGCGCGAGCATCGCCCTGATCACCGACGGTCGCTTCTCCGGCGCCTCCAAGGGCCCGGCTATCGGTCACGTTTCGCCCGAGGCTGCCGTGGGCGGCCCGATTGCCCTGATCGAGGAGGGCGACCTCATTCAGATCAACATCCCCGAGCGTTCGCTGTCCATCGTGGGCATCGCCGGCAAGGAGATGGAGCCGGCCGAGGTCGACGCCGTCCTGGCCGAGCGTCGCGCCGCTTGGAAGCCCAAGGCTAACCGCTATACCTCCGGCACGCTCAAGTTCTTTACCGAGCATGCAGTTTCCGCCATCCAGGGTGGCTACATGGAGTAGCGCCCGGGCGCATCGAATTCTCCTCTCATAGATGCGTGGCAAAAGGCCCCGAGTTCTTACGAGCTCGGGGCCTTTTTCGTCTTGGTTGCGGACGCATTGCCGGACGATAAGCATTTGCGTCTGACTTTTGGCCGTACGAAAGCGTGATTTGCGTTGCATTTCCGTACGCAAATCAGACGAAAACCGTTTGCGTCTAGTTTAAAACCGTATGCAAACGATTTTCGTCTTTTGGGCTGGGGCTTCTCTACAGCTCAGCCTCCAGTTCGGCTTTATGATCGTTGAGATAGTCGCGCATGTAGGGGATGGCGAACGACACCTTACCGTAAGAGGGTGCCTCAATAATCGATTCTCTGAGCAAGCGGCTGCGGATGGAGCTCACCTGCTGAGGCGTTTTGTTTAGGTCGTCGGCCACCATGCTGGTCGAACATGTTTGCCCCAACGATGCCATGCTCAACAGATAGGCGATACATGTGGGCGGAATGCGCTGCAGCGCGGGCTCAATCACCATGGCGCAGAAGCGTTCGCGTGCCGTCGCAATGCCACGCTCGGCCTCTTCTTCTCCAATAATCGTCGTATGCGCGCGTCTCGCTAGCTGCCATGCATAGTATCCAACGAGCTGAATCATAAAAGGATAGCCTTGCGTTGCCTCGGCAAGTTGGCTGGCGATGCCTGGTTTGAGCTCCATACCGGATGTTTCGATGGTCTCTTCGAGGGAGTACGTCACCTCGGTAACAGCTACTGCCTTGAGATCAAAGGGGAGCGCGCGACGTAAAAACGTGAGTGTTTTGCCGTTGATGACGCTTTCGATCATCGAGGGTAGTCCTGCAAAAACGAAGGCAATATCAAGGTCTTCGCCGATAATCTGTTGAATTGCAATGGAGAGCGTTCGGACCTCGTCGAGTTCGGCATCTTGGACCTCATCGAGGGTGATAAGCAGGCCGTTGCCATTTTTGGATATTGTCTGCCTTATCGCGTCGCGCAAAGAAGGGCCAATTCGTTCGATGTCTATGCTACCGAGAGATATGCCGGCGACAGCGGGTTCGAATCTAGCGTGTTTGGCTTGAACCTTGGGCTGGAGCTGTTCAAGAATGCGCTGGCAGAGCCCTTCGGTTGCGACTTCCTTAATAACGGTCCAACCGCGATCTTGAGCAAGACGCGCGCACTCATCAAGGAGGACCGTTTTACCCGTTCCGCGGACACCGGCAATGCGCATCAGGCGCCCCGGTGCGCCGGGTCCATTGATGAGGCCCTCGTTGAACTCCTCGAGTACATCCTCGCGACCGATAATCATGGGAGGCGTTTTACCTGCCGTAGGTTTAAACGGATTTGTCTGCATACGCGCCACCTCTGCTCAAGTTATAGCAAGATATAGCAAAGTATAGCAACATATAGTAAAGTATAGCGAGATATAGCAACGTATAGCGCGGTTTGTGGGCTCTTGCGACTGCGCTACTCCCCAAACGCCATGTGGATAAAGCGTTTTGCGAACAGCTTATTGGCTACGTTGATGACGTGGCCCAGGAACAGTGCCGAGATAGCGGTGGTTACACCAAAGCCGCCCAGGTTGTGCATGAGCACGAGTGATAGGGCGAGGGATGCCGCGACGTGTGAGCAGTCGAATACGACCTTAACATCGCCAAAGCGACGCTTGAGCTTTTCGGCAATTACCTGCACCAGGCCATCCGGCGCGTTGGGCACGACGCCCATATTGACCACCAGGCTTACGCCAAACGCGGTGACGGCAAGCGAAAGCAGCATAGTCGCGACCTGCGCGGGGAGTGCGGTGGGGTGCAGAGGATTGACTGCCATAAAGAAGTCGGTGAAGCCGCCGATAAGCGTGGAGAAAAAGAGCTCGAGCAGAATGCGCGGCTGGAACTCACGGCGAAGAATAGCCAATTGGGCTGCAATGTAAGCGACGTAGGTCACGGTGATCCAAAAACCGAGCGTCTTGCCAGTGAGCATGGACAGGGTCGTGGCAAAGCAGGTGAGGGCGGCCACGCCAAGGCCCGATGCCGTCTGGAGGCTCATGCCGAGGGCCAAAATGGCAACGCCGACCAGATACATGAGCATCCTGGTCGCGGTGTGGCACCAATCGATGTTCTCGCCATTCATTACAATGAGCGGTCGCATACTGCTGCCGTCCTTTCGGTTGTAAGGAGTTAGGCTGACCTGGGCCGGCGCGAAGAGGGTTATCGGAGGCACTGCTTTTAGCAAGCAGAAGAGCCGGCCCCTGGTCAGTCATGTGGGAATGCCTTGCGTTGCCGGAATGGGACTGAAGGGCTTGGCAAGGCGGGAGGAAAGCAAAGAGGCTGCGTGCACATCAAGATGCCAAGATGGTAGGGTGCGTCTTAGCATCTTGATGCGCACGCTTAACGAAATCGGTTTCGTTGCTGCCTAGTATACTCAACCACAAAAATTTGCAAATATAAATTTGAAAGAAAAGGTGAACGTTCACCTAAATGAAACAACTCATTAGTTGTATGATGGCGAAAGTTGATACGAAACCGATTTCGTATCAACTACGCATGCGTTGTCTCTATCCGTATTTGGGTGGTGCAAACAGGGGGATTGCACCTGCTAAAAATAGCGACATTCATTTTTGTCCAGATCGAAAGGACCATCATGGAACAGCACAACGATTGCTCGTATTGCATGTGCGGGACCGATAATACGCTCGTCGATGCTTTTGGCATCCCCATGCTCGACCTGCCCGCCAGCAAGCTCATCCTGTTTAAGGAGCAGAGCCACAAGGGCCGTGTGATCGTTGCCTCCAAGCAGCATGTCGACGACATTTCTTGCATGTCCGAGGAAGACGCGGCTGCCTTTATGGCCGACGTCCGTCACGTTGCCGCCGCGCTGCACAAGGCGTTCAACCCCGACAAGATCAACTTTGGCGCCTACGGCGACACTATGCATCACCTGCATGTCCACATCGTCCCTAAGTACAAGGATGATTCGTTTGAGTTCGGCGACGTGTTTGCCATGAACCCCGGTCGCGTCACGCTCGAGCCGGCTCAGTACGACGAGATCGCCCAGGCAATCATCGCCAACCTGTAAGAAGCCTTTATCCCTCTTGTAAGTTGCGGTGAAATGCGGACTGTTTTACGGCCCAGGCGGCGCAAACAGTCCGCATTTCACCGCAACTGCTGGAGGATGGGCACGGCAGCGGAGAGTAGCCAAAATGGCTCCATCCCAAATTAGCTGGTTTTGCAAAAGTAAGGCGGATTACGGGGCTGATTCGGTTGTGCCCAACCATAGGCGAAGTAGCGAAAATAAAACCGCAGGTAGAAGACTTGTCGAAATTCGATAATTGCCGGTATGGATGGGGGTTCTTGATTTAGCCCCGTAATCCGGGGTAGTTTTGAAATGAAGCTAATTTAGCCACAGCAAATAATTCGTTTTCGGAGCAAGTTGCGGTGGAATAGTCCCTGTATTTGCTGCTAAAGGCTAATGGCAGGAACTATTTCACCGCAACTTATGGGGGGCGGGGGATGCGATAGTATTACGGGGTGGTATTCGACTAACCGAGGGTTTATCCGAGGGCTTTATGGAACAGCACCAGCATTATCAGAGTCTGCAAGACCAGGCATACAACGCATTGCGCTCCAAGATCATCTATGCCGAGCTCAAGCCCGGCACGCGCCTTTCGGCGATTGGTCTGGAAAAGGAGACGGGGATCGGTCGCACGCCCATCCGCGAGTCCTTTGTACGCCTGCGCGAGCAGGAGCTGGTGGAAACGCGCCCCAAGAGCGGTACCTATGTTTCAAAGATCAGCATGGAGCGTGCCGAGAACGCCTGCTTTTTGCGCGAAAAGCTCGAGAGAAGCGTGCTGATCAAATGCTGCTCGGCTGCCACGCCCGAGCAAAAGCACCGGCTTGAGCAGATTCTTGCCGAGTCAGAGTCGCTCGACCACAGCGAGACGCGTCGCTTCTTTGACCTGGACAACCTGTTCCACGAGACGTGCTTTGAGATTGCCGGTCGCCACATGCTGTGGGATTGGATGAAGAGCATCAACACGCATTTTGAGCGCTACAACTGGCTGCGTGCGGTGTCGCAGGATCTGGACTGGGAGCCGATTCGTCGGCAACACCGCCGAATCCTCGAGGCCATTAAGGAAGGCGACACCGATGCGGCGAGCTATCTGGCGCAGACGCACCTGCATCTAATGCCCGAGGAGCAGGGCCCAGTTATCGCCCTGCATCCCGATTACTTTGAACTGCCCAAGGACTCGACAATCTAATCTATCCCCTCCATAAGTTGCGGTGAAATAGGGACTGTTTAGGCTGGTAAAACGCCTGAACAGTCCCTATTTCACCGCAACTTATGGGGATGTTCGCGGCTCAGATAAAAATGCGGTGCCGTTTGGAGGAACTGACCGGAAGCAGGGGTCGATTCCTCCAGATGGCACCGCAGCTTTTTGGTGTTCTGGATTATGTTGAGGCAGTTCGCTTGGAGGGCGGGCAAGCGCCCAAAAGATCGATCGAGTGAGCGAAGCGGCTCGAAGGCGTGTCGCTTCCGTCACGTTCTATCAGCATACAAGACGG
>CAKTUH010000025.1 GCA_934621885.1 uncultured Collinsella sp.
GGCTCGAGAGCGTCACGCTCAGCGGTGGGCGCATTACCTTCCTGGGTGTCGACGTGCCCAAGAAGGTGGCCTTTGAGCTCAAGAATCGCTACGGCGCAGTGAACTTCCCCAAGAGCCGCAAGCTGTCGGTTCCCTACAAGGCGGGCGCCGGTGCGGGCAGCGGCCTGGGCCGCGGTCTCGACGCCAACGACGGCACCGGCCCGGTGGCAGCCGCGCTCATGCTGCTGCAACAGCTAGGCGCGAGTGATGATGACTAACAAGTAAGTGGCGTGGTGGGACAAGGTTCCACCACGTCGCTGGTTGATTCTCCACCCGACCGAAAGGAAGCCATGTTCGGGTACATCTATAAGAAAGATGCCTCTGCCATTGCGGCCATCCTGGCTCTCTGCCTGCTCATCGGCACGTTTTTCGATTACCAAATCTCGAGTGCGCTGTTCAACTCGTCCAGCCTGTTCGGTCGCTTTGTCGAGGCCGCCGGCGAGCTGCCGTTTGAGCTGACGGCGAGCATCGCGGGCGTTATGCTCGTGCGTGCGGCGCGCCCCGATTCCAGGAGGAGCAAATGGCTCGCCGTGCTCGGCATTCTCGTTAATGTTGGCCTGGCCGGCTACGAGATCATTTCGTCCCTGCGGGTTGGCGGCAAGCTCGTTGCGGTCCAGCTGGTGTTGACGTTTGTGCTGGTTATCGCTGCCAATCTCATCGTCTATCGCCTTACGCGCAAAACCTCGCCCGATGAGCTCACACGCTGGGCGCTGATGGTGCTCGCCGTTTGGGTTGCCCAGGCCATTATACTCAACGTGATCGTCAAGCCGCTATGGTCGCGCCCGCGCATGCGCGTGATCGAGGTCACGCCGGGGCTCAATTTTCAGCCGTGGTGGGTGATCGGCAACCCCGACAAGTGGAGCTATATTGCGGCCGGCGTAATCAAGGACGGCTTTAAGTCGTTCGCGAGTGGGCACACCGCGCATGCGGCGATCGGCCTGATGCTTGCCGGGCTTCCCGCGGCTGCCTTTACGGAAAAGCCGTTGCGCCGCCGCGTGGTCTTTTGGGCCGCGGCTGTGGTCGCAGCACTCGTCGCCTTTGGCCGCATCGTGATCGGTGCGCATTTTTTGACAGATGTGAGCTGCGGCTTTGCCCTGGTGCTGGCACTCGAGTGTCTTGCCGCGCACATTGCCTATCCGCACGGCGTACAATAGCTCCACCTGAATCATCTGGCCGAAACCCGGTAAGAGAGGATTGCCATGCTCGCGTTCAACAACGACTATTCCCACGGTGCGCACCCGGCGGTGCTGCAGGCACTCGTCGACACCAACATGGAGCCGCAGCCCGGCTATGGTACCGACGCGCACACCGAGCATGCCAAGCAGCTCATCCGCGAGGCTTGCCAGGCACCGGATGCCGATGTGTTCTTGCTGGTGGGCGGCACGCAGGCCAATGCCACGGTAATCGACATGCTGCTTGCGCCCTACGAGGGCGTCGTTGCCGCCGAGACCGGTCACGTTGCCTGCCACGAGGCGGGCGCTATCGAGTTTGGCGGCCACAAGGTGCTCACCATCCCCGGCTACGAGGGCAAGATGCATGCCGAGGACCTCGAGAACTATATCCAGGTGTTCTACGAAAACGAGAGCTACGAGCACACGGTGTTCCCGGGTGCCGTGTACGTGAGCCTGTCGACCGAGTACGGCACGCTGTACTCCAAGGCCGAGCTCGCGGCGATTCACGCGGTGTGCCAGAAGCGCGAGATTCCGCTGTTTGTGGATGGCGCCCGCCTGGCCTACGCGCTGGCGGCCGATGCGTGCGACATTACCCTGCCCGAGCTGGCGCAGCTGTGCGACGTCTTCTATATCGGCGGCACCAAGTGCGGCGCGCTTTGCGGTGAGGCTGTGGTGTTCTGCGGTATGCATGCTCCGGCGCATCCCATTCCGCGCATTAAGCAGCACGGTGCGCTGCTGGCCAAGGGCCGCCTGACGGGCGTGCAGTTTGAGGCGCTCTTTACCGATGGGCTGTATTTTGAGATCGGTCGCCAGGCGATCGATACCGCGAAGGCGCTGCGCCGTGTGCTGCACGAGCGCGGCTATCAGTTCTTCTTGGAGACGCCCACGAACCAGCAGTTTGTGATTCTGCCCAACGAGGACATGGCGCGCATTCGCGAGCATGCGGCAATCGAGTACTGGGAAAAGTACGACGAGACCCACACCGTGGTGCGCTTTTGCACCAGTTGGGCGACGACGCAGGAGGACATCGACGCGCTGGCGGCCGTCCTGTAGGTTGATGTGATGATGGGGCCGCCCTGCGCCTGGGTTTGGCGTGGGGCGGCCTTTGCTTTTGACGGAGGAGGGGCTGTATGCCCGAGAAATCCGAGATGTCCGAGCCGACGATTCGTCTGGCGACGCCCGACGACGCGCCGGCGTTGCTGGCCATCTACGAGCCGTATGTGCGCGAGACGGCGATTACCTGCGAATACAAGGTGCCGAGCGTTGAGGAGTTTGCTGGGCGCATCGCCAAGACACTTGAGCGCTATCCGTACCTGGTGATGGAGCTCGATGGCCGCCCGGTGGGCTATGCCTATGTGAGCGCGCTCAATAGCCGCGAGGCCTACGACTGGTCGGTCGAGACGTCGATCTACCTGGCGCGTGATGTGCGCCATGGCGGTCTGGGCCGCAAACTGCACGACGCGCTCAAGCAATGCCTGGTCGCGATGGGCATTACCAACATGTGCGCGCTCATCGCCGTGCCGCACGATAAGGACGACGAGTACCTGACGCACAACAGCCAGGATTTCCATGCCCATATGGGATATCGCCTGGTGGGCGCCTTCGATCGCTGCGCGCAAAAGTTCGGCCGCTGGTACGACATGTGCTGGATGGAGCTGGTCCTAGCCGAGCGCGTTCCCAACCAGCCCAAACCAACCTGGTTCCCCAACCTCCCCAAACCTACCATTTAGGGACAGGTTTATTTTGGCAGGTTTTATCTGGGCAAACGTTAAAAGCCGCCGCGAAGGATACGAATACCTTCGCGGCGGCTTTTATGTTGGTGCGTCCGTTTGATTGGTTTGACCTGCGGGTTTAACAAAACCCCAGATAAAACCGACCAAAATAAACCTGTCCCTTTTTGGCAGGTTAGCCGATGGGCTCGGTGTATTTGGCTCGGTCGGTGCGTTGGATGCGCTTGGAGACGTGGAGCGGGCGACCATCGGTGTCGTAGACGTAGTCGGTGATCAGGATCAGCGCCTGCCCGCGCTCAACATTGAGCAGGAACGCCTCGTTTTGCGAGGCATAGCACACCTCAAAGGTCTTGTGGCCCTGCGCCGGGGCACGGTGAAACTCCTGGCGCAGCGTCGCGTAGAGCGACCCGTTGATGTCGCGGTCGATGAGCGCCCCAAAGCTCGGCGGTAGGTAGGTGGTCTCCAGGCACAGCGGCGCATCGTCCAGATAGCGCAGGCGGACGAGTTTGACGAGCTTGCTGCCCACGGCGGCGTCGAAGAACTTGGCAATGCTGCCGGTCGCCTTGGCAAAGCCCGAATCCACCGTGCGTGTGGTGGGCTTCATACCCTGGCCTTCGACCTGCTTGGTATAGCTCGAAAACACCAGGTTGTTCTCGTGGAGCGCGGGTGTGTCGGCCACAAAGGCGCCGCGCCCGCGCTCGGTGTGCACTAGGCCCTCATCCACCAGTACCTTAAGTGCATGGCGCACGGTGCTGCGCGACAGCCCCGACTCATCCATGAGCTCCATCTCGGACGGCAGCTTGTCTCCGCGTGCGTAGATGCCGGCGGCGATGCGGTCGCGCAGCGTGCCAGCCAAGCGCTCGTATTGGGTCAAGTTCTTTTTCGACGAAATGCTCATGCGATCAACCTGTATCTAACTTGTATGCTTATAGAACCAAGCATGTATCCAATACAACAACAAAACCGCTGGTAACGGATTGCCGAGAATCACACCAGCAAAATTTCTAAGACAAATATAGCATACAACTAGTCGACATCGCAAAAACATGTCTGTAACTTGTATGCCATCGACAGCATCAAACGAGAAGAAAGGCTGATGCACGATGGCTACTCAGGAACAGGTTAAGGACGTCGTCTCCCAGGTTTTGGCTGACAAGGCAGACAAGGGCGGCATCAAGCGCGTCGTGTGGATCGGCGCCGGCGGATCCAACGGCGGCAACTATCCTGCCCAGTACTTTATGGAGCATGAGGCCACGCAGGTCGTGAGCTCCAGCTACACCAGCAACGAGTTCGTGCACGCCACCCCGGCCTACGTCAACGAGAACACCCTGGCCGTCGTCGTCTCCATGCGCGGCACCAAGGAGACCATCGTTGCCGCCCAGGTCGCCAAGGACCACGGCGCCAGCACCATCGCCATCTATGTTGACGAGTCCGGCCTCACCGAGGTCTGCGACTACAAGGTCCAGTACGACAGCCTGGCCGTCGACGAGTCCTGCATGGGCCGCACCAACTCCGCCGTCGTGACCATGATCGCCATGGAGCTCACGCAGCAGACCGAGGGCTATGCCGAGTACGAGACCGCCATGGCCGCCTTCGACCTGGTCGACCCCATCTATCGCAAGGCCGTTGAGTACACCCGTCCGCTGGCCGCCAAATGGGCCGAGCAGAACGCCGACAAGCCCTGCATCAACGTCATGGCTCAGGGCCCGCTCTTTGGTGCCGCCTATGTCTTTAGCATCTGCAACGTTCAGGAGATGCTGCAGATTGATTCCTGCACCATCAACACCTGCGACTTCTTCCACGGTCCCTTCGAGATCCTGGACAAGCGCACCTCGCTGTTCCAGCTCATCAGCGTCGGCCGCAGCCGCTGCAACGACGAGCGCGGCATCCGCTTTGTCAACCAGTACGGTGGCGAGCGTGTCTATCAGCTCGACGCCAAGGAGCTCGGCCTTAACGACATCAAGGACAGCGTGAGCGAGTACTTCAACCACCTGATCTTCGCTCCGATCCTCAACAACGTCTACATGCGTGCGCTTTCCGCCGTCACCCACAAGGACTACATGACGCGCCGCTACATGTGGAAGCTGGACTATTAATTACGCGGTTTTACCAAACCGCGTAGTGGCTCGACGCTGCAAACCCGCCAGGGCGGCAATCTGCCTTTCAGCTTCGGCGGCATGACCAGAAGGTCAATGCCGCCTCACTTCAAGGCACCTTGCTCGCTCTGACGGGTTTTCGCTGACATTGCCAAAACATCGGCGTCGCCGTGGTTGGCACTTGGGGACGTTCCTTTTGTGCCGGCACTTGGGGACACTCCTTGTGTCAATGTTTTCCCGTTCGCCGATTTCGGTCTTGATAAATGTATATAACGACTATAACGTAGTATGAAACATATTGGTAACAAAGCCAAGGAGGCTACGTTGAAGAGAAGCAATCTGGGCTATGTGCTGGTGCTGATCGCCGCGCTTATGTGGGGCACCATCGGAATCTTTGTCAACGGCATATCGGCCCTGGGCGTTTCGTCTCAGAGCATGGCGGCCTTTCGCCTGTTGTCGGGTGCCATCTTAATGGCTCCGGTCTTGGCATTTATGGGTTGCCAGGGAGGTGCTCGTGAGGGAAGAGCCTCGGGTCCTATGGCGCTGTTCAAAGCAAGTCCTAAAGAGCTTGTTCCCTGTGCGCTTCTTGGCATCATTGGCCTCGCCACCGCCAACACGCTTTATTACGAGTGCATGGGCGAGGTGGGCATGTCCACGGCATCGGTGCTGCTCTACACCTCGCCGGTGTTTGGCGTCATGCTCGGCCGCGTGCTTTATTGCGAGGACGTGACCCCCAACAAGCTCGTGGCCATCGTCTTTAACATCGTTGGCTGCGTGCTTGCGGTGACGAGTGGCGACCTTTCCGGTTTCCATTTCTCGGTATG
>CAKTUH010000026.1 GCA_934621885.1 uncultured Collinsella sp.
AGCCACCCTCTCCATCTGGGCTGTTATATGTTTCTTTTTTTATAACATTAGAACGTTTTTGACAAATCCGCAGGAAACGCGAGCGCGGGCAGATACCGTTCACCGAATTGTTTGCGAATTTTCCTTGCCTTTGTACGACGCTCACTCTAGCTGTTATGCCAGCTTTAGCTGGGTAAAGTGCCCCGCAGGTAGATTTTTGGGACATGCCTAGAAATCTACCGTATGAGATAAGCGGACAGGGGTATCATCTTTCACCGAAAATAGTTTCTAGTGTTAGGGGTTTTCAGTGGAAGGTACCGATTTCCACGAGCTTGGACGCCAGCTCTTTCTCGAGTTTGGCAGCCTGCACCAGCGCGTTTCGCGCTTTACGGACCAGGCTTTGAGCGGCGAGATGGCCGTTATGCGCGCCCTTTTGCTCGCCGGCGGCTCGCTCACGCCGAGCGAACTTGCCGACAAGGCATGGGTCTCGAGCGCTCGCATCGCCAATATCCTGCGCGCCCTCGAGGCCAAGGGTTGGGTCGAACGCGAGCACTCAAAGACCGACCGCCGTCGCGTACATGTGACCGTGACCGACAAGGGTCGACAAGATCTTGAAATCAAGCGTCGGGAGTTTGAGGACCGCGCTGCGGCATTCCTCGAGCAGCTCGGCGAAGAAGATACCAACGAGCTGGTGCGTCTCCTTCGTCGCACCAACCAAATTATTGACCGTAACCAAGAAAGGAGAGATGCCGAGTGAGGATTCTCAAGCTCTTTAAAAAGCATATTCTGGCGCTGCTCACAGCTATCGTACTCATCGTAATCAGCTGCAATGCCGACCTGGCGCTGCCCACGTATATGAGCGACATCGTCGACGTGGGTGTGCAGCAGGGAGGCATCGCCTCGCCCGTGCCTGACACCATCCGCGCCGACGCGCTCGACGACCTCAAACTCTTTATGAGCTCCAAGGACGCCAAAGCTGTGGAGGCCGTGTTTAGCAAGGCGGACAAGAACGGCATCCGCACCTACAAGGGAACCGAGGAGGAGCGCGCCGACGACGGCAAGATCGCCGACATTATGAGCCTGCCCGAGACCGTCGTTCTTTCGCTCAACCAGGGCATCGACGCCAGCTCTATGGGCGACATGATGGGCACGTCCGATGAGAAAGACAACAGCGACCCCCAGGCCATGCCCACCCCCGAGCAGATGGCTGCTATGACGCCCGAGCAACTCGCCGAGATGCAGCAGAAGGCCACGGCGGCCCAAAACATGCAAAAGCAGATCGACGCCGACGGCGGTAAGATCACCATGAAGAGTCTGCGTCTAGGCGTTGAAGGCGGCCTAATCGACCAGGGCAAGCTCGTCGAGGGTGCCAACGATATGGCGGACAAAATGGGCTCCATGTCGGGCTCCATCGTGACCCAACGCGCCGTGAGCTATGTGCAGGACGAGTACAAGGCGCAGGGCGTCGACCCCGCCGACGTGCAGAACGCCTACCTGGGCCGCATGGCGACCACGATGTTTGGTCTGTGTCTGGTGTCGCTGGTCGCCACCATCCTGACCGGTGCCGTGGCTTCGCGCACCGCCTGCTCCATCGCCCGCGACCTGCGCCGCGAGACCTTCAACAAGGTTATGCACTTCTCGCCGGCCGAAGTGGGCAAGTTTAGCCAGGCCTCGCTCATCACCCGCTGCACCAACGACATTCAGCAGATCCAGATGGCCGCGACCCTGTTTATCCGCATGTGCCTTATGGCGCCCGTCATGGGCATCGTCGCCGTCATGCGCGTCCTGGCCAACCACACCGGCCTGGAGTGGACCATCGCCGTCGCTATCATCGCGGTCTCGGCCGTCGTCGGCGTGCTCATGGGCCTTACCATGCCCAAGTTCAAAAAGATGCAGAGCTTTGTGGACCGCGTGAACCTTACCGCCCGCGAGCTGCTCGACGGCCTTATGCCCATCCGCTCGTTCAACCGCGAGGAGCATGAGCTCGAGCGATTTGACGCGGCATCGCTCGACCTGATGACCACGCAGCTCTACACCAACCGCGCCATGAGCTTTATGATGCCGCTCATGATGCTCGTCATGAACTGCGTCACCGTGCTCATTGTCTGGTTTGGCGCGCAGGGCGTGTCCGACGGCGTGATGCAGGTCGGCAACATGATGGCGTTTATCTCCTATACCATGCAGATCGTTATGGCGTTTATGATCCTCACCATGGTTTCGGTCATCCTGCCCCGCGCCGAGGTCGCGGCCGAGCGCGTGGAAGAGGTCGTCACTTGCCCCACGAGCATCAACGACCCCGTCTCGCCCAAGCTTCCCGCAGCCAGCGCGCCGCGCGGCGAGCTGTGCTTCCACGACGTGAGCTTCCAGTACCCCGACGCCCGCGCCGACGTGATCAGCGGTGTGAACTTCACCACGCACGCCGGTCAAATGCTCGGCATCATCGGCTCCACGGGCTCCGGCAAGTCCACGCTCGTGCAGCTGATCCCGCGCCTGTACGACGTCACCGGCGGCAGCATTTCGCTCGACGGCGTCGACGTACGTGACATGACCCTCTCCGATCTGCGCCGCCGCATTGGCTATATTCCGCAGCAGGGTCGCCTGTTCTCGGGCACCGTCGAGAGCAACCTCAAGTTTGCCGGCGACATGGTGAGCGACGAGGATATGCACGAGGCCGCGCGCATCGCCCAGGCCGAGGACTTTATCGCCGAGCGCGAGGACGGCTACGACTCCCCCATCAGCCAGGGCGGCTCCAATGTTTCGGGCGGCCAGCGCCAGCGCTTGGCCATCGCACGCGCCTTGGCCAAAAAGCCCGAGGTCGTGGTGTTCGACGATTCGTTTAGCGCGCTCGACTACAAGACCGACGCGCGCCTGCGCGAGGAGCTCGCCAAAAACGTCACCGACGCCGCGCTCGTGGTCGTGGCTCAGCGCATCGCGACCATCATGCACGCCGACCAGATCATCGTGCTCGACGACGGCCACGTGGTGGGCACGGGCACGCACGAGGAGCTGCTGCATGGTTGCCCGGCGTATCTGGAGATCGCGCAGTCGCAGCTTTCTGCCGAGGAGCTGGGGCTTACCCAAGAAGAGATTGCAGCCGTTATGGAAGGAGGCGAGCGCTAATGGCAGACGAGACCAAGACTCAGATTCCCAAGCCCACCCGTCAGCGTGGGCCCATGGGCCGCATGGGCGGCATGGGCCGCGGCGAAAAGGCCAAGGACTTTAAGGGCACCATAAAGCAGCTGCTCGGCTATATCGGGCAGCACAAGATTGCCGTGTTCGCCGCCGTCGCCTTTGCCGTGTGCTCGGTTATCTTTAACATTGTGGGACCCAAGGTGCTCGGCCAGGTTACGACCAAGCTGTTCGAGGGCCTGGTTGCCAAGGTCAACGGCACCGGCGATGTCGACTTTGATTGGATCGCCAAGACGCTCGGCTTTTTGCTCTGCCTGTATCTGGCGAGCTCTGCCTGCAGCCTGATCCAGGGCTGGCTCATGACCGGCGTCACGCAAAAGATCTGCTACCGCATGCGCAAGGAGATCGCCGCCAAGATCGCCGTCGTGCCGATGAGCTACTTCAACGGCCACAGCAAGGGCGATGTGCTCAGCCGCATCACCAACGATGTCGACACGCTCGGCCAGTCACTCAACCAGAGTGTGACGCAGCTCATTACGTCCGTCACGCAGATTATCGGCGTGCTCGTCATGATGCTGTCGATCAGCCTGCCGCTCACCGGCGTCACCGTGCTCACGTTGCCGGCCGCCGCGATTATCCTGGCCGTGATGATTCACTTCTCGCAGCCGTACTTCCGCGAGCAGCAGCAGGTCCTGGGCACCGTCAACGGCATTATCGAGGAGGACTTTGCCGGCCAGAACGTCATCCAGGTGTTCGACCGCGCCGAAGCCTCGATCGAGGAGTTCGACCGTCAAAACGACCGCCTGTTTATTAGTGGCTGGCGCTCGCAGTTCCTGTCGGGCCTGATGATGCCGCTCATGAGCTTGGTGGGCAACATGGGCTACGTGGGCGTTGTCGTGGTGGGCGCGCAGCTCGCGCTGACCGGAAATGCCACGCCCGGCGACATCCAGAGCTTCATCCAGTACGTGCGCAACTTTACGCAGCCCGTGCAGCAGCTGGGCAACGTAAGCAACACGATGCAGTCGATGGCCGCCGCCACCGAGCGCGTCTTTGAGTTCCTGGCTGCCCCCGAGGAGGAGCAGAAGGCCGACGCGCAGATCCCCGAGGCGCGCCCTGGTCACGTGGAGTTCGATCACGTTAAGTTTGGCTACACGCCCGACAAGACCATCATCCACGACTTTAGCTGCGAGGCTAAACCTGGCCAGACCATCGCCATCGTCGGCCCCACCGGCGCAGGCAAGACCACGCTCATCAAGCTGCTGCAGCGCTTCTACGATGTGGACGGCGGTTCGCTGCGCGTCGAGGGCATCGACGTGCGCGACTGGGACCGCGCGGCGCTGCGCGGCGAGTTTGCCATGGTGCTGCAGGATACCTGGCTGTTTAACGGCACGATCCGCGAGAACATCCGCTACGGACGCCCCGATGCGACCGACGCCGAAGTCGAGGCCGCTGCACGCGCCGCCCGCTGCGACCACTTTATCCATACGCTCGCCGGTGGGTATGACTTCATGATCAACGAGGAGGGCACCAACCTGTCGCAGGGCCAGCGCCAGCTCGTGACTATCGCCCGCGCCATTTTGGCTGACCGCCCGGCGCTGATTCTGGACGAGGCGACCTCCAACGTTGATACACGCACCGAGGAGCTCATCCAGCGCGCCATGGATGCGCTGATGCAGGGGCGCACGAGCTTTGTCATCGCGCACCGCCTGTCCACGATCCGCAACGCCGACGTGATCTTGGTGATTCGCGACGGCGACATCGTCGAGAAGGGCACGCATGACGAGCTGCTCGCCCAGGGCGGCTTCTACGCCGACCTGTACAACTCGCAGTTCGACGAGGCGGCGTAGATCCTTCGGAAACCGATGACTCACGGTTGAGAACGGGGGCGCAGGATGAACTGCGCCCCCGTTTTTTCGTATGCGGCACTCGAATTGCCTCCCTTGGAGCCCAATTGACAGCCCCTTCCGGACCTGTGGGCAAAAAAGGGCAAATATGAGTACTGTTACCTTTTTAGTAACAGCCAAAACTGCCTCAAACGCCCTCTTTGCGGCCTCTATATGCCCGCAAATTGATCCAACCGCCCGTTAGCAGACTTCTGTGTGCCAACATTAATGAACATATTTTCCGTTATGTCTATTAACTTGAAGAGTCGATATGATACCGCGATAGCAACAGTACTCATATTTGGCATTTTTTGCCCACAAGGCTTGGAGAACGCCGAAGATCTGACAATACCAGCGAGCAGACCGCATCCTGGTGCAAAGGGGACAGGTTAATCTGCACCAACCTGGTGCAAAGAAACCTGTCCCCTTTGCACCAAAACCTTGACAAGGAGTATCCCCAAGTGCCGGCACATAGGGAACGTCCCCATCTGCCGATATAGGACCAGGATAACGCCGCAGGTTGATCATAAGTCAGCGAAAACGCCCCTAAGCGAGCAAGGTGACGTGCAAGAGGAGGGAAGCGTACTTTGGTACGCGACCGACGATTGAACGTCAGATTGCCGCTTAGGAGCGTTTGCAGCGTCGAGCCGTTACGCGGTTTGGTAAAACCGCGTAACTAAATACGTTCTGCGATCTCGTGGATGAGGTA
>CAKTUH010000027.1 GCA_934621885.1 uncultured Collinsella sp.
CGCGCATGCAGCCCCACGCTCGTCGTCCACCAACGGCTCATGGCAAACGGGACACAACAACATGGCAACTCCTTAGCACGGACAACACAGCGCCCACCATTGTCTCACGCCTCCCCCACCTAGTCATTGGGGACGTTCTTAAACGACTAGTCATTCAAGAACGTCCCCAATGACTAGGCGAATAGGAGTATCATCGTCTGCGCAAATGAACATTGAAGCGCATATAAAGAGATTGAGAGCGTATGGCTGAAACCGCATCTAAGCACATTGACATGACGACCGGCTCACTGTGGCGCAATATTCCCCTGTTCGCGTTTCCTGTGGCCGCCACAAGCATCTTGGAGCAGCTATCGAACCTCATCGCCACGGTCATTATCGGCAACTTCTCGGGCGACCAGGGAACCCTTGCCATGGCCGCCGTCGGCTCCAATGTGCCGCTCACCAGCCTGATGATCAACCTGTTTATCGGCCTGTCGCTTGGCTCCAACGTGGTCATCGCCAACGCCATCGGCCGCAACGACCAAAACATGGTCAAGCGTGCCGTCCACACCTCGATCCTCATGGCACTCGTGGGCTTTGTCGTTATCGCACTGGGCGAGATCTTTGCCGAGCCCATGCTCGCCGCGCTCAATGTTCCAGCCGAAACCATGCCGCTCGCCTCACTCTACCTGCGCGTCTTTTTGCTCAGCATGCCCTCGATCTTGCTCTATAACTTTGAGGCCGCGATCTTCCGCTCCGTCGGCATCACCCGCATGCCGCTGCAGGCGCTTGCCGTGTCCACCGTCCTCAACATTGGCCTGGACCTCATCTTTGTCCCCGTACTCCACTGGGGCGTCGCGGGCGTCGCCATCGCCACCGCCATCGCCTACACCGTCAGCGCCGCTACGCTCTTTATCCGCCTGCTCAAGACCGACTCCGTCGTCCGCGTCACCCCACGCGATCTGGCTATCGACCCTGTCGCCCTCAAGCGCATCGTCAAGATCGGCCTGCCCGCCGGCATCCAAAGCGCTGTCTTTGCCGTCGCCAACATCATCATCCAGTCCGCCATCAACAGCTTGGGCACCGAGGTCATGGCGGCATCGAGCGCTGCCATGAGCCTGGAGTACGTGTGCTACAACCTGCTCAACAGCTTTAGCCAGGCCTGCACCACCTTTGTGGGACAAAACCACGGCGCGCGCCAGATCGACCGCTGCACCAAGACGCTCAAGGTCTGCCTGGTCGAAGGTGGCATTGTCGCGCTCACCACCATCGTCATCATCGTCGGCTTGGGTCGCGAGATCCTGTCGCTCTTTAACAGCGATCCCAACATCGTCTCGATCGGCTATATCCGCGTGTGCTCGATCTTCCCTGCATACGCCTTTAGCATGTTCTACGAAAACATGTCCGGCTACCTGCGCGGCTTTGGCATCTCGCTCATGCCTGCCCTCATCACCATGATCTGCGTCTGCGGCATCCGCTTCTACTGGGTGTTCTGCGTGTTCCCGCACTTCCGCACGTTCGCCAACATCATGATGGTCTACCCCATCAGTCTGGGCACCACGGCGTTCTTTATGGTCGTAGCGGTATTGCTCTGCCACCCGGCGCGCACCTACCGCCTGGCCCAGGCCAAGGCAGAGGCGCGCTAGACGAAACCTCAAGCGCCGCGCAATCGCTAATTGACGATATGCGAGCTCATGTAATCGATAAAGCGCCTGGTGGCAATGGGCATGGTGTCCCAGCTGCGCCAGGCCGCCACCACGTCGCGCGAAGGGGCATGCACGATGGGCCGCACGCGAATATCAGCCCTCATGCCCTCGACGGTACGGCGATAGAGCATGCTCACGCCCAGCCCCTCCTCAACCATCGCCATAATGGTGTAGTCATCGGTGACCTCGCTCGTCACATGCGGCGATAGCCCGTGTGCGGCAAACGCGTCAAGCACCAGGCTCTGTTCGCCTTCGTCCAGCAGCACAAATGGCTCGGACGCCAAATCGGCAAGCGTGACCTTTTCCTTTGCCGTCAGCGGATGCGTTGCCGGCAGCAGCGCCACGAGCTCATCGTGATAGACCACGCGCTTCTGAAGCCCGGCGGTAAACCCACGTGCCGTAAAGCAAAAATCCACCACGCCGTCGTGCACCCACTGGGCATTGCGCGTGTAATCACCCTGTTTGAGGGTAAAACGCACACCCGGATGCAGCGTTCCAAAGTCGCGGATCACGCGCGGCAGCACGGTTCGGCTCACGTTGGTAAACGTTGCAATGCGAATGTCGGTCGACGACAGGCCCAGCAGCTCCTGGCGCTTGCCCTCGAGCTCGGCCTCGGCCGTCACGATCTGACGCAGGTACGGTAGATACTGCTTACCGTCGCGCGTAAGCGAGACGCCCTGCTTACCGCGTTCGATGAGCGTGGTGCCCAGCTCGCGTTCGAGCGCCTTGACCGCCTGGCTCACCGCGCTCTGCGTATAGCCCAGCTCGTCGGCCGCGCTCTTAAGGCTGCCACGATCGACCACCATACAAACAATCTGATACCGCGATGCCATCTTGCCTCCACATTGACGCAGTCGTAAAACGTTTTGCCAGCGCTTTTCTTGCCTACATTAGCTTTGCTTAATCATACTGAAGATACATTCGCTTTACTACATCCATATCTGAGCGCAGAATCCTTTTTGCGAAACCGTTCTGTAACAAAAGGAGTCCCATGGATCGCAAAAAAGCAATCGCGCTCTCATTTTCCGTTCCCGTCGCATGGGGCTTTTCGTATCCCCTCATGAAGATCGGCATGGACAGCATGAACGCCACGAGCATCGTCGCGCTGCGCTGCCTCATCGCCTTTGCGGCCTGCTTGTTGCTCTTCCATAAGCACGCCTTCCGCATCAACCGCGACCTTATGGTCCGCGCCGCCATTATCGGCGCCATCATGGCAACCGAGCTCACCTGCATGTGCCTGGGTTCCAGCCTCACCTCTGCCTCTACCGCCGGCTTTTTGCAGAGCCTGACGGTCGTAATCGTTCCGTTTGCCAACGCCGCCCTACTGCGTCGCGCCCCCGAGCGCAAGGTGCTCGTCGGCACCGCTATCGTCACCTGCGGCACGCTGCTGCTCTCGGGCGCCGACTTTACCAGCCTGAACCCCGGCGCGATCATCATGCTGCTCTCCGCCTTTGTCTACGCCGGGCACATCATCGTTGCCAAGCGTTTTGTCGAAGAAGTCGACCCACTGTCCCTGGGCGTTTGGCAGCTGGGCTTTGGCGGCCTGTTCTCGGGCATCGCCGCATGCGTCTTTGGCGGCTTTACGCTTCCCAGCACGCCCAGCGAGATTGTGGTTGTCGTTGCCCTCGCGCTCATCTGCTCGGCCTACGGCTTCATCACGCAAACGCTCGTGCAGCCTCATGTGCCCGCCGAGACCACCGGCTTTGCCTTCTCGCTTGAGCCGGTCTGCTCCGCCGTCTTCTCGTTCTTCCTCGTTGGCGAAGTCCTGAGCCCCATCGCCTTCCTGGGCGCCGCCCTCATCCTCACCGGCGTCATGGTGGCGACCGTCGAGCTTCCGCGCCTTCATGCACGCAGCCACGCTCGTATAGCAGGAACACCCGAGCACGTCTCCTAGAGCTCCGCGCTTTTATACACACCGCGGTCCAGCAGCCATCGGACGCCCTTACAATAGATGCCAGCAAAGCATCTACGTACAAGGAGCCCCATGGACACCGCAACTCGCGACCGCAACATAGCAACTTGGTTGGGCGATGCGCCGCAGCCGGTACGTGACACCACGAACCAGTTGCTCGAGCGCATCGCCCTTTTGCGTGCCGAGCAGACCATCTACCCGGCACAGGACGACATCCTCAACGCGCTTGCCTATACGCCGGCGGATCAGGTCAAAGTCGTCATCTTAGGCCAAGACCCCTACCATGGGCCCAACCAGGCCATGGGGCTATCGTTCTCGGTTCCCGCGACGCAAACCAAGCTACCGCCGAGCCTGCGCAACATCTATAAGGAACTCAATGCCGATCTGGGCTGCCCCATCCCGGCCACGGGCGATCTGACGCCATGGGTGCAGCAGGGCGTCCTACTTCTTAACACCACACTCACCGTGCGCGAACACGCCGCCAACTCACACGCCAAGCTAGGCTGGAGCACCCTGACCGACTACATCATCGAGCGCTGCTGCCAGCTACCCCAGCCCGTGGTCTTTTTGGCCTGGGGCCGCTTTGCTCAGCAGATGGTCGAGGGCAAGCTCGCCGCAACCGGCGCGAGCGAGGCGACCGGCAAGTTCTGTCTGGCGTCAACGCACCCCTCGCCGCTTTCGGCCAACCGGGCCACAGCAGAGCTCCCCGCTTTTATGGGCTCGCGCCCCTTCTCCGCTGCCGATCGGCTACTCGAACAGCACGGCTCGACCCCCGTCAACTGGACTTGCCTCGGCTAAAAATCGATACTTCAAAAACGCGCCCGACGGCAATCTTGCCATCGGGCGCGTTTTGCTATTCGGGCCAAATAAATTGTGTGCGGCCGGCCTCGCCACCGTCAATGAGCAGACTCTGCCCGGTCATAAACCGGTTGGTCACGCCCACAAAGTAGATCCACTCGGCGATCTCTTGGGCGGTTGCCCAGCGTTTAAGCGGCGTGAGCTCCATAATCTGGTTCCACAGGTGCTCGTCTTCCATCACACAACGGTTGAGCGGCGTGATAACGCCGCCCGGGTCCACACTGTTGGCGATGGCCTGCGGCGCCAGGCGGTTTGCAAGGTTCTTGGTGTAGGCGATAACGCCGCCCTTGCTGGCAGCATAGGCGGGAAACTCCGATCCCGTATGTCCGCTCGCCGACCCCACATTGACCACGGATTTGATAGCCGGCGTCGGCTTTGCGGCAAGCCCCTCCCCCACAAAGGCGTAACACTCGGTCACGTTGATGGTGCCACACAGGTTGGCGGCGATGTCGTCAGCCGAATCCTGCGTACCGGCAACGTTTACGATTACCTGGGGTTCAAGGTTAACTGGAAACGAGTCCGGCTCGCGTACATCAACGATCAGATGGCGGTAGCGCTCGTGTTCGACCGCCGCCGGCAGCAGATCAAAGCCCACGACCTCGTGGCCCTCGTCCAAAAAGCGCTGCACGCACGCGGCTCCGATACCGCCCGAAGCGCCCGTGATCAAAACCCGCATACTTGCTCCTTAGGCAGTTGCGTGACGCTCGAGATACTCGGCGCCCACGTTCTCGCGCTCCCAGCTGCGCACGACCTTGTAGCCCACGGGGCTCAGGAAGACCTCGCACAG
>CAKTUH010000028.1 GCA_934621885.1 uncultured Collinsella sp.
ATGCGCGACCTTGGCCCCATGCAGAACCCGCAGGCGGCGTTCTTCCTGAACAGCTCGCTCGAGAGCCTGCACGTGCGCATGCCGCGTCATTGCGAGAACGGACTGGCGGTCGCCAAGTTCCTGCAGAGCCACCCCAAGGTGCGCTTTGTGAGCTATCCGGGCCTGGAAGGCGACAAATACTACGACATGGCTCAGAAGTACATGCCCAACGGTACGTGCGGCGTTGTGAGCTTTGGCTTTACCGGTGGTCGTGCGGCGGCCGAGACCTTTATGGCGAGCCTTAAGCTCGCCCAGATTGCCACGCATGTAGCCGATGCGCGCACCTGCTGCCTGCATCCGGCAAACGCCACGCATCGCCAGATGAACGATGAGGAGCTCATTGCCTGCGGTATCTCCGCCGACATGGTGCGCCTGTCGTGCGGCTTGGAGGACACGGCCGATCTGATTGCCGACCTTGAGCAGGCGCTCGCGCAGTGCTAGGCTAGCGTGCGTGCGAGGCGTGGGACGGCTTTTCGGCTGACGACGTCCTCATAGTTCCGATTCCGTAGGCGGGACCCCGATCGTGACCGTTTGTAGGCGATTGGGGTCCCGTTTTTGCGTTGCACGATAGAAAGGATCTATATGGAGAAAACTGCCGAGCAGCTGCGCCGCGAACACATTGCCCTGGAGGGCGACACCCACGGTAAGAATAAATGGGCGATTTTGTTCACCGTGCTCGTCATGACCTTTATGGCGTGTCTGGATGCGAGCATCGTGACGGTGGCGCTTCCGGTGATGCAAAAGGAGCTGGGTGTGGGTCTCGACCGCATTCAGCTCGTGAGCTCGGCGTATCTGCTCGCGACGTGCGTCGCCATGCTGCCGTTTGGCCGCTTGGGCGATGTGCGCGGCAAGGTGAATGTGTTCCAGCTTGGTGTGATCGTCTTTACGGGTGGCTCGCTGCTTTGCGGGCTTTCGGCTTCGCTCGAGGTGCTTATCTTGGCGCGTATCGTGCAGGGCATTGGCTGTGCCGCCGCGATGGCCAACAATATGGGCATCATCACCGAGTCGTTTCCGGCGCGTGAGCGCGGTCGTGCCATGGGCATTCTGGCGACCTTTGTGGCTCTTGGCATGATGTGCGGCCCCGTGCTCGGCGGCGTACTCGTGGCAAGTTTTCCCTGGGAGAGCATCTTCCTCATCAACCTTCCCATTGGGGTCATCTCGTTTATCGTGGGACTCTACACGCTGCCGCATGTCAAGCCGGAGGCTGGCGAACGCCCTATGCCGTTGACAGAGGCGGCGCGTCGCTGCTTTGCGAGCTCGGCTTTCACGATTAACCTGGCTTGCATGCTTATCGTGTTCGTGGGTATCGGTGCCTCCGAGTTTGTGCTGCCGTTCTACTTTCAGGATGCCCACGGCTTTAGCTCCGATATCTCCGGCCTGTTGTTTTTGGCGATGCCGGTCGTGAATGCCTTTGTGGGCCCGCTTTCGGGCTCGGTGTCCGACCGTGTTGGTTGTGAAGCGCCCACGGCCGTTGGCCTGGGCGTGTACGTGTGCGGTCTCTTTGCGGTGAGCACGCTTGACGAGCACTCTTCCATCTTGATGATCGTGTGCTGCGTCGCGTTTATGTCGTGCGGCACGTCGATCTTCCAGAGTCCCAATAATTCGCTGTATATGGGTTCGGCTCCGCGTGAGGCGCTTGGCTTTGCGGGCAGCTTGGGCAGCTTGGCGCGCTATGCGGGCATAGCGCTGGGTATTACGGCGGCGTCGCGCATCCTGTATGGACAGACGAGCGCGGTAATGGGTAAGACGGTCACGAGCTATGTTGCGGGCCGTCCGGATGTGTTCCTCTTTGGCTTCCGCTCGGTGTTCTACGTGCTGATGGCCGTTGCTACCGTGGGCTTTGCGCTCACGCTGGTGCGTTTGGCAAGGATGCGCGCCCGACATTAGCGTGTTGCGGAGTTACCTGCCAAGAATCGCGCTCATCTACTACGTTTGAGCGCATGGTCCCAACCACGATGCATTCGGTAAAAACAAAAGTGCAGGTAGAGAGCCTGCCGGTTTTTGAGAATCGGGGGTATGGACAGGGGTGTCAGGTTAAACGTAGTAAATGGGCCGATTTCGTGGCGCGCGTCTCCCGCTGGTCTGCTGGGACGGAGGAAAACGGGGCTTTTGGCTCTGCGAAGCCCTCTGCGGGGCTCTGCGGGAGATGGTTTCTTTAAAACTATGCCGGTTTACTACGGTGATTTGGCATATGGCGACCACATCTTCATTTTTGCAAAAATGACAAGCCTTCTACCTGCGGTTTAATTTTTACGAATTCGGGCGTGGTCGAGAGTTCGCGATTCATCGTAGTAAACCGGCATAGTTTTGAAATGACATTAAATCGGTAGCAGGCATATCCGCTTGCAAAGGCAGCTATCGTCCCTCTGGAAGTAGCTAAAAGAGCCCCGTTCCAAAAAAGACTGGTCTTGCGGCTTTATGGTGCGACGAGGCTTGTGGGGCGGGCGGGGGTCGGTACGTGGTAGACTATCGTGCAACGTTTGTTCATCGCGCGGAATCATTGCCGCGAGAAAGGGTTGCGCCATGCAGGAGCTTGAGGATCGTATTCGCCGTGACGGCATCGTGAAGGCCGGTAACGTCCTTAAGGTTGATGCCTTCCTCAACCACCAGTGCGACGTTGAGCTGTTCGACCACATGGGCGCCGAGTGGGCCCGTCTGTTCGAGGGCGTCGAGATCAACAAGATCCTGACGATCGAGGCTTCGGGCATTGGCATGGCCTGCATCGCGGCCCAGCATTTTGGTGGCGTGCCGGTTGTTTTTGCCAAGAAGGCCCAGTCCATCAACCTCGACGGCGAGCAGTATGCCACGACCATCTACTCCTTCACCAAGCAGAAGGAGTATCCGGTTATCGTGGGTAAGCGTTTCCTGTCCGAGGGCGACAAGGTCTTGATCATCGACGACTTCCTGGCCAATGGCTGCGCTCTTGAGGGCCTCATTAAGATTTGCGAAGCCGCTGGTGCCGAGGTTTCCGGTATTGGTATTGCCGTGGAGAAGGGCTTCCAGGGCGGCGGCGACAAGCTCCGCGAGCGCGGTTTCCGCGTTGAGAGCCTGGCCCGTATCGCCGATATGGACTGCGAGAACGGCGAGATCACCTTCGCCTAGGCGCGCGGCACATACGATTTGCATGCGATGTGACAAAGGGACGGTCCCTTTGTCACATTTTTTGTTTGAGAGGAGGTGTTGGTATGGACGAGATCAAGATGGGCTGGCGCGAGTATGCGCGCTATGCCGAGATGTCGGCCGAGGAGCTGGCGCGTGACTGCGAGGTACAGGTGTTTCGCGCGACGGGTCCGGGCGGTCAGGGCGTGAATACGACGGACTCTGCTGTGCGCATGAAGCATGTGCCTACGGGGATCGTCGTGACGGCGCGCGAGAGCCGCAGTCAGTTTCAGAATCGCGCGAGCTGCCTGCGTAAGCTGAAGGCAGAGCTTGAGCGTCGCGGCCGTCCGCCGCGCCGTCGCGTAAAGACCAAGGTGCCACAGAGATCGCGTCAGCGCAGGCTCAACGACAAGCACTTCAACGCCATCAAAAAGGCCAACCGCCGCAAGCCAGGCAGCGACGAGTAGGCCCTTCAATAAGTTGCGGTGAAATAGGGACTGTTTGGGCTGTCAGAGCCGCAAAACAGTCCCTATTTCACCGCAACTTAGGTGGAGCTAGCGGGTTGGGTGCCAGACCTCGAGGGCGGCGGCCAGGATGTCCACCTCGATGCGAGAGGCAACGATTGGCTCGCCGTCGGCCTGGATGGGGTAGTTGGGCTCCTCGAAGGTGAGCTCGGCATGGCGGCAGCGGCGCATGCGCACCGGCGGAAGCTTGGTGTGGTGGCCGTCCTTGGCCGAAAGGAACATAGGCAGCGCAACTGCACGTGGTACGGGGCCGCAGGCGTAGCAAACGTTGAGCACGCCGTCGCAGGGGTCGGCGTCGGGGCAGATACGATAGCCCGAGCCATAGGTGGGGCCCAGCTGGATGGCCATGATAATCGCCCGCACGCGCTCGGCGGGCGCGCCGTCAAAGCTAACCGTCATGGGGTAGTTGCGATAGCGCAGGCCAAACTGCTCCAGGCCCGAAAGGGTATAGAGTGGAGCGCCGGTAAGTCCCGTCTTCTTGCGCAGCTCGGTGGTGCCCAGGCCGATGGCGGCGTCAATGCCGATGGAGAGCGTCTGGTCGTAATACTCGACGGCCGCCTCGCCGCTGCCGCTCGCAGGGTTCCAAGAGCGAATGCGCCCGATGTCCTGACGTTGCAGCTCGCAGGTGAGCAGGGCGCCAAATTCTTTACCGGAAAAATCATCGATGCCGAGTGTCTGGGCAAAATCGTTGCCGGAGCCCACGGGCAGGACGGCAAGCGCCGGTCGAGCCGCCTCTTCTTGTGCCATCAAGCCATTGACGACTTCGTGGATCACGCCGTCGCCTCCGAGTGCGATAACCGTGCGGTAGCCCTGGGCCTGTGCGGCAAGTTCTTTGGCGTGTCCCATGTGCTCGGTCAG
>CAKTUH010000029.1 GCA_934621885.1 uncultured Collinsella sp.
AGCCTCATGATAGTTGGTGAAGCTCTTGGGCAGGTAGCAGCTGGCAGCGGTGGCAAGGCCGGCGAAGGTGTTGCTGATCATCTTCTCGGTGTCGAGCGCGTACATAACGGCCTGACGGACCTTGACGTTGTTCCAAGGCTCCTTGGCAACGTTGAACATAACGAAGCGGGTGCCGAAGCCCTGAACGTTGTCGATCTTGCAGCCAGCGCTCTCGAGCTGGTCGACGGCGTCAGCGGTAACGAGCTCCATAACGAGCGTGGAGCCCTCCTGCTGGGCGGTAACGCGAGCGGTGGGGTCAGTCAGGATGCTGTACTGGATCTTCTCGTCCTCGGCAGCATACTCACCGTTGTACTCGGGGTTGGGAACCAAGGTGATCTCGGTGTCGGAGATGGAGTCGTACATCCACGGGCCAGAGCCGATCGGCTGCTTGGCGCGATCCTCCTCAGACTGGCTGGCCGGGGTAACGCGGACGATTGCCAGACGATCCTTGAGCAGGGAGAAGTTGGGGACCTTGGTCTTGACCGTCACGGTGCTGGCGTCCTTGGCCTCGATGGACTCGAAGGGCTGGAAGAACGGAGCATAGGTAGCGGAAGCGGCGCAAGCGGTGTAGGAGGCGACGACGTCGTCAGCGGTGACCTCGGTGCCGTCGGAGAACTTGGCACCCTTGCGGATGGTGACCTCGAAGGTGGTGTCATCCACGGACTTGGGATCATCGGTGGCGAGCTCGTTGAAGGTGCTGTAGTCGTGGTAATCGATGCCGTAGAGGCCCTCGATGACATGCCAGTTAGCGCCCAGGCCCACGGCGGAGCCGGTGCTGGCGGGGTCGAAGCTGGACGGAGCGTATGCGGAACCAGCGGTAATCACGCCGCCGCCGCGGTTGGCGGAATCGGTGGAACCGGAAGCGGAACCCTCGTCGCTGGAGCTGCCACCGCAGCCAGTGAGACCAAGGCCGGCGACAGCAGCGACGCTGCCGGTGAGGCCGAGGAACGAACGCCTGGACATACCCTTGTTGATGATGGCCATGTCTTCTCCTATCAATAGAGAATCTTACCCGGGAGCACCTAGACTTGCCCCCGCGCAACTTGCGGACGACATATACCTTACCTACCGACAAACCCAACTGAGGTGCCGCGCTCGGCGACCGATACATACATCCGCTTGAACGGTATTTGCTACCGTTCACCGAATTCATTGACAAACGATACTCAAGGCAGTATGTATCGGCGAGGTGAGATATCAGTCTTCGTCAACCCGCAGGATAGCAGGGCTTTTCGCTTGGATCAGTCAAACGTTTTAGCGTTAATAAAACCCGAAACCAGCAGGCAATCGCCGCGAAATAAATGGTTGAAAATCGCGCAATCACGTATACCAGTTGTTTAGAGGCGTGTTTAGCTTTCGAAACGCTTTGCAGACGCTTCGGCGCGCTCGGCATCCCACGCAATAAGCGCCTCGTGGACCGCTTTGGCGACATCGGCGGGAACGCCGCGAACTTCCGCAATCTCTTGCTCGCTCGCTGCACGCAAACGCTTCATCGAGCCAAAATGGCGCATAATGGCACGTTTTCTGGTTGGCCCCACGCCCGGAACATCGTCGAGCACCGAGACCGTCATGGCCTTATCGCGCAGCTCGCGATGGAACGTAATCGCAAAACGGTGCGATTCATCGCGCACCTGTTTGATCAGATAAAGCGAAGCGGAACCGGTCGGCAGCACGACAGGCGTCTCGTCCCAGGGCACGAAAACCTCCTCGTCGGCCTTTGCCAAACCACAAACTGGTATATCGAGCCCAAGGGCCTCAAGTTGCTTGATTGCGGCGGTCAATTGCGGCTTGCCGCCATCAACAACGAGCAAATCGGGGCGCGAGCCAAAGCGCTCATCCGCCATGCGCTCGGGAGCATAGCGTCGTCCCAAAACCTCAGACATCGACACGAAGTCGTTTGCCTCGTCCAATTCGGCCTGAATTTTAAAGCGACGGTACTGGCTCTTGTCAGCGCGCCCGTTGGTGAACACCACCATCGAAGCGACGGTAAAGGTGCCGTGCAGCGTTGAAATATCGAAGCACTCTATGCGCAATGGCGGCGCAGGCAGCGCCAACGCGCTTTCGAGCTCCAAGAGCGCTTGATTGGTGCGGTCGTCGGCATAGCCCGTGCGCATCATGTAGCGCATAAGGGCATGGCGCGCATTCTTGGACGCCATGCCGAGCAGGCGGTGCTTTTCGCCACGCTGCGGCCTATGGAGACGGCAAGAACGCTCGCGTTTACCAGCAAGCCATTCCCCCAGCGCCTCTTCGTCTTCAAGCTCGACAGAGAGATTGACCTCAGCTGGAATATCAGCCGTCTCATCGTAATAGCGCTTGAGAAAGCCCGACTGGAGCTCCTCCTCGTCGACATCCATGCCCTTATCGAGGATAAATTCACAGGTTCGAACTGTTCGACCCTCGCGAACGACAAAGACGCATGCAGCAGAGATGGTCTCCTCGCGATAGAAACCGACAACATCGATGTCGACACTCGATGGGAAGACAACCTGCTGACGGTCGTCCAGGCCCCTGATGACATCCAGGCGACGTTTGACGCGCGCCGCACGCTCAAAATCGAGCGCCTCGGCAGCCTCCGTCATCTCGGTCGCAAGCTCGTCGACGACATCTTTGCGATGGCCCGACAAAAAGCGTTCGACACGCTTGACGTTCTTGGCATAGTCAGCAGGAGAAATCGCGCCGACGCACGCACCCGGGCCGCGCCCGACGTGGTAGTCGAAACAGGGGCGCCCGTTTTGTGCGCAGATCATATTGACGATGTCTTCTTCGCCCTTATGGGCCTCGACGATGCGGCGGCAGCGACGCCACTCCGCGCAGGATGCCGAACAAATGGGGATGACCTTGCGCAGCGTATCGATAGTCTCACGCGCCGCGCGGCTGTCGGTATAGGGACCAAAATAGCGCGTGCCGGGCTTATGGCGCTCACGCGTATATTTAATAGCGGGAAACAAATCGCTTTTGGTGATAGCGATAAAGGGGTAGCTCTTATCGTCCTTGAGGTCGACGTTAAAGTACGGATGGTACTGGCCGATCAGATTGCGCTCGAGCACCAAAGCCTCGTGCTCGGTTTCTACGACGATATAGTCAAAGCTCGCCACCAGCTGCATCATAAGCGGGATCTTCTGACGCTCATCCTGCAGCGTCACGTATTGACGCATGCGAGCACGCAGGTTTTTCGCCTTGCCCACATAAATGACGTCTCCCTTGGCATCTTTCCAAAGGTAGCAGCCGGGTTGCGTGGGAACACGTGAAACCTGCTCGGCAAGCGTTGGTATGTTGTCGTGACCGGCCACGTGCACCTACTTGCGGCGAAGAAGGGCCGAGACCTCGGGCATCTTAAAGGCAATGGCAAAGCCGAAGGTGACGGCGAGCGAGACGATGCCCGCAACGCAAACATAGCCCAAGGTAATCAGAATCGAGCCGCCGAGCACTCCGACAAAGTGCTCGAGCGCCCACATGACGCCGGCACCCGCCGCCGCACCCAAGCCGCCAAGCAAAAGGCCAAAGAAGCCGCCGTGCAGAATAGACTTGACCTGAAGGCCATGCAGGCGACGGCGCAGCCACCACAGCGAGCAACCGACCAAGATCACGTAGTCGACGACGTACGAGAGTGC
>CAKTUH010000030.1 GCA_934621885.1 uncultured Collinsella sp.
TGTTGGTACCTCGACCTTGGATGCTCGCTCCACCGGCGGCTTCCCAGTCCGAGGCGAATAGAGTCGCCCGCGGGCGACGCGAAACGAAAGGTGAAACAATGACTGTTTCCAAAGAGCGCAAGGCGGAGCTGACCGCCCAGTTCGGTAACACCCCGGTCGACACCGGTAACCCCAAGGTTCAGGTCGCCATCCTGACCGAGCGCATCAAGGAGCTGACCGAGCACATGAAGTCCCACCAGAAGGACTTCCACACCCGTCGTGGCCTGCTCATGCTCGTCGGCCGCCGTCGTCGTCTTCTTTCCTACATCAAGAAGAACGACATCGTCGAGTACCGTGAGCTCATCAAGGCTCTGGGCATCCGCGACAACATCCAGTAACGGATTTGTACATGCTAAGAGCGTCCTGCGCAGCGGGGCGCTCTTTTTGTGTAAGGGCGTGAACAATCACGCTCTGAAGCGTGGCGGGGGCAGGGGGCCCGCGTCACATGAGAAGCCCGCAGGCAAGGGGCCTGTGGGGTAAAGGAGAACAATGACACTCGTATCCAAGACCTTTGAGCTGTACGGCAAGACCTACACCTTCGAGTCCGGCGAGCTTGCCAAGCAGGCCACCGGCGCCTGCCTGGTCAAGCAGGGCGACACCACGATGCTCGACACCGTGGTCGTCTCCAAGGAGCGCAAGAACTACGACTTCTTCCCGTTGACCGTCGACTTCAACGAGAAGATGTACGCTGCCGGCCGTATCCCGGGTGGCTACCTCAAGCGTGAGGGCCGTCCCAGCGAGAAGGCCACGCTCACGGCCCGCATGATCGATCGCCCGATCCGCCCGAGCTTCCCGGACGGTTTCCGCAACGAGGTTCACATCGTCGCCACCTCGCTTGTTGCCGACCAGGTCAACCCCTTCGACGTCATCAACGTCATGGGCGCCTCCCTGGCCATGACGCTCGGCGGCGTGCCCTTCGAGGGCCCGCTCGCCTGCGTGCGCATCGGTCGTAACGTGGAGACCGGCGAGTTTATCGTCAACCCCACCTATGAGGAGCGCGAGAACTCTGACCTGGACCTGGAGCTGGGCGGCTCTGCCGACTTTATCTCGATGGTCGAGGCCGGTGCCGAGGAGATCTCCGAGGACGACATGCTCGCCGCTATGAAGTTTGGCCAGGAGGCACTTGCTGCCTTCTGCCAGGCCCAGGACGAGTTCGTCGCCGAGTGGGAGCAGGTCAACGGCGCTATCGTCAAGAAGGAGTACCCGCTCGACCAGCCCGTCGAGGAGGTCCAGGAGCGCATCTTCGCCCACTACGACGAGATGGCCGCTGCCCTGCGCGATGCCGACAAGCTTTCCCGCATCGGTAAGGTCGAGGCTCTGAAGGAGTCTATCCGCGCCGAGTTCTCCGATGAGGAGCAGGCCGCTTGGGAGCGCGAGATCCCCGTGGCGCTCAAGAAGCTCGAGAAGAAGGCCATGCGTACCATGGTCGTCGAGACGGGCGAGCGTGTTGACGGCCGCGCCGCCGACGAGATCCGTCCCATCATGGTGAAGGACAACTTCCTGCCGCTCGTTCACGGTTCCGGCCTGTTCCAGCGCGGTCAGACTCAGGTGCTCTCTGTCCTGTCGCTCGGCATGCTCAACGAGGGCCAGCGTCTGGATACCATCGAGCCCACCGAGGGCAAGCGCTATATGCACCACTACAACTTCCCGCCGTTCTGCACCGGCGAGACTGGCCGCATGGGCAGCCCCAAGCGCCGCGAGATCGGTCACGGCAACCTGGCCGAGCGCGCCCTGCTTCCGGTGCTCCCCGATGAGAACGAGTTCCCCTACGCCATCCGCGTGGTCTCCGAGGTCATGGAGTCCAACGGCTCTTCTTCGATGGCTTCGACTTGCGGTTCCACGCTCGCCCTCATGGACGGCGGCGTGCCCATTAAGCGCCCGGTCTCCGGTATCGCCATGGGCCTGATCCAGGAGGAGGGCAAGACCGTGGTCCTGTCCGACATCCAGGGTCTCGAGGACTTCCTGGGCGACATGGACTTTAAGGTCACCGGCACCACCGAGGGCATCACCGCCCTGCAGATGGACAACAAGGCCACCGGTCTTACCTTCGACATCCTGGCCCGCGCCCTGCAGCAGGCCAAGGAGGGTCGCGCCTTCATCCTGCAGAAGATGCTCGATGTGATCCCCGAGCCGCGTCATACCACGCGCAGCACCGCTCCGCGCATCGTCTCCATCCAGGTTCCGACCGACAAGATCCGCGATGTCATCGGTTCCGGCGGCAAGGTCATCCGCGGTATCCAGGACGAGACCGGTGCTTCGGTCGACATCCAGGAGGACGGCACCGTCTTTGTCGGCGGCACCGGCGAGTCCGTCGACCAGGCCGTCGAGCGCATCAAGCTCATCATCAAGGTTCCCGAGCCGGGCGAGGAGTACACCGGTCGCGTTGTCTCCATCCAGCCGTTCGGCGCCTTCGTGAACCTGCTGCCCGGTAAGGACGGCCTGCTGCACATCTCCCGCGTCGCCAAGGGCCGCGTGGAGAAGGTCGAGGATGTCCTCAACGTGGGCGACGAGGTCAAGGTCGTCGTCATCGAGGTCGACGATCGCGGCAAGATCTCGCTCGATCGTCTCGACAAGCCCGAGGCCCCGGCTCGCGCCGAGGGTGCCTCCGAGGGCGACGGCGAGCACTTCCAGCGTCGTGAGCGTCCGCGTCGCGAGCGCTCCGAGCGCAGCGACCGTCCGCGCCGTCCCGGCGACAACGGAGGCCGCAAGCCCCGCCGTCACCACGACGCCGAGTAACAGCCGCACATAAGCAGCTCACCAAGGGCGACTCCGAACAGGGGTCGCCCTTTTGCTTGCGCCCGGGAGGGCCGCATATGAAGTTTCCTGCTCTACAGTCCTGCGCAAGACGGAAAACACATTAAGTGCTTTCCTTTGCGTGCGGAACTCGCGATAAACTTCATATGCGGCCCTCCCGGGCGCAAGCAAAAGGGCTGCTTAGCGCCGCTCGCTATTTAGTTAGACAGTCTTATCAGTAGTCAGATTTCAGATTTGTAGATAGAAGCAATAGCATATCTTTAGATAAAACCGACCAAAATAAACCTGTCCATTTTTGGTAGGTTCCCCGCGAGGTCGGGCACGGATGAAGTTTATCGCGAGTTCCGCACGAACAGGAGGCCACTTAATGTGGCCTCCGTCGTGAGCAGGACTGTAGAGCA
>CAKTUH010000031.1 GCA_934621885.1 uncultured Collinsella sp.
TCGGCCGAGATGTATCAGAAGGCCATCGCCGGCTTTAAACGCATGGACGAGGTGCTCTCGACTGCCCCGGATATCCAGGACAAGCCGGACGCTACGGACCTGCAGGTGACCGCCGGCGCCGTGGAGTATCGCGACGTTTGCTTTAACTACGAGGATGTCGAGCTGGGCGAGGGCGATGCCGACGAGCGTCCCGTTATCGACCATATGGATCTGTCCATCAAGCCCGGACAGACCATTGCCCTGGTCGGCCCCTCGGGCGGCGGCAAGTCCACGACGTGTTCGCTGCTGCCGCGCTTTTATGACGTGGCTGCCGGATCCATCAGCATCGACGGCCAGGACGTGCGCGACGTGACGCAGCAGAGCCTGCGCCGCGCCATCGGCCTGGTGCAACAGGATGTCTATCTGTTCGACGGCACGATTGGCGAGAATATCGCGTACGGCAAGCCGGGTGCCACGGCAGAAGAGATCGCCGAGGCCGCTCGTCGTGCCAACATCGATACCTTTATCGAGTCGCTGCCGCAGGGCTATGACACCGTGGTGGGCGAGCGCGGCAGCCGCCTTTCGGGCGGACAGAAGCAGCGCGTCGCCATCGCGCGCGTGTTCCTCAAGAACCCCAAGATCCTGATCTTGGATGAGGCGACGAGTGCTTTGGATAACGAGAGCGAGGAGGCGGTCCAGGAGTCGCTTGAGCGCCTGGCGCACGGCCGCACCACGATTATCATCGCCCATCGCCTCTCGACCATTAAACATGCCGACGAGATTGCGACCGTCGAGCATGGTCGCGTTGTGGAACGTGGCACGCATGAGCAGCTTCTCGCCCGCGGCGGCACCTATGCCCGTTACTATCGAATGCAGTTCGAAGGTGCGCGTGCGCACGAGCTCGACTAATTGATATGACAGGATGTTTATGGCTGACAAGAACCCTTTGACTCCGGAAGAAGTGACGGAGTTATTCTCCGAAATCGACGCATCCGGCGTCTTGGATCCTACGCTCGCCAAAAAGCGTACCGAGCGCATGCGCGAGAAGGAAGCCGCGGTCAAGCGCGGTGACAAGGCGGCGCTGGCACAGCTGCGTAGCGAGGACCGCGCGAGTCAGGCCAAGCATATCGACCCGTTGTCCGAGGATGACCCTTCGGGTTCGCAGGTGAGCCATACCATTACGAAGACCGCCATGGCCGTGGTCATTACCATCTTGGTGCTGATCGTGGGCATGCAAATCGGTTACGGTGTGATGCGCCGTCTGAACACCGCAAACCTCTCCGAGAGCGTTTCGGTGGATACCGTTTCCACGGCACTGAAGGGCGGCCTTGAGTGGGGCAACGGCTTTACGCAGTTCCCGCTCGACTTTACCGTCGACGAGGCCGACGAGCGAACGGGCACGGTAGAGGTGACGGTGCTGGATACGTCGTCTGCCAACGAGCTTGAGCTGCTGTCCAACGGTCAGATTCAAGCCGCGGCGCTCGCGACCAATGCGCTGCTCAATGATAAAATCGACCGCGTGGTGTATAACGTGCACGCCTATATCGATGAGGACAGCAACATTCAGCACGATTCCTTCTTTGGCATGTTTCCCGCTCAAGGCCATCAGAGCGCCATTCTGACGTTCGTGTGGACCAAGAGCTCCTCGAACGCTACGAGCATCGACTGGAAGATGCGTATCGTGAGCATGGACGATACGATTGCCGAGCGCATCCAAAAACAGGTGAACTCGGTGTCGTCGCTGATCGAGGACCCGGCGGTGAGCCAGACCAAGATCACGGAGGAGAAGGCCGAGCGCGACTTGGAGCATCGCCTGCACGGTCGCGAGATCTTCCGCGGTGGCAAGCCCGACCGCACACCGTCCGATCTGCTGGAGCAGGACAAATAAGACGCCATCATCCCGCGTGAGCCAAGTGCCCCGCGGGATGATTTTTTCATCCCCAGAAAAATCATTATGCATAGAAAGTCATAATTATCATTTCGTAAACATTTCGATGAAATTAACGCCATGGCACATACTTGCGGTTACAATACCGCGAGGCCTAACTACCAACCTTTAAGCCGGTCCAGAGAGACCGGGAAGGAGCATTATGGCGAACAACCATACTGCGGGCGCTGCTGCCCGCACCTTCGCGCCCAGCGAGCTTTGCCAGCGTATGCTGGCCAAAACCAGCAAGGGCACCTGCGGTCCCTGCATCCTGTACCTTGAGGATGGGACCATTTTTTATGGACGTGCATGCGGCGCCGAGGGCACCGCGACCAGCGAAGTCTGCTTCAACACCTCGCTCGAGGGCTACTTTGAGGTCATGACCGACCCGAGCTATGCCGGCCAAATCGTAACCATGACCTATCCGCAGATCGGTAATTACGGTATCGATGAGACCGACGTTCAGTCGGCCTTCCCCGGCGACGCCGCTCGCCCCGCGAGCGCTCCGGCCATGCGCGGCATGATCGTTCGCGACATGTGCGCCACGCCTTCCAACTGGCGCTCGGCTGTCAGCGTGCCGGAGTATCTGCGTGCCCACGGCATCGTCGCCATCGAGGGCGTCGATACCCGCGCCCTGGTGCGCCACCTGCGCGACAACGGTTCCAAGATGGGCATTATCTCGACCGAGATCTTCGACGTCGATGAGCTTGCCGAGCGTTTGGCCGCAGCACCCACGCTGGTGGGCGAGAACCTGGTCAAGACCGTGAGCTGCCCCGAGCCTCACGAGTTTGCAGCTGCCGACCTGCCCGCCACGCATGACTTTGCGCTCGCGGAAGCCGCTCCTGCCCGCCACAAGGTGGTCGCTTACGACTGCGGCGTGAAGCGCGGCATTCTGGAGGGCCTCGTCCGCGCCGGCTGCGACCTCACCGTCGTGCCGTGGGACACGCCCGCGAGTGAGGTCCTCGACATGAATCCCGATGGCGTCTTTTTGTCCAACGGCCCCGGCGACCCCGATGCTGTGGTGGAGACCTACGAGCAGGTGCAGCAGCTGATCGGAAAGGTGCCGGTCTTTGGCATTTGCCTGGGTCACCAAATGATCAGCCTGGCCTGCGGTGCCCAGATGGAAAAGCTTAAGTTCGGTCACCGCGGTGGCAACCAGCCGGTTATGAACCTGGTGAGCCGTCGCGTGGAGAT
>CAKTUH010000032.1 GCA_934621885.1 uncultured Collinsella sp.
TTACAGGATCGTCAAGGTTTCCGTGGGGTACCCGTTGGGTACTTAGAGCATCACGCAGGCGATGGTCAGGATGACGGCGCAGACGACGGAGAGCGCGACGATGAGCTTAAGGGCAAACTTGAGCCAGGTCGTCCACTCGATCTTGGCCAGGGCGAGACCGCCCATGATGGCGCCGGAGGTCGGGGTGAACAGGTTCACGACACCGATGGCGGCGGAGAAGATCATGACCATGACCTCGGGCGAGAAGCCGAGCTTAACAGCCAGCGGTCCCATGATGGGCATGGAGACGGTAGCCATACCAGAGGTCGAGGGGATCAGGAAGGACAGGCCGAAGTAGACCAGGAAGCTCATGGGAGCGAAGATCACGCCGGACAGGCCAGCCAGAGCATTGGCGGCAGCGTCGAGGACGTAGACGTCGAGGCCGGTGTTAGCCATGAGGACGGAGATACCACGGGCGAGGGCGATGACGAGAACAACGGACATCATGTCGGCAGCGCCGGTGATGAAGGTGTTAACGATCTGCTTCTCGGACAGGCCACCGATGATACCGATCAGGATAGCCATGAGGAAGAACCAGGTGGAAGCCTCGTCGAAGTACCACTGGCCAATGGGCAGGCCGGTGATCAGGGCAGACCAGCCCTGGACGACGGTGTTGCCATCGGCGTCGTAGACAGCGCCAGCGTCGAAGAAGTTGGCGACGCCCTCGTTGAGGTCAGCCAGCGGGATGAAGCCGACGATCATGACGACGAAGGTGAAGGCGAAGGCGATCAGAACACCCTTCTGACGACCGGTGAGCTTGACCTCCTTGTTAACCTCGGAAGCAGCCTTGCCGTGAGCCTCTTCGGCGTCCTTAAGCTCCTGCATCGACAGGATGGTGGAACCCTTGTCAGCCTTGACCTTCTTGGCATAGCTCATCACGAAGACGATCGACATAGCGGTGGTGACAATCCACAGGACGGCGCCGAGGCCGATGATGATGGACTGGTTCACAGCGATGTCAACGCCGGTCAGAGCGTCGACGGCCGCGCCGACGGCGAACGGGTTAACCGTGGAGCCGAGGCAGCCGCAGCCAGCGCCGAGCAGGACGGTAGCGGCGCCGACCATGGGGTCGAAGCCGGCGGCCATCATGGTAGCGGCGAGCAGGGCATAGAAGGGAACGGTCTCCTCGCACATACCATAGGTGGTACCACCGAGGGAGAAGATGAGCATAAGAACAGGAATGAGCATGATCTCGTTGCCCTTAAGCTTCTGCACCAGAACGGCAATGCCGTTGTCCAGGGCGCCGGTCTCGGTCATCATGCCGAGGAAGCCGCCCAGGATCATAACGAAGAGGCAGACGGGCAGAGCGTCAGCGAAGCCCTTAACCGGGGCGGTGCAGAAATCACTCAGGCGGGCTGCAGTAACCTCGCCGCCGGACGTGCCGGAGACGATAACGGTAATAACTGCGACAATTGCCAGCAGAGCAAGAAGAATGGTGAACGATGAAGGCATACCGCGCTTTTTCTTAGCGGTCTCAGTCATGGTTCTCATCCCCCCTTCATAAATCATTTAACTAATCTCGCGCAAAGCGACTCTTCCGTGCCGTGCATACCGCTTGGTGCGAGATATTTACCAGACAAAACCGCTCGGGGTGTGCAGCAATACACCCCGAGCGAGATGCTAGATGCTCTTACTTGAGCGTGGCGTACATGACAGCCTTGATGGTGTGCATGCGGTTCTCGGCCTCGTCAAAGACCTTGGAAGCGGGGCTCTCGAAGACCTCGTCGGTGACCTCCTGCTCGGTGATGCCGAACTGCTCGCACTTCTCGGCGCCAATGGTGGTGTTGGTGTCGTGGAAGCTGGGCAGGCAGTGCAGGAAGATGGCACCCGGGTTTGCCATAGCCATGACCTCGGAGGTGACACGATACGGGGTGAGCTGAGCGATGCGCTCGGCCCAGACCTCGTCGGGCTCGCCCATGGAGACCCACACGTCGGTGTAGAGAACGTCAGCGCCGGTGACGCCGTCCTTGACGTCGGTGGTCAGCTTGATGGTGCAGCCGTTGGCCTCGGCGATGGGCTTGCAGGCCTCGATGACGTCGTCAGCGGGCATGCACTCCTCGGGGCCGCAGGCCACGAAGTTCATGCCGAGCTTGGAGCAGACGACCATGAGGGAGCGAGCGACGTTGTTCTTGCAGTCGCCCATGAAGACGAGGGTCTTGCCCTTGATGTCGTAGTTGAAGTTCTCCTGGACGGTCAGGATGTCGGCGAGCATCTGGGTGGGGTGCCACTCGGTGGTCAGGCCATTCCAGACGGGCACGCCGGACTTAGCAGCGAGCTCCTCGACGTCGTCCTGGGCAAAGCCGCGGAACTCGATGCCGTCATACATGCGGCCGAGAACGCGAGCGGTGTCCTCGATGGACTCCTTCTTGCCCATCTGCGACGAACCGGGATCGAGGTAGGTGACGCCCATGCCCAGATCCATGCCGCCGACCTCGAAGGCGCAGCGGGTACGGGTGGAAGTCTTCTGGAAGAGCAGGACGATGTTCTTGCCCTCGAGATAACGGTGCGGAACGCCAGCGCGCTTCATGTCCTTGAAGTTCTTAGAGAGCTTGAGCAGGTACTCGATCTCCTCGGTGGTGAGGTCGAGGAGCTTGAGGAAGCTACGGCCGGAGAGGTTAACACCCATGGTTCGTTTCCTTTCGAAGAAATGAATTACTAAAAATTAGTAGTGCCCGTTTGACGGGCGAAACCGGTGCGGTTGTAGGGGGACCGCACCGGAAACGGAAAGACTTAGAGGTCCTCGCGCCAGAAGGGCATGCTCATGCAGCGCGGGCCGCCGCGGCCGCGGGAGAGCTCGGCGGAGGGC
>CAKTUH010000033.1 GCA_934621885.1 uncultured Collinsella sp.
ATGACCTCGTCCTGCTGCTCCTTGGTGAGCGTGTGGAAGTTCACGGCGTAGCCGGAAACGCGGATGGTCAGCTGCGGGTACTTCTCGGGGTGAGCCTGAGCGTCGAGCAGCGTCTCACGGTTGAAGACGTTGATGTTCAGGTGGTGGCCACCCTTCTCGGCGTAAGCGTCGAGCATGTGGACCAGGTTATCGGCCTGAGTCTCGGGAACTTCAGAAACCTTCATGATGTGTCTCCTTCGATTGATAGGCGCCGGCCGAAACCGGCGCTCTAATCAGTAATCGTTATTGTTAGTATAGCACTAACAATAGTTACTCGCCCAGCTGATCAAGGTCGATATCGCCAAAGAACACCTGGTCCTCCTTGCCGAGCGCGCCCGGGATGATGGAGAAGGTGTTGGAGATGCCGTCCTGAGCATCGCGGAACGGGAGCTTGGAAACCGAAGACAGCGAAGCGATGGCGCCGTGGCTATCGCGCTTGTGCATGGGGTTAGCACCCGGGGCGAACGGCTGGCCAGCCTTACGGCCGTCAGGCGTGGAGCCGGTCTTCTTGCCGTACACGACGTTGGAGGTAATGGTCAGAACCGAAGTCGTGGGCACGGAGTTGCGGTAGGTGTCGTTCATGCGGATGTACTCCATGAACTGGTGCACAACGTCGTGAGCGATCTGGTCGACGCGGTCGTCGTCGTTACCGTACTTGGGGAACTCGCCCTCGGTCTCGAAGTCGACGATGATGCCGTTCTCGTCGCGGACGGGGTGAACCTTGGCGTACTTAATGGCGGACAGGGAGTCAGCCACGACGGAAAGGCCAGCGATGCCCGTAGCGAACCAACGATGCACGTGCTTGTCGTGCAGAGCCATCTGGATGCGCTCGTAGCAGTACTTGTCGTGCATGTAGTGAATGATGTTGAGGGAGTTGACGTACACGCCAGCGAGCCACTTCATCATGTCGTTGTACTTGGCCACGACGTCGTCGTAATCGAGCGTATCGCCCTCGACGGCGCGGTACTTGGGGCCGACCTGCTTCTTGGAGACCTCGTCAACACCGCCGTTGAGTGCGTACAGCAGGCACTTGGCAAGGTTGGCGCGAGCGCCGAAGAACTGCATCTCCTTGCCGATGCGCATGGAGGACACGCAGCAGGCAATACCATAGTCGTCGCCGTGATAGACGCGCATGAGGTCGTCGTTCTCGTACTGGATCGAGGAGCTGGCGACGGAAGTCTTGGCGCAGAACTTCTTGAAATTCTCGGGCAGGCGGGTCGACCACAGAACGGTCATGTTGGGCTCGGGGCTGGTGCCCATGTTCTCGAGCGTGTGCAGGTAGCGGTAGCTCATCTTGGTAACGAGCGTACGGCCGTCGACACCCATGCCGCCGATGGACTCGGTGACCCACTGCGGGTCGCCGGTGAACAGGGCCTGATACTCGGGGGTACGGGCGAACTTGACCATGCGGAGCTTCATGATGAAGTGGTCAACGAACTCCTGAATCTGCTCCTCGGTGAAAGTGCCGTTGGCAAGGTCGCGCTCAGCGTAGATGTCGATGAACGTGGAGGTACGGCCGATGGACATGGCGGCGCCGTTCTGCTCCTTGACGGAAGCGAGGTAGGCGAAGTACATCCACTGGATGGCCTCCTGCGTGTTGGTAGCAGGGTTGGAGATGTCGAAACCATAGGTCTCGGCCATCATCTTGAGCTCGCCGAGGGCGCGGATCTGCTCCTGCAGCTCCTCGCGATCGCGGATATTGTCGGCAGTCATGACCGTCGGGGTGGAAGCCTTCTGGGCCTCCTTGTCCTTGATCAGGTAGTCGACACCGTACAGGGCGACACGACGGTAGTCGCCGATGATGCGGCCGCGGCCATAGCCATCGGGCAGACCGGTGATGATGTGAGCCGAGCGGCAGGCACGCATCTCGGGGGTGTAGACATCGAAGACGCCGGCGTTGTGGGTCTTGCGCTCGAAGGTGTAGCGCTCGACAACGTTCTCGTCGACCTTGTAGCCGTGCTGGCTGGCAGCCTGGCAAGCGATGCGGATACCGCCGTTGACGTGCAGAGCGCGCTTGAGCGGCTTGTCGGTCTGGAGGCCGACGATGGTCTCCTTCTCGCGGTGGGCGTTATCGATGTAGCCAGCGGGGTGGCTCACGATACCCGTGACGGTCTTGGTGTCCATATCGAGGACGCCGCCCTGCTCGCGCTCCTTGAGCAGCAGGTCGAGAACCTCGCCCCACAGCTCCTTGGTACGCTCGGTCGGGCCGGCGAGGAACGAATCGTCGCCCTCGTAGGGGGTGTAGTTCTTCTGGATGAAGTCTCGGACGTCAACCTCTCCCGTCCAGATGCCTTCCTTGAAGCCTTCCCATGCCTCCTGCATTGTGTAACCACGCTCCTAGTTACGTGTAATGCGGCGCTCTCTCACACCGCTGCTTATTGAATTCTTGAATGTTTGACTTGCACGACCGGCTTCTTACGTTCTTCACCGCACGTTGGTGCAGGGAAAACGTTTGTCCACCTTGGCGCTGCAACCCAAAACCCAAGATTTCACCCGTCTGAGAAGGATAACATAGCCACCCTCTCCATCTGGGCTGTTATATGTTTCTTTTTTTATAACATTAGAACGTTTTTGACAAATCCGCAGGAAA
>CAKTUH010000034.1 GCA_934621885.1 uncultured Collinsella sp.
CATATCGCCCGTCATGAGAGTTCTGAGGTCGGGCAGGTCGTAGCGCAGGGCCGCGACGCGCTCGGCGCCAATGCCAAAGGCGAAGCCGGTGTACTTCTCGGGGTCGATGCCGCAGTTGATGAGGACGTTGGGGTCGACCATGCCGCAGCCCAGGATCTCGATCCAGCCGCTGTGCTTGCAGAAGTTGCAGCCCTTGCCGCCGCACACGTGGCAGCTCACGTCCACCTCGCAGCTCGGCTCGGTGAAGGGGAAGAAGTGCGGGCGGTAACGCGTCTTGCGATCCTCGCCAAACATGCACTTAACAAAGTAGTCGAGCGTGCCTTTCAGATCGCCGAAGGTGATGCCCTCGTCGACGACCAGGCCCTCGATCTGGTTGAACTGCGGCAGGTGGCAGGCGTCGGCCGTGTCGGGACGGTAGACGGTGCCCGGGCAGATCATGTAGATGGGCGGCTTCTGCGACTCCATGGTGTGGATCTGCACGCCCGAGGTCTGGGTGCGCAGCAGCACGTCGGACTCGCCGTGGGCGTGTGCCTCGGGGTGCGCGACGCTGCCGGGGTTGTTGTCGACCACGTAGAACGTATCGCGGGCCGAGCGGCTCGGGTGATCCATGGGCGCGTTGAGCGCGGTGAAGTTGTAGTAGGAGGTGTCGACCATGGGGCCGGACTCGACGGTATAGCCGATGCCACAGAAGATGTCCTCGGCCTCCTCGATGATCTGCTTGATCAGGTGCTGGTGACCGATCTGCGGACGGATGCCCGGCAGCGTGATGTCGACGGCCTCGTGCTCAAGCGCATGCTTGAGGGCGGCGGCCCTCATCTCGGTCGTGCGCTCGTCGAGCATGCCCTCGATCAGCTGGCGCATCTCGTTGGCGCGCTTGCCCATGACGGGTCGATCCTCGGGGGCGAGCTTGCCCATCATGCGCATCAGGCCGGTGATGCGGCCCTTGCGGCCGAGCAGCTCAATGCGTGCGGCCTCGAGCTTGGCGGCGTCGTCGGCGCCGGCGACGAGCTCCTTGGCCTCTTCCTCGAGTTTGACCAGATCATCAATCAGACTCATGTCTTCCCTTTCGTCTCTCGCACGTCCACTTACCGCGGCGGCTGGAGCCACCCGGCGCTGCGGATGTGCGGCCCGGTTCGGTAACAAAAAACCGCCCTCGGGCATGTGCATTGCCCAAGGACGGTTGAATTCCGCGGTACCACCTTGTTTGACCCGGCGGATGTCTGGCCCGCCGTGCCCACTCTGTGCCCCTTGTCGCGAGGCTCACGGCTTCCCTACTGGGGCTTCGCCGCCGCTGGCCGCGCGCCCGTTGAGGTCGCTGCTCGGGAGTGAACGCTTGGCCCTTGTCACCGCAGGAAGGCTTGCAGCCCATGACCTTCCCTCTCTTGCCGGCGACGCGGCGGGCAAAACCCTCTCCGTCAACGCATTGGGCTATAGGATAGCACATTTCGCGAGCGTATCGCCGCGTTCCGTTTTGTTCGCGCTGGGTACAAGGCAAGTAGCTGTGCAAACTGGCCGCGCGTCCACCTTGGGCGCTCGGCCTGCGAGATCAAGGATACGGTATGGGAAAGAAGCTCGATAAGAAGGCCAAGGCCGCCGTGGCAAAAGCCGCCAAGGGCATCAAGGCCGAAAAGGCCGTCAAGAAGTTCCGCAAGCTCGAGGGCAAGCTGTGGACCCGCGAGTACCTGCTCAAGATTGCCGAGTTCGATGGCGCGACCATCGCTCCCGCCAACGGCGCCGCCGCCCGCGCCGATGCCATGGGCACCCTTGCCGGCGAGCATCACAAGCTCCTGACCAGCGAAAAGTCCGTTGAGCTCGTGCGTTCGCTGGCGCGCGAGACCGTCACAGGCGGCAAAATCGACGACCCGCAGTTACTCGACGAGATTCGCGTGCTCGGCCGCGACCAGCGCGAGGCCAGCGCCATCCCCACCGAGGAGGCCGAGGCCTGGACCAGGCTCACCTGCGAGGCCGACGCCGTGTGGCACAAGGCCAAG
>CAKTUH010000035.1 GCA_934621885.1 uncultured Collinsella sp.
CCCGCCTGAAACACGGCAACACGATCGGCCTCCGCAGCCTCTTCCATAAAGTGCGTAATCATCACGATGGTCATGCCACGGTCATGGAGCGCGCGGCAGGCCTTCATAAGGCCCTTGCGTCCGCGCGGATCGAGCATCGAGGAGGCCTCGTCCAAAATGAGCACGCGCGGCTCCATGGCGAGCACGCCGGCAAGCGCCACGCGTTGCTTTTGTCCGCCCGAGAGGGCATGGGTCTCGTGGCGCTCAAAGCCCACCAGACCCACGGCCTTCAGCACCTCGCGCACGCGCTGCGCAATCTGGACCGATTCCACCCCAAGGTTTTCAGGACCAAACGCAACATCGTCCTCGACGAGCGTCGCGACGAGCTGGTCGTCCGGGTTCTGAAACACCATACCCGCGGTCGAGCGGATGTCATAGACCAGCTCGGGGTCGGACGCATCCATGCCGTTAACGCGCACCGTTCCCGCGTCGGGCTGCAGCAGCGCATTCAGATGTTTGGCAAACGTCGACTTGCCCGACCCGTTGCCACCAAGGATGCAGAAAAACTCGCCATCCTTAATGCTCAGATCGATGCCGTCGAGCGCCCGAGCGGCACCGTCATAGCTAAAGGAAACGCCCCGACACTCAATCATGCGCGGCCTTTGACCTGGTCCTTTTTAGGCGTGATGAGGTTGGAGACTGCCTTATACACCGCCAGCGTCAACACCGAGTTAAGCACGGTCTTGATGAGGTTAAACGGCAAAACGGCGGGAAGCATGAGCGGGGCGATCACATCGACCGAGCCATACCAGAACCAAACGCCAATGGTCAGATTCGCAACCATAGAAAGCGCCGTAGCGGCAATGACGCCCAGCGCCAGGCCAATCACGGCGCCCTTGTAGGTGTGCATCTTCTGGTAGACGATGGCCGCGGGCAGAATATAGCCCAGTGTGGCAACCATGTTCATAAGCGCGCCGACCCAGTCACCCGTAGTGAGCGCATGGATGACAATCGCCATGGCGGCAACAGCAGTGCCGGCACCAGGGCCATACGCAAATCCGCACACCATCGCCGGCACCAGCGACGGGTCATACGTCAAAAACGGCGCCGAAGGAAGGATGGGCAGCTGCACATACATAAACAGTGCGCCCAAGGCGCACATCAGCGCCATGGTAACGAGCTGTTTGGTGCTCCACCTATTCGTGTTCTCAAAATGGATATGCTGCGACTGTTCAGACATAAGATCACCTGCCTCTTTCATCCGGACTCTAACCGTTGGTACTGGAATTTCACCAGTTCAGCCGGCATGCGAACCAACGCACACACGGGTCGCGGACTCATCGGCTCGGCCGCAGGCACCTCGCCTGCGCCACGGCGCCCCTTTGACACCGTCCGATTTACCGCCAGTGGGGAATTCCACCCCGCCCTGAAACAGCAATTGCCAGTGTAGCACGAGCAGGTTTTCGCGCAAGTATGCCAAGGGTAATTTCCGGTGAGGAAACGTTCCAGCAATGTGCCCAGGACAGAACAGGCCTTCGACCAAGTGGCCCATCCTTCCCAAAGTGTTGTGCTTTTCGCGCAAAGCGCGAAACAGCAAAAGAGATCTGTCACCGCAACAGCCACGTTCCCCCACCCATCCCAAAGTAGCGCGCCTTTCACGCAAAGCGTGAAACAGCGACCGGGACACGTATCCCCCACAACCACGTTCTCCGCCCACGCCGACCTCAAGGCCGTAAACGTAGGGAATCCGGGGGCGGGACGGGGCTTCTCTCCGGAACATTCCGCAGGACGTAAAGAGGCTCCGCAGCGCGAAGCGCGATGCGGAGCCTCTTTGCATGTCCGAGGACGTTCCGGAGAGAAGCCCCGTCCCGCCCCCGGATTCCCGGTGGGAGTTCTAGACCTTGTCGGCCTTAGTACATACCGCCGCCCTGCTGACCA
>CAKTUH010000036.1 GCA_934621885.1 uncultured Collinsella sp.
GGGCCCTCCGGGATTCGAACCCAGAACCCAGGGATTATGAGTCCCCTGCGCTAACCGTTGCGCCAAGAGCCCTTATATACGGTGAACACAATTTTTAACTACGGCAATCCAGCTCTAATTGCTTCACTTCACGTCGTGAAATACTACCATGGGCGAGCAAGTCGCACAACGCACGATCAAATCCAATACTAAACAACGGTTATTCTCGGCACCTCGCAGATAAGTCGCGCAATAGGGATAATTTGGCCGTTATTCCAAAGCTCTTATTCATTTGCGAGTGAAATCAGCCTGGTGCCATTTAAAACTATGCCGGTTTACTACGACAGATCGACATCCCTCGAGCACACCGCATTTACGGTTTGCAAAACCGCAGGTAGGGCGCTTGCCACATCGGCGAAAGCGGGGGCGTGGTCGGCAGTCCCGGAATCATCGTAGTAAACCGGCCCCCTTTTGGGACGAGGGGTCAGGGCGGTTCGCGGTCGGACCCGATAATGGGACCGGCGGCTCGGGGGAGGCCCGATGGCACGGGGCGACGGCCATGCCGCCGCGGAAAGTTTTTCTGAAATTGTCCTTGCATCGCCGTCCGAGTTCCCGTATAGTACTTCTTCGCACGGGGGCGTAGCTCAGCTGGGAGAGCGCTTGACTGGCAGTCAAGAGGTCAGGGGTTCGATCCCCCTCGTCTCCACCCGAGCATTGAATGAGGCTCCAACGCAAGTTGGGGCCTTTTTTCATATAGGCACACAAGGTCAAAGGCGGCACCATGATCCTCCTGGTCGACAAGATCGAAAAAAGCTTCGGCGCGCGCGTCCTCTTTAGCGGCGCGTCCTTCCAGATCAACCCCGGCGAGCGCTTTGCGCTCGTGGGCCCCAACGGCGCCGGCAAAACCACCATGCTCAAAATCATCATGGGCATCGACAGCCCCGACGCCGGCCAGGTCCAGTACGCCAAGGACTGCCAGGTAGGCTACCTAGAGCAGGAAACCAACCTGGAGCAAAAGGACACCACCATCCTCGCCGAAGTCATGGCCGCCGCCAAGGAAATCCGCCGCATGGGCGAGCGCGCCAACGAGCTGCAGGCCCAGATCACCGAGCTCTCCGAGCAGGGCAAGGACGTCGACGCCCTCCTTAACGAGTACGGCCAGGTCCAGGACCGCTTTGAGCACCTGGGCGGCTACGAGCTCGAGAGCAACGCCCGCAAAATCCTGTCTGGCCTGGGCTTTAAGGTCACCGACTTTGAGCGCCCGTGTTCCGAGTTCTCAGGCGGCTGGCAGATGCGCATCGCGCTGGCCAAGCTCTTCCTGCGCCACCCCGACCTGCTGCTTCTGGACGAGCCCACCAACCACCTGGACCTCGAGAGCGTCCAGTGGCTGCGCGGCTTTATCGCCAGCTACGACGGCGCCGTCCTCATCGTCAGCCACGACCGCGCCTTCATGGACGCCTGCGTCGACCACGTCGCCGCCCTCGAGAACCGCCGCGTGACCACCTACACCGGCAACTACAGCAGCTACCTCAAGCAGCGCGAGGACAACCTGGAGCAGATGCGCGCCAAGCGCGCCGCCCAGGAGCGCGACATCGCCCACATGCAGGTCTTTGTCGACAAGTTCCGCTACAAGCCCACCAAGGCCGCCCAGGCCCAGGAGCGCATCCGCAAGATCGAGCAGATCAAAAA